>NZ_MDGQ01000003.1:668059-1336118 GCF_001747105.1 Roseivirga misakiensis | reverse complement strand
CATTGCCATTGCCAGAGTAACTGTAAACTGCTCCGTTATTAGTGCGCCATGTGCTCAGGTCTGTGCTGTTGATATTGCCATCTTGATTCACATCTCCTGATGGCATCCCAAACTTGTTGTTGCTTAGGCTTGCTAGGGCGGTCGTCGTCTGGTAGGTGTTCGCTGAGTTGCTGGTGAAGTCTATCGTCAGTGTGCCTCCCGAACCATCTATCGCAGCGGCTGACATGATTGGTAGGTGGTTTCTATGGTAGATCACCACATAGTAGGCTGTCCCTGTGTTACCCGTTAGGTTGATCGTTAGGTTGCTCGTACCATCTGTCGCCTTGATTGTCCCATCATTCATCAGAAAGCCTGCCGTCGAGCCTTTTCTGGTTGCGTTGGTTGCCGTGGCAGCTGTACTTGCTTCTCTTAGTTCTACTAATACCCAGTCTACTGCATTTGCTGGTATACTCACACTCGTTGTTTGGCTATGACTGTTTACGCCATTGTAGGGTTGTTGGGCTGGTATGCTACTATTGATGGCTGTGTTTAGGTTGGTACCATTATAAGCGCCTTCTAGGAATACTGTGGCTGCTATTTGTAGTGAACTCGGAGCTAGGGTAGTCACATCTACTTTAGTGACTGTCGCTTGGACATTTGGGGTGCTTTCATCATCTCGGGCGATAAAGTATACATCATAGGCTGTACTTGCCGTAAGGCCTGTTACTGCTGAGGAAAGGGTGAAAGGGTCTGTTAGGTTAGTGCCACTGCCTGAAACGATTGGAGAGCCTCCTCCATTGGCTTGGCCAGCAATCACATTGGCTGGAGTTGGGGCGGAAGCGCCATCGGCTACTACTACATAGTAGATGTCTCCTCCTTCATCAATGCTAGCCCCTGCTGTAAAACCTGTAGTGGTGACTGAACTAGCTGAGGGAGCTACGTCGAAGGTTGGGGGATCTGTGTCGGAGGCGGCGGCAACATCAGTTGTTATACTTTCAATTCTAAGTCCACCAAAAAGCCCATCGTCTGCAATTTCAATTCTTATCTCATCGATATCGTTAAACGCTGCAATCCCGGTAAAATCAACAGTTTTTTCAGTCCCAATTGCTCCTGGGACAAGAAAAGTAGTCGTTGCACTCGCAACAAAGCCATTGTTTTTGTAACCATTAACGGTAATATTATCATTAGCTGTATTGACGTTGGCAACCTCGAAAACTATTTCTTCTAATTTAAAATTACCACTAGTGGCAAGTTTAATAGTAATTTGATTAAGTCTACTTCCAGTGATTTGGGCGTAACCATTACTATCATCTCGAAAAAATGCATTAAACCCTGAAAGTGTTGTTCCGGTGAAAGCAAATGTGTTAAAAGTAGCCGAGAAAGGGTTACCAGAAGCACTTCCGTTTGTTCCTCCTGAAAATGTCTCCGTCGTACTGACCAAGGCTCGCAAAGGTTCATTTTCATTTGTTATAGAATTTGCATGAATTGCAAAACATGATAACAAAAAGTAAGAAACTAACTGGATTCTCCTACGGACATAATTTCGTGAAAGCATTGGCGACTAGCGTTTTGTTCACTCAAAGTGTCCATCTGTATCTCACCAAAAAAACGAATTGTAAATGTGCTTGGGTTTGGGAAAAAAGTGCTCGACTATATTTATTTATCGCTTGATTTAGGTTCTGAATGACCTCAGTCTTTTCAAAAGGTGTTGTTTCCTTCTTGTAGCCAATGGCACTTTTTCTCCATTCCTCAAAAACAGGAGATCACTATCGCGATTGTCATACCTATTGACGTAATTCAGGTTGACGACATGGGACTGATGACTTCTAAAAAATAGTTCATCTGGAAGTAAAGACACAATCTCCTTGAGCACCTTTGTAGACATAAATGGTGGCTGGTCCTTTTGAATGATCTTAGTGTAATTGCCTTGACCTTCTAACCGAATAATCTCACTGATATGAACCAGTTGAATACCATATTGATCGCGAAGGAGTAGTGTCGGTATTGTACTATCCGTTGCGTCAATTACTTGAAGTAAATGTTTTACTTTTTTCAACTCCAATTCTTGTTCTATTTCCATACGAGCTCTGTCGACTGCCAGAATCAATTCATCTGGATCGATAGGTTTTAACAAAAAATCGATAGCGCTATGCTTTATGGCCTTCACAGCATAAGCTTCATGCGCCGTCGTGAAAATAATTCGGAAGTCTGGCTTGCTAATTCGTTCAAGTAGGTCAAATGCAGTCCCATCAGCCAATTCTATATCCAGAAAAACAGCTTCCGGCTTTTCTTTCTGAATCAGTTCAATTGCTTCCTTAATTGTGGCCGACTTCCCAACCAATTCAATTTCTTTACAATAAGTAACCAGATACTTTTCTAAACGCTCGGTTGATTTAGCATTATCCTCAACAATGATTGCCCTTAGCTCACTTATCATATTTGTTCTTTCAAATTTGTCATTAATGGGGGCGTATAGGTAAGAAAAGAGTAACAATAGTCCCGCTTTCCTCACTAGTTATATCTAGTCTAGCGTTGGTATTTTCTAATCTATTTAGATTATAAATGCGTTCCTCTATGATTTTATTAGACAAGGACTTATATCCTTCTTTCATCGCGTACCTGTTATTTTGCTCAGGGTTACCCGTATCATTGATAGTCACCTTTACCTCTTCTCCTAAGGACGAAAATGTTACAGTAACTCCACCACCATATTTCGTTGAAAGACCATGTTCTATGGCGTTTTCGACAAATGGTTGTACAAACATAGGTGGTATTTGATAGTCTTCTAGGCTTTCCTCAAAATCGTGTTTCACCTCATAATCAAAGCCCATGTTGTGGTGAAGACTTTGTAATTCGAGGTAATCTTCGATAGACTCAATCTCTGTCTCCAATGGGATGAACTCGGTTCTTGAATTTTCCAACGTTCGCCTCATTAGTCTTCCAAATTTAATGAGATAGTTGTTCGCCTTGTCAATACTTTCTTCATTCATATATTCCTGAATCGACGCTAAAGCATTAAAAATAAAATGAGGATTCATTTGTAGGCGTAGAGATTTTTGTTGTGATAAGACCGCTTCGGTCTTCAGTTTCAACTGCTTTCTTGAGTTAAGAAGGATAACGATCAACCCTAATGCTGCTAAAAGAATTACTCCAACTACAATACTAAAGTTTGTTCTTGCAATCTGTACTTCTCTTTTATCAAGCTCCAAAGATTTAATCTTAGATTCTTGTTGCACTTTAATTAAAGCTTGTTCCTTTCTTTCCGTTTCAAATTCAACTGCGCTTCTAGTAAGTGCATTGGTCTTTTCTTCGTTCTGCAATGAATCTTTATAGGCAGAAGCCTTAACAATATGAACAAATGCTTTCTCTGAATCTCCCAGACTAGCATAAGCGTTTGCCAAATTAGTATGTATATTTTCTAGTTTGATAATGGGTAAATAGACAGGTATATCTAAAGCTTCAGTCAATAGCTCTTTTGCTCTTTTAAAGGAGCCTTTAATTAATGCTATTTCGGCCATTTTGCTCTTAGCCTCGGCCTTTGATTCTAAGTTACTATGTTTGATGGCCTCAGAATACATAAGGTCTACATACTTTGAAGCCATTCCTAGACTATCTTTGTTGATATAGGAATTGACTAAAATTCCGTAGGATACACTTAAATCATTTGGCGCTAAAAGCTCAATACTTCTAAGGCTTTTATCAATGGCATTATCATAATCTTCTAAAAGCAAATAAGCGCTAGCCATATTTCGAATGACATAACCTGCATCTTGCCATCGCTTATATTTTAAATGGTTATTACTGACTTGATCAAAATACTCAAGTGCTGCTATGTGATCTCCAATTTTGGTAAAAACCATCGCAATCCAACCTAAAGATTGATCCATCATATAAGGATCAATATCCTTTGCCATATTCGAGGTCTCCCTATAATTTTCCAATGCCGAAACAAATTCAGACCTCTTCCAATGAACATGACCGATATTACTAATTATCCTCATGAGCCATACTTTATCATTGGAGCTTTCGGCATCTTGTCGAGCTTTTTCATATTGATACATGGCAGAGTCGAACTCGTTCATTTTGTGGAAATAGGATCCAATATTTACCCTGAAAATGATAACATTCCGAAGTTCGCCGAACTGTAAGGATTCTTGCAGGCCTCTTTTGTAAATAGCAAGTGCTTCTTCTTTATTTCCTTTTAAATTGTTGAGTATCGCAAGATTCACCAGAGCAGATAGTTCTTTTGGTTTATTACCTAATTGGTTCCAAGTTTTCAATGAACTATCAATCCAATAAATAGCGCTATCATATCTACGGTAAGCGTAATTTATATTACTCTTTTGATGGTACGCCATGGCCAATCCTTCTAGATAGTTCTCCTTAAGCGACTTTCTAATGGCCATCTCATTATAAACCGCTGATGAATCGATGTCCAAAGGAGTGTATGATGCAGCTATTAGGTTATAGAGATCTGCTAGTTCAACGTCGGAAGAAGATTTTGCCGCCTCATTCTTAAGGCTATCAATTACCTGAAGCTGTGCGTAAATCGAATTTGTCAGAGCCAAAAGAACAAATAGACATACAAAGCGAGCCATGAAATTTAGTTTTGGGGACAATTTAAGGTTTTACCTTTAGAGTGTGCACCCTTTTCGTATTCGCATGCTGTTGATTGGTTTTCGCTATTCTACTCGAAAAATTCGCGGCTTTAGTTTCTGCCTAAAGAAATGAAAATGACTGTTAGTCAAAAGGAATTGAGTATGACAACTCACACCCGCTAATATATAGTGCTTATTTGCTCATTATTGTCCCCCAACAATCTTCGGGTTCCATGACAAGTTTCTTCCTTAAGCGATGCTTGGCCTTTTTGACACTGTCGGGTTCAATATGTAAAAGTGAAGCGATTTCTTTAGTTGTAAGGTCGGCATTTAGATAGGTACATAGCCTTAGATTATAGGCCGTTAGATGAGGAAACCGCCTTTTTAAGTCTCTTTGAAACTGCCTACTTGAAAATTGCAGTTCACTTTCTAAATGATCTATAATACGTTGTTCTAAAACGGTCATAGCCTTAGCATTATGTGGTTGGTACTTGTCTGGTCTTACTCGTGTTCTTCTGTTGAAAGTCATTGCGGTCTACTGCATTGATCTCTCCATCTAAGTTGAAGTCGGCATTACCATTGCCTGAGTAGCTGTAGGCTGCTCCGTTGTTGGTGCGCCATGTGCTCAGGTCTGTGCTGTTGATACTGCCATCTTGATTCAAATCTCCTGATGGCATCCCAAACTTGTTGTTGGTTAGGCTTGCTAGGGCGGTCGTCGTCTGGTAGGTGTTCGCTGAGTTGCTGGTGAAGTCTATGGTCAGTGTACCTCCTGAGCCATCTATCGCAGCGGCTGACATGATCGGTAGATGGTTTCGGTGGTAGATCACCACATAGTAGTCTGTCCCTGTGTTTCCTGTCAGGTTGATCGTTAGGTTGCTCGTACCATCTGTCGCTTTGATCGTCCCATCATTCATCAGAAAACCAGCTGTTGAGCCTTTTCTGGTTGCGTTGGTTGCCGTAGCTGCTGTACTTGCTTCTCTTAGTTCTACTAATACCCAGTCTACTGCACTGGCGGGGATACTCACACTCGTCGTTTGGCTATGGCTATTTACTCCATTGTAAGGTTGTTGGGCTGGTATGCTACTATTGATCGTCGTGTTTAGGCTGGTACCGTTATAAGCGCCTTCTAGAAATACTGTGGCTGCTATTTGTAGTGAACTTGGAGCTAGGGTTGTCACATCTACTTTAGTGACTGTTGCTTGGACATTCGGGGTGCTTTCATCATCTCTGGCGATAAAGTATACATCATAGGCTGTGCCTGCCGTAAGGCTTGTTACTGCTGAGCTAAGGGTGAAAGGGTCTGTTAGGTTAGTGCCACTGCCTGAAGCGATTGGAGAGCCTCCTCCATTGGCCTGGCCTGCAATCACATTAGCTGGGGTTGGGGCAGTTGCGCCATCGGCTACTACTACATAGTAAATGTCTCCTCCTTCATCAATGCTTGCCCCTGCTGTAAAACCTGTAGTGGTGACTGAACTAGCTAAGGGGGCAGTGTCGAAGGTGGGTGAATCCGTATCCGAAGAGGCCGCCGTGGAGATATTGATATTATCAACTCTAATTACCGAAAAACGGTTGGTAGCTCCACTGAAAATCCTAAACTCGTCGGCATCGTTAAAATCTGTTTGGGCTGATACATCTATTGTATGCCAATCAAAAGCAGTTAAAGAACCCGTCGAGAAGGCTGCTGTTCCAATAGCAATGCTATTCTTATAGGCTCTAACAGTAATCGTATTATTACCGGCACCTTGAAAACGAACATCAACAGAGTTGAGCTTGAACTCACTGCCGTCATTACTTGAAATCTTAACATAGTCTATCACTAAGCCTCCTCCAACAAATTGGATTACATCATCGTCAGTTGTCGCTGCATCTTGACCTTGATCAGAGATTTGAGTAATCTGGGTATTTGTTGCCCCTGTAGATTGCACTTCAAAATCCCACCCTGTAGAAAGGAAATTAGTAACAGAGGAAGATCCTGTTCCCGATGTTACTTGTCCACTTGATGCAATTAGCCCATTGAAAGTAGTTGTACCATTGGTAGGTGTGCCTAAATATGGAGTCTTAAAATAGACCGAATCAATCGGTATATATGGACTAGTAATTAAAAGGACAAGGGTAAAAAACTTGGTAAACTGTTTTCTATTTTTTGACAGATTTATTCGCATAAACGAAAGTCCATGCAATACCAATGTACAGCAAATCTCTTAGGTAGTCATTAGGTAGACAATCGTCAAAATTTGCTCAAAAACGCAGATAAATTAACCTCAGGATCATTAATGATTAGCTTTTTTCTGATTCTATATCTGGCTTTTTTAGCGCCATCCTTTGATATTCCTAGGACTCCAGCCATCTCTTTTATCGAAAGGTTTAATCTTATTAATGCACAAAGTTGTAATTCCCTAGGGCTTAAGTCGGGGAACTCATTAGTAAGCTCTTCGAAAAAAGATTCATGCACTGATTCAAACGACTTCCTGAAAGTCTCCCAGGTGTTTTCTGTCATATTAAAAGACCTCTCTAATGAACTTACTGACTTCTTTATTTTCGTTATATCTGTGTCAGCTACACCCGAGGAAATACTTTCTTTGAACTGGGCAATTAATTCGTTCCTTTCGGCCATCACCAAAGCTTGAGCAACCAGTTCCTTATCCTTCAGTTGAAGCTCATTTTTGAGAGAGTCGGCCCTTAGCTTTTCATTTTCAGAATTAAGCTTATATCCTTCTTTTTCCTTTTCAATAATTAGGCGCTTTCTTTTCTGCCTGAGCACTTGCCAAAAAGCTAATGATAAGACGAAACTGCTAGCACCAAATATATAGGCGTTCAATTGCTTTTTCTTGGCTTTCTCAAGCTCTAAAGAGGAAGATAAATTTTCTATTTGGCTGTTCTTTACCCGAAGTTCTAACTCCTTTTTCTCGGTTTCAAATTCGATAGAACTTCTGACGATACTATTGACTTTTTCAGCATCTAAAATTGACTCATTATATATTTTTGACTCTTTGTAAAACTCGAATGCCTTTTCATGTTTATCCCATTCACTGTATATCTCTGATAAATACAAATTCGTCCATACTAATACATCAGGCATGCTTTCTCTTTCGGTTACTCTCAAAACTTCTTGTAGCAGATCTTCCGCTTTTTCAAGTTTTCTGTCCTTTATCAATTCCCTTGCGAGTATGTTATTGGCTACAGCGTATGCGTGTATCTCTTTGGTTTCTTCCCCAATTTTTGCTGCTTTTGTGGCGCTAGCTATTCCTTTTTCCCTATCTCCTAGCGTAAACGATATCTTTGAACGTGTTACGTAGGAAATAGCAAGTTCACTGGCGTCAGATTCTTCTTTAAGCTTAATTGCCTGCTCCGAGAGGATAAGTGCAGTGTCTAGTTTTATACCAGAAAGGTGATATTCGACTGATAAATTATGTAATGTACTAGCCTCTCCTACTTTATTCCCTGTTTGCCTGTATGAAGCCAACAAGGGTTCTAAAAACTCGATGGCTTTATCATGGAGTTCAACGGCACTAAAAAGAATGAACAAATTTAGTTGAGCATCTAATTTGGTTCTTTCGTCATCAATCTCTGTAGCGAGCTCAAAGGCTTCTTCATAGTATTTTAATGCTTCTAGGTGTTCCTTCCTGTAATAGTAGATATTGCCTATGTTATTTAACGAAAGAGCCGCTTGCCTGAAGTTTGAAACTTCCTTGAATTTCGCAAGGGACTTTTCATAATAAAATATTGCTGAATCAAGCGCTCGAACGTTGTAATGAATTATACCTATGTTGTTTAACAAATTACCCTCTACATCAGTAAATCCATATTTCTTTGATTCAACTAGGCCCCTTCTATACATTTCCATAGCCCTGTCATTCTGTCCCAAGCTCTTATACATGACAGCAATGTTGTTGATCATTCTCATCTCACCTTTCTTGTCTCCTAATTCCTTTCTGAGAACCATTGAACTATCCATCCATACGATCGCCGAGTTATAGTCTGCTTTGACATATTGAACAGTTCCTTTTTGATTGTATGACCAAGAAAGTCCTTTCTTAAAGTCTAATTCATGTGCTAAGACTAATGCTTGATCTATATATAAACCGGAAGAGTCGGCGTTGACCCATGTATAAGCCCGTGATAAGTTGTGCAAAGTAATAACCTTGGTAGTATCTACTGTTTGGGTAGACAACAGGTGCCTTAAGCTATCGATAGGCCCTCTCTGTGCCAAAACAGCATGTGTGTTTACAAAAAAATATCCTAAAAAAATGAATAGGACTTTGGCAACAGTCTTGGTTAAGTTCATGGGGACAAGTATACCCAATAATCTCACAATTTTGTATTACCATTAGGTAGACGACAGGTAGACTTTTATCTCTTCTTTAGAAAAAATCTGACCACCTGACAGAAGAGACTATACCCAACTTCTTCCTTAAGCGATGCTTTGCCTTTTTGACACTGTCGGGTTCAATATGTAAAAGTGAAGCAATTTCTTTTGTCGAAAGATCGGCATTTAGATAGGTACATAGCCTTAGATTATAGGCCGTTAAATGAGGAAACCGCTTTTTTAAGTCTCTTTGAAACTGCCTACTTGAAAATTGCAGTTCACTTTCTAAATGATCTATAATACGTTGTTCTAAAACGGTCATAGCCTTAGCATTATGTGGTTGGTACTTGTCTGGTCTTACTCGTGTTCTTCTGTTGGAAGTCATTGCGGTCTACCGCATTGATCTCTCCGTCTAGGTTGAAGTCGGCACTGCCATTGCCTGAGTAGCTGTAGACTGCTCCGTTGTTGGTGCGCCATGTGCTCAAGTCTGTGCTGTTGATACTGCCATCTTGATTCACATCTCCTGATGGCATCCCAAACTTGTTGTTGGTTAGGCTTGCTAGGGCGGTCGTCGTCTGGTAGGTGTTCGCTGAGTTGCTGGTGAAGTCTATCGTATAATTACCCCCACTTTCAGAAATTGCACTAGCTGACATGATCGGTAAGTGGTTTCTATGATATATCACGATAAAAAAGTCTGATCCAGAATTTCCAGTTAAAGAAACGCTAAGGTTACTTGTCCCATCTGTGGCTTTTATAGTTCCATCGCTCATTAGAAATCCTGCCGCTGAGCCGACCTTAGTAGAATTTAAGGCTAATGCTGCCGATGCAGCTTCTCTTATCTCTACGAGTACCCAGTCTACCGCATTGGCTGGGATAGTAGCACTTGTTGTTTGGCTATGACTATTTACACCATTGTATGGTTGTTGTGCTGGTATGCTGCTATTGATTGCTGTGTTTAGGTTGGTACCGTTATAAGCGCCTTCTAGAAATACTGTGGCTGCTACTGTGAGGGTTGAAGGTGCGGTTACTGGGTCTGGTAATGCTGTACCCGATATAGTAGCACTGTAACTGGTTAGACTCGCAATAGTCTTAAAGGTAATATCGAATGTGTAGAACTTGGATGCATCTAATGTTGCCCCCACACCACTAGCCAATGAAATTGGAGTAGGTGCGGTATTCCTTGCTGATGTGTTGTATTCTCTCACATTTATGACTACATCGTCGCTCCAAGTAACAATAAAAGACCCACTTGAACCGTCAGTTATAATCCAATGATCAACAGGATCTGTACTAGGACATCCAGCACCCAAACAGACTTGTCCAGTTATTACGCCATTGGTACTTACTGTCTGGGTGCCACTCTGACTAATGGTACCATTAGGTTCCGTCTCCGCTGTTTGTGCTAAACCAAATTGGATTGAAAAAATGAATAGTAGGCTGAGAAGTATTGGCTTTAATTTCATAGATAGTTATTTCCTACCTAGTTAATCAAGCGCTATTGTCCCCCAAAACTTTCTGTGTGGCCTTGGTGTGGACAGGCTCAATACTTCATTAAAAACGACGATATTTTCTCTGGGGAATCTGTAAGCCTAAGCTTCTTTCTTATCCTATATCTTGCCTTTTTCACCCCTTCTTGAGAAATACCCAAGACATTAGACATTTCCTTAATTGACAAGTCTAGTTTAAGCAAAGCACAAAGCTTCAGTTCATGTGGTGTTAGCTCACCAAAATCTGCTTTCAATGAACCAAAGAAGCTCTCATAAACACCTTCAAAAGATGACCGAAATGCCTTCCAATCTTTGTCAAGATTTACTTTGCCATCTAGTGATTGTATCGTCCTTCTTAGCGTATCATTAGGTCGTTCTTGTACCTCCTCTATTAGCTTGTCTTTGAGGTCAAGGATAGCCTCGTTTTTCTGCGCTAACTGGAGTGCTTGACTCAAAACTTCCTTATGTTTAAGCTCTAACTCGCTCTTCAGTTCTTGGCTTTTCAGCCTTTCATTTTCGCTTATTAGGCTCAGTCTTTCTGTTTCTTTTGTTAAGGCGAGTCTTTTACTCTTTGCTATTTGAAAGCGCCAAATGAGTATGATTAAAAACAAAAATCCTATACCAATTAAACTAGAAATAAGCGTTCTTCTATTTGCTTGGAGTGTATGCACCTGAGCTTCAGCCAATGCTGTTCTTTCTTGGCTTAATTCTAATTCAAGTTCCTTTCTTTCCGTGTCAAACTCAATTGCGCTTCGGATTATGGCATTTGCTTTTTCTTTGTTTATGAGTGTATCTCTAAATGAATCATGAAACTGTTGATATTCGAAAGCTTTTCGATAATCGTTTCTAGCGCTAGTCAGTTTGGCCAAATAACCATAAGCGTAAGTTAGTACATCTGGAAAAACAGCTATTTTTTGAATCTCCAAATTGCGCCGAAACAGTTTTTCAGCCTGGTCAAAGTCCATCTTCTCAAAATATATGGTTCCTAAAACATTATTGATGATTGACTCGGTTTGTAATTGATCTTCTTGCAAAACCGAAAGGCCTTTATTCAATAGATTGATAGATTTCTCCACATCACCCAGCTTTTTAGAAGATTGCCCCGCGATATAGTACGATTTGGCTATGTTATATTTTATTTCTGCACTTTCCTTGAGTTCTATAGCCTGAAATGCGTAATCATAGGCCTTATCGTATTGTTCGCTATCTAAATAAGCAGCAGATAGGTTGGACATCAAAGAAACTTTGCTCAGCTGGTTATCAATTGTCTTGTTTTCCTCTAGAAGCTTCAAATACCATTCGATGGCTTTTTCATGCAAACCAATGGTGGAATAAACGATAGCTATATTCTCTGATGACATCGATCTGGTTCTGGCATTACCTGAACTTAGTGCTAATTGATAGGAGGCTTTGAAGTGCCTAAGAGCTTTCTGGTGTTGGGAACGTCGAAAATATATAGTGCCGATATTATTCTCTACCAGTGACATTTCTGATTTGTTATTGATTTCTCTATTGATTTCTAAAGACCTTTGATTGAAATACAATGCAGAGTCAAACCTATTTATTCGACTATAATAAATGGCAATATTGTTGTTGATTTCAGCCTGACGACCCTTAATATCATTCTCTTTGGCCACTTCTAGCGCTGCAAACAACATATCTTTAGATTTCTCATACTCCGCAAGGTTCTGATAGAAGACAGCTTTGTTATTCATTACCAATAGCTCCCCTGTAACATCACCAATCTTTTTTCTATAGATAAGTGAGCTATCCAACCAAATTATACCATTCCTTAAATTTCCACGTATGTATTGAACAACTCCTTTTTGATTATATGTAATGGCTAAACCTCTTTCGTAATTAATTTCCTTAGCCAAGGCTAGACCTTTGTCCACAAAATATTCCGAAGAATCAGCATTAATGAAGTTGTAGGCTGTAGAAAGATCATTCAATGCATTTACATGAAGTCGAGGAGTACTTACAGTATCCAAAACGCTTCTAATACTATCTATTCGCTTATTTTGAGCATAAACTTGGTGGACGAGCAACCCCAAGAATAAAGAAGCGATAATTCTTAGCGTGTAAGAGAGTTTTGGCCTATTCATGGGGACAATATTACCCCAAATACGTTAGATAATAATCGGCCTACTTGTGGACTGGTTGTGGACTTTAAGTTTAATTCAAAAGTATAATCTCATTCAAAGCCTTTTTCGGACGATATTTTTTCCATCATCTATCTTTAAAAACTTGAGACCATATAGTATTTGGGGCAACGGATAACTTTTTCCGGAGTCTATGTTTTGCCTTCTTTGCGCTGTCCGGTGTGATATTGAGCAGCGTTGCAATTTCTTTAGTCGATAAATTAGCTTTCAAGTAAGTACAAAGTCGGAGGTCGTAGGGTGTTAATCTCGGGTGCCTTGCCCGAAGCTCTTTTATGAAACTAGACGATGAGTTTTGTAATTCCTTAATAAGGTGATGCATTATACGCTGTTCTAGTACTGTCACGATTCTAGTTTGAAGGGACTTGTCTGCTCTTACTCGTGTTTTTCTGTTGGAAGTCATTGCGATCTACCGCATTGATCTCTCCATCTAAGTTGAAGTCTGCACTGCCATTGCCTGAGTAGTTGTAGACTGCTCCATTGTTGGTGCGTCATGTGCTTAGGTCTGTGCTGTTGATACTGCCATCTTGATTCACATCTCCTGATGGCATCCCAAACTTGTTGTTGGTTAGGCTTGCTAGGGCGGTCGTCGTCTGGTAGGTGTTTGCTGAGTTGCTTGTGAAGTCTATCGTCAGTGTGCCTCCTGATCCATCTATAGCAGCGGCTGACATGATTGGTAGGTGGTTTCGGTGGTAGATCACCACATAGTAGTCGGTCCCTGTGTTTCCGGTCAGGTTGATCGTTAGGTTGCTCGTACCATCTGTCGCCTTGATTGTCCCATCATTCATCAGAAAGCCTGCCGTCGAGCCTTTTCTGGTTGCGTTGGTTGCCGTAGCTGCTGACCCTGCTTCTCTTAGTTCTACTAATACCCAGTCTACTGCATTGGCTGGGATACTAGCACTCGTTGTTTGGCTATGACTGTTTACTCCATTGTATGGTTGTTGGGCTGGTATACTGCTATTGATTGCTGTGTTTAGGTTGGTGCCGTTATAAGCCCCTTCTAGGAATACTGTGGCTGCTACTGTGACTGATGATGGGGCAGTAACTGGAACTTGAGGTCCATCAAATTTTTGAATTCTATGGTTATTTCGATCTACTACCCAAACGTCTCCTGCTGCATCAAAAGCAATATCGACAGCTCCTGCATTACTTGAAAACTGACCATTTCCCGTACCGAGGGACCCAAAGGTTGATTGAAATGAAAAAGAGTTATCAAAAACCTGAACCCTTTCATTATTTCTATCTGCTATCCATATCGACCCGTCTGGATGTATTTCAATGGCGTCAGGTGTATCAAACTGACCATTTCCAGTACCAAGGCCTCCAAACTGATCTAGATAATTGCCGTTGCCATCGAATTTTTGAATTCGATCATTATTTCTATCAACGATGTATGCATTTCCCGTTTTGTCAAATGCAATATCAACAGGGCCTGAATTCGCGGCAAACTGACTATTACCAGTACCCACGGAACCAAACTTTGATTTAAATACAAAACTTGATGAGAAGATTTGTACACGTTCATTATTCCTGTCTCCAACCCATATATCTCCATTGACTGGATTTATACCTATTCCTTCAGGGTTATCGAATTGACCATCAGCTGTTCCCTCTGAACCATATGCTTGAATAAACGTTCCGTCATCACTAAATTTTTGAATTCTGTCATTACCACGGTCGACAACCCAAAGGTCATTATTAGAATCAAATACGAAGTTTTCAACAGCATTTGAAGCAAATTGACCATTTCCTGAACCAATACTTCCAAATTGAGAGACATAGACACCACTACTATTGAAAATCTGTATTCTCTCGTTGGTCCTATCAATTACATACAGATTTCCATTGACTGGGTGAACCGCGACGGCAGTCGGATTGGCTATTTCACCATCCCCAGACCCATTTGAACCAAATTGGGTGATATAAGTAGGTGTTTGTGCTAATAAGTAGGTACTACAACTAACGAGAATTAAGAAATAACAAGCTTTTAACATTGAGTTTGATCATGTGTTGATATTGATCAAAACTCATTAAAACAGCCGAATGAGCGGTATAATTCTACCAGACTTACATTGGACTAAGTCGGACTTAGCATGGACTAGATCTTTGAAATATAGTTTTCCAGCGCTGCAAAATGGTCAAAACCCATTTTTTGCCTTAATCTATACTTTGCTTTTGCCACGCTATCTGATGAAATATTGAGCACTTGGGCTATTTCCTTATTCGATAAATTGACTTTAATCAAGGTTGCTAACCTTTGATCATTTGCGCTTAATGCTTCACTTCTGTCGAGAAGTTTATCTAGGAACTTTGGGTATGCTTTCTCAAACTGGATTTTAAAACTTATCCAATTCTTTTCTTCAAATAGGTTTGACACAATACTTTCCGCCATTCGATCAACATCAGCCCTTTCCGTCCCAGTTTTAGTATCTGCTTTTTCATTTAAACGCCCCCTCAACTCCTCCAACAATTCAGTCTTATGGGAGAGTTGGCTCGTATAATTGGCCATTTCATCTTGCTTGAGCGAAAGTTCTTTCATGGTTAGCGCAGACTGTTTTTCGGCAAGGAGTTTTTCTTTTTCAGATAGGGCTATGTTTCGTTTGTATCTAAGTCTAAGTAGATAAAATACGATTATTGCAAGCAGTAAAAAGCCTCCAAAACTTAAAAGCAACACATTGCGCTGAGCTGTTTTCAACTCAATTTCCTTTTCGGCCAATTGTGCATCCTTCTCTAATTGTGCCGTTTGAAATTCTTTTTCTAGCGCTAATATTTCTTTTTTCTTGTTGATTTCTAGTAACGAATCGTTCATAATTCGCCACTCCGACAGATACTTATAAGCAGAATCAATTTGCTTTGTTCGTTCAAAGGCATCTGCAAGTTCAAAAAGTAAATCGCGCTCGGTAATCAATGAGCCTATTCCTTTGATCTCATTTAGTCCATTTCGGTAACTGTTAATGGCTTTGTCGTACCTCCCCTGACCAGCATACAATAACCCTATGTTATAATAGCCATCCGAGATATTTCTTTTGTTGCCAAGTTGTAACCTCACCTCTAAAGCCGATTCAAAACCTACGATTGCCTCCTCGACATTCCCTTGTTGATAAGCAACAATGGCTAGGTTGTTAAACCCATGAGCAACTCCGCGAAGATCTCCATTCTCTTTATGCTTTTTCATGCCCTTGCGATAGTAAAAGGCCGCAGAATCAAGTTGAGTCAGTTGGGAATAGTAGGTGCCAAAAGCGGCCCAAAGCCTAGCCTGTGCCGATGGTAAAAGCTCCTTATATTGCCCCCTAGCTTTTGTCAAATATTCATAGGCTAGATCGAACTCTTTCATCAACAAATGCAATAATCCTATATTATAATCAACACTATATGTCGTTTCCTCTCGGCCAACCCTATCCGTCTCCTTTTTAACCTGTTGGTAATAATAGAGTGCATTTTTGTAATCGCTCTTTTGATAATAAGAGTTTCCAAGAATTAGCATTACGCGAGAATAAAGTAAAGAAGAATCCCTTTCCTCTTTAGAAATGTCATCTAAAACTCTAGTCAATACATTAACAGATGAATCTGTGAGTTCCATTTGCAATAGTGCTACTCCGCGAAAAAATCTGGAATAAAGAAGGCCTCTTGTATTTGACTGTTCTTTAGATAATTTTTCTAATTGATCAGTAAGAACACTGATAGAGTCTGGGCTAGAAAGCTCTTTTTTAACTAGCTCATTAAGCTTTTTAATAGTTTGTTCAGCTCCAGAAAATTCCTGCCCTTTGACACTGATAGACACTTGAAACAACAGCGCAAATAGGATAAAGAGAGCTCTTAAAGACATCATGGTCAAATGCCTCTCAAGATAGAAAGTTCAATTTTTATTTCCCAAAAGCTGTCCCCCAAGTAGTAGTTGCGTCAATAGACAACTTCTTCCTCAATCTGTGTTTAGCTTTCTTTACGCTATCTGGAGTAATGTTAAGCAATGTGGCAATTTCCTTTGTAGAAAGATTGGCCTTGAGGTAGGTACACAGTCGAAGATCGTAAGCCGTAAGACAGGGATATGTCTTCTTTAGCTGCTGTTGAAAAGTCAAAGTCGGTGCTTGCAACTCACTCATCAGCCTATCCATGATTTGCCTTTCTAAAATAGTCATGGCCTAGTTACTTGGTACTTGTCTGGTCTTACTTGTGTTTTTCTGTTGGAAGTCATTGCGATCTACCGCATTGATCTCTCCATCCAGATTAAAATCAACGACCCCATTACTGCTATAGTTAAAGGTGACCCCATTGTTTGATTGCCAAGTAGCCAGATCATCGGTGTCTATGTCACCATCACCATCGGTGTCTCCTGCCACCATTCCAAACTTACTGCCTGAAAGACTCACAAGGGCTGTTGTGTTCTGGTAGGTGTTGGCTGCACTACTTGTAAAGTCAATACTATAACTACCACTGCTTTCAGATATGCTTGCGGAAGACATGATCGGCAAATGATTTCGATGATAAATCACTATGAAAAATTCAGAACCCGTATTCCCTGTTAGTGAGACCGTGAGATTACTCGTGCCATCTGTGGATTTGATACTACCATCGGTCATTAAAAAACCTGCAGCAGAGCCAATCTTTGTCGAGTTCAAAGCTGCTGAAGCTGAAGCTGCTTCTCGTAGTTCCACTAAAACCCAGTCTACAGCATCCGAAGGAACACTACCTGTACTTCCACCGGTATGACCATTAATGGTGTAAGGCTGATTTGTAGGTATATCGGCATTGATTCCTTTACTGAGGTTGGTACCATTATAAGCTCCTTCAAGGAAGACAGTTGCGGCGATGGTTGCTGTATTAGGTAAGGTGCTAAAACTGATGTTACTACCATAAGCTGTTCCTTGTGAATTTATCGCATATGCCCGGTAAAAAATGGTAGTTGCTGGAGGCAACGAACCTATTGTTGCACTGAAAGGACCACTTCCCGAGCCATTTGTAATTTGGTTATCCGCAGTGGTGGGGTTAGTACTCGTGCTCCAAACAATACCTCTTTCTGTCACAAAAGCGCCACCATTATCAGTTATATTTCCTCCAAGCACTGCAGTCGTGGCGGTAATAGAAGTTGCGTTCGCTGAGGTTAATGTGGGTGCGCTTGCTGATGTAATCATAGTAGCTGCTATACCAGTAAAGGCACCATTAGCAATCACGGCTGTATAAGGACCAGCATTGAAAGTTTGAGCTGCACCATAATTTCCAGGGCTTGCTTGAATAACTGTGCCGACCGGAATGGTTAGTGTCTCACCACTATTAATCGTAGTATTCGCAGCGAGTGAGAAGACAACGACCTCGTCAGTCGTGTGAATGAAAGGGCCAAATGTAATACCATAGGTGCCCATGCTTGTACCGTTTCCAGATTTTCCTCCTGATGTAGTATAGCCAAGTCCAGAAGCGGTGGCGAACCCTCCCGGAGAAGGTGTGGCGTTATACACGTTCTTAATGATTACGCTAAAAGCATTCTGAGTAGACGCATATGATTCTGAAAATTGGAAGGTCGCCGACTGATTTAAAACCATCTTTAGCCTATAATTACCCGATGCTCCAGGCTCCACACTAAAGGTGGCATCCAATTGCTGGGCTTGGAGTGAGTCGTTTATAAAACTAATAAGCACTAATAAGACTAGCCCGATGATTTTTCGAAAAAAAGATAACTCCCTCATGATCTGAAAACATTAAAGATTACCGAGCTACCAAGAAATTTTGTGCTCGTTAAACATTAGTGCTAAGAACATAAACAAGTAGAGTTTCGCCCTAATCTAGCAGGCGGACAATTTACGGATCAAACAACCGGACAATTTACGGACTACGCCAATTCAGACAGGAATACCAACATTTCTTTGGTTTCAACAAACCCTAGTTTTTGTTTTAACCGATACTTTGCTCTGATCACGCTATCACTTGAAATGTTGAGTAATGCGGCAATTTCTTTATTGGACAAGTTAATCTTCAAAAGGGCAAGTAGTCTTTGTTCACTATTCGTTAGTTGCACCTGTTTGTTGCTTTCAATCAATGAGAAAAATTGTGGATAAACTGCTTCGAAGTAAAGTACAAATGCCGCCCAGTCTTTATCTCCATTGACCGCAAAATGTATCTTGGCTAACAGTCCATCTAAATCCGCATTGATGCCTTTATCAAGCTCTAGTTTTTCTTCCAATTCTAGCGCTTTCTTTTCCAGCGATTCATTACTCGACAAAAGACCTTTGGCATAAGCCACTAACCCTTCTTTTTCCGTTTCAAACTGATGCTGTTGAAGGACTACTTTCTGATTGGCTATAAGTCTGTCCTTTTCTTTTATGATTAGTTTGGTTTTGAGTTTGTTCCGGTTCCAAACTGCCCAAAAAGTAATCATTAACAAGACCGCTGCCACAATCAGAATTACCTGTCTGCTCTTCACAATCTTAAGGTTCTCTATTTCAATTTGTTGCAACTCTAACTCTTTTTCGGCTTTCATTTTTTGAAATTCGAAACGCTCCGTCATTCCGGTAATATTCTTCTGGTTAGTCCTACTGGTGATAGAGTCTTTCAAACTAACATATTGCTTGTGATAGGTCAAGGCTTTTTTATGGTTGGATATGGACTCATTCGCTTCTGACAGCAGTGAGTAAACTTCGCTGAGGACTTGGTCGTCTAAAAACGCTTCTTTTTTTAATGCTTGCTCTAAAAAATCAATTGCGGGTCGAAATTCACTTATACTCATCATCAATTCACCTCTGTTTTTTTGAATAATCCCAAGACTCCTCTCATTTCTGAGTGCAATCCAAATATCTTCAGCTTGGTCATAGTGCTCATTGGCATTATTCACATCTCCAAGTTGGGCGTAAGAGTACCCCATATTCAACAACAAGTTGGCCGTATGTGCTTGTGAATCTAGTTCTTCAAAAACCTGCAAGGCTTCCTGAAAATAAGTCAACGCACTTCCATAGTCCTTATTGACAGCGCTAAGAATTCCAAGGCTTCCGTTGATTTGACCCCATCTGATTGCGCCAATATTGGCATTCGACTCAGCCAATGCTCTGGCTTCAAGCAAATACTGCTCCGCACTGGCATAGTCTTTCAAAGTCTGTTTGATAGAACCAATATTGATCAGGTTAGATACCTCAAGATCGGCATTTGCAATTTTCTTGGCAGCATCAATACCTGAAAATGAAAGCTCTAGTGCCCTTGCATAGTCATTCCTTCTCATACTGATGGTGACTAAACTCAGGTTTGAATAAGCCAAGCCACGCTGAAAATCAGCCGTCTCAGAAATATCCTTTGCACGGATTAATACTTCTTCAGCTTCATTATAAAGCGATTTACCATTGAAGATCACACCCTGATTGATCAAAGCCATGGCTATACCCTCCTTGTAATTCGTATTTTCAGACAGATCAATCGCTTCGTTTGACAAGGCCATAGCCTCTTCAGGCGTGGAGTACATTAAACCCCTCGTCAGACTATTTAATGCGTCTACTTTTTCTTTTCCTGACAGCAAAGGGATTTGTTTTCTGACGCTATCTATACGCGATTGCTGAGCAATGAGATTTACTGAGAAAAGTAGGAAGGCAAAAAACCAATTTTTAGCTGCTCGCGACATATTGTGACCATGTCGAAAGTAGGCATAAGTCAATTATTGTCCAAAAGAGAGTTTATAGAAGTATCAGGACGTAATTTCAATTTCTTTCTTAATCGATGCTTTGCTTTTTTGACACTATCTGGCGTGATGTTCAATATGACAGCAATCTCCTTAGTAGAAAAATTGGCCTTTAGGTAAGTACACAATCGAATATCATAGGCTGTCAAATTCGGGTATCTACGCTTAAGCAGTTCTTGAAGTCTAAAATTAGTTCCTTCTAATCCTTTCATTAAATGATCAATAATTTGTTCTTCCAGTACAGTCATAACACTCAATTACTCGGTACCCGACGAGTCTTACTCGTGTTCTTCTGTTGGAAGTCATTCCTGTCTACCGCATTGATCTCTCCGTCTAGGTTGAAGTCTGAACTGCCATTGCCTGAGTAGCTGTAGGCTGCTCCGTTGTTGGTGCGCCATGTGCTCAGGTCGGTGCTGTTGATGCTGCCATCTTGATTCACATCTCCTGATGGCATCCCAAACTTGTTGTTGGTTAGGCTTGCTAAGGCTGTCGTTGTCTGGTAGGTGTTCGCTGAGTTGCTGGTGAAGTCTATGGTCAGTGTGCCTCCTGATCCATCTATAGCTATGGCTGACATGATTGGTAGGTGGTTTCTATGGTAAATCACCACATAGTAATCTGTCCCAGTGTTGCCTGTCAGATTGATCGTTAGGTTACTGGTACCATCTGTCGCTTTGATTGTCCCATCATTCATCAGAAAGCCTGCCGTCGAGCCTTTTCTTGTTGCGTTGGTTGCCGTGGCTGCTGTACTTGCTTCTCTTAGTTCTACTAATACCCAGTCTACTGCACTTGCTGGTATACTCACACTCGTTGTTTGGCTATGGCTATTTACGCCATTGTAGGGTTGTTGGGCTGGTATGCTGCTATTGATTGCTGTGTTTAGGTTGGTACCGTTATATGCTCCTTCTAGGAATACTGTGGCTGCTACTGTGACTGAAGCAGGCACACTGGAACCGCCCACCGCCTGTATACTGAATATATATTCAGGCTCGTGAATGTCATCGCTGTTGATGTGGATTTCTGCAGTTCGGATTGAGGCTATAGTTGAACTAAAATCAATAATGAAAGTAGTGCTGCTATTACCTGAAACAGAAGTTGCAGGTTGTGTATTGACACTAAAGTCAGCAGCGTTAGTTCCGGTAATGGTCACCGAGCTGCTACCAAGCGTCAGAATACCTGAACCCTGATTTTGGATAGTGAAAGTTCTTGACAACGAGCCTCCTGTTCCAAAATCAGTGTGATCAGTAACGGAGGGGCTTCCATCTCCAGAAATAATGTCAACACTGTTCCCCAGAACATTAATTTCTGGATTAGTCGTAGCTGTGAGCGTAAGCACCATTGCATCACCTCTATCCACAGTCGGCGTACCCACGGCGTTGTCATTTGTAAATGCCAGCACTACTC
Source organism: Roseivirga misakiensis (assembly GCF_001747105.1). NCBI lineage: Bacteria > Pseudomonadati > Bacteroidota > Cytophagia > Cytophagales > Roseivirgaceae > Roseivirga > Roseivirga misakiensis. Next base: position 1,314,537 of record NZ_MDGQ01000003.1, on the reverse strand, counting down.
TATCCGAAGTCAACGCAGAAACAGTAATGTCATCGGCTTGCCCCACATAAATATTAGAAGGACTGGTAAGAGTTATGTTATTTGAGACTACTACTCCCGTATAAAAAGGCGAGGCATCACCACTCCCTCCATCTATGGCCACTATAAATTCGGTAGCTGAGATAGCATCGACGTCCAAATCATCTACTCCCTCAGCCGTGTAAAAGGTGACCACGTTCCCCGGAAAAGTGGGGGTAGTTCCACTAATAGTTCCGTAGGTCACTCCTGCATAGTCATTGGTTACATTGTATTCCCACGCTACAATTATTTCCGTTTCGCTCAGGGCAGTGACTTGTACGACGTCAACAACTTCATCAGAAGCAAAAGATACTTCCGTACCCAGATTAATTGTAGTTCCTGAAAGTTCCCCGATACGAATCAAACCTTCATTTAGGTTAACAGTTCCTTCGTTACCTTCGTAGACTAGAGCAAATTTGGTATCACTGAGTCTGGTCATATCAAAATAGCTTACGCTAAAAGCGGCTCTCACTGTGGCTCCCCAATTAATAGTTGTGCCATTCAGTGTACCAGCTACAATACTCAATTCTTTGTCGTTACCAGAACCAGTATCTTTTTCATACGCTACCACTACTTTATCGTTAGTCAACGTTGTCGCGCGCATCATCCTAAATGAAACTTGATCACCATCACCAAGCGTTTGTTCAGAACCGGCTGTTATGGCATCCCCATTTATGTCTAGTAGCACATATCTGTTCTGATCGGTTGACAACCGAGACTCAAAAATGACAATGGCTTTTGATGAAGAAAAAGCTGCTACGTCAGTTCTTGTGTAGATCATACTAGTCACTTCCACCGATGCGCCATAGCTAATATCCGAACCTGAAATGGTGCCGACGACGGCCATAATTTTAGAAGTAGCAGAAGAAACAGTTGTGCTGTAAATGATCAATACTTTATCATCGCTCAATCGAGTAGACCTTACCTGAGAAGAAAATCCATCTACAAATGGGTCAATACTTCCTGCTGAAGCTGATCTTTGGGCATAACTTTTCACTCCTAAATTTGATAAAATCAGCAACAGGGTAATTCTAAAAATGATACTTCTGGTCATTTAAATTTTAAGGAGTCTTTTAGATTCCTTTTTTTGGTTCAGACCAAAAATTCAAAATCAGGCACCAACGGATGGGTATTTAGGGTGCCGATTTTAATTTGAAATGAAAATATAGTAGCTCTTTAGGGACATAGAGTGCTTTGGAATGTCAAGATCATATCTTTAGTATATAAACTCGCAATTCTTCAGGAGAATTCAGGTTTATCTTCTTGTACATTCTTTGAATTGATTTTTTCACTGCATCATAACTAATATTCAGAATCTGGGCTATTTCCTTATTAGCCAAATTAATCTTGATAAGCATGCTAATGTCAATCTCATTCGGAGTTAATGATGGAACCAGTTCTATAAGCGTTGAAGTAAAACGAGGGAAACTCTCTTCAAATTTGAGCCTAAATTGCTGCCAAGTCATGTAATCTTCGGAGCGTCTTTCTAGATAGTTAACGATCTCTTCTATTCGCTTTGAAGGTATCAGATTTTCTCTTCTTTCTCCTAATTCTGCTAACTGCTCTTTGAAGCTCATAATAAGGCTACTTTGGTTTACGAGCAGATCGGCGTGTGACTTGAGCTCTTCATTCTTTAATGCCAACTCATGACCCAGTTGTTTTTTATACATTGCCTCATCCAGTCTTGCCCGTTTAACCTTACCTCTTTGATAAAGCCAAAGCAAAGTCATCATTAGAATCAATACCACTACAACGGTTGCTAACAGAAACTGTCTTGTAGTCAAAAGCTCCTCTTTCTGCTCTAAAAGGGCTACTTCCTGTCTAGTTGTACTTAGCTCATTTTCTTTCCTTTCTAAGTCAAATTGTGCTGAAAGCTCGGCTACCTTTTGTTGATTGGCTTTTTTGTCAACAACCTCTTTTAATTGGTTGTAAGTCCGAAGGGCATCCAATGCTTCCTCCAATTTCCCTTCCTTTTCATAAATGGTGACCATAAAATGGAGTACTTCCATCTCTCTTTTGGTGTCTTTGATCTCACGGGCAATGGTAAGGGCTCGTTTGTTAAGACGCCAGGCTGTAGAAAAATCCCCCTGTTCAAAACTAATTCGAGCTTTGTTTAACCAAATTCTTGAAACGCCTAGGAGGTCATTGAGCTGAGTTCTGTTTTTTAGCGATTTGTCATAGAAGTCATTAGCCCTAGAAAAGTCTTTTTTCAAGTAATAAGCGTATCCCAAGTTATTCAAAACTGTTCCTGCCGATCTTAGATCTTCTTCTGCTATAAATACAGGCAAGGCCTTTTCATAATTGAGAATACAACTTTCTAGGTCGCCTCGCTGATAGGCAGAAACCCCAAGGGCTAGGTATACTTGCCCTATCCTCAGTTTCAGATCAAAATTCTGAGCTATTTTCAACGATTCTAAAAAATAGCGATCGGCCTCCTCTGGTAAGCCTAAGCGGCTTTTTATATGGCCAATATTCATAGTATGAGTTTGCATGAGATCACCATCCCCTATTAATTCCGCAATCGCCAACCCCTCAATATGATTTTGAATAGCTTCGTCATATTTACCCTTTCTAATATTCAGGACTCCCTTTGCCAATAAAGCGGAAGTCAACCCATGGCGATCATCTTCTTCATTAGCCAAACTCATAGAGAGGTTTATCAAACTATCTGTTTTTGTAAAATTATTCTGCCTACTGGCAATAGTTGCTAGTATGAGCCAAGACTTTACTTTTCCTTGGTTATAGTGGAGTGAATCCGATAGTTTTAATGACTGCCGTATCAAAGACTCGGCCTCTTTAATATCGACATCCTTTCTAAAACCCGCTAGGGTGATTATCGCATCTATCCGACTGCTTCCATTACCTTCTTTCACCACATTTCTTAGACTGTCAACGGGTCTTTGAGCGCGTATTGGGAATGAAATTAGCTGAAGCAAGCTTAGAGTGTAGATGAAAAAAATGAATATTCTGATTTGACTAGCGCGCATTCTTGGGACGTTCGGGACATTGAATTTAAACAATGTCCCAAGACCGTCTCCCAATTAGCAAAATACTAATGAATAGCGTGGGTATATAGAGTGCCGACTGTTCTTAAATCATCGTATTTTGGTATGAAAGATTGACTTAGTTAAGATTTGTAGGTTTTTGAAAGCTACCTTAAAAACTGATCCCATTTCGTCAACGGCCCTAGCTCTACTTTTCGCCGAAGTCTGTGTTTGGCTTTCTTTACGCTGTCTGGTGTAATATTCAGTATCGATGCTATCTCCTTTGTAGAAAGATTTGCCTTTAAGTAGGTGCATAGCCTCAAGTCATAAGCTGTCAGGTGAGGATAGTGTTGTTTAAGATCTTCCTGAAATTTAAAGCTCGCCCCCTGTAATTCTTCAATCAGATGATCAAGTATTCTTTGCTCTAAAACGGTCATGTTCGTATCAGTTACTTGGTACTTGTCTAGTCTTACTCGTGTTCTTCTGTTGGAAGTCATTGCGGTCTACTGCATTGATCTCTCCATCTAGATTGAAGTCTGCACTGCCATTGCCTGAATAGTTGTAAGCTGCTCCGTTGTTGGTGCGCCATGTGCTCAGGTCGGTGCTGTTGATACTGCCATCTTGATTCAAATCTCCTGATGGCATCCCAAACTTGTTGTTGGTTAGGCTTGCTAAGGCGGTCGTCGTCTGGTAGGTGTTCGCTGAGTTGCTGGTGAAGTCTATGGTCAGTGTGCCTCCTGAGCCATCTATCGATGCGGCTGACATGATCGGTAGGTGGTTTCGGTGGTAGATCACCACATAGTAGTCTGTCCCTGTGTTTCCTGTCAGGTTGATCGTTAGGTTGCTGGTACCATCTGTCGCTTTGATCGTCCCATCATTCATCAGAAAGCCTGCTGCTGAGCCTTTCCGTGTTGCGTTGGTTGCCGTAGCTGCTGTACTTGCTTCTCTTAGTTCTACTAATACCCAGTCTACTGCACTTGCTGGTATACTCACGCTCGTTGTTTGGCTATGGCTATTTACGCCATTGTAGGGTTGTTGGGCTGGTATGCTACTATTAATTGCTGTGTTTAGGTTGGTACCGTTATAAGCTCCTTCTAAGAATACTGTAGCTGCTATTTGTAGTGAACTCGGGGCTAGGGTTGTCACATCTACTTTAGTGACTGTTGCTTGGACATTTGGGGTGCTTTCATCATCTCTGGCGATAAAGTATACATCATAGGCTGTGCCTGCCGTAAGGCTTGTTACTGCTGAGCTAAGGGTGAAAGGGTCTGTTAGGTTAGTGCCACTGCCTGAAGCGATTGGAGAGCCTCCTCCATTAGCCTGGCCTGCAATCACATTAGTTGGGGTTGGGGATGTAGCGCCATCGGCTACTACTACATAGTAAATGTCTCCTCCTTCATCGATGCTAGCCCCTGCTGTAAAACCTGTAGTGGAGACTGAACTAGCTGAAGGAGTTACATCGAAGGCTGGCGGGTCAGTGTCGGAGGCAGCAACATCTCCTGTCAATCTCATATTATCGATTATAAACGTTTCATCACCTCCGTTAGACTTCATCACTACACGAATGGAAACATTGGTGCCTGTACCAGCTATGTCAAAACTCATGTCAGCAAGCGTAATATCATTTCCTGAAAGAGTACCAAAGGGTAAGATCGTAGTGCCATCTCCTAAACCATTATTATCGGCATCCAAGGATGCATTAGTACCGCTTCCAGAACCCCGAAAAGAGGCTAGTAAAGTATAACTGCCTTGAGTAAAATTAGTGTTGACGTCGGGGTGATTGTCAATATCACTATCAAGCGCATAATATATTTGTAAATAGTCATCAGCCTCAAACCTATTGGCCCTGTCTACGCCTAATAGGAACTTGACCTTTAAGTCTGTCGCACCAGAAACATTGACATTATTGAATGTAATAATACTAAGGTCATCCACTCTTGGGTTTTCACTATCGTCCAAGTCATCTACAGCATAAAAATGTCTGTTCCCTGTCCCGTCATCATGAATGTTATCAGGGTAACCGGAAGAAATATGATAAGTAACAGTAGAACCTGTACCTGCATTAGCCTCATTCATCACACTCGAATAGTCGCTAAATCCACGTCTCCAGTCGTCACTCGTATACCCTAACTCTTGGGCTGTACCTTCAAAGCTCTCATAAGCGATGACTGTTTCAACTCGTCTGCCATCCAAATTTGAGTCATAATTAGGAAGGGTGAACATGCCTAATAAAAAAAATAATAGACTGGAATATCTGATCATGCTTGTCTTGGTCTTAAGGAAACCTAAATACCACCACAGGCATACACCGGGTAGTACTTTTCTCGCATGAATTAATAGTATGACCTGTTAGCTTTAAAAATTATCGCTTAAGCTGTCATACATCTGATATGAAATGCTATTCTGATTTATTTAACGGCGTTTTAAGGGATTGAAGCTGTAAGCTGTTCTAGCAAGTTCTTCTTTTTGCGTCGGCTAACTTCGAGTCGTTTACCATCAATCATTTTAACAAAGCCCCCATTACCGTGTTCATAATTGACTATGCAATTCAAGTTGACCAGATGAGACTTATGAATTCTTGAAAATCGAGTGTCGGGAAGTTGTTTTTCGAAGTACCCAAGGTTCTTGGATGAAAAAATGGACTGGTTCCCGTCAATGAAAATTCGGGCATAATTCTCATCAGCCAGCACATATTTGATCTCTGAATGGTCGATAAATTCAAACCCTTCTTTCGTTGGTATTACCAGCTTCTTTACAGTTATGGCTTCCTCAAAAGCCTCTTTAATTTGATTGAGTTGACCTGATGAAGTGAAGTTTGCCCTGTGCCTAAACCGTTCAATGGCATGGTTTAAGTCCTCCATATCCACTGGTTTTAACAAATAATCAACCGCCGCACTTTTTATAGCTTTTAAAGCATACTGACTATAGGCAGTGACAAAAATGACATGATAATCTTGAAACACAGTCTTTTCTAATACATCAAAGCCTGTTGACTTTCCAAGACGAATATCTAGGAATATCAGATCAGGTTTCTCCACATCAATCCGATGAATGGCTTCATCCAAATCAAAAGCTGATGGCACTAGACTAATTTCCGGGTGTTTTAACTTAATAAGCTTGGAAAGTAATTGCTCTCCAGACTCTTCATCATCAATTATTAGTGCCTTGATCATATGCTCAGTTTTGGTATGAGTTGTACAATTACTTTGGTACCGATACTTTGGCCTTTTTCATAAAGATCTAAAATTTCAACCTCTCCTGAATGGTCCCCTTTGTGTTTCCTTACAAGTTCATTCACAATTCGAGTGCCCAAACCTTCCCTCTTATTATTTTCTGATGGCCGTCCAACACCATTATCTATTACTTCAAAACCAAGGCCCTGCGCCGTTCTACTAACTTGAATAGTTACTAGCCCTCTTCTTCTATTTTTTAGCGGTGTAATACCATGCCAAATGGCATTTTCAACATAAGGCTGAATAACCATACTAGGCACTTTAATCTCTCGATCCACATCATCTGCCACCTTTACTTCGAAATCAAATTTATTGTTCAACCTCAAGTTTTCGAGCTCCATATATAGTCTGAGCGTTTCTAGTTCTTCTGTCAGAGAAATCATTGAAATATCAGAGAATTCAAGGACTCTTCTAATCAATTTTCCAAATTTTGCTAAGTACTGATAAACGCCTTCTGTGTCATTATCCAACACCATATTTTGAATTGAATTGAGGGAGTTGAATATAAAATGTGGATTTAGTTGAGATTGTAAGGCTTTGCGTTCAGCAGCTGCAATTTTCAACTGAATATCGAACTTACGTTTCTCTTTGATTCTATTACGCCTAACTACGAATTGAATCAATAGAAAGACAATGATGGAGAAAACTAATATTGAAACTGCTATGAACCACCATGTAGCCCAGAATGGTGTGGCAATAGTAAATGGTCGATTCGAAATTTCACTTTCGTCTCCAAATGCACTAATTGCTTTTACTTGAAAGTTGTAGATTCCGGACCTTAAGCCATTAAAATCGACCGTATTCTGGCTCGTCGTTCTCCATGTACTATCGAATCCCTCAAGCCTATATTCGTAAGTCAATCGATTTAGACTTTGAAAATGAAGCCCGTCAAATTCGAACTTAATATTCTTAATATTCGGTGCTAAGGGTGCCATTGACATAACAGGAAGATCATCAACAATCATTGACCGCATGTTGAGCTTCGGGATAAGCTTTGGCGATTCCCAATCTGCTAGACTAATTTTTGAAATCCCTTTGCTTGTGGCTGCCCAAAGTTCTCCTTCTTTAATCATAAGGTCGTTCACATCCTCACTTATTAGCCCATCCATCAACTTGATCGAAGACACTTTGTGACTTGAATTTAAAATCTCAAACTTGTCAATACCAGAATTTGTAGCAAGCCAATAAACAGAACGGTCGTCTATAAAAACTCTTCTTATGATGTTAGAAGATAAACCATCTTCAGTCGTAATATTTGTTAAACTATCACCGGAAGCTAGCAATAAACCATACCCGCCGGAAGCTAGTATGTAGGTTGAATCATTTATGCTAATGATATCATTGATGACAGAGTTCATGGCAGGATGAGCATCCATTTTTGAGACTTCTAAATCATCATTCAAAAAATAGAGCCCTCTTGCACTTGCGATTAGCATTCCTTTTCCATGTGGTTCTATATCAAGTACAGAACCAAACTTGAATGACTTTATCGCGAATGACCTATCGCTATACCTCCAATTTTTAAAAATTGTATTAGGCCCGATCTCATCAAACTCCTTATATAGCTTATCAATATCAACTACTACCAGTCCCCAAGTTATACCAATAGCATATAGTCGGTTTGTCCATTTGTTGATTGTCTTGATTGAACCTGGCATTCTAGAAAAGGAACCATTAGATCGTTTCAAAAGAAGTCCTTCCTCGAGCACTATCAGAAGATCGCCTTCATCACGGCCTTTCATAATTTTTTTTGTACGAGACCTTCCGTTGGACAAGTAAAGTGAATTGATATCTAGTTTTTCCTCCTTTATTTGACCAAACCTTGCCAAATTAGCTCCAACCCATATTTTGTCGTCCAAATCAGCAACTGTCAACACGTTCCCTATTGGCGCATTTTTAATTTTTGAGATTGATTTATTCTCAAGTGAGGGCACAAAGTATACTCCATTTCCCAACGTTGTAAACCAATAACCATCCTCTCGATCCTTTAACACATGAGTGATCTGCTTATTGGGGAAAAACAGCCTGGAATTGCCAGTTTTTTTGCTTATCCTTAGTCCACCTCCGAAAGTACAAACCCAGACATTTCCATCTTTGTAGTCATGCATTTTCGAAAAATCTTTGAGCATTGAGATATCTCTATTGCTCAGTCTCTTTATATATTCTTTATCTCCATTCTTACTAGAGACCATTAAATAGGAGCTGTTACTTGATATATATTCATCATTATCTACTGTTCCTTTTACAGAGATTAAATGTGCTTTTGTTTGTGCAGCTAGGCTTAAGTTATAGGTAGTATTATTAGCGATCGCCTTACCCCAGACCTCGCCATTTTTTTCAATAAAAGAGCCAATACGTACTTTTTGGTTTAAAGGATTTTCGCTGAAATTTGTGACCACTCCTTCACGGTCGATCATCACTAAATGTATTTTACTCGCTAGCCAAATATTTTGCCTAGAGTCTTCAAAAAGAGAGACATAATAGTTATCCATGGTGACTTTCGCCAGAGTGGTGTCATTTGTAGCATTGTAGAAAGTGCCGTCTTTGAAATAGCTTAACTTTCCATTAAACGCCGAAAACCATATTCTACCCTGACTATCTTGGTCGATTCGAAAAATTTCATTGTCGCCGAGTCCGTCAGTCATATAAAAATTTTCGAAAGACTTCCCGTTATATCGACTTACTCCTGTTTCCGTTCCAAACCAAATATATCCCTTGTCATCCTGTAGCGCACAATATACATTATCACCTACAAGCCCATTTTCGACTGTCAAATTGATAGAGGTCAACTCAAAGTCTTGGGCAATAAGTCCATTGAAAAAGAAACACACGACTAACGAATAAAGAATCCTCATCTCTACCAATTACGGTTGATTATGCTTTTTAAACAAGCTTAGAAATTACCTTTAAAATTTTAGACAATGACTTTTTTTACGTTATCTCGATCGAAAAATCAAAGATTGACTTCAAATTAAATCCTATCAAATACCCTTCTCAACTTTAAAATTCGAATTCAAATCGAAGTTCTGAATAGCTTTCTTACTGAAGGGAAGCAACCTTTTCAATCAGTATTAAGTCTTCTAATCGATTTTAATCTTTACAAGGGATAATAACGACTATATTAAAACTTCAATTAGTATAATATATAATTCATCTTTATATTTACTTCAATTAGTATAAAATCAAAATGAAGAAAAATAAACTCGGCGAATTCCAAGAGCTGGTCTTGATGAGTGTGGTCATCTTACAAGAGAATGCCTATGGAAACGAAATTGAACGGTACCTAGAAAAATGTCTTCAGGAACGGCAAAGTATGGGCGCTATTCAAACTGCACTTAAAAGGATGGAAGAGAAAGGATATCTCACTTCTAAATGGGGTGAGGTTACCCAAAAACGAGGGGGAAAACGAAAGAGAATTTACACGGCGACTCCTATGGGTGTTAAGGTACTTCGAGATATGAGGGACCTTAGAACTCAAATGTGGAGTGCTATGCCTGATATGGCTATTGGAGGGGAATGGTAAACGTTAAAAACGATCTCCCTCCAAGGTGGCCAATTTGGCTACTTCGTAAGTTTCTTCGGCCGCAATATGTCGAAGAAATTGAAGGTGACTTAGAGGAAAGGTTTGTAGACGATACTGAACGCTATTCACTAAATAAGGCCAAAAGACAATTTATTTGGCAGTCGCTCAAATTGATGCGACCCGCCTTGATAAGGATGATTGGCGGAACTCAAAATCTAAACAACATAGGCATGTTCAAAAATAACTTTAAAACGATCTTAAGAATTATTGGCCGTGAAAAAATGTACACCGCCATCAATGTCATCGGGCTAACTGCTGGAATTTCAGTAGCACTCTTAATGCTATCATACGTTCACTTTGAGCTGAGCTACGAAAGTTCTAATCCAAAATCCGATCGTATGACCCGAATCACGATCGACTATATGGACGGAAGCTCCCTAATCGATCAGGATGCGGAATCTTATCATTTATTGGGGCCTATGATGAAGGCTGAGTTTCCTGAAGTAGAAGAATTTACTCGGGCCTACCGTATGTCAGAAGCTGTCTTAAAAGTCGATGAGTCTAGCTTCAGAGCGGCAAGGGTTTTCGCAGTAGACCACAGCTTTTTATCCCTCTTTAGTTACTCCTTAATGCAGGGAAATGAAAAAACGGCTTTGACTAATCCGAATGAAATGATTCTAACGGAATCTGCTGCTCAAAGATACTTTGGGACAACGGATATCGTAGGAAAAACCATTTGGACATCCGTAACTAACAGTGAATTGAAAGTAGTGGGTGTAACGACCGATAGCCCTGCCAATTCACACTTAAAGTTTGATATACTGTTTTCTTACAGTACCATGAAGCAAAAACTCGAAGAACGCGAAAGCCCATGGAACAGCAATGATACTTTCACTTATGTACTACTCACAGAAGCCGATAAATACGATACGTTTTCAGCATCGATTGACAAGCTCAGTAAACGTTTAGAAGCCGAAGAAAAGATTGAGAATGAACGCGTTATCGGTCAAAAAATGCAAGACATTCATCTTTATTCTCATAAATCATATGAAGCAGAGGCTGGTGGAAATGCCACCATCGTTTATTTCTTGTTTTTAGTGGCACTTCTAGTCATTATCATCGCGATAGTAAATTATATCAATCTGGCCACAGCCAAGTCAATGGATAGGGCAAAAGAAGTCGGAATTCGAAAGGTCATAGGTTCCACAAACAATCAATTAAAGGTTCGATTTTTCATTGAATCACTGGTGATCAACGGAATGGCCTCATCTTTTTCACTCATTACGATTTATCTATTATTACCTGGCTTCAAAGCAATGGCAGGCCTACCAAAAGACTTCACACTTTTCGACAAAGGGCTGTTTTGGCTGGTTTTTAGTGGGGCAATCGTTATTAGTACATTGGTAGGTGGTAGCTTCCCAGCATTTATTCTAAGCTCTTTTAAGCCCGTCGCTGTTCTGAAAGGAAAGTTCGCGCATTCAAGTGGCGGCATCCTTTTAAGAAAGTCACTGGTCGTATTTCAATTCTCCATTGCTATTTTCTTATTGATTCAAACCTTCACCTCGTCAAAACAATTGGAGTATATGCAAGCTAAAGACCTCGGGCTCAATTCTGAACAAGTAGTGGTAGTCCATGCCCCACCGACTAGATCGGAGATGGTGAATTTTAAGTTGTTTAGAGACGAGTTACTCAATAATAGTTCGTTTAAATCAGTAGCCTTGTCCACTACAGTTCCTGGTCAACCGACGAGCATGATGGGAAGTACAACGGGTATTAATCTTATCAATGCTGTGGAAGAACATAATTTTAACTTCTTCATTTACTTTACGGACGATCGCTACATACCAGCGATGCAATTGGAACTTTTAGCAGGTCAGAACTTTGGAAAAGGTGTCTACGAACAGGATGTTATTGTAAACGAAGAAGCGATCAAACTTTGGGGTTTTACAGACCCAAGCGAGGCGATTAATCAAAAAATAAACTTCTGGGGAGACGATCGCACGATCATTGGGGTATTAAAGAACTTCCACCAAACCGGTGTCAAAGAAGGCTATATACCGATGATCTTCCGCTACGGCAATTTTGGAGATTATGTGAGTATTAGAACTGGTGCTGGTGATATCATAAGTCAACTCAGCCAAATAGAATCACTTTACAATGAGCATTTCGATAGTCCATTCGAGTTTTTCTTTCTAGATCAAAAATTTGATGAGCATTTCAAATCAGACCAACAATTTCAAACGGTTTTCAGTGCTTTGAGCATTTTTGCTTTACTGATCACCTGTTTAGGGTTACTTGGATTATCTTCTTACACGGTAGCCAAGCGTAAAAAGGAAATAGGTGTCCGTAAAGTTCTTGGTGCGAGTGTGAGCCAAGTCATAGCGCTCATCTCTAAAGATTTTCTCTGGCTCATTGGTATAGCTACACTTATCGCTTTACCGATAACCTACTATATCGTGGGCAATTGGTTGAACAGCTATAGTTATAGAATTGATATTAGTTTTTGGCTTTTCGCTGGGCCAGCAATTGTGGTGTTTCTAGTGGCACTTACCACTATTTCTTCACGAACATTAAGTATATCGAAAATGAATCCAGTCAATTCTCTGAGGGATGAATAACCAGAGTTTTAGAAACAAAAAAAGCCCCTTTTTCAAGGGGCTTTTATGTACCAGAGATGGGACTTGAACCCATACGCTCAGAAGAGCACAAGATTTTAAGTCTTGCGTGTCTACCAATTCCACCACTCCGGCATTGACTACTAGGTAGTCATGAAATTGTGAATGACTCTAAATTAAAAAAGCGTGATTAAATCGCGCTTCTTTAATTATTGAGCGGGAGACGGGATTCGAACCCGCGACCCCGACCTTGGCAAGGTCGTGCTCTACCAGCTGAGCTACTCTCGCTTATTTCAATACAAAAATTTCGCACTTGCTGCAAAACGGAATGCAAATTTAGTGAAGGGGTTTTAATATGCAACGACTACATTAAAAAAATTGCAGTAACTAAATCTAAAGCCAGAACATTAGTCCTTCAGCTTCCCTTTAATCTCATTCAGCTTTAATAAAGCCTCCACGGGCGAAATCGTATTAATGTCGATCTTTTCAAGCAACTCCTTAATCTCATTAAATGTGGGGTCAGCCTCGAACATACTCAATTGATAGTTGTTCTTCGGAATGCTTTTCACTTTATCATCAGTCTGATTTCGGATTTTGTCCTGTTCTAAATGCCCCATAATCTCGGCCGCACGAATCACAACCGGATTGGGCATCCCCGCCATTTGTGCCACATGAATACCAAAGCTATGCTCACTACCGCCTTCTTTTAGCTTTCGCATGAAGATGACCTTGTTTTCAACCTCTTTCACCGAAACATTGAAGTTTTTGATCGCAGGGAAATCTTCTTCCAATTGATTCAATTCATGATAATGTGTCGCGAAGAGTGTTTTAGCCTTAAACTTATCATGGTTATGCAAGTACTCCACTATCGACCAAGCAATAGAAATACCGTCATAAGTACTCGTACCACGACCAATTTCATCCATCAAGACCAAACTACGTTCCGAAAGGTTATTAAGGATACTAGCCGTTTCAGTCATTTCGACCATAAAGGTAGATTCGCCTTTCGAAAGGTTATCGGAGGCCCCTACACGCGTAAATACTTTGTCTGTAATGCCCAAGGAAGCGCTAGACGCGGGTACATAACTACCCATTTGTGCCATCAACACGATTAATGCCGTTTGACGAAGCAAAGCTGACTTACCCGCCATATTTGGCCCGGTAATAATTAAGATTTGATGCGTATGATCGTCTAGTAACACATCATTCGGTACATAAGATTCACCAACTGGCAGTTGCTGCTCGATTACAGGGTGCCTACCATCTTGAATATCGATGAGCATCTTATCATCTAAGTCAGGTCGGCAATAATTGTTAGCTTTTGCAATTACTGAAAATGAGATAAGGCAGTCCAAGGTGGCAATCACCTTGGCATTCTTTTGAATTTTAGACGTATAATCAGCAGCAAAAGCGACGAGCTCTTGGAAAAGTCGCTGCTCAATGACCTTATATAGGTCTTCCGCATTAATAATTTTTTCCTCGTAGGTCTTAAGCTCTTCCGTGATGTATCGCTCTGCATTGACTAAGGTTTGCTTGCGAATCCACTCCTCTGGCACTTTGTCCTTGTGGGCGTTGCTTACTTCAAGGTAGTATCCGAAAACCTTGTTATAGGCAATTTTTAAAGAAGTAATACCCGTTCGCTCACTCTCCCGCTGCTGTATTTGTACCAAATAGTCCTTTCCGCTAAAGGCTATGCCGCGCAATTCATCCAACTCTTCGTCAACACCTTTTGCAATGATACCCCCTTGATGCACAAGCATAGGTGCATCTGGCTGAAGCTCACTTTGTATTTTTTCTAACAGCGGCCCACAGGTATCAAGTTGTGCAGCAAGTGCTTGAAGCGACTTATTTTTAGCTGCGGTCAAAGATTCCTTCATCGGCCCAATACTCAGCAGCGCCTTTTTTAATTGGTTTAACTCGCGTGGATTAATCCTGCCGACAGCGACTTTAGAAATTAATCTTTCCAAGTCGCCGATATCTTTCATGGCCTCGGCCATCTCCTCACTTAATGCCCCGTTTTCGTGAAAAGCATCAACGATCGAAAGCCTTTCTTGAATCTTATCTAGTTCTTTTAACGGCAATACCATCCAGCGCTTGAGCATTCTAGCACCCATAGGGGTCTGTGTTTTATCTAGAATTTGGATCAATGGAATACCACCTTCGTGCTGTGGGTAAACCAATTCAAGATTTCGGATAGTGAATTTGTCTAACCAGACGTATTTATCTTCCTCTATCCTACTGATTGCAGCGATATGACCGATCTCTTTGTGTTCTGTATGCTCCAGATAGTAAAGTACCGCCCCGGCTGCGGTAATCGCCAGATTCATTTCTTCTATCCCGAAGCCTTTTAAAGAACTCGTAGAAAAGTGGTTAGTGAGCTTTTCATACGCATAATCGAAGGCATAAACCCAATCATCAATCTGATAAGTATTGAAATCGTCGCTGTAATGAGTTTCAAATGCTTCTCTTTGTGTTCTTGAGTAAATGAATTCGGATGGATTCAACCCTTGGATGAGCTTATCGATATAGCTTGGTTTTCCTTGCGCCGTGAGAAATTCCCCGGTCGATAGGTCCAAAAATGCTGCGCCAATTTCGTCCTTCCCAAAACTTAAAGAGGCTAAGTAGTTATTCCTTTTCTGGTCTAATACATTATCGTTAAACGACAAGCCTGGCGTCACCAATTCCGTTACCCCGCGCTTTACAATTCCCTTTACACTTTTAGGATCTTCTAACTGATCGCAAATAGCGACTCTATTTCCGGCTCTTACCAGTTTAGGCAAATAAGTATCTAAAGAATGGTGTGGAAAACCGGCCAACTCAATATGGCTTGCGGCACCGTTGGCACGTTTTGTCAAGACAATATTTAGCACTTTGCTAGCAGTGATGGCATCTTCTCCGAAGGTTTCATAGAAATCTCCAACTCGGAAAAGTAGAAGTGCCCCCGGATGACTGGCCTTGATGGCATTGTACTGCTTCATCAATGGGGTTTCCTTCGCCTCTTTCTTCTTAGCCATACTAAATATTGATCGGTATTAGATTGATAATAAAGGTCAAAAATAAAGATTATTGGTTCGAAAAATATGGTGCCGATATAAGTTTTAGAAATCAACGATCTAGGGGCCATTATTCCGCTAAACCTTTCCCTCATTTGGCAAGTTTTATGAGCTGAGTCAAATTAATGATGACCTTTTCGATAAGAGTATTAATTTTGCCTTAATTTTAATCAGTCTAAATAAGAATAGTTGTGAAAAAGGCAGCCATTTATGACCCACAGTTTCTCTCCAGTACTGGAATAAAGATTATTCTAGAAAACTATCGTGGCATAAATGAGGTGGTCGTCTTTAATACCGATCGCAACCTATCCGATCAAGTCCAAAGACACACGCCTGAACTTCTGATTCTTGAATATTTGGGTGACTATATTCTACAAGATACGGTGACCAAACAACTAAAAGAGTCTTACCCTAACTTAAAAGTTCTGGTTATTTCTGAAGACGATGATGCCGTTTCAATTAACAAACAATTGAGAGCCGGCGTTGAAGGCTTTTTGACTAAAAACTGCTCAGTAGAAGAAATCAACTCGGCACTAGATGTAATTGATAAAGGTGGAAGTTTCTACTGTCAAGAAGTAATGAATTTGGTCAACAACTCAGACATTGCCATTGATGGTGATTTATCTGAGCGAGAGATGCAAATCATTAAATCGATCGGTAGAGGTTTACCTTCGTCAGAAATCGCCAATAACCTTGGTATAAGTATTCATACAGTCAATTCACACCGTAAAAACATCCTCAAAAAATTGGGGCTCAAATCTCCAACGGAACTTATTATCTACGCCGTTGATCGTGGTTGGTTAAAGCCAAAAAAGGCGGGGCTTTAATCCTCCGAAAAATTTTATAACTATTTTTTTCGTTACATCACACAATTTCAACTAATTCTTTCGTTATACTAGCGAGAATCATCACAAACCTATTCTCAAAACCCACCAACCCAAACCCAACAGTGCATCACAGCCAACAGGCTAGACGAGTCTGAATTAGTGCTTCTTCTGAAGCATTCGCAGAATTATTTAATCTATCATTTAACAATTAAAACCTAAGAAGATGAAACAAACGATGAAAATCGGCATGGTATTGCTGGGTGCACTTACCATCGCTATGTGGTTTACTGTATCCGCTACCTCCAAAAAAAAAGAAGTACTAGAAGAGAGGTATGTCAACCTGGAAAAGGAGATTGTCAAAAAAGAATCGGCCTTTGAAGAAGTGATGTCATTGATTATTGAAGTCGAGGAGCAAATCACGAGTATCGTTGAAAAGGAAAACCTTGTATTCGGGCAACGCCAAGAGCCTTTCAATGAAGGAAAAAAAGAGAGCATTATGCGCGAAATAGCGATGATTGATGACTTGATCGTTCGCTCTAACGAAAACGTAAAAACACTCACCGACAAAATTAAAAGTGCCGAAATCAAGCAGGGAGTCTTCCAAAAGCGACTTCAGACTTTACAAGCAGATTTGAAAGCGCGTCAAACCACAATTATTGATCTGAAATCAGAGCTTGTTGCCCGCGAGGCGGTAATTACTGGACTAAATTCGCAAAAAGACTCGCTAAATGTGACCGTCTTGGCCCAAGCCGATGCCATAGAACAAAAGGACTTAGAGGTATCTCAACTTACTGCTTTAAATGACGAATTGAATAAAGGCTACTTGGCCATTGGCACCTTCCAAGATTTGAAGGCCAAAGGCGTTGTTGACAAAGAAGGCGGTTTTCTAGGTCTTATTGGGCGAAAAGTAATGTTACAAGAAGATGCCGACAAAGCTGAATTCTTGGAGCTAGATAAAAGAAGTGTCAATCAATTGAAGATTGAGGCTGCTTCCTTATCGCTTGTCAGCGACCATCCAAGTAGTTCATACGCTATTCTACCAGGTGAGTCAGATGGGATAAAAATTCTAGAGATTACAGATCCTGAATCTTTCTGGCAAATTTCTAAGTACTTGGTAATTTCTAAAAACAGCAGAGCCTCTCGTTAGGCAGAAATCGGCCTAAACGCGAATAAAGATAGTTTTTGATTGGTGTTGTTAAAGTGTCTACCCAGATGGGGCAGGCACTTTCTTTTTATGGGCCTTGTAAAATCCACCCAAGCTGGTAAAATTGCAGCGATGCGAAAATTAAAAAACGAGGAGCTCAACCGGCCAGATATTGAAGCATTTAAGGCTACTGATAAATTACCTGTCGTGGTAGTGATGGACAATGTTAGGAGTATGCATAATGTAGGTTCTGCCTTCAGATCTGCTGATGCTTTTGGAATTACAAGCATCGCACTTTGTGGAATTACCGCCCAGCCACCGCATCGTGAAATTCATAAAACTGCCCTTGGCGCAACCGAATCTGTAGACTGGAAATATTATGAAAATACACGATCGGCATGCGAAGTTTTAAAGGCTGAGGGATATACAATTATGGCCGTGGAACAAGCTGAGGGCTCTATTCCGCTTCAAGATTTCAAGCCTATCGAAAATCAAAAAGTAGCCATCGTTTTGGGCAACGAAGTTTTCGGTGTCGAGGATGAAATTGTTGAGCTAGCCGATGGTTGTCTGGAAATCCCTCAATTCGGTACCAAGCATTCGCTCAATGTATCTGTCACAGCGGGCATTGTGCTTTGGGATTTGGTCTCTAAAATGAAGCTCGCTTAATTCCCTCAAATCCATTAAATTCAACCCCCAAAGCTGGTCAAATGAAAGATATAAACAACAAAGGCAAAGTCAATCGGTTTAAGTTCTTGCTCTTTTTTTATGGGATATTCGTGGTATTTATCTTCGTTTATAAATACATCATTTCCCCAGAGTTGCCGAGCATAATCTTGTTAGCTGCATTTGCCCCTCTTTTCGGTTTTATGTCTTCTTTTATCAATTGGCCAATTTACATCCATGCATCAGAGGCTGAGGGTGGCATGGTAATCAATTCTCAAAAGTTATTTTCTAAAAAACAGAGCTCACTCCTCATCACTAAGTATAATTTCGACAGTTATTTTGAAACGGATCATTTGCACATAGGCCTCAACATTCTGGATGCCGATGATAAAATGCAACAGCATAAAATAAAAGTGAGCTGGATGCGCCTAAAAGATTTAAGGGCACTAGAGGAAAAATTGAGGGAAATAAACCCTTATGCCCCTGTAAAATAGGTGCCATAAAGCTGGCTTTCTGATCAATGGATTGAACCGTAAGTAGGAACTCCCTAACTTCACACAAAATTTGATCCTATGAAAACCAAGTATCTAGCTATTCTTTTCTCGGCAATCATTATCGGTTTTGCCGCTTGTAATCCTCAAGCCGAAAACACGAATGAACCTTACGGAAACCCACCTGCAGAAGGCTTCAATTTAGCTGGCTCAGATGCTAAAGCTATGGCCATTGCCGATGAGGTTATGGAAGCCATGGGCGGCCGAGAAGCCTGGGATAATACACGTCATATTTGCTGGAACTTCTTTGGACGGCGTGAACTCATTTGGGATAAATGGACTGGCGATGTGAGAATTGATATGGGCACAAGCACTTACCTGCTGAACATCAATGACGACACAGGAAAAATATTTCAAGATGGCACCGAGTTAACCCTCCAAGGCGATTCGCTACAGACCATGGTGAATAGAGGTAAGAGTATTTGGATTAATGACTCCTACTGGCTGGTGATGCCTTACAAACTGAAGGATTCTGGCGTGACGCTAACTTATGCTGGTGAAGAGGCGACGGAGGATGGCAGAATGGCCGACAAACTGAACTTGACCTTTGAAGGCGTGGGACGAACACCTCAAAATATGTATTACGTATGGGTTGATAAGGAATCAAGATTGGTGACTCAATGGGCGTACTATCCGACCACCGATGCCGAAGAGCCACGCTTTACGAACCCGTGGAAAGACTATCAGAAAATGGGGAATATTATGCTTTCGGGCGAAAGAGAAATGGCCCAACTTTCTAATATCATGGTCTTCGACGAACTTCCGGAAAGTGTCTATAATTCTGCTGACAAACCTTCCTTGAAACCAGCTGCCGATTCAGAATGAGACAGTTTCTAGGCTTAGCATTAGTAGTCCTTTTATTTGGCTGTGGATCTCCGAAGGAGACGGAAGAAGCCAAAACAAGCCTTCCTGAACCTATTTGGGTACCTCAAACCACGGGCAGCACAGCAAGTTTGCGCGGTGTTTCTGCCGTCTCCGATCAGGTAGCTTGGGCAAGTGGAAGCGGTGGTACAGTTTTAAAAACAATTGACGGTGGTACTACTTGGGAAAATGTAAGCATTCCAGATAATGAAAAAATTGACTTTCGAGACGTAGAGGGTTTTGATGAGAATACTGCCATCGTTTTAAGCGCTGGTTTACCTGCCCTGATCTATAAAACCGTTGATGGGGGTACCACTTGGGAAAGAAAATATTTCAGTGATGCTGAAGGCACTTTTTATGATGCCATGGATTTCTGGAATGACCAAGAAGGGATTGCTTTTGGTGATGCGATTGATGGTAGATTGTTGATTCTAAAAACATCCGATGGCGGAGAAACTTGGAATGAATTACCCTTTACGCAAAGGCCTCAGGCAAAAGATGGTCAGGGTGGTTTTGCCGCCAGCGGTACCTGTCTTCGGGTAAATGGCGATAGCCATGTTTACATTGGCCTCGGTGGAGAGGAAGCGAGTCTTTTCTATTCTTCTGATAAAGGTGAAACTTGGAATAAAACGATCACGCCACTTCAGTCTGGCGAATCTACACAAGGCATTTTCTCGATTGACTTTAAGAACGACCTAGAAGGTTTAATGGTCGGTGGAGATTATCGTGGTGATTCACTGACGAGAATTAACGCAGCGTATACCACCGATGGAGGGGCCAGCTGGTTTCCAATGATGGCCGGGATGAACCCGGGTGGTTATCGGTCGGGCGTTGCTATTTTCGATAAAGATTTAGTGCTGGCAGTGGGTCGTGAAAGCTGTGACTTTTACCGCACCGGCGATAATGCTTATACACCGATGGAAGGTCAATATTATGCTGTTTCTGTTTCAAAAACAGGAAAATCCGCTTGGGCTTCTGGCTCAGGAGGTAGAGTAGCTACCCTCGCCTTTAAAAAAGAAAGTTCTCAATAATTAAAGGCGCTTATAATCCAGCGCCTTTAATTATATCATCTACCACTTCTGGATTCAATAGCGTAGATGTGTCTCCTAAATTGGAGATATCTTTACTTGCCACTTTTCTAAGAATCCTTCTCATAATTTTTCCAGATCTAGTTTTAGGCAACCCTGGTACAATTTGCACCATATCTGGCTTAGCGATCGGCCCGATAATCTTTCTCACTGTGTCTTTGATTTCGGCTTTTAGACTGTCTTCGGTTCTTCCCGTCATATCGCAAATCACATAGGCGTAAATACCTTGGCCTTTCACATCGTGAGGGTAACCGACAACAGCAGATTCTACCACTTTAGGATGCTCGTTGATGGCATTTTCAACCTCCGCTGTTCCCATTCTATGTCCAGAAACATTAATTACATCATCTACCCGCCCTAAAATTCTCAAATATCCATCGTGATCTCTTTTGGCACCGTCACCGGTAAAATACATGTTTTTGTAGGCGGAGAAATAAACGTTTTTACACTTTTCATGATCGCCATAAGTAGTTCTGATCATAGAAGGCCAAGGGAATTTTATGCAGAGATTCCCTTCCACATTATTGCCTTTTAATTCGTTGCCTTCAGCATCGACTATTATGGGTTGAATACCCGGTAATGGTAGTGACGCATGCGCTGGTTTGTTCGGAGTAATTCCCGCCAACGCAGAAATCATAATACCTCCTGTTTCAGTTTGCCACCAAGTATCGACCAAAGGACAATTTCCCTTCCCAATATGATCGTGGTACCAGTGCCAAGCCTCCTCGTTAATTGGTTCACCTACCGAACCGATCACCTTCAGGGAATTCAATGAATAAGGCTGAATTGGTTCCAAGCCGTGTACTTGAAGGGCGCGAATAGCCGTAGGGGCGGTGTAGAATTGATTGACTTTATACTTGTCGACAATTTCCCAAAATCTTCCCGCATGCGGGAAAGTAGGCACGCCTTCGAACATTAGCGTGGTGCCCCCGGCTAATAAAGGCCCATAAACTATATAGGAGTGGCCGGTAATCCAGCCGATATCTGCCGTACACCAATAAATATCGCCTGGTGTGTACTGGAAAACATTTGAAAAGGAGTATTCTGCATACACCATATAGCCTCCTGTGGTATGTACCACGCCTTTTGGTTTTCCGGTAGATCCTGAGGTGTAAAGAATAAAAAGCAAGTCTTCAGAATCCATTTCAGTGGCGGCAAAATCGGTGGATTGATTAGCAATCGCATCATGCCACCAAATGTCTCGCCCTTCCTTCATGGTCACTTCTTCACCTGTTCTATTCAGCACGATCACTTTTTCGATACTCGGCGTACTTTCAACGGCTTCATCTACCACTGCTTTTACAGGAATTTGCTTTGCGCCTCGGTAATTACCGTCTGATGTCAAGACCATTTTTGCTTCGCAGTCATTTATTCTGTCCGCTAAGGCAGAAGATGAAAATCCTGCAAACACCACAGAGTGAATAGCGCCTAAACGTGCACACGCCAGCATGGCCACCGCTGCTTCTGGTACCATTGGCATGTAGATAATCACACGATCGCCCTTCTCTATGCCCTGTGCTTTAAGCGCATTGCAGAATTGGTTGGTCATTTCGAACAACTCACGATATGTGACTATTCTATTGGCTTCATTTGGGTCATTCGGTTCCCAAATAATGGCCGGTGTATCGCCTTTTGTGTGTAAATATCTTTCAAAGATGTTTTCGGTGATATTCAGTTTTCCATTGACAAACCATTTAACATCTGGTTTTTCAAAATCCCAAGAGACAGTTTCATCCCATTGCTTTCTCCAATAAAAGGATTCGCCTATTCTAGCCCAAAAGGTTTCTGGGTCAAGTACACTTTTTTGGTATTCATGAAAATATCCTGACAGGGTTTGAATCTTGTTGCTCATGGCGGAATGTTTATAATAAAAATCTTTTGTCTACTGTATTGCTTCTATTTGCTTCACCAATGTTCTGGTAGAAAACGGTTTTGTTAGGTATAAATCTGCCCCTAAATCGTACCCTTTTTGAATATCCTCCTCTTTCGATTTAGCACTTAAAAAAACGACCTTAATGTGTTTAAAAGCTGGACTGTTTTTAATAAACTGACACACCTCGTATCCGTCCACATTGGGCATCATTACATCCAGAATAGTAAAATCAGGTTTTTGTAGTTGAAGAATTTCTATAGCCTCAGCTCCATCTCTGGCTACGAATACCTCATAGTTCGATTTTCGAAGCAGGAACTCCAACGAAATCAAAATATTCGGTTCATCATCTACTATTAAGACCTTCTTCATAACACCGGCTCTTTTTTACTTTTTGTACCTGATATTGGGAATTTGACGGTAAAAATGGATCCTTCTTGCCAGGTACTTTCTACGAAAATATCCCCGTCATGTAATTCTACAATTTTTTTCGTTATCGATAATCCAAGACCCGAGCCTTTAGGCTTTTTGCTCGTCTGATCTCTTGCTTGAAAGAACTTTTCGAAAATTCGATCTATATTTTCTGGATGAATTCCTTTGCCATTATCCTTGATAGCAATGACTAATTCATTCCCATTGAATTCACTCTTGACTTCTATTTTTGCCCCTTCTTCTTTCGAATATTTCACAGCGTTCGAAAAGAGGTTTATAAACACCTGCTTTAACCGATCGGTATCACCATTTATGATCGTTTCTCTGGTGGTTTGTGGAAAGTCTTTTAAGAGTTCAATATTCTTTGTCTTCAGCAGGTGTTGCATACTGGCTAACGAATCTTCTACAATCTGATGCGGTATTACCTGCTTTTTCACGATCGTGGTAGCACCAGAATCGAGTTTTTCCATGTCCAGCACTTGATTGATCAGTCGGGTCATTCTTTCTATCTCATCATCGATGGTTTGGAAGAACCGGTGTTTATCATTTGAATCTAAATCGGGGTTGTCCTGAAGGATTTCTACAAAGGCTTTGATTGAAGTCAGTGGGGTTCTTAACTCGTGAGTAACCGTACTGATGAAGTCATCCTTTTCCTTATCCATATTCAGCAAGCGACTATTGGCTTTTTGTAGGGCGAAGGTTTTGCGTTCTAATTCTTGAGATTTTAGACGCAGCTCTTTGTTCAGTCTGACTGTTTCTGTGGTTTCTTTGAGCATACCCATGACATCTTTCAAGACGATTTCCTCTTCTCTTGAAATAGATGCTATAAGCAGTCTGGCAGAAGCAGCACCTACCGCCCCGGTGAGTAAACGTTCGTTATATGCCACAAATTCAGATGTAACTTGGCCCGACTCATTGACATTTGGCCCGTAAACGGTCTTGTAGTCGGCCAACGCCTGATCCATTCGATGTTTGCCCAAAAGGTTTTCGCAAACGCGCATTAAATCATGGAGCTCCAGTTCGCCCTTCCAAACTATATCTTGTCTGCCTTTGGCCCCCTTCTTGAAAATATTCACATATAATTCGGCCAAATTGCGTTCACTCGCTGCCTGCTTGCCTACTAGCGTACCTATGAAAAAGAAGATGACGTTAAACAGTAAA
Source organism: Roseivirga misakiensis (assembly GCF_001747105.1). Classification (NCBI taxonomy): domain Bacteria; kingdom Pseudomonadati; phylum Bacteroidota; class Cytophagia; order Cytophagales; family Roseivirgaceae; genus Roseivirga; species Roseivirga misakiensis. The sequence goes on along the minus strand of NZ_MDGQ01000003.1, from coordinate 1,290,475 downwards.
CTCCAAAATGTACCATGCGCAATAGATGACATGGACAAACCAAAAAGGGCCTCTGGCTTAAGCCAATTAATACCTAAAGGACCTTCGGTCAACAAGCTTTCTGGCATTAAGCCCACTTGAACGGCTGTGGGGATAACTAAGGTATACGCCCAAAGGATAAAGCCTGCCGAAAGACCCCAAATGACACCCTTCTTATTCGCGTCTTTCCAGTAAAGGGCGCTAAGCACTGTAGGCGCGAATTGGATCATAGCGGCAAATGATATTAAGCCGATGGATACCAGTGGAAATGCATCTGCGATGTAACGGTAATAGAGATAGGCGAGCAGAAAGATAATAAATACCGCTCCCCGCCTTGCCAAGATCGGTAACCTAGAAGAGATGTCGCTTCTTACTCTTTTGACCAGAATAGGCACTATCACATTATTACTCAGCATTAAGCTGAGAGAGATCGTCGATACGATGATCATGCCAGTAGCCGCAGAAAATCCACCCACAAAAGTGAGCAGGGCCAAGCCTTCTTGGCCTGTTAAAAGTGGTAAGGCTAAAACGAAAGTATCGGGGTTGGTTCCCGCGGGCAGTAGGTTTAATCCACCGATGGCAATCGGCACTACAAAAATATTGATCAATAAAAGGTAAATGGGGAAAAGCCACATGGCTGATTTCAAATGCCCTTCTTTCTGGTTTTCAGCCACCATCACCTGAAACTGTCTTGGTAGCAAAAGGATGGCCGACATGGAGAGCAATAGCAAAAAGAACCACTCATATCCGGAATTATTATCTATTGTAGATAAGGTCGATAAATAGTCAGCATCAGCTTTTGAAAATACATCTCTAAAGCCATCAAAAAGATAAAAGGTTACAAAGATGCCTACGGCCATAAATGCCACAAGCTTTACAATTGAATCCAGCGCAATGGCTGTCATCATTCCCTTGTGCTTATCGGTCGTTTCAATAGACTTAAAGACAAAAAAGACGATAAAAACACCCAGCAAGATGGACAAGTAAAGGGCAGCATCGTTCCAGATAAAGCCACGCGAAATTTCCGATACCTCTTGCTGCACCAAGAACTCGTAGGCATTTGAAATTGACTTAAGCTGAATGGAAATGTAAGGGATAATGCCCACGACAATCAACGAACTAGTCATGATACTGAGCGTCATGCTCTTGTCGAATCTTGTAGAAATGAAATCCGCAAGGGTTGATATTCTTTGGACTTCGCAAATCCGGATGATTTTGCGTACTACGAACCACCAAATTGGTAACGTCAAAATCGGGCCGAGATAGATAGTAAGGAATTCCCAACCATCATTAACCGCTTTTCCTACACTTCCATAGTAGGTCCAAGCAGTACAATAAACTGGAATAGCTAGGGCATAAATCCATCGGTTGCCAACTTTAAATCTAGCTGGAATTTTATCTCTGTCTACCCGATCGGCAACAAAGAAAAGTAAGGCCAAATACAAGGCCGAAATCAGTATGATTACCCATCCACTAATCATCTGTCTTACTGCTCTTTAGGGAAAAGATAATCATGGTGATAATGATCACTAACCAAACGATCAGCAAGTAAATCATCACATTGGGTAAGCCACCCTTAATCGCGTTGGGAATGGCGATTAAGGGCTTGTTTAAAAGCAACAAGAAGAGAACAAATGAGAGTACTAATCCGGTTTTTTGCTTTCTATTCATGATATCCAATTTAAAAATATCAGAGGCTATTTCAATGCTGAATCATCATTCAATTAATGCGAGGAAGCTTCTCCTGCCCCTCGTGGGAACCGAATATTCTCTACCAGTTCCTTGATGTGATTCGGGGTAGGTTTGGTAAATCTAGACACCGTAACCGCCACCACAAAGTTGATGAGCATGCCTAGCGTACCGATTCCTTCTGGAGAAATACCAAACCAATAACCATCTGGTGTACCCGGCCCTCCCAGTTGCGGTTTAAAGTAGAATATATAGATGGCCGTAAACAGGATGCCGACAACCATCCCAGCCACTGCTCCTTCTTTATTCATTTTCTTATCGAAAATACCGAGGATAATTGCTGGAAAAAATGATGATGCCGCCAATCCAAATGCCAATGCCACTACCTGTGCCACAAACCCTGGAGGGTTTAACCCTGCAAGCCCTGCCGCTACGACCGCCACAGCAATACTAATTCTGGCTGCTCTCAGCTCTCCTTTTTCAGAAATATTTGGTCGAAGTGATTTCTTCAATAAATCATGTGAAATAGACGAAGAAATAACCAATAACAGGCCTGCTGCTGTGGAAAGTGCTGCTGCTAAACCACCCGCAACGACTAGGCCAACAACCCAAGCTGGAAGTTTAGCAATTTCAGGGTTTGCCAATACAATGATATCATTATCGATTTTTAATTCATTGGCTTCCGCATCCGCCACATATTGGATTTTACCATCCGCATTTTTATCATCGAATACCAATAAACCTGTTTCTTCCCAGTTAGTGAACCACTCTGGCACATCACTGTATGGCTGTTCCGAAACGGTGTTAATCAGATTGATTTTAGCAAATGCAGCTACTGCTGGCGCTGTAGTGTACAGAATAGCGATAAAGGCCAAGGCCCAACCTGCTGAAATCCTAGCATCTCGAACTTTCGGTACTGTGAAAAAGCGAACAATTACGTGGGGCAGACCCGCTGTTCCGAACATGAGCGCCGCAGTAATGAAGAACATATTCGTCAGGTTGCCCTGATTGACTTTGGTATACTCTGCAAAGCCCAGATCGACCGATAGCTCGTTCAGTTTTTGTAGTAAATACGTGCCATCTTTTACCTGACCACCAAAACCAAGTTGCGGGATTGGGTTTCCTGTCATTTGGAATGAAATAAAGATGGCTGGAACTGTAAATGCGAAGATTAAGACGCAAAATTGTACCACCTGGGTATAGGTTATCCCTTTCATTCCTCCCAAAACAGCATAGAAAAATACGATCCCGATGCCTATGATTACACCAGTATCATAACTCACATTGAAAAATCGAGAGAAGGCTACGCCAACACCTTTCATTTGACCTACCACGTAAGTAAACGACACGAAAAGTGCACAAACAAGCGCCACAATTCTAGCACTTTTTGAATAGTAACGATCACCTATAAAATCAGGCACCGTAAACTTGCCAAACTTGCGTAGATAAGGTGCCAAAAGAAGGGCAAGCAATACATAACCACCAGTCCAACCCATTAAATACTGAGCGCCTCCATAGCCCATAAAGGATATAATTCCCGCCATGGAAAGAAATGAAGCGGCAGACATCCAATCGGCCGCGGTTGCCATGCCGTTGGCAATTGGATTAATACCTCCACCTGCTACATAAAATTCTTTTGTAGATCCGGCCTTAGCCCAAACGGCTACGCCTATATAGATGAGAAAAGTAACTCCCACCATAATGTATGTCCATACCTGTGCATCCATAATTTCTCTGTTTTAAATTATTTTTCGTCTACATCAAATTTGTGGTCGAGGCGGTTCATGAGGTAGACATACACAAAAATCAGAGCCACGAAAAAGTAAATTGAACCTTGCTGGGCAAACCAGAAACCAAGGGGGAAACCGCCAATGGAATAGGCGTTCAGGGCGTCTGCGAAAAGTATTCCCAGCCCGTAAGAAACCAAGAACCAGATGGACAATAGAATGGCCAAATAACTGAGGTTCTTCTTCCAATATTTTTTCAAATCTTTAGACATAATAGGTTGATTTAAAGGAAAATGTGAGTTTGAAATACAAGACCATTCACTCGATCAGGTTTTGCTCCAGTATAATTCGAAAGTGTAGAGATATACTCAACAGATATCTTAGCATTGTGGCCGTTGATAAACCAGTTCGCTCCAATCTGCAATCGATTGCCTGATTCGGCAAAAGCTTCAAAATCTCTGCTGCTGTAAGCTAAATAGGGCATCAATCTTTGGCCCTCTGCAAATTCAAAAGGCAGCACATAGCCTACTTGGCCGTAAATAGAACTACCCGTTCCATAAGTAGTACCCAGCGCATAATTATCGCCATAATCGAATTGATGAAAGGCACCATAAAAGTTTATTGCACCACTACCAGCCGATACAGGGGCGTCGTAGAATACATCTGCTGAAAAATGCTGAACATCTTGACCCAACGGAGCACCATTTTCAATAAGAACTGTTCCGTTAGCGTGACTAAAGAAGCCCGCCCCGATGTTGAGGACAGTTTTCTTACCTAAGTAACTTCCTACGCGGTAAGGCAATTTATTAGACTCTTGATCCTTGAACTGATAATCGAAATAACCGGTAAAAACGGTACCAGCATCCTTACCCAGTACTCTTCGGCCCGAGTAAGTAATACTGCCTTCGGCCAGTTGATTCAGATCATTAGAACTTAGGGCATTTGAAATTGGGTTGTTCAAAGCCAACGTATACCTGAGTTTGCCAAGTCGGCCTTTGGCGTAAACTCCCAAATGACGTGCAAACTGATCGCTTAGCCCTAGTTGTGCCCAAGCTTGACGATAATTATCTAAGGTCATAAAGTTCAGTGTACTCCCGCTGGTTAAGCGTGAAAGGCCATTCCAGTAATGCAAACCCGCTCCAATGTAGAGTTTTTCATCCTTAGTCACACGAAATTCATTCCATGCCCCATGTAAAAATAATTGAGGGGCATCACTGGCTCTACCATCCCCTATGGGGTCCATATTGGCTCCGGTCAACGAGTTTAAACCGAAATGTGTGACAATTAGAAATCGAGGTGAAATTTGAGCATAAGCGAGAAAACGAGAACGTCTTACTCGAAAGGTAGCTCCTTGATCGCTTTGGCTACTTAGGTTCTGGTTTTCGAGCCAAATCTGATGCCAAGAGATAAATCTGATATACTTCTGACCGCTTTCGTCGAGGTGAAGTGTCAAAGGCTTATAACTATTGTCGAGTTGAGCATAAATAGTCTTCGACCCAAGCAGCAACAGTACAATAAGTACCAAAAAATTAGTGCGCTTCATGATTAAAAAAAATTGAATTAATAAAAGACTCTATTCAAAAAAATTACTTTTAGGCCTTTTGAAATTTCAATGATTTCTACGCGAACTACCCAAACAGGTGTATATTTTTGCTAAGACTATACTATTCTCTGAAGCGCTCCCATTTAATCATCATATACTTATCCCCCAGTTCTGTTAAGATCATACCTGCACCTTTCAAAAAATCTGGAGAAGTCACCATATTATTTAATTCATTGTGATTCAATACTTTATAAGTAGGGCGATAATCAGCGCTCAACGGTGGTTTTACGTTGTATTTTTTGACCCAGTTCATGACCGAAACATGGCTCACTCCTAAAATCCGCTCGATCTCTCGATAACTTACACCCTCTATATATAGCTGTAATGCCTTAACCACAAGATAGCTATCAATCTGTTTTCCAAGCTTGGCCACCGTAAAGTAATAGCTACATTGCTTACATTTAAAACGCTGTCTACCATTAATAACACCGCTTTTTGAAGCATTTTCTGATTTACAGCGTGGGCAGATCGGGTATTTCATGGTCTATTTTTGATTTAGCTATATTTATTTAGCATAAATATATCAATTTAGCAAATTTACATTCTTTATGATGAGATGACCGATGTAGAGATTACCTGACATTTTATCAATCGGGGCGTGGCTATCTGAATTTTGGTTTGCCGATTTTAGCGGTTCATTCCTAGAAAATTGTCGTTCACCAAAAGGCTACCTTTTTGCTAAAATTATTCATTAAGTTGATGCTGTATTTCGAGTATTTAACTAAACAGAATTGATATGACAGCGCTTAAAAAAACTGAATCAAGTCAGATCATCGGGGGTGATCGATGCAGCCGATTACACAGACGCCGAAGAAGGTTAAACCCATTATCGAAAAGGTATTACCGTATTCTTGTCAAGTGTAGAAACTTTTGCTAGTAGCCTCTACAACCGTTCAATAGCATCCATGAGAACGGTATAACATCGCGAGAATCCTCGCCATAGATACCCGGTCCTCGAGTATCGTTCTTTCGACCTACTTCTTTATCTATTACAAAATAGCGCCTGTGATTTTACAGTCATCGGCTTACTTGTTAGCGTCGAAAATTGAGAAAAGAAGTCCTTTTAAAGAAAGCTTTAGTGCGCCAGCACGATCAAAAAGATTGTGGTGTTGCGTGCTTGTATACTTTGGTAAGGTACTTAGGCTATAAGTCCTCGATGGAACAATTGAAGTTAATAAGCGGTACTACCAAAGAGGGCACCTCCCTTTTAGGGCTCGAACAAGCTGCAAATGAACTCGGCTTTCAGGCGGCTTCCATAAGACTCTCATATGCCGAACTCGCAAGTATGCGTGGGAGTTTTATACTTCATATCATAAAACACAGCAACCTAAATCATTTTGTTCTTTGCTTAGGTAAAATCGGTGAAACCTGGCTCATTGCAGACCCTGACGATGGCATTCAGCGATTAACGGATGTAGAGTTTCAATCACTATGGACTTCAGGAATAGCACTCAACATTAAGTATTCAGGGGATTTACAACTACCGCAAAAAAAAGCCTCCCATGGGCTCAGCTGGTTAATTCCTTTAATCAAACCCCATCAAAAAAGGCTCACTAACATCCTGGTTCTAGGTATTATCCATGCTATCCTACTTTTTGCAACGGCAGTTTTTACCGAAAAACTCGTTGATAACTTACTTCCTTCAGGCGATAGAAACCTTATCATTGCTGGCCTTGTTATTTGGTCGCTCATATTGGTACTTTCTACCTTTTTGACTTATGTAAGAAACCACCGTATGGCTAGTTTTAGTAGGGACTTTAATACCGACTTACTCAGCAATTTCTTTAGCCAACTGCTTTTTCAACCAAAACGCTTCTTCGATAGCAAAAAAATGGGAGACCTGATTACTCGATTGGAGGACACCGAGGGCATAGAAGAAAACACGACTAAATGGATCGAAGATGGGCTGATTAGCATATTTACTGTGGTGGTGGCTTTTGTGCTACTATTCAGTTATGAACCGTATTTAGGAGTTATTAACTTGATTTGCTCGATACTCATTTTTGGTCTCATTATCTATTTGAGGAAAGCCGTTATTGAAGCCCAAAAAGAGGCAATGGTCTATCATGCGGAAAACAATGCCAATTTTGTGGATACCATTTCAGGTGTAGACGAATTAAAACGCAAGCATTTAGAGTCCAAATTAAGTCTAAACGCCATGAATCTTTATCGTGCATTTCGCTCGAAGGTGTTTACAGCAGACAAAGCAACAATCCGATTTGGTTTATGGATACAGTTATTTACAGTTTTAACCACTGTCGCTATCATTGCGATTTCCTCACTCAAAGTGATGTCAGGCACCTTAGAAATTGGCAATATGCTGGCCATCGTATCGATAACTTCCATCACTTCCGGTCATATAGCAAGCTTGGCTTTTACTTATGTAGATTTTGAGGAGGGCAAAATAGCCTTTGAGCGAATGGACGAGTTGCTGACTCAAAAAACTGAGGAATCTACTCAAACCTCCTCGATAGAAATGGCAGAGAAAAACATACTGTCAATTCAGGATTTATCTTTTTCATTTCCAGGCCAAATCGAGTTATTAAACAATATCTCATTGCAAGTTGAACAAGGAAAAATCACGACTCTATTTGGGCCAAGTGGGAGCGGTAAATCGACCTTACTGCATGTCATTAGCACCCTTTATAAACCTCTTTCTGGTCGTGTACTCTTCAATGATCACAGTGTATTTAAAAACCCAGTAGACTGGCGGAAGCGAATTGGTGTAGTACCGCAAGAAATTAAGGTATTTAACGCGAGCCTATGGGAAAATATTGACCTGAATTCTCTAGGAACATCAAACAAACGGCATAGAGTAAAAGTCCAAAGCCTTATCAAAAATTACGGTCTGGAAAATTTTCTAAAAGACCTCCCCTTGGGGATCGATACGCAATTAGGTGAAAATGGCGTACAATTATCAGGTGGACAAAAAAAGATTCTCGGCTTATTGAGGGCTTTAATCGATGACCCTTTGGTTCTTCTATTAGATGAGGTGACCAGTTCTTTAGACCAGGAAAATGTCGAGCGCATCTTATCGATTTTAGACCAACTGAAGGAAAATATGCCTGTATTACAGATAACTCACAACACATTATGCGCGGGCCGCTCAGACATAGTCTACTTCATAGAAGGAGGTAAAATTGTGGCTTCTGGCAGCCCAGAAATGGTTGATATTAGCCAGAGACCAGTCGGTTTCAAAGAATATTTTGAGGTTGTGAATCAAGCTTAATAAAAAGGCCCCAAGCAATGAATACTTGAGGCCTTGATATCTATTTTATTTTCGTTTTACTCGTATTTAAGGCTGTTTACAGGATTAGCATGAACCGCCTTCAAAGAGTGATAGCTTACAGTTAACACCGTAATGATGAGAGATGCCAAGCCCGCTATGATGAAAACTGAAGGCCCTATATCCACTCTATATTCAAAAGCATTCAACCAGTTATCCATGAAATAGTATCCGATTGGCGCGGCAATGAGAAAACCCAAACCGACCAGCACCATAAAGCCTTTGGTCATGAGCATCAAAAGGTTTCCAATACTTGCACCGAGCACTTTTCTCACACCAATTTCTTTGATGCGCTGTTCAGCAGCAAAACTAGCCAAACCGAAAAGCCCCAATAGCGAAATGAATATGGCAATTAATGAGAAGTAATCGGCTAGGGTACCAATCGTGTTTTCGCTTCTGTATAATCGTTCGAAACTTTCGTCCAAAAAGCTATACTCAAACGGGTAATTTGGATTGATTTCTTTTACCGTCTTTTCCAAAAATGCTACGTTCTCTTTCACATTTTGGCCTGTCATTTTTACACTAAATACTTGGCTATCTTCAGGCCTTAGGCCTATAACAAGCGGTTCTATGCTTTGATGCAACGAACTAAAGTGAAAGTCTTTTACGATACCGACGACTCTACCCGTACGGTTCCAAAAAGTGATGGGTACGCCCAGTGGGTCTTCCACATTCATCAATTTTGCTGTTTGCTCATTGATCAGCACGTTCATAGTGTCGGTGGACAAGGCTTTGTCAAACGACCTGCCTTGGATAACATCTAGACCATAAGTTTCCACAAAATCGTGACCCGCTCGAATGATATAAAAATTGGTTTGGTTTTGATCGACCTTGCCTTCCCAAGAAAACCCACCTGATGTTGATGAACCAACACTTAATGGAGATCCATTTGAATAAGTTGCCGATAAAAAGTTCGGATTATCAAGAATTCTCTGTTTGAGCATTTCTCGTGTATTTAAATCCGAAAGCGCTCCCTCCACGCTAAAATAGACGACGTTTTCTTTATTATAACCCAGGTTCTTATTTCTAATAAAGGTCATTTGATTATGAATCACCAGGGTAGAAATAATCAGAATGGTAGAAATAACAAACTGAAAAACTACCAGCCCCTTTCTGAGTCCATTTGACCAACCAGAAGTTTTAAATGTGCCTTTTAACACACTTAGGGCATTAAATCCTGATAATACAAATGATGGATATAGACCTGATAAAAACCCGATACCGACTCCAATGCTTAGTAGCAGTCCAACATGATTTAGTTGGGTAAATGAGAAAGTCATCGATCTATCTACGAGCGTATTAAGCGGTGGTAAAACCAACATGATTAATAGGCCCGCAATAATCGTTGAAACCGTCGCCAGAAGTATGGATTCGGCCATAAACTGGAGCAATAGATAAAATTTAGATGAACCAACGACCTTTTTAATCCCAACTTCTTTCGCACGCTTTGTAGACCTGGCCGTGGCTAAATTCATGAAATTAATGGCTGCAATCATCAAGATAAAAAATGCAACTACTGTGAGTAACCGAACATAACTTATCCTCCCGCCTGCTAGCTTTCCATCTTCATAATTATTGTATAAATACCGATCGCCAAAGGGTTGTACAAAGAGTGTTACTACCGACTCCTCACCATCTTGTTTCTCTGACACATAGTTCTCGATTTTCTTATTGAAGGCCTCGAAATCAACGCCAGCCTGTAATTTGGCAATCCCTCTAATTCCATTGTTACTCCAGTCCAGGAGCCAATCATTACGGGCTTTCCATGGTTCATATGGCATTATAAAGTTAAAGTTGATGGTGGTTTCTTCCGGAACATCTTCGAAAACACCTGCCACTTGATACTCTCCCCATCCATCGACTTGTAGCGTTTTTGCCAAGGCTGGTTCGTCTCCAAAAATTCGTTCTTTGGTACTTCTAGAAAGGTAAAGCTTCGTTGGGTCTGTTAGCGAACCTTCTTTTACCCCTTCGATGAATTTGACATCAAAAATTTTGAAAAAGTCTTCGCTCGCCATGCGACCTCCCTCTTTATAACTTTGACCATTTATTCTAAACAGGCGCTCTTCTACCCAAGTAAACGCGGCCATGTATTCTACCTCGGCCATATCTTGTTTGAAATGGTCGCTTAAAGGGCCCGGGTTCGACTCGTAAGTGTAACTATAGCCAGAGTAAGTCTGGTGTTCCATCACTTGATAGATGTTATCTATATCGGTATGGAACTGATTTATGGATCTTTCCGATTGAACAAAAAGTAACAAAAGCATACTGGCTGTTATGCCAATAGTGAGCCCTAAAATGTTGAGTGCAGCATATCCCCTTTGTTTCCAGAATACACGAAATGCTGTTTTAAAAATGTTTTTGACCATGGGTATATTGATTAATTGTTGACTAAACCATTTATCTCTGAGAAGAGAGAGCCTGAAGAGTAATAGCGCATCCAAAAAGAACTTTCTATTGGCATAGCGAATTCCTCTCTCCTTACTATGGAGTTCATAGTATTCTTCTAAATCGCCGATGATATCTTCTTGATAATCTGGATGACAGTAGAAACCGATAAGCTTTTGACCAACTTTTTTTAGCATAGATCGATTTCTAGTGATTTCACCTGACTTATTATCTCTGACGCGATATGTTGAATCCCTTTCTGCACGCTACTCTATTCAGACCTTAAACTTTGAATTGGATTGGTGTAAGCTGCTTTGAGCGCATGGTAGCTAACCGCTAAAAGTGTTATAAACATTGAAATAAAGGCGGAAAGGATAAAAACAGTGACTCCAATTTGCGTCCTATACTCGAAAGTCTGGAGCCAATTATTCATGAAACCATAACCAAGTGGAGCAGCAAGCACAAAGCCGACACCCACCAAGACTAAAAAGCCTTTAGATATCTGAAAGGTAATATCAGATACTCTTGCGCCAAGGACCTTTCTAATCCCAATCTCTTTACTTCGCTGATCAGCTGAAAAACTGGACAGGCCGAACAGTCCAAGCAGGGAAATAAAAATAGCGATGGCTGAGAAGTAATTAGCCAAAGTGCCAATTGTAGCTTCGTTTTGATAGAGTTGCTCGTATTCTACATCGACAAAACTGTATTCAAACGGATAGCTTGGGTTAATGTCAGCCATTACTTTTTCTAAATAGGCTATACTCTCTACCACATTTTGGCCCGTCATTTTAATCGTAAGATCCGTTGGGTAGTTTGGTCGATAAGGCATTACCATAGGCCCTATTTTTTCATGTAAAGAACTATAATGAAAGTCTTTTACGACGCCTATAATGCGACCTGGGCTACCCCATAGGGAAACTGGCAGCAAAATAGGGTCTTCCACATTCATTGCTTCAGCCGCTTGCTCATTGATAATATAATTCAGAGTATCTGTGGCTAGTTCTGGGTCAAAACCCCTTCCTTTTACAATCTCAATTCCATAGGTATCGAAGAAGTCAACATCAGTATTGATGATGCGGAATTTATTACTAAGTTCTCCTACTTTTCCTTCCCAAGAAAAGCCTGCATCGGTCGAAGAGAAAAAGCTGAGGGGTGTTCCTCCAGAAAAGCTTACATTTTTGAAATTGCTATTTGAAAGCACTGTGGACTTGAATTGCGCTTGAACTACTTGATCGCGAAGTGCTCCTTCAACAGGAATCGTCACCAAGTGCTCTTTATTATAACCCAAATTCTTACTCTTAATGTAGTCCATCTGGTTTCGAACTACTAGCGTTGAAATAATCAGTAGCGTTGAAATAGTGAATTGAAATACGACTAAGCCTTTACGAATACCATTAGACCAACCGGAAGACTTAAAAGACCCTTTTACCACGCTTAGGGGCTTAAAGCTTGAAAGGATAAGAGCTGGGTATATGCCCGCCAATAGCCCAACACCCAGCCCAATAATCAAAAGCTTTGACATTTGATCTATGGATGAAACGGAGAAGCTCATACTCTTCCCGACTAGCATATTCAGCGGTGTAATCACACTCATGATAATCAGCCCTGCCAAAGCCGTGGAAATTAGGGCTAACAATAAAGACTCCGTCATAAATTGAGCCCGAAGTAACCCTCTTGTAGAACCAACTATCTTCTTTACGCCTACTTCCTTGGCCCGTTTAGTAGATCTAGCCGTGGCCAGATTTACAAAGTTGATGATGGCGATGAGTAAGATAAAATAGGCTACTGCCGTAAGTAGTTTAGCGTAAGTAATTCGGCCGCCTGAAATAAAGCCGTTTTCGAAATTGTTATAAAGATACCTGTCCTTGAGCGGTTGTAAGAATATGGTTACGTTGTGATCTCGGCCTGGAATCTTTTCATTTATATATCCAGCAATCTTTTGGTTAAAAGCATCGACGTCCGTTCCTGGAGAAAGTTTTGCAAGACCTTTTACGCCACTATTGTCCCATGACTCCACCCATGTAAATACTTCTCGCCAGACTTGGTATGGTAGAATAAAATCGAAATCGATAGTCGTAGCACTAGGGACATCTTCAAATACACCTGCAACTTGATAATCACCCCAGCCATCAAAATTTATCGTTTTTGTAAGGGCGGTTTCCGATCCAAAAATTCTTTCCTTGACACTTCTTGAAATATAAACCATCGATGGGTCGGTCAACGAGTTTTCCTTTTGACCTTCGATGAAATCAACATCGAATATTTCGAAGAAATCTTCACTCGCCCACATTCCGGTCTCCTTATAGCCTTTATCGTCTATGCTGAGCAGAATTTCCTGAGACCTTGTAAAAGCAGCCATATATTCTACCTCGGGCATTTCATCACTAAAAACTGTGACTAAAGGCCCTGGATTATCATCAAAAGTCCGCACACTGTTCGGGTAAGTTTGATGCTCCATGACTTGAAAAATATTATCAATATCTCGATGGAATTGGTTAACTGATTTTTCTGATTCGACATATAGTAATAAGAGCATACTGGCTGCTATGCCTACGGTAAGCCCAAAAATGTTCATCAGGGAATACCCCTTTTCTCTCCAGAATACTCGAAATGCTGTTTTAAATATGTTTTTGACCATTGGAATGTTGATTAGTTGTTGTGAAAACCACTTGTCCTTGAGTAGTGAGAGTCTGAAGAGCAATAGTGCGTCCCAAAAGAATTTTCGATTTGCATACTGAAACCCTCTTTCTTGGCTGTGAACCTCGAAATACTCTTCCAAATCCCCGATAATATCTTCTTGATAATCGGGGTGGCAGTAAAAGCGGATAAGTTTTTGACCAAACTTTTTTAGCATAATTTAAATTGAAAGGCTACATCTGGGATCTGATTCCATAATTCTAGCCTCGTCTGAATATTATGATCTAGCGCATTTTTACCGTGTGCCGTGATTTTGAAATAGCGTTTTCTTTTACCGCCACGTGCCTTAGTGGCTTCTCCAAATTCAGACTCTAGAAAACCCTTATCCTCCATTCGGCGCAAAGCAGATTGCAATGCTCCCACGGAGACTTTACGGTTATGGCGCTGCTCTATTTCTTCTTTTATGGCCACACCATAAGCCTCTCCGTAAAGTACACCCACCGTAAGAAGAACCAGTTCTTCAAACTCTCCTAGCTGATATTTCTTCATACAAATAAGATTTAATTCCTAAATGTAGTTTTTAATAATTGAAAGTCAAATTAAAAATTCCTAAATGTAGTTTTAATACATCGCAGTGTAGACGATCTCAAATTGAAATCATTACACTGCGATTAAAAATTTTAGAATAACACTAGAGCAGGGGATCTATGGCACCGATTTAACAGGGGATCAGCAAACCTTGGGGTTTGATATGTTTGAGATATTACCCTATTCGATTCTTAGCGCGTCAGCAGGATTGCTCCTTACTGTTCTTAGTGAGATTGCACTAATCGTTATAAATATCAATACCAATGCACACATGCCTGTAAGCAAGTATACCATTGGGTTTATGGCATGCTGATAAGTAAAATTTTCCATCCAGCTATTCATCGATAGATAAGATACTGGAAGTGCAAGTGCTAAGGCCATCAGTGTGATGATGACATATCGACCGTTGATCAACATGAGAATTTCCTTCACTGATGCCCCTAGGATTTTTCGTATGCCGATCTCCTTGACGCGTTGCTTAATCGCTATCGACACAATGCCAACTAATCCAGCGATTGCTAAAAAAATCGAAATACCGGAAAGAATTGAAGTGAGTAAGAGCGTTCTAGACTCTTCTTTATAGAGTTCGGCGATTTGCTCATCTAAGAAGGTCAGCCTGAAATCATCTTCTGGATAAATCTCTCCAAAAGTTTGCTCCATTTGTGGAATCAACGTTGATAAGGCTTTGGTATCGGCCTGAGCGATTAAGTAATTCAAACGACGAGGTTGAACCATCATGATGATCGGCCTGATCGGGACATGTAAAGATTTATAATGAAAGTCTTTCACTAGCCCAACAATTCGGCCCTTTACCAGATTCTCATTGTCTTCCCAGAAAAGGGTTTCTCCCACAGGATCCGATAAATTCAGTTGTTTCGCAGCGGTTTCGTTGATCAGAAAGGATGTTCCAGAGGAGTCTGAGGCAATAGTTTCGTCCAACATTCGACCTTCTAGAAGTTCTATGCCCAAAACCGAAAGTGCATCATCATCTATAAAAGCCTCCGCTGCATCAGTTCTTACAGAAGGGTCTTTTTCGGCATAAATACTGTGCTGATTGAACTGCCCTCCTGGAACGTTAGAAACGGTCGCTACTGACGCTATACCTGAAAGTTTACTGAATGCTTCTTTAATTAATTCGGACTTATTGACGTAGTTACTAAGTTCAACAACCATCAGATTATCTTGCTGAAATCCAAGATCTTTATTTTTCAAAAATGAGATCTGTCCATTGATGATAAGACTTCCTGTGACCATCAGAATGGCCGCAATCAGTTGTACGGATAGTAGTGTATTTCTCACAAAAGCACCACCAATTTTCTTCTGAGTAGTTCCTTTCAAAATTTGACCAGGATGCAATGCATTCAAATAGATGGCGGGGTAGGCTGCCGCAAAAATTGCCGTGATCACCGTAACGCCAAGCATGAATAATAGGGAATTGGTTTCCCAAATGTCTTGGGCTAAGATTTGGCCATTAACAAGTTGGTTAAAAGCATCTTGGAGCGCATACATGGCAAATATGCCCATGGCCAAAGCAAGTAATGATGAGAACAGTGATTCGAAAACAAACTGAGATAGCAATTGGCCTCGGTAAGCCCCTAATGTCTTTTTTACACCGACTTCCTTGAGCCTTTCTGCAGATCTGGCCGTACTGAGATTGACAAAATTTATAATTGAAATCAATAAGATAAATAGTCCAGATACGCCATAAATAATTAAGTAGGAGAAGCTCGAATTTGACTCCAATTCCCATCGAATATTGGAGTGCAGATGAATATCTTCAATAGGCTGTAATTCGAATTTATATTCTCCAGCGATTAGTGACTCGATACCTTCATCAGACCAATCTAAATAATTTTGAACCCATGTAGGAATCTTGTTTTCCAAGGCTTTTGGATCAGAACCTGCTTTAAGTTTTACATAGTTAAAGTGTCCAAAATCATCCCAAGACATCCAAGGATCGTTGAAATTGAGTGATTTTAATGTCACATATGAGATAAGGAAATTGTAATGAAAATGGGACGTCTTTGGCGCATCTTCTACCACACCGACAACTTCCAACATATCGGTATTGACGTCAAAAGATAGCCTGCTCCCCACAGCAGGTTTATCACCGAAATAGCGTTTGGCTGTGGACTTTGATAGCAGCACCCCGAACGGACTTTTCAAGGCAGTTTCAGGGTTTCCTTCTAGAAATTTAAAATCAAAAACATCGAAGAAGGTGCTGTCAACAAAGTAACCATTGGGCTCAGCAAAGCTGATATTCTCCTTTTCCAGTGTTAGTGTAACTGACTGTTTGGTGAGACCAGCACCATAGATCGGAGAAAGACTTACCGCGGATTCAACCTCTGGCAGGTCATTGACCATTGCCTGGGCCAAAGGATGCGGCGTTCGTGTTTGAGGATTATCATTCATCCATGCCACTCGATACATGTCTTCTGAGTTTGCATGAAACTTGTCAAAAGACAATTCTTGCTGTAAATGCAGGTAAATAAAACCGCAAACCATAAAGGCCAACACTAAGCCAATTAGGTTAAAGCTTGTACTTAATTTTTTACGCCACATGTGACGTAGGGTGAATTTAAAATAGCTTCTGTACATAATAATTGTTGATGAGTTTTGACCGATTTTTTTCAGCGCAAAGGGTCTCAGAAAATTGACCATATGAAACCAATAGGCTAAATCTGCCCGCCATTTTGGATGCATTTCCCGAATGACTTGATAGTGCTCAAATAAGTCCCCTTCAATTTCCTCAAGCAGGTTGCCTTTACAGACTTGCCTCAGAAACCAATCGGCGAATTTGGGCGGGTGATATAGTTGATTATATGCCACTAAGGTTCAGTCTATTCCGTTCTTAAATTATCTATTGGGTTAGTATTTGCTACTTTGAGCGATTGAAAGCTTACCGTTATCCAAGACAGCACTAGCATTATCAAGCAAGCCATGACATAGATCATTGGGCTTATTTCTATGCGATACGCATAATCACTTAACCATTGGCTACTTACCCAATTTGCCACAGGTATAGCGATTAAACAGGCTATGCCGACTAATACCGTAAAACCTGCAATCATTTTTCTAAAAAGCTGAATGGACTTAGCTCCGAGTACCTTTCTAATACCCATTTCTTTTTGGCGTTGCTCCGCCATGAAAGATGCCAAACCAACTAGTCCTAAAATGGCCACGAGAACTGCTAATGTAGAGAAGGCATTGACTAACCCTTTCAGTTGACCCTCTTTTTGATATAGCATTCTATAATCCTCGCTGGCTAGTCGTGCTATAAATGGTTGCCCTCCAGAGTGGTCGCTCCATATGCCTTCCAATGTTGACAAGGCTTCAGAAGGGCTTCCAGAAAATTTTACTGATAAGGTCCATGGATCATAACCTTTATAGAACATGAGTGGCTTGATGGTCTCTTTCATAGAACCGTAATGGAAATCCTTCACAACCCCCACCACACTCATATTATATACTTTACCGTTGACCTTCCATTGTAAGCTTTGACCAATTGGGTCTTCCATTTGTAAGGCCTGGGCCATACTTTGATTAATGATCACTGCGTTGCTATCCGAAGCCAGTTCATTTTCATAATTTCTTCCTCTGATGACTTCCATGCCCATGGTAGGAATGTAAGCTTCATTAATTGGCCAGCTTTGCGCATTCACCGTTTGTATTTCTCCTTGTTCGTCAATCTTGTCGACATAATATTCCCCTCTGGAACCATTAATTGGAATGTAGTCTGTTCGGCTATAGCTAATGATATTTGGACTTGATTCTAGCTCATTTATTATGGCAGTTTCTCCTCGGTCGTACCGATTTAAATCCATAACCTCTAAAATGATCAAATCATCCTGTTCAAAACCTAATGATTTGTCCAAAACGTAATCCAATTGATTGTTGATCACAATGGTACAGATGGCCAGAAACGTTGAAACGGAGAACTGTAAAATAACGAGCCCACTTCTTAACCAAGCTTTACCACCGCTTCTAACTTCTTGTCCTTTTAAACTCTTGACAGGATTAAATGAAGAAAGAACAATGGCTGGGTAAAAACCCGCGACTATGCCGATTACCAGGGCACCTATTAGCATGACAAGCCAGAGTGGTGTCGTACCTCCCAGGCTAAACGTCATATCGGTACCTGCTAAATGGTTAAAGTATGGTAATGTGACAAAGGCCAGCAGACCAGAAAGCACAAATGCAACAAAGCTGTAGAGACTTGATTCAAACAAGAATTGTGTAACAAGCTGTCGGCGTTCTGAGCCCATCACCTTTCTAACACCTACTTCTTTTGCTCTGAGCGCTGCACGCGCGGTACTAAGGTTAATAAAGTTGATGCTTGCGATAAGCAAAATGATGATGCCAATCAGTGAGATTGTTCTTACATTTTCGATACTTCCATTGGCCTGAAACTCTCGGGGCAGGTTAGATTTTAAGTGAATATCAACCAGAGGTTGAAGATAAAATCGTGCGTGGTTACCCTCAGAATTGATCTCATCGGCAGGTACCTGAAACCAACCTTCCATCAGGGGCTTCATATGCGTTTCGAGGGCTGCATTTAATTTTGACTCTATTTGCAGTGGGTCTGTTCCAGGCTTTAGCTTCAAATAGGTATAGGAATTAAGGTTGTTCCATCCATAATCATATCTACTTGTCTGGTAAGCATGAGACATAATGAGATCAAACTTGAAATGTGCGTTATCACTCATGTCTTTGTAAACCCCTTTTACGATAAAGTCAGCACTGTTATAAGTAACTATTTTCCCAAAGGCATCTTCTCCTGGGAAAAGGTGTTCAGACATAGTTTCAGACATGACCATTGTCTTGGGTTCGTCTAAAGCACCTTCTGGATTTCCTGACACAAAAGAGAAGGAAAATAGATCGAGTAATTCACTGGTAGCATAGGTCACATTAAAAACCCGCATCTGCTTTTCTTCTAGGTCGACCACCGTATTAAATTGACCAAGCATCAGACGAGCTGCATTTTCTACCTCAGGCACAGTTTTTATCATATGCTCCGCTAATACTACAGGAGCAGTAGGAGTGTGAATCTCTCTGTCTCCCAATTTCATGTCGGTAACGACTCTGTAGATATTTTCAGCATTAGGAAAATTCCTATCTACATTGTATTCCTGTCTGACATAAAGAAAAATAAGTAGGCAAGAAGTGATCCCCACCACTAGACCAGAAAGGTTGAGGAACGAATAGAGAGAATACTTTTTAAAGTTTCTCAGGGCGATTGTTAAATAGTTTTTGAACATCATTGTGTTGTTAGATATTTGAGCGACCCTTTTTAAAGCAAAGGGTCTTAAAAAATGTATTATATGGAACCAATAGAGGACATTGGACCTCCATTTTGGATAATCTTGTCGCAGCACTTGATAGTGCTCGAATAAGTCACCCTCAATTTCCTCAAGCAGGTTACCTTTACAGACTCGCCTCAGAATCCAATCAGCGAATTTTGGAGGGTGGTATAGTTTACTAGATGCCACCGAAGTTGAGTCCTTTTAATGCGATCTTTGGAATTTGATTAAATAGCTCATTGCGCAACTCATGGTTTCGTTCTAGCGCTCGTTTACCATTGGCGGTGATGGTAAAAAGACGTTTTCTTCGACCTCCTCTTTCATGGGTAGCTTCCGCGAGTTCTGATTTCAAAAAACCCTTTTCTTGAAGCCGACTTAGCGATGAATGTACCGCACCAATAGCTACTTTTCTTTTAGTCTGCGAGATAATCTCTTCACGAATACTTAGGCCATAGGCTTCGGGAAAGAGCACACCTACAATCAATAGGACTAGCTCTTCAAATTCTCCTAATTGTGTTCCTTTCATTATCTATCAATTTTCGTATTTGTAGAACAAACATATAAACAAAAACTACAAATATGAAATTTGTTTATAAAAAAACGTCGCTACAGGCCAAAAAGACCTTATAGCGACGTTTCAATACGTTCGATTAAAAGAGGCTACCTGTAAACTGGCGGCTTAATTCCCTTCATTCTTAGGTAAGTAACTAATTGTCCTCTATGATGCGAATTATGATCCAGATAGTACATAATACCTGCTGTTAGCTGGTCATTAGCGTCAGCTGCTAAGATGAATGTGTGCATTTCGTCAAATTTAGTTTCCGCCCACTTAATCAGTTCTTCTCTTGATTTTGAATTCTCATCTCCTGGCTGCCAAGCTGCATTTGGTTGTGAAAATGCTTTCTGAAAATATTCTACGCTATAGGCAATATGGTAAGCTTGTGCTGCAAAGGTTCTTTGCTCATCGTTTGGCTTGAAGTCATAATCATCTTCTGGCATTGCCTTCAATACCTCAATTGTGAAAGCCTTGGCAGCATCGAGCCGGCCTTTCATCCAATCATATCCGCCCTTATCCTCAACAGGCTTCATGGAGGTCAAAAAAGTTACGGAAGCTAGTAGTAGCACTGCTCCAGCCACCGAAAATTTCGTGCTAATTCTCATATAAGTAGTTTTGTTGGTTTAACAGAGTCTATTACGGGGTAAATCTTCTTTAGTTGTCGCCTATGACCAATTAAACATTCCAAAGAGGGTTAAAATTACTGGACCAATTATTGGTTAGCACTTCGTTTTCTAAGCAGATTAAAAACCTATTGACTAGTGGTCAATCAGACTTCCACCTGTTTATATTGTAGAACCTTTAATTAAAACATGATTTCAACCAAGCCAATTTTTCTTCTCATTATCGCCCTTTTCGTACCGATGATTGGCTGGGCTCAGGCTGAAAAGAATGATACTCTCTGGCAAGAAGTTTATCGTTTCGAAAAAGAAGGTTTGACGAAATCTGCTCAAGAAAAAGTCCTTGAAATACTGAATAATGCAGCGGAAGAATCCGACGCCGAAGAATTGCTGAAAGCGACAATTTATCAAAGTAAGTTTTGGTTATTGCTTGAAGAAAATGCCCGATTGAAGGTTATGGACAACCTGCAGAAGCGAATAAGTGCTGCAAGTGCTCCTGAAAAAAGTATTTATCAACTGGTTGCGGCTAAATCTCTTTTTGACTTCTACCTGAGGAACAGCTACGATATCAACCAAAGAGATGAAGCGAAAGTTGATACTGTTGATTTCAACTTTTGGAATAAAACTAGATTTCAAAGCGAAATCCATCGATACTATCAAAATGCCTTGGCCGACTATGATAAAGTCGATACGCTAAGACTCGATACCTACAGAGGATTTTTCCGAAGGGTCGGTGTGGAAGAGCCGAAAATTGAATTGGTTTCTGACTTTATCGCTGAACAGGCTTTTCGTTTTTACTTCTACAACTTACAACTCAGCGACTTTAAATCAAGATCATGGCTTCCGACTTTGGAAAATTATTGGAACTCGATCGCCTTTCTAAATCTAAAAATCGATCCCCCGGTAGGTCAGTCTTTCATTGACCACGGTTTTAAACAACTCCAAAAAATACTGTTGCGCCAAAAGGCAAATGGAAACACAAAAAGGTATGTCAATTGGGAGCTTTTTAGGCTTAAGCTCCTTAAAAATAGAGCTAATAATGATCTTTCGGCCTATTTAGAAGCTTTGGACAGGTTGATGGAGGACTTGGATGACGCCACCAAAGTCACAGTCCTATTCGAAAAAGCGCAAACGCTGAATATGCTTGGTTCTAGGTATAATTTCCAGCGCAAGGGTGATCAGTTTAGATGGGCAAAGAAATCTGCTCACGACATTTGCGATGATATCATTAGACTCAAGCCGAATTCATTTGAAGCAAAACAGGCAGATGTCTTAAAAGAATCAATTGAGCAGTCGAGTCTTATGCTAACCCATGAAGACTTCATTATACCTTCAAACTATTCAAGAGTACTGGTAGAATTTGCCAACCTAAAGTCCTTAGAACTTTCGATATATAAGGGCAATATGGACAAGCTGAAACAGCTTATTGTCCCCACTAAAACTCCGTTCTCTAAAAAGTTCGAAGCCTTAGAGCTTATCAGAAAGTGGGCTATTGACCTACCACAAGTCTCAGACTATCAAAGACATGCCACAGAAGTCTTAATAGACCCTTTGGCGGAAAATGGACAATACTTATTAGTTGTAAAACAGGAAGGTAGCGAAGAGCCACTACATTTTGGAATCTTTCAGGTAAGCAATCTTACATTCATCAGTTTACCGACAACTTCAACTAATGAATTTCTCATTTCAGATCGCGAAACAGGCCAACCTGAACCGAACGCAGACATAATTATTCAGTCGACCAATAATAGTTACCAAAAGCCATTCCATCGACGATTCAAATCCAACAACAATGGTAGAATCAGGTACAATTCTAATGATTATCGCTATGGCTTAACGGCCAAAGTAATGACGGCTTTGGATACCGCCTACTTCCAAAATATAAGGCTTTCAAGGGTTTCGAAACCGCAGAAAAGCGGTAGAATTACTGTTTCTGCTCATCTATTTACAGACCGGGCCATTTATAGGCCTGGGCAAATGATGTACTTTAAAGGCATCCTTTACAAAACCGAAAGTGAAAAGCAGGCGACAGTAACAAATGAGGAAGTCTTAGTTACTGTTTATGATGAAAATTATGACGAAATCTATGAAAAATACCTTCGATCGAATGAGTTTGGGTCCTTTACTGACTCATTGAGGATTCCAAAGTCCGTTTTAACTGGTGACTTTTCTATAGAGGTGGAAGAGCCAGATAATGAGAGTGAATTCTTCGACCAACCCAACGTTTATTTAAATGCCGCAGATAAATATTTCCGTGTTGAGAATTATAAAAGACCAAAGTTCGAATTACGAAGTGATCCTATAAAGGAGGCCTATGTGTTAGGTGATTCGGTAGAATTTACTGGAAGTGCAGTTGCCCTAGCGGGTAGCAATGTTTCTAACGCAACAGTAAAGTATACTATTACAAGGACCGGGTATAGACTTGGCCTTAATGAAGGTTTTTTCGGTTATTCTTATCCTAGTCAGGAAGAATATCTACTTGCCGAAGGCGAAACTAAAACTGATAACAAGGGCCAGTTCAAAATCAAATTTAAGGCTAGTGGCAATGCCTCAGAAGACCGCGAAAAGCTTCCTATTTTCTCGTATGATCTGCGTGCTAGTGTGACAGATATCAATGGTGAAACGCGAAACCTTGAGGAATCTCTGTACATAGGTTATCATGAGGGCCGTTCCAGCATATCGGCACCAGTCGAAGTGGAAGAGGGTAAAGAAATCTCTCTTAAGGTATCAGTAACCAACTTAAATGGTCAACAAATTTCGAGACCTGGAATTCTATCTGTCTATAAGTTGGATGACGAAGAGAAATACCTCAAAGAACGGCTCTGGAAAGCTCCAGATTTGCCAATAATCAGTAAAGAGGACTTTGCCAAACGCTTCCCATATGAGCCTTATGAACAAATAGATCCAGAGGTAAATCAGAAATTGATCTCAAAAATCATTTTGTCAAGTATAGACGACATTTATAAAATCGAAGAAAGTAAGCAATGGGGCAAAGGATCATATAAAATTATCTTCGAAACTACAGACCAAAGTATCCAAAAATCCTCTCTTAGCTTATTTATTAAATCTAAAGAGCCTGAAAAGGATCGTCATTCAGTTTTCGAAATCAATCAGAACAAAAATACTTATCAACATAAGGATAATTTGGTGATTAGCCTGTATTCAAGCCTCGATTTCCTAACAGTTACCCTGTTTTTAGACCAAGGAGGGGAGATTAACAAAGAGTATATTTTTAACCTTAGTAAAGGTGAACGATTACTTTCTTTACCCATAAAGCCAAGAGATGTTGGAGGTTATACAATCCACTATTTAGCACAAGCTGAAGGCATGGCCAAGTATGGAAAACTCGATATCAATGTCCCTGATGAAGAACATACTATCAAAATTGAAACGACATCTTTTCGAAGCAAACTAGAGCCCGGGCAAAAGGAAGAGTGGAGTTTTAAAATAAAGGGTGATGAAAGTGAGCGAATCGAAGCTGAACTCTTAGCCTCTATGTACGATGCCTCACTTGATCAATTTGTCACACATGATTGGTATTTGCCATCCAGCCCGACAAGGACTAACTATAGTAGCGCCAATATTGATTTGAATCAAAGTTATTCTAAAAACATACTTCAATCCTTATTATCTCGCCGTTACCAACCATACCGAATACCCAACAAATCATTCTATAAGCTTGAGCTTTTTGGATACAATTTTGTTAACCCTAGGGAAGGTCAAAATAACTACCAGAATATTTCATTTAGTCCACAAAACAAAGAAATAATAAGTGTTGCCGATGACGAAGAGTTTGAAACATTAATGGAGGTTCCTGTAACCAATCAAGCATTAGCCGGCAAGGTGGCAGGAGTACAAGTTCAACCAAGCAATCAAATTGGCTTTAGATCGCCAATTCAAATAAGAGGAGCATCAACGCTGGCTGGCTCGGATAGTCCACTCATTATTGTAGATGGTGTAATTGTAGAAGGCGGCTTAAGCCAAGTTAATCTTCAGGAGGCGGCAAGCTATGAAGTGCTTAAAGGAGCTTCAGCGGCCTCACTTTATGGTTCAAGAGCAGCCAATGGAGTCATTGTCATTAGCACCAAAGGGGGTATGGCCGCAGCACAACAAGATAATGAAGCCTTACTCGGCCAAGTAAAAAGTAGGACAAACTTCAAAGAAACCGCCTTTTTCTATCCACAGCTTAGAACTAGTAAAAATGGCGAACTCAGCTTTAGTTTTACTACGCCTGAGTCACTTACCAAATGGAATTTACAGTTACTGGCTCACACAAAATCAATGCTAACGGATAAATTGGTTAGCACTGTCCAAACGCAGAAAAAACTGATGGTTTTGCCTAATTTTCCTCGCTTTGTGAGAGAAAAAGACACACTAATAGTCTCTGTAAAAGTGGCTAGCCTTTTTTCAAAAAAAGCGAGTGGTGTATCAAGAATAGAATGGCTCAACCCTGAAAATAACGAACCAATTGACCTTCTGATCAAAGGTGATCGAATGGATAAGGCTTTCGAGATAGCACCTAATGGAAATGCTGCAATGGAATGGAAAATTAGCGTACCAGCGGGGCTTAGTGGTATAAAATATCGTGTTTTAGCTACTGCTGGCGGCTTCAGCGATGGCGAAGAAAACTACCTTCCTGTACTATCTAACAAAGTCATGATCACTGAAAGTTTGCCGATGTGGGTAAACGCTAACGAAGAAAAAGCATTCAAACTCGATGCTCTTGAAAAAGCCTCAGAAACTAAAGAGAATTACAGCTTAAGCCTAGGTTTCACCAATAACTCCTTATGGAATGTGGTGCAATCTCTGCCCTACATGATCGAATTTCCTTACGAATGCAGTGAACAGACTTTCTCTCGAATCTTTGCAAATGCAATAGGCAGAAAACTCGTAGAGCAGCATCCAACGCTATCGGAATTAATATCCAAGTGGTCGAAGGACGAAAAACAAGGGCCTTTGTTTGCTAATGAAAATCTTAAATCAATTGCATTAAAGGAAACACCATGGCTTTTAAACGCCAAAAACAAAGATGATCGGCTTAAAAACCTATCAAGACTTTTGAATAAAGCGTCCGTTGATGAGGGACTTAACATTGCCATAAATAAGCTATCCCAAATGCAAATGGTTAGTGGCGCTTTCCCTTGGTTTAGTGGAAGTAGTTACCCGAATAAAACCATAACCATGCATGTAGTGGCTGGATTTGGGCAGATGAAAAAACTAAGCGTTGACATCGACAATTATAAAGTTGAAGATATCATAGGTTCAGCACTAGGTTATTTAGACAGAGTATTGGTGAGTGACTACAAACAGCTGGCCAATGACACTAGTAGGCAAGCAGACCTACAAACAGCTCAAATTCACTTACTGTATGCAAAAAGTTTCTATGACAGCTTGAAGACAAACGTGGACATTAAAAACGCCGAGGCTTATTTCTTGAAGATGGGTGAAGATCAGTGGCTACAGCAAAACTTGCAATCTAAAGCCATGCTTGCACTCGTTTATTACCGCGCTGGAAATATTGTAATGGCTAAAAAGATCATGAACTCTTTAGAAGAGAATGCTACTAAAAATGATCGCGGCATGTACTGGCTCGAAAATGAATCGAGTTTTGACTGGTACCAAATGCCAATTGAAACACACGCCAGAATAATGGAAGCTTTTGCGGAAATCTTGCCTGATGAAAAAAGACATCAAAAATTAATGCAATGGTTGATTCAAAATAAAAGAGCCAATGCCTGGGCGAGCACAAAAGCTACAGCCGATGCGATCTACACACTGTTGAACTCGAAAGGCGCTGTAGTCAATGAGCAAAATGCCGTGTTTATCGAGGTAGGGAATGATAAAATAAGTACTGCCACAGATGAAAAAACCGATCTATTCACCCAGAAAGACTGGAAGGCTGAGGAGATTCAACCAGATTTAGCCCAAATTCAAGTAAAAAATGAAGGAGCAAACCCGTCTTGGGGTGCTATGCACTACCAATATTTCGAATCCTTAGAAAATGTAGCTCAGCGTGGTGGATCGCTTCAAGTTCGAAAAGAGGTATTTAAAATTGGTGCTAACGAACCTTATCAGGAACAAACAAATCACACCTATAAAGTAGGAGATCGTGTTAAAGTTAGATTATCGTTATCGGCAGATCAGGACATGGAATTTTTACATTTAAAAGACCTCCGTGCAGCTGGTTTCGAGCCAATGGATGTTTTATCTGGCTATAAACGCTTTGGAAATGCTTATGCCTATCAGGCGATTGACGATACGAGCATCCACTTCTTCTTTGATGAACTGAAGAAAGGAAAATACGTTGTGGAATACGAGCTTATCGTAAATAACGCCGGGAGCTTTTCGACGGGAATCGCGACAATAGAAAGTATGTATGCCCCTGAATTTAATGCTAAGGCAAAAGCAATTGCCGTTAAGTTAGAGAAGAATTAGAGGGTTCAGCCCATCTGCTCAACCTGCCCTGATTCTATTGCAAACATCTTCACTTCCTGATCCATTTTCTCGAAGATTCCCAAAGTTCGTTCTGGTCGGGCATCGGTGACAAAAATCTGCCCAAATGTTTCTGAAGCAACCATTTCGACGAGTTTCGTAATTCTAAAATCATCCAGCTTATCGAAAATATCGTCTAACAGCAGTAGTGGCTTAACCTCTTTTTCTTGATACAGATAATCAAAATTGGCAAGTTTCAGCGCGATCAAATATGACTTCTGCTGACCTTGCGATCCAAACTTTTTGATTGGTTTATCTTCCATTAAAAAAGGAAACTCATCTTTATGAATCCCGACATTTGTCCTTTTCAGAA
Source organism: Roseivirga misakiensis (assembly GCF_001747105.1). Taxonomy (NCBI): domain Bacteria; kingdom Pseudomonadati; phylum Bacteroidota; class Cytophagia; order Cytophagales; family Roseivirgaceae; genus Roseivirga; species Roseivirga misakiensis. The sequence continues at coordinate 1,263,261 of NZ_MDGQ01000003.1, read as the reverse complement.
TCAGATCTTTCCGTTCACTTTCCTGGAAAGCCGATCGTATATCACCAGCAAATTGAGACTCATATTGCAAGTCTACCGCCTCACTTGCTTCCGAGAGGTTTTGGTAGTGATCATTGACCAACACTCGAAATGACTCCAAAAATTTTTGTCGCACTTGAAAAATTTGCTGTCCCAGATCAATCAGTTTATCTGTGAAAGCATCCAATAAATCTCTGTCAAAAAAGTCCCTTTCGGCAAATTGCTTTAAAAGGCTATTGCGCTGTTTTAAGGTATGATTGTACTGAATTAAATTTTGTAAGTAGATTTGATCCACTTGAGCAATAATTGCATCGAAGAACTTCCGCCGATCTTCACTTGACCCCCGTATAACATCCGTGTCGTTCGGGGCAATCATCACCACAGGAAATTTACCCACATGCTCGCTCGCTTTTTTGTACGGTTTGTCGTCGAGTTTCACCAACTTCTTCTTGCCTGTCTGCAAACCACAAAGCACCATTTTTTGCTTTTCTTCTTGCCTAAAAGCCCCTTTTATAGAGAAAAACTGCTCTTCGTGCCGAATGCATTGACCGTCGAGCGATGGACCAGCACTCTTTGTGAATGACAGGTAAAAAATCGCATCTAAGAGGTTGGTTTTACCCGAACCATTCTTCCCCAAAAAGCAATTGATTTCCTGAGAAAACTCAAGGTTTGCCTCAGGGTAATTTTTGAAATTGGCGAGCCGAATGGATTCGAGGTGCATTAATTTCAAAGTTGGGGGTTTTTGTCTTATTTTCGCAGTCCTGATTTAATAAATGAATATCGAGGGTTTACCCTTTCAAATTATAGGCTATGGCTGCAACAAAAACGACGCGCAAAACTAAGGCTACCAAGAAACCTAAATTCGGTAAAGACGATTACATGTTCTGGTTTGAGAATATGTTGTTACAGAGAAGGTTCGAAGAAAAAGCTGGACAACTTTATGGCCAGCAAAAAATCAAAGGCTTTTGCCACCTATACATCGGGCAAGAAGCTTGTTCAAGCGGATCGGTAAGTGCTTTGAAAGAAGGTGACAAATGGATCACCGCTTATCGTGATCACGGTCAGCCGCTGGCACTAGGAACCGACCCGAACGCTGTAATGGCTGAACTTATGGCTAAAGCCACTGGTGTTTCTAAAGGAAAAGGTGGTTCAATGCATATGTTCGACAAAGAAAAAGGCTTCTTTGGTGGACATGGTATCGTCGGTGGCCAAGTACCATTGGGAGCAGGAATTGCCTTTGCTGAAAAATTCAACAAAACCGATAACCTATGCATCTGTATGATGGGTGACGGTGCGGTAAGACAGGGTGCCTTCCACGAAGCACTAAACATGGCCATGACTTGGAAACTTCCAGTAATCTTTGTGATTGAAAACAATGGTTACGCCATGGGAACTTCGGTTGAAAGAACCTCTAACGTGAGAGAGCTTTATACCTTAGCTGAAGCTTTTGATATGCCTTCAGCACCAGTAGATGCCATGCATCCAGAAAATGTGCATGTTGCCGTTGAGGAAGCTGCTGAAAGAGCACGAAGAGGCGATGGCCCTACGCTTCTTGAGTTTAGAACTTATAGATTTAAAGGACATTCAATGTCTGACCCTGCGAAATATAGAAGTAAGGAAGAAGTTGCTGAATACAAAGGCAAAGACCCTATTGAGCAGGTAAGAGAAAAGATTTTGAGTAGCAAATGGGCTACTGAAGATGAGCTAAAAGCGATCGATACACGTATCAAATCTGAGGTAGAAGCTACGGTGAAATTTGCAGAGGAGTCTCCTTACCCAGACCCTTCTGAGGCTTTCAAAGATGTATACGTTCAAGAAGACTATCCTTATATAACAGAATAGGTTTTAACGCATTGTTTTTCAACATTTTCCTTATATTTGCGACCTAATTTTCAAGAGATGACGAAGAACACTTCTTCAGAGGAAACAAAATCAAGCAATTCTGAGCCGAATACCCTTCAAAGGTTCAAGAATGAGGCGGGGCCAGTTGGCTATATCGGCGCTATCATTGGTGTAGCTATTCTTTTAGGTACTAGTTTATACTTCTATTTAGATATTCAGAAACAAAAGAAGAACGCTACTGCCCAAAACGAGATTTTTCAGGCTCAATACTATTACGAAAAAGACAGTATTGATGCAGGTCTTTTAGGTGATGGCCGAAACCTAGGTTTTATCGATATCATCGATATTTATAGCGGTACTGAAGTGGCAAACTTAGCGCACTTTTACGCTGGTGCTTCTTACCTAAAGAAAAGAGAATATCAAAAAGCGGTCGATTACCTTCAAAAGTTCAGTACTTCTGAAGAGATCGTAATGGCAAGAGCTGAAAAACTGCTCGGTGATGCCTACATGGAGCTAGGTAACTTTACTGATGCTTCTAAAAACTACATGAAGGCAGCCAAAACAGTTAATGATCAGTTCTTTTCACCTGGTTATTTAATGAAAGCAGCACTTGCGTTTGAGCGAGCTTCTGATTTAACAGCTGCGATTGATGCAATCGATCAGGTGATCAATAAATATGAAGATTCAGCAGAGTACAATGATGCTCGAAAACATAAAGCAAGGCTAGAAGCCCTTGCCGGAAATTAAATTTTGAAAAAATTGAATTTAAAAGGTAAGGCGATCGTCTTACCTTTTTTTGTTTAAACCGAGACAGACCACTGGCTCATTTACTTAAGAAATCGAATAATAGAACTATGGCTTCAAGTATTAAAAACCTCAGCGATTATAGCAGCAAGAATGTAAAGGATATCAAAGACAGCACTTTTGCCATTGTTGTTTCCGAATGGAATGAGGAAGTAACCGAAGCTCTTTATGAGGGCGCAATGGAAACATTAATCAGCCATGGTGCAGATAAGAAAAACATTGTTCGAAAAAATGTACCCGGTAGCTTCGAGCTATCTCTAGCGGCCCAGTGGATGGCCCAAGAAGAAGCTATTGACGCTGTTATTTGTATCGGCTGTGTGGTTCAGGGTGAAACCAAGCACTTCGACTTTATCTGCGACGCTGTGGCGCATGGTATTACGAATGTATCGCTGAAGTATAATAAGCCGGTGATTTTTGGTGTACTTACCCCAAACACGCAAAAGCAGGCTTTAGACAGAGCAGGAGGAAAACACGGAAACAAAGGAGACGAAGCCGCCATTACGGCCATCAAAATGTTGGGCTTCTAATTATACAAAACCATGCAAGTATTAAAATTTGGAGGAACTTCGGTTGGTAAACCGGAGCGCATGAAAGCGGTTGCTGAAATCATTACGAGAAATGATGAACCGAAAATTGTGGTACTCTCCGCCCTTTCAGGTACCACCAACGCACTAGTGAGTATTGGAGAGGCATTAGCTAAGGATAAAAAGGAAGCAGCAAGCGAGCAAATTGCAGCATTGAAGGCCCATTATGAGGTGTTTATTGAGGCGCTTCTTGCTAGTGATGAAAAACGCTCGGAAGCTTTAGCGATTATCAAGGAACATTTCGAGTTCTTCAGTATCACTTTAAAAATCTCCTTTAATGAAGCCCTGAATAGAGATATTCTGGCCCAAGGAGAACTCATGTCTACCAAACTCTTTACGCTTTACTTGCAAGAAGCAGGAATCAACGCTGCGCTATTGCCTGCTTTAGATTTTATGCGAACCAATGAAGAGGGCGAGCCAGACCTTGAGCGCATATCAGCCGATATCACGGAAAAACTAAAACATTTTGAAAATGTACCCTTGCTGATAACGCAAGGCTTCATCTGTAAAAACCATAGGGGAGAAATTGACAATTTGCAGCGAGGAGGAAGCGACTATACCGCCTCACTTATTGGAGCCGCAATCAATGCCTCGGAAATCCAAATTTGGACGGATATTGATGGAATGCATAACAACGACCCGCGCGTAGTAGATAAAACCTTCCCAATCGCGGAGTTGTCGTTCGATGAAGCTGCCGAGTTAGCCTATTTCGGAGCGAAAATCCTTCACCCTGCTTCTATTTGGCCAGCGCAGAAATACAGCATCCCCGTAAAACTATTGAATACCATGCAACCCGAGGCAAAGGGCACAGTGATCAGCAAGTCGACAAATTCAGATGATGTGAAAGCCCTAGCGGCAAAAGATGGCATTATTGCCATCAAAGTGAAGTCTTCTCGAATGCTTTTAGCCTATGGTTTCCTAAGAAAGATTTTCGAGATTTTCGAGAAATATAAAACGCCAATTGATATGATTACCACTTCAGAGGTGGCGGTTTCGGTGACCATAGATGAAGCGGAGCATTTGGAGAAAATCGTATCCGAATTGAGCCAATTTGGTCAGGTAGAAGTGGACAATGGTCAGACGATTATCTGCGTTGTAGGTAATTTTGTAGCTGAACGAAAAGGTATCGTCAATAAGATATTTGAAGCCCTAGAAGAAGTGCCGATTCGTATGATATCTTACGGTGGAAGTCGCCATAATATTTCCTTATTGACGGATAGCGCCAATAAAGAACATTCTTTAAGACGGCTAAACGAGCACCTCTTCGGCTTATAAGAATTCCTGAACGGCATAAAAAAGGCGTATTGAATGGTTTTCACCTCAATACGCCTTTGATTTTTTATGAGAGCCTATTTCTCGTCAAAAAGCTCAGTCCAAGCCGCGTTTACAGGTCTTGTTTGTCTGCCTTTCCATTCTGGTGCACCAGGAATTTCTGTTGCCGCAGCCAGCTCTTCTTTTGTTTTACCAGCGGCTGCACCTTTCTTCACAAACTCCATCACCTTAGCCAAATAGTTCTGAAAAGCCCTTAAATCGTCTCGCGTACCAGTCACTTCGTATCCACTTCCTGAGTGACCAAAAACGAAGAGTGTATCCTTATCGAAAGCCTTATATCCTCTTTCCATTACACGTTGCCAATTTTCCATATTAGCCCCAGCGGACTTATCGACAAACGGCGCCCTTCTATTAAAAACTAAGTCGCCACAGTGAACAATATTTGCATTTTCAAAGTGCACAAAAGAGTCACCATCGGTGTGCGCTGCACCGAAATAGTGTAAGGAAACCTTCTCTTTACCGACCTTTTCACTGAATTTCCCCTTTTTGTAAGTGGTATCAGGAAATAGTTGTTTATCTACAGAATTAGCCCTTTCCGCATTAGCTTTTTGATTCTTCAAGGAGTTTTCATGCGCCATCACCTTTTCTACTATTCCTTTAAAGGCTATGTTTCCAGCGCTATGATCTCCATGGTGATGCGTATTCACCAACAAATCAATTTTTCGATCCGATTGTTTTCGAATTTCCTGCACCATATGCTCGGCTTGCGGTGGAAACTGCGAGTCGACAACCACTAATCCATCATCCGAAATCATCCAACCAATAGTTCCTCCTCTTTCACTAAAAATGCCCACATTGTTTCTCAACGCCTGCATTTTGTAGCCATTTTGGAAAAGGGATTCATAAAGAAAAGATGATGGTAAAAGTGAAAGCGCACTAAGTGCGGTGCTTTGTTTGATAAAGGATCTGCGGTTAGTCATAATGTATATTTTAATGAAAGTTAAGTGGCTTGCTAAAAAACTACTAACCAATCATGTAATTGAAAGTTCATTCTACCTCCTTTATATCGGCTTTTTGTAATTTGGTCGACAAAGTTTTATGTCATGAAAAGGTATACCTTCTTAGCAGTCTTCTGCATTTTATCCGCACAATTATTCGGTCAAGCTGTAGATCGAGAATTATTGATTACGCCGGAAAAAACCAATTACACCCAAACGTCTACTTATCAAGATGTGATCGACTTCACAACATTGGTTACTAAAAATAGCCCTTACGTGACTAAAATTAGCTTGGGCACCAGTTTGGAAGGGCGAGATATTCCTGTCTTTGTTCTGGCCAATCCAAAAATTGAGACTGCCGAAGAAGCAAAGGCGAGTGGTAAACCGATCATTTACGTGCAGGGTAATATTCACTCTGGTGAGGTAGAAGGAAAAGAAGCGGTACAAATTCTCATGCGCGATATTTTGACGGGCAATAAAAAACACCTCATAGACAACCAAATCATCTTGTTCGTTCCCATTTACAATACCGATAGTAATGATAAAATGGACGAAGAGGTAAGGCGATCGCAGGAGGGAAGCCCACTAAAAACAGGTAAAAGATCAAATAGCCAAGGCTGGGATCTAAATCGTGATGGTATGAAAATGGAAACCTTAGAAACTAATGGCCTTATTCAGAACATCATTGTGCCTTGGGACCCGACATTATTCGTTGACCTACACACTACAAATGGTACATGGCATGGTTATTCTCTGACTTGGGCACCGAGTTATCATACGGCAGGTGAAAAAGCGCCTTATGACTTTACTTGGGATAAACTTCTGCCAGAAGTAACCGAAAACGTGCTTGAAAAGAACGATGTACACCTTGGGCCATACGGTTATTACTATACCAGACAAGAAGGCTGGCCCATCAAGTCAATTTCCACTTATAATCACCATCCAAGATACCTTGTGAATCAATTTGGGCTTAGAAATAGAATGGCCATTTTAAGTGAAGCATTCGCGCACGAACGCCTTTACCAAAGGATTAATTCAACGCATTCATTTGTAGCCGAGATACTTGAGTTTACCAACAAGAATGGTCAGGAAATGCTAAAAATCAATGCGAAGGCAGAAGCAGACGCCATAGCTCTGGTAAAAAACGAAGGAGGAAAAGTTCAAAAAGGTGTGAGATTCAAAAAAGTGCCATTGGATAAACCTATCCCGTCTTATAGAACCTACAATCACATGGAAACTACCAATCAACGGGGACAAAAAACCTACCTCAGAAAACCAGAGATCGTAGAATTAAAGAACATTATCAACTACAGCGCCTTTGAAGCTACGCAAACAGCTACTTTACCCAAAGGATACATCATTCCGAAGGAGTTTGCGGACATTGCCCAACACTTAAAAAACCATGGAGTGGAAGTGGTAGAATTAACAAAGAATACCCGCGCGAAAGGCGAAGTATACACCGCTACTAAATTAAACCGAGCGGCGCGTCCATTTGAAAAACACAAGATGGCAACAATTGAAGGTTCTTTTCAGGCAGCGAACAAGAAATTTGGAAAAGGAGACTATTGGATTGACTTGGCCCAACCCCTGGCCAACCTAATCTTTTACCTCCTAGAACCAGAATCTGATGATGGTTTAGTAACTTGGAACTTCTTTGACCAATACTTCGACGATGCTGGCATTGCTAGCAAAGTCGTCGAGTATCCTATTTTTAAATACTTTGAAGTTAAGTAAGATGAAAAAATTTATTAAGTCATTAAGCCTTATCGGGCTCATCATTGTTTCTGCCTGCACAGAAAAGACTGACATGGAAAAAATGATGGATACGGTAAATCAGCAAACCATAAAAGATCATATCTACTTCATTGCCTCAGATGAGTTGAAAGGACGTAACACTGGTTCTCCAGAAATACTCGAAGCGGCAGATTATATTGCTACGCAACTGGAAACTTATGGTGCCAAACCTGTCGAAGGTGCCGATGGTTATTTCCAATCTGTACCCTTACGGAAGAAAAGCCCTGCAACATCGGGTAGCTTCTCATATGCAGGAAAAAACTTTAACCTAAACGATGATTTCCTAATCGTTGATGGTAAAAGCGGTACTTATGAAGGCGAAGTTGTCTACTTAGAGTATGGGCAAGCCGAAGATTATGAAGGAGCTGACGTAAAAGGTAAAATCGTTTTCGCTAAAGCTGGAGATGGCAATACTTCGGACCGAAGAGCAATCTTAAGGTTGAGTAGGGCGAAATACGAATTGGCCAGACAAAATGGCGCTGCAGGTTTAGTAGAATTCTATAATTCTCCTGCCACTCCTTGGGCACAATTAGGCTTTACTTTTAATAGAGTGAACATAACGCTTGACCCTGAAGGAGACGATAAAGAGATAATCCCACATTTATGGCTAAAAGACCTCAACAATGCCAATCAGAGGTTTATGATGACTAGAAGTCTAAAGCGTGCTAGCCTAACAATTGAAGGAATGGTAAACGAAATGACCAAAGACAAGAACATTTTGGCTATGGTTGAAGGTACAGATCCTGAATTGAAAAAAGAGGTCATAATGTTCTCGGCGCATTACGATCACATTGGTGTTGGAAGACCAAATGCCGAAGGTGATTCCATTTACAATGGTACCAGAGACAATGCTATTGGTACAGTAACCGTTTTATCAGCAGCAGAAAATATTGCCAAATATCCAATGAAAAGATCTGCACTATTTGTGCTTTTCACTGGCGAAGAAAAGGGCCTTTTGGGTAGTAGATATTTAGCCGATAACCCAATTGTCCCAAATGAAGAGATTGTTTTTTGCTGGAATAGCGACAATGGTGGCTATAACGACACGACCATTTCTACAATTGTCGGTTTAGAGCGTACAACCGCGTCACAATTCATCAAAGATGCGAATGAAGCCGTCGGTTTAGAGGCCATTGATGATCCAGCCGGAGAGCAAGGACTTTTTGATCGATCGGATAATGTGAGTTTTGCCAGAAAAGGAATCCCAGCGCCTACTTATAGTTTAGGTTTCAGGGCTTTCGACGCAGAAATCATGAAGTATTATCATCAGGCTGGAGATAATCCTGAAACTGTAGATTACGATTACTTGGAGAAATTCTTCAAAAGCTATGTTTTAGCTTCTAGAATGATCGGTAATGCTCCAGAAAGACCTTTCTGGGTTGAAGGAGACAAGTACTACGACACAGGTAAGAAACTTTATGGGATGAATTAAAAGCTAATAAAAAAGCCTGGAAAGTTCCCGGCTTTTTATTATTAGATGTAATTGACTTAAATTGTCAACGTTTTCCTAGTGTGAATTATCACTAGTACCAATACAAGAAAAAGTAATAGGCCTGATCCCGCAGGCCTTTTTTTATTGCTTTTTCACTCTACCAATCAGCGCTGCGAGTATTATTGCTCCAGCAGTTAAAAGGCTACCTACGATTGGCCAAGGCACCTCAATTACTAAACTTCCCTGCATGTCATCTTCACTTTAGTTATATGAAGATATGGAATAATTTCACGAAACAAAATTTTGCTTTCAGCAAACAAGGCAGTTGTTATTGTTGTTGTTGTTGTTGTTAAATAGACGAAACAAAATATTATTTTGAATTTTCTAGTTAGGTTCTTGATCCTTTAAGAACAATTTGAATCAAAATTCTAAATTGGCAGAATTAAATTTTGTTGGCCAAAAAATAAATTTTCTGAAAAAAATAAGCCTTGAGTAAACTGAGGTATTAATTGGTTAGTCATCCGAATCCTTTTTGCCCTTATTCATCCTTTTCGGAAGGACTTTAAAGCGATAATAGCCCCAAAGAATACCTGCAGGGAAGGCAAAAAGCAATTCCATTAAATGCTTTTCGGGTTCTACAACTTCGCCTTCACTAAAGCGAGGGAATACCACATACACCATTACCCACATTAGGAGACCAAAAATTAGGCCTTTAATTAACCATCCGTAGTTTTTCATACCTCTTTAGTTACTGCTTTATGAATAAAACGAAGGCCCTCTAAAGTGAGGTGCCTGTTGACTTGATCGAACCGCTCGTGCAAAGGGTGCAAAATAGCCGATAGCCCACCTGTTGCTACTACTTTGATATCCTTTTTCAGTTCAGTTTGAATACGATCGAGCATACCCTCCACCATCGCTACATACCCCCACAAAACTCCGTTTTGAATGGCGGTAGTGGTATTTGTGCCAATTACAGAGTCAGGAAGTTCTAAGGGTACTTCAGGTAACTGTGCCGTATTGCCAACTAGTGCTTTTATGGCAGTCTTTAAGCCAGGCGCAATGTTTACCCCTTTGATATTTCCTTCACTATCGACCACGGTAAAAGTAAGTGCCGTACCGAAATCTACTATCACTATATCTTGTTGATAAAGCGTGTAACCCGCCATGGCGTTCGCAATTAAATCCGTACCGATTTCATACGGGTTTTGCGTACTTATCGGCAGCTGGTTATAAATTTTGGGGCCTACAAAAACTGGCTTTTCGCTAATCAAACCTAGGGTAAACTGAGAGAGGATGTCGTTTAACTCAGGCACCACTGAAGAAATAACAACCCCTTTTACCTGTTGAACTTTAAGGTTTGCCTCTAGAAAGTTAAGCCTTAAAAACATCTCATATTCTATTTGGTTCTTGACAGGGAAGGTTTCAAACCGCCATTCATGAATCCATGAATTTCCATCATGAATACCAAAAACAATATTCGTATTCCCGGTATCGATCGCTAAGAGCATGAGCTAATTCATCAAGTTAATTGGATCAAAATTTCAAATTCAAGTACGTTTGAAAATCAGGTCCGTTAGTTTTTCATAGATTTGAAAATCGAAAAAACTTTTTCGTTAATCATATAGTCCGATAAGTTATGAATTCCCCCCAGACACCGCAAAACATATTTCCTAATTGGATACGTGGGTTGCTCTTAGCCGCGACTGCTTACAACATACTATGGGGTATTTTGATTGGGTGGTTTCCAGAGACTTTCTACCAATGGGTGACAGAAACAAAAAATGCCGCTCCTAGTATTATCGAATGGCAAGGCAAGGCGGTTTTAGCCATGGCGGCGGCCTATCTGGCCTGTGCAATACACCCTGGAAAATTCTGGTATCTGGCTTTCTTTGGAGCGCTCACCAAACTTGGTGGAGGCATCTGGTTCTATTATACTATTCTGGAACAAGAAGTAGGCAAAAAGGGCATTTTTCACTTATTAATGAATGATGCCATCTGGATTCCGTTCTTTGTATTCATCGGGTTCAGGGCTTTAGCGTATAAAAAAGCTAAGCGTGAAATGCCCCCTGAAGAGCCCGCTTAGAAGAAGAGAAATCTTTTCCTTTTATAAAGTGGCGTACGTTGTGTCCTTGTAAAACCACTGCCTGTGGTTGACCGACCAAAACAGTATGGCTTCTTAGAATTAGCTTTTAACTTATTTATGCTAACACTAAAATATACGCCACCAGACTTTTTCTGCTTGGAAACAAACGATCCAAAACTTGGTGTTCCCACGGTAAAAGCCCCATACCTGAGAGCCATTCCAAGATCCGTATCCCCAGAAAAGTTATAGAAGATCGGCATATAAAAGCCATAATTGCCTGTTTCATAACGAGGGTTTAAAGTGATGCTATTTGGATATGCCACTCTAAAATCTGCAGGTAACAAACCAGTCAAATCTATTCGCGCCGAAGCACCGAAGTATAAGTTGTTACCAACATTGTAATCATAGCTCAAATTTAGAGATGTGGGCAAACTAACAGAATAGGTTCCGTCTATACCCTCTATTTGTAGAAACGTATCCAGCGAATCCCTTAATTCTTGAAAGCTATTGATGTTATCAAGAATGTCGCCCGGGGTTGGTACTCCTGGGTTAACCCCTAATGTAGCAAAAGCGGCACTTCCTTGATCAAAATTCATTATACCCAAATCAGTAATGGAGGCGGCTAGCTTAAACTCATAAGTAATATCTCTTTCTAAAGCCGTTCTGTTTGCTGCCCTTGGGTCTCGTCGATAAGCAACACGTTCGTAAACTACCCCAAAATCTACAGCAGGCCGAAAACCTGTACCTTTCGGCAAGCCATTAAAGGCATCAGTGCCATCAAATTGTTGGTAGCGATCCAGATTGGCAGAATAACCAAAACGGCTTCTAAACTCGGTAAAATTCACGATACCCACATTGTCCACAGAATAGTCTATGTCTTGCATATCCAACCAAACGCTTCCCATGGGGTTGACAAATTTTAGAGTACCTCCCACTTTCCAACGGTGGAAACCGTCATCCTTTTGCACGAATGCATAGGTCAATGCTAGTTCTTGCCAAGCAGCGAAGGCAAATTCACCGGTTTGGTTGGTTACATTACTATCAATGAACCTTTGGTCGCTAAAACGATTAATTTGTGTGATAAAATCCGCCGTTAAATCTTGAGTAGAGCCCGCGGCACGCAGTTGAAATTGTATAGCGAGCCCTTGCTTTCGCGGCAGAGAGAAAAGAACTGACATCCCGCCCAAGCCAAGATTAGTTTGAAGGAACCGCGGATCTCGATCCAAAAAGCGGATCAACTCCGTTCCTTCTGCCCCCCTCTGAGTAAATCCAATATTATTGGTGAGGTAGTAATTGCCATTTACTAAGTTGAAATCAAACTTATAGGGAGAGTCCGCAATTGCTGCGGGCTGAACCCTACTACTTAGCACGCCTGAAAAGTCAGAATCTATAAAGCCATTGAACTGCTGACCTTGTGCGGCAAGGCTATAGGTAATGGCAAAAATGAGTATGAGATTGCGGCTATAAATGACTTAGTTCGATTAATTCTTATTAAAAATACGTCCATAAATCAAGAATATTTTAATATCCAACATGATTTCCCTAATACTACGACTCGCCCAGAAAAGCAGCCTCCCAATCGATTAAAGACAAAATATTAGATGGCAAAACCTGTATTTCTCAAAATTTCCCCTTATGCAAAGAGCCTAAAAATATGTGTGAGCCACACATTATTGTATGTCAAACGACAGTAAAATTGTGATAAACGACTTTTTTTTGTATGTTTGTGTCACTTTCCCACGAACACCAACAGTTTCTATTCTATTTATTACTCCACTCAGGTACTTTAACCAAACAACCTGTATCGAACTTAACTGATACGTTTTATAACGTACTCATAATTCCTATGCCCTGATTTCAGGGTGGAGATGAAGTGATTTGCCGATCGAACTACGCAAATTACCCAATTTCTGAACTAGGTATTGACCTGATATATCAGGCAAAACTTAGCTGGATCTTGTCACTATGTTCAATGAATATAGTGGAATGAGTCATCGCCCTGAATACCAATCAACAGGGTTATGACATCGGAATTAAAAAGTACAATCAACAGGATAGTTGTTTTCAGTGCCTTGGCACTGTCGATGACCGTCTCCCTTTTTGCTAACAACAGCAATCGAACTATTACCCGCCAAGAGGCGGCCAATGATCTGGAGGTATACTTTAAGATTATTGACCAACAACATGGCAACCCATACCAATACATTAGCCGGGAAGCGTTTCAAAACTTTGTAAATGATCAAATTGAAGCGCTTCCTGAAGCTATTTCCCTGAAACAGTTTGAAGTAATCCTTTCAGAACTTAACAATCAACTGCTTTGTGGCCATACCGTGGTTAAAATGGAGTCGAAACTCCTCAAATCCACAATCTCTCAAACACAATTCTTTCCTCTTCCCATCAAAATCATCAACGATCAGTTATTTGTTGATTTTGAAAAATCAATTATCCCCCACGGTGCCCAACTCCTTTCTATCAATAAGGTCAGTACAGAAAATTTAGTGGCTGAGCTATCCAAGATTACCGTGACCGATGGCTTTAGCCCTACCAAACCTTTGAGGGAAATCGAAAGTAAGTTCGGTTACTACTTCTTTCTTAAATACGGTGCTGCTAACCGTTTTGATGTACAATTCAAAACAGCAGAAGGCCAGATAAAAGATATTCAAATTGAAGCAACTGCTGGCAACAGCATGCTGGCCAACAACTACTACAGACCGATTAACCTCTCTCACGAGCGGTATAATCGATTTACACACCTTGATGCGATCGACTCTCTTCAGACTCTCATTTTGACTTTGAATACGTTCCGGGCAAACCCTGACTGGTTCCATGAAAAAGTTACGTCACGTTATGATGAGGAAACCAAAGAGTTCGACTTTGAAAATCTCGTTATCGATCTGAGAATCAATGAAGGGGGCGATCGCAGATTATTAAACATTCTCTATCAATTCTTGACTGGAGATAAGCTCAACGACCCTTCCAAAACCTACACTAGGGCACAGCAAATTCAGATGGAAGAATATGTATCTTCTATTAATGGTCGTCTAAAATCAGATGAAGCGTTTTCTCATGCAAATGACTATTTGCAGAAGTACTTTAAAACAGAAAAAGAAGACCACTTTGAAGCACCTGTATTGAACTGGTATGACGAATTCGAAGGTGGGGAAGCGAAAAATTGGAATGGCGCTAAATTCGGTGGGAAAATCTACGTGCTGATCTCTGGGAAAACATTTTCTGCTGCCGCCGACTTAGCCAGAATCCTAGGTCAGATGGCTAATGTAGTGCTTGTGGGAGAAGAAACGGGTGGAGCACACGTAGGCCGAGCTGCTAATATGATTGTGAACTACAGCCTACCGCACACACAAACGTCCCTTCAGGTACCTGTTATTTATGAAGAGTTTATCAATGTATCGGACGGAAATGTTGGCCGTGGGACTTTCCCAGACTATCTAGTTCAGCCAAATCTAGATGATTTAATGGCGAAGAAAGATGCCGTTTTAGAGTATACGCTAGACTTAATTAGTCAGAACTCTAATTACGGTTCTAATTAACAAAATTCCTCTTTTCGAATTTTCGGGAATACTTACCTTTATAGTATGAGTAAACCGGAAAAATCTCTTTTTCTTCTTGACGCAATGGCGCTGATTTATCGTGCGCATTTTGCCTTTAGTAAAAACCCAAGAATCAATTCAAAAGGACTTAATACTGGTGCCCCGTTTGGGTTTACCAATAGTCTTTATGAAATCATAGATAAGAAAAAGCCAACGCATATTGCCGTAGCCTTTGATACAAGTGCGCCAACATTTAGGCATGAGCAATACGAACCCTATAAAGCCAATCGAGAAGAGACGCCGGAAGACATTAAAATTGGGACACCGATCATCAAAGACATTGTTCGCGCCTTTAACATTCCTGTTTTAGAACTCGACGGCTACGAAGCCGATGACGTGATCGGTACGTTTGCTAAAAAAGCAGCAAGACAAGGGTTTGAGGTTTTTATGATGACCCCAGATAAGGATTATGGTCAATTAGTAGAAGAGAACATCTACCTATACAAACCAGCGTTTATGGGTAATTCTGTAGATGTAATGGGCGTACCGGAAATTCTGGCCAAATGGGACATCGAACGAATAGACCAAGTGGTTGATATGCTTGGATTACAAGGCGATTCCGTCGATAATATCCCCGGCATACCGAGCGTAGGGCCAAAAACCGCTTCCAAGTTGCTAAAGCAATATGGAACAGTTGAAAATATAGTGGCCCACGCGCACGAACTAAAAGGTAAAATGGGCGAGAAAGTGGCCGAATTCGGTGCTCAAGGCATTTTATCGAAAGAATTAGCGCGAATAGAAATCAACGTACCGCTCGAATTTGTCGAAGAAGACATGAAATATACAGGTCCGGATGTAGAAAAACTGACCGCTATCTTCGAGGAGCTAGAATTTAGAACCACCTTAAAAAGAATTCTAGGCCAAGCGAGTGCTCCAGCAACGACTCCTAAGCCCAAAGCCGTGGCCTCAGAGCAAATGGGTCTTTTTGGAGATAACCCCGCAACGATCGCCCCGAGCGATACTCAAGAAAACGCAGTAGAAGAGAGAAAAACGATCACTAATACGGAGCACAGTTACCATTTAACAGATTCACCTGCACTAAGAAAACGACTTATAAAGTTCCTTTTAAGGCAAGATGAAATCTGCTTTGATACAGAAACGGATAGCTTAGAACCTATTGAGGCAAATCTTGTCGGTCTCTCTTTTTCCTACCAAAGCGGTGAAGCTTATTACGTGCCAACACCACCCGATGATAAGGAAGAGACCTTAAGAATAGTAGAGGAATTTAGGCCGGTTTTTGAAAGTGAAACCATTACAAAAATTGCTCAGAACGCGAAATACGATGTCCAGATTCTTAAGAACTATCAGGTAGAAGTCCGCGGCCCAATTTTCGATACCATGCTCGCCCATTATCTGATTGATCCAGATACAAGGCATAATATGGACGTTCTGGCCGAAAACTATCTGAATTATACTCCCGTCTCGATTACTGAACTCATCGGTAAAAAAGGAAGCAAACAGGGAAATATGAGAGATGTGCCCGTACATCAAGTTGTGGAATATGCAGGAGAGGATGCCGACATCACGCTACAACTCAAGAAGAGTTTAGCGCCGCTTTTAACAGAAGGGGACTTAAAGAAACTTTTCAA
Organism: Roseivirga misakiensis; assembly: GCF_001747105.1. Classification (NCBI taxonomy): domain Bacteria; kingdom Pseudomonadati; phylum Bacteroidota; class Cytophagia; order Cytophagales; family Roseivirgaceae; genus Roseivirga; species Roseivirga misakiensis. Next base: position 1,247,237 of record NZ_MDGQ01000003.1, on the reverse strand, counting down.
TGAGGTGGAGATTCCTTTGATGCATGTGCTCGCCGATGTAGAATATAATGGTGTAAAAATAGATACCGAAGTGCTTGCCGCTATGTCGAAGGAGCTAGAGGAGGAAAGCCGAGTGGCACGAGACGAAATATTCTCAATGGCTGGTGAAGAATTTAATGTAGCCTCACCAAAGCAGCTTGGGGTGATACTTTTTGAAAAGTTGAAGCTGGTTGATAAACCTAAAAAGACAAAAACGGGTCAGTACGCAACAGGAGAAGAAATTCTTTCAAAACTGGCCTTAGAACACGATATCGCTAAGAGAATACTGGAGTTTAGAGAATACCAGAAGCTCAAGTCTACTTATGTAGATGCTCTGCCAACTATGATCAGCCCTATAGACGGCCTAGTGCATACAGATTACAGACAGGCAGTAGCTGCTACAGGTCGTTTAAGCTCCAATAATCCCAACTTGCAAAACATTCCGATTAGAACGAGCAAGGGAAGGGAAATCCGAAAAGCATTCATACCCCGAACGGAAGATCATGTTTTAATGGCCGCGGATTACTCTCAAATAGAATTGAGGATCGTAGCCGCACTGGCAGAAGATGAAAGTATGATGGATGCCTTCCGATCCGGTCGAGATATTCACTCCACTACTGCTTCAAAAGTCTTTGGCGTGCCTTTAGAAGAAGTCGATCGAGATATGAGGAGAAAGGCTAAAGAGGTAAACTTTGGTTTAATCTATGGTATTTCGGCATTTGGACTTGCTCAAAACATCGGTATCTCAAGAACTGAAGCGCAGCAAATGATAACGGCTTACTTCAACGAATTCCCAGGAGTAAAACGGTATATGGATAGCCAAGTGAACAAAGCACGCGAATTCACTTATGTGGAGACAATTTTAGGCCGAAGGAGGTACTTAAGAGATATCCACTCTAAAAACATGACAGTGCGCGGGCATGCAGAAAGAAATGCCATTAACGCACCAATCCAAGGTAGTGCTGCGGATATGATTAAAGTCGCTATGATTAATATTCATAGCTGGATGAAGGCAGAGAAGCTTAAGTCTAAAATGATTATGCAAGTTCATGATGAACTGGTTTTCGATGTACATAAAACGGAGTTGGATTTAATGAAATCAGAGATTCCAGAATTGATGAGAAATGCCATCCCAATGGATATTCCAATGGATGTAGAAGTAGGAATAGGTGAAAACTGGCTAATTGCTCACTAAAAATGAATTTGCCCCTTTCGTTTCAAGACATTCAAGCTGCGCACGATTTAATCTCGCCATTTGTTCACAGAACACCCGTATTAACTTCGGAAAGTGTCAATGAAATCGCGGGAGCCGAGCTTTATTTCAAGTGCGAAAACTTTCAAAAAATCGGTGCTTTCAAAGCGCGTGGCGGTGTAAATGCCGTCATGTCACTGCCGAAAGAACAGCAGAAAAACGGAGTAGTCACCCACAGCTCTGGAAATCATGCGCAAGCCATCGCTTTAGCGGCAAAAATGGCTGGAGTGCCAGCTTATATTGTGATGCCAAAAACAGCACCTGAGGTAAAAAAGAAAGCTGTAGCAGGCTATGGAGCACAAATCACTTTTTGTGAGCCAACTCAACAATCTCGGGAAGAAAATGCAGCAAGAATACAGCAAGAAACCGGGGCTACATTTATTTCACCATATAATGACTATACCGTAATCGCAGGCCAAGCGACTTGTGCTAAAGAGTTGTTGGAAGATCACCCTAACCTAGATATTGTCATTGCACCTGTAGGTGGTGGGGGGCTTTTGGCTGGTACAGCCTTAAGTTGCCATTATATGAATCCTACTCTTGAGGTCTACGCGGGCGAACCAGAGGGCGCCAAAGACACCTATCTTTCAATGCAGGCAGGAGAAATTACGAAAGTGGATAAGCCCTCATCTATTGCCGATGGCCTTTTGGCCAGCATGGGATACAAAAACTTCGGGATCATAAAACCACTTGTTAAAGACATTTTAGTGGTTACCGACGAAGAGATCGTCGAAGCCATGCGCTTGATTTGGGAGCGTATGAAAATCATAATAGAGCCTTCCTGTGCCGTTCCTGTTGCTGCATTACTCAAATACAGAGCCCCTTTTCAGGGCAAAAAGGTGGGGGTAATACTCACCGGAGGAAACGTAGATCTAGCGAAATTGCCCTTCTAGCTTTTAGTCGAAAAACAGAAACTAACAGACTTTCTACAGTTCAGTCCAGAAACCTGACAGTTCATTGCACAATGGTTTTTTGTTGTTTGTAATCTTATGATCATTGTATTGTAGATCTGTCAAAACAACAAAGCAGATTTATCAAAGATCAAAAACTCAAGTGTTCCTGTAGCGGGTTGGTCGCCCGCTCAGCAGGAAAACACTAAACAAAAGAATGACATTATGAAAGCTCAGAAAATAAAAAACAGAAGCATTATTATGGGAATTGCCATCGCATTTTTGGCCCTTTTCATGATTGCACAAGAGGCGAAGGCACAGCGTAACTCAACAACCGTTTCGGTCAAAAACGGATCATCAAGCTATACTTACAAGTCTGGCTCACAAAGCCTCAATGTTGAATATGAAGGTGATATAGAGTTTACGGATGACGATAAAGCCATTAAGTCTATTTCCAGAAGAGGTTATATGTTTTTTAGAAAGACTTCTTTCGGAAAACGAAGAGAAATTCTTGCTGAGCCAAATTCTGATGGTACCATTTCTTACGAGTACCGCGTAGGCCGTAGAGTTCAAGAGTGGGACAAAGAAGCTGAAGAGTTCCTGGCTGATATGTTAATTCAAGTAATCAGAACGACTGCTATCGGTGCTGATGCTAGAATTGATAGATTCTACAAAAAAGGTGGGCTAAACGCTGTTTTGGACGAAATAAGTGAAATCAAAAATGATCACGTAAGCCATATATACCTCAAATTATTAATTGGGAACAGAGATTTAACTGACAGCGAGCTTGAAAAAGTAGCGGCGTATGTTCCAAGAGAATTGAGCAACGATCACTACATCTCTGAAGTTTTCAAAGATCACAGTGACAAATTCTTGAAGACAGAAAAGTCTACAGAAGCCTTTTTGGCAGCCACTAGACGAATGAAAAACGATCATTACATCTCACAGATTCTAAAAGAAGCCATGAGAGAAGACCTTAGTGAAACTGCTACTATCAGAGTTTTACAGGCAGCCGATCAAATGGGCAACGATCATTACAAGGTAAGTGTGTACAAAGACCTTTTAGATAGAAGAGATTTGAACGACAACTTGATCAATGAGATTGTGAAGTCGGCAGCTGACATCAGAAATGATCACTACGCTACTACAGTTCTAAAAGAAGCTTTGGATCGTCCAAACTTGTCAGATAAGGCCTTCGAAAATTTAATGGGTGCTGTTTCTAACATTGGAAATGACCACTACGTAACAGAGACTTTCCGTTCTATGTTAAACAACAGAGAAGTTTCCGACAAAGTGGTGGAGGCGATCATGGAAAAATTAAAGTACATGAATAACGATCACTACAAGAACATGATCGTGAAAGACTTATTCGAAAACCGAGACGTTTCTGAAAAGTATTTCGATTCAATTTTAGGTACGGTTGAAGACATGAAGTCGGACAACTATGCCAGCCAAATCTTAACAGAAATTTTAAGAGGCCAAGATTTAAGTGATTCCGATTATGCAAAAGTGCTAGATCGTGTAGCAGATATTGACTCTGACCACTACAAAGTGAATATCCTTAAAAAGATTCTCGATCAGCGAGAGTTGAAAAAAGTACACTTGATTAGTGCCCTAAAAACTACGGCTTCAATCGGAAACGATTACTACAAATCTGAAGTGCTAAAACGTGCCTGCGACGCTGTAGCTGATGGCGATGAAGAGGTTAAAAAAGAATTTAAAAAAGTAGCGAGACAAATTAAGAATGACACGTACTACGGAAGAGTAGCACGTTGCATAGACTAATGTTTTCTATCCAGAAGTGATGCCTATGTCCATGGGCATCACTTTTTTCTTATCTTCATACAAACTCGCTAATCCATGTCGAAGTTGCTGAGGTTACCCCTGTTTATTATAGTCGGGCTCCTTTTCTTATTCTATCTGTACTATGCAGAATTTGATTCGCTTCCGAACTTAATTCAGGATTTTAATCTATACGCCTTTACCATTATAATTTCTATTATTTCAGGCTTCGGTATTTATGCTATTAACCGTTGGCTCAATCAGAAACTCCCTTGGCGAAAAAGTATTCTAAGCCGATTTTCAACAGGCCTATTTCTTGACTTCCTCTTTCTTGGCAGCTTATTGATTTTAATGGGTTGGCTTGCCAACATTACTGGCGTTATCAATTATGAAATGTTCCCTGAGGACATGTTCATCAGGCAAATTGAAATCAAACTAATTGTGCTGTCATTCTTAACCATGTTCGTGCTCACGCTGGTAGAATTTAACACCTTCAGCTACAATGAATATTCGGTAGGCCAAATAAGAAAGTTGAGATCCGAAAGGAAACAACTCGAACTGCAATTCGAGGCCTTAAAAAGTCAATTAAGTCCACATTATTTGTTCAACAGTATGAACACGATCTCTTCGCTAGTCTATCGCGATCCCCATGTGGCCGAAAACTTTATCAGAAACCTAGCCGATACCTTCAATTATGTCTTGTATACCAAGGAAACAACGGTGGTCAGTCTGAGTGAGGAGATCGAAGCTTTGAAAGATTACGGTTACTTACTGAATATTCGTTACGCAACGGCTGTTGATCTGAAAATCGAAATTAATCACGAGTATTTAGATAGAAGTATTCCACCACTGACCTTACAGCTATTGGTTGAAAATGCCGTAAAACACAACATTGTCAGTAACGACAACCCCTTAAAGATTAATATCAGGGCGACCGATGAAGAGATCATCGTCCTTAACAATAAAACCGGAACCCCATCAAAAACAGCAAGCCACAGAGTAGGTTTGGACAATATAAGGAAGCGTTATTCCTTCTTTACAGCGCAAGAAGTGCAGCTGATAGACAATGATTATTTCGAAGTAAAACTCCCAATGATCAACGCATGAAGAAGAACCTCCTCAACCAGCCACTCTTTAGACTCTTAGTCCCTTCGGTTTATGGGATTATGATGTATTTTCTGATCCTATTGATCAACAATAGCTTAGGGCAATTAAGCGAAACGGTATTGACCAATGAGTTGCTTTTATGCATCGTTTTGGCCTATATGGTAGCAGAGTCCGTTCGATTACTTATCGTAATTTTTGAAAGAAGAGTTCAGGAAAACCTTCGAAAAACTGTCAACATTATTTATCTATTCGTCGGCAGTTTAGTGATAGGGTCGGTAGTAACCTACTTGATCGTTTACGGTTATTATCGGGAAATCGAAGAAGCAGAATACTTTTCTACCTTCTCCTCCATACTCTACAAAATCACGACGATATACGGCATAAATGCCATGTTTTATACCCTCTTCTTTTTAAGTATTCACTTACTCTCGATTAAAAATGAATCTGAATTAAAGAAGGAAGACTTAAAGCGGCAAAACCTTGAGCACCAGTTAGAAATTTTCAACAACGAGATTAACCCAGACCTCTTATTTCAGAGTTTAGAAACACTGATTTCCTTAGTCCACCATAACCTGAATTCTGCCGAAGATTTTGTCGATCGCTTGGCCCTAGTCTATCGGTATATTCTAGATAATAGAAAGAAAGAAGTCGTTGCCTTGGAGGACGAACTTAGGGCCGCAAAAAATCTCGTTTACTTATTCAAAGAAAAATTCCCTGATCAAGTCACACTTACTATCAAAAACGAGGTTCAAACGTCTAGTAAATACCTGGTGCCAAACACCATTCCTATGGTTTTGGACTGCATGATCAATGGTAGTATTATTTCACCTTGGCAACCCATGAACATCATCATCGACTGTGCCGGAGAAGACGATTATGTGGTGGTTCAACACAAAGGGAATGACAAACTGAGCAATAATAAGTACATTAAAAACCGTTTTCAGAACCTGCATGAAACCTTCGCCTTTTTTACAGATAAACCTGTAATACAGATTAAAGCTTATGGCGATGTATTTATAAAGATGCCAATACTTGAGATTAACGATAACCTATGAGAGTCTTTATTATAGAAGATGAAATCCCTGCTGCTGAAAAAATAGAGCGTTTTTTACATCGATACGATGAAAATATTACCATCGTTGGGCGTGCTATGAGTGTAAAGGAAACCGTGAATTGGGTTCAAACAGATGGAAACGCTGACCTTCTTTTGATGGATATCCAGCTTACCGATGGCCTTAGCTTTGACATCTTTAAAGAAGTCTCTCTGGATATTCCAGTCATATTTACAACCGCCTTTAACGAATACGCCATTGAAGCCTTCAAGGCTAACGGTATAGATTACCTCCTGAAACCAATCACTTTTGAGGCCCTCACCGATAGTTTAGATAAGTTTAAGAACCTAAAAACGAAACTCTCAGAACCTGGACAATCTGAGGCAAGTTCAGTGATTGATTTGCAAAGCGCCTTACAAATGCTGAGTAAAAGAGAGTATAAGACTCGTTTTATGGTGAAAATTGGCGAACACATAAAGTCAGTGACGACCGATCAGATTGAACTATTTTATGCAGAAGGTCGAAATGCTTACATAGTAACCGATCAAAAGAGAAGGCTGATTATTGACTACAAATTGGAGACTTTGGAGGAAATGCTCGACCCTAAAAAGTTCTTTCGCGTCAATAGAACCTTTATCATTGAAATAAATGCGATCAAAGACGTACTCGTCTATTCAAACAGTCGCTTAAAGATCATCTTAAACCAAGATTTCGATCGCGAGATTATTGTAAGTCGTGAAAAGGTAAACGCCTTCAAGCAGTGGTTCGACGGGGAGTAATTTGCCCAATCAATTTGAGATAAAGGTTTCCATGGCCTTTTGGAAAACTTTCGCCTGAGGATAGTTCTTTTCTATCTGCTCTAACGCCGTTTTAGAAGGTGCCTTAGGGTAATGAATACCGATTAGCTGTTTGGCTTTGATAGAATTATTGATGATATCAATTCCTGCATCGCTGGTCATATACCAATAAGGCACCAAAGCCACATCAATTTCATATTTCGCTAAATCGACTTCTTTAAACCGATCAGGATTCATATCCGAGTCTCCTAAATGCAATACCCTTTTATCTCCTACCTCCACAATGAACCCCATGTTTTCAATGCTTCTTGTTCTTTCGCCACCAGCATGATAAATGAAGAAGGAATAAACAGTAACCCCATTAATTTCATCTTTTAAAGTATGAACACCTCTAACATAGGCTTTTACTCTACCCTGAATACTCGAAAAATCCACGTACTTAGCCTTAAGCTCGTCCCGAACCTGATTTGAACTTAAGAATCTCGATTCTTGATGCTCCTTTAAGAACTCACCAGTAATGTTTGCCTCAAAGTGATCTCGATGCATATGCGTTGTCAAAACCACTTTGACTTGCTCAAATGGGTTTTCTGATGCCATCATACTGGTCACTACTTTCTCACTTGGGCTGGAGTATTGTTTATAGAAATCGTCGAATAACGCATCGATAAGCACCTTTTGATTGTTATTGGCGATCAGCACTCCTTCATTTGCTATGTAAGTAATCTCTAAATTTTGACCTACTAGTGCTAAAGGCAAAAACAATGATAAAACGATAAATAGGTGCTTCATAGACATATGCTTTTCAAGGAAATAAAGATAAACACATTTCTAAAGGAGAGAATTATGACTGCCCTAAACGAAATATATAAGTGGTTACCTTTTTTCATTTCATAAAGTTAATTTTACCTAAATTTTTAGAGGTTGAAGCAATACTCAAAACTCTTCCTTTCGGCGATCATGATACTTTTCTCGCTGTCTGGATACGCTCAGGTCAAATCATTTAATACCGACGAAGCACCGATCATTGATGGCATTCTGGACGACGATGTTTGGAAAAACAGCCCATCAGTTACCGGGTTTAAAACATTCGTTCCTGACTTTAGTCAAGATATCCCATTCAAAACTATAGCGTATGTGGCACACGATGAGGAAAACCTGTACTTCGCCATTAAGTGCTTTGACGAACCTGATAAAATAAAAACTTCTATCGCTGCGCGAGATCGAATTAGGGCAGATGACTGGATATGCATAAACCTCGATACTTTTAATGGCGGGCAGTCACTTTTGGGGCTATATGTAAACCCAAGTGGCATTCAAATGGACACGCAATTTGCCGCTGGCGCGGAAGACATTGGTGTGGACCTTATTTGGTATAGTGCTGCCAAAATCGATGAGGAAGGATATAGCGTGGAAATGAAGATTCCGTTTAAAAGTATTCGCTATAGTGATGACGATGGAGATGTAGAAATGGGCGTGATTTTCGAGCGCCGAATTTCCAGACTTTCTACGCAAGTTTCCTACCCAGCACTAGACCCTGAAAAGGGTTTTGCTTTTCTCACGCAAATGATGCCACTAAACTATTCTGGCGTTAGAAAATATACCCTATTAGAGCTTTTACCTGCGATTACCTACAGTAATAGCACCACGCAAGAAAACGGACAGGATGTAAGGAGCGATAATTTTGAGCCTAGTCTTACGGCTAAAGTCGGCATTACTTCCGAGCTGGTTTTAGATGCTACGCTGAACCCCGACTTCAGTCAAATAGAGTCCGATGCTCAACAAGTGGAGGTAAACCAACGTTTTGCGGTCAATTACCCTGAACGTAGGCCGTTTTTCCTTGAAGGAAGTCAGAACTTCAATTTTGCAGGAACGTCCATGTTTTCTCCTGTCAGACAAGTCGTTAATACCAGGACAATTGTATCGCCCAGAACAGCCACTAAACTGACTGGGAAAATCGGTGATAAGAATATCATTTCCACCATATATGCCCTTGACAGAGCAGATCAATCTTTAGCAGACTATGCAGAAGATGAAACTGCAGATGTAGGGATTTTGCGTTATATGCGTTCATTTAAACAAGACAGTTATCTGGGCATGATCGGCACGCATAGAGCTAGAAACGGAGGGTACAATACCGTTATGGGCGTCGATGGACAATATAGATTTAATGAAGCGAATGTAGTCAGTGGAAATTTTCTGAACTCAGTTACAAAAGCGGATAAAAACAGTGCGTCCAACAGCAACAACTCCATGTCGCTAAGGATTTCGAGAAATACGCGAACGTTTAACGGAAACTTTACGATCGAAGACATAGCCGAAGATTTTCAGTCTCAGGTAGGATTCGTTACCCGAACGGGAATTTCTAGAATATCTGGATCAGTGAACCCGAAGCTGTTTCCAAAAAAAGAAAACCTTGTTCAACGCTGGGATTTTACCCTTTATGGGTCATTGACGAAAGACAAACCAAGTGGGTTAAATGAAAGTGTACTATACGGATCGATTGCTGCAAACCTACCCAAGAATACTAGGCTTAGTATTTCCGCGGACAGATCTACCGAAATTTTCCAAGGTGTAGAGTTTAAAGACGGCTCCATCAGCCTATCGGCGAGGTCACAATTGAACAAGAGGCTTCGGATCAGCACAAGTTACGATTGGGATAATGGCATCTTTTACCAATCAGCAGAGCAGGGTTATGGAAAGCGCATTAGAAATTCCGTAGATTATCAGGCTTCGGACAAATTAAACGTTCAAGTCGCTCACAATTTCGTTTCACTATTCAGTGAAAACACCGATGCCAAATATTATGACTTACATATTGTTCGTGGGCGTTTAGTATATCAGGCCAATCAGTATTTATTCTTTAGGGCCATTGGCCAATACAATAGCTTATCGAAAGTCTGGAGCCCTAATTTCTTGGCTTCATTTACCTATATCCCTGGCACTGTAGTGCATTTAGGCTATAGTACGGTACTGGAAAGAACGGAATGGGACGGACAGTCTTATGTGCCATCGGATAACTATCTACAGACGTTTAGTGGATTCTTTTTCAAGGCTTCTTACCTCTGGAGGTTCTAGGGAACCTCTATGAAATTCTACCCCAGTTCACCGTAGTTTTTCTTAGAGATTGAATGTGCCTTTGAATATTTGCATTCTCAGGGTTTGTCAATTCTGGGTCTTCATCTAGCAAATCACTCGCTGCATTTCTGGCAATTTGGAGAATTTTACTATCAGCAGCTATATCAGCGATCAGTAGGTCTAAAACACCACTTTGCTGGGTACCCGTTATATCGCCGGGGCCCCTAAGTTTTAAGTCCACATCGGCAATTTCAAAGCCATTATTGGTTTTGACCATAGTTTCAATCCTCGTTCTAGCCTCTTTACTCAGTTTATAATCCGTCATAAGTACACAATATGACTGATCTGCCCCACGACCAACTCGACCCCTAAGCTGATGGAGTTGGGCTAAGCCGAAACGTTCTGCATTTTCGATCACCATAACAGAGGCATTTGGCACATTTACCCCGACTTCAATCACAGTAGTAGCCACCATTAATTGCGTTTCGTGATTTACAAAGCGCTGCATCTCAAAATCTTTGTCCTTCGGCTTCATTTTGCCATGCACTATACTAATATGGTTTTCTGGGAAAGCCCTTGCTATGCTTTCATAGCCGTCCATTAGGTCTTTCAAGTCCAGTTTCGACGATTCTTCAATTAACGGGTATACCACATAGATCTGTCGGCCTTTGGCAATTTCTCGCTTCATAAAACCGAATACTTCCAGTCGTTTTGCATCGTACTGATGCATTGTTTTGATCGGTTTTCGGCCTGCAGGCATTTCATCGATCACTGAAACATCCAAATCCCCATAGAGCGTCATGGCTAGAGTTCTTGGAATCGGTGTTGCGGTCATCACCAGAATGTGCGGATAAACCGACGTATTCTTATTCCAAAGTTTGGCGCGTTGTGCGACACCAAATCGGTGTTGCTCATCAATTATCGCTAGGCCTAAATTCTTGAATTGGACTGTGTCTTCAATCAAAGCGTGCGTACCGACAAGAATTTTGATCTCGCCCGAACGAAGGCCTTCGTGAATAATCCGGCGTTCTTTCGTTTTAGTCGAACCAGTCAGTTTGGCAATGCCCAAGCCAAGCTTATCAGCGTATTCTTTCAGTCCTTCGTAGTGTTGCGCTGCCAAAATCTCCGTAGGTGCCATCATAGAAGCTTGGCTACCAGAACCTACCACCAAAAGCATACAAATGAACCCAACTATCGTTTTTCCCGAACCAACATCTCCTTGCAATAAGCGATTCATTTGTTTTCCTGACTTCATATCGAAGTAGATTTCCTTAATGACTCGCTTTTGGGCATTCGTTAGATCAAAGGGCAAATGATCGTTATAAAAAGAGGTAAGTAGGGCCGAGTCATTGAAAATTTGACCTCGAAACTTATCGATTCTCGAGATTTTAAGCTTCAATAACCTGAGCTGAATGAAGAAAAGCTCCTCAAACTTCAGTCTGAATTGTGCTTTTTGAAGTAATTCCGTGTTTGAGGGAAAATGTATATGCCATAAGGCAAACTTCTTTTCGATGAGGCTAAACTGATCGGTCAGTTTTTGTGGAAGTGTTTCATTGATGTGGCGCTCCGCGAGCACCATGACTTGCCTGATTAACTTGGACATAGCTCGACTATCCAAGAATTTAGCCTTCATTTTTTCAGAGGTATGATAAACTGGTTGAAGAAAAGCTGCCTTATCATTTTGAGTTGTCAATACCTCAATTTCAGGGTGGGCAATATTAACTTTTCTCCCAAAAGCAGCCGGCTTCCCGTAGACAACATAATCTACCCCAAGTTTCAATTTTTTACTCACCCAGGGAATTCCTTTAAACCAAACAAGCTCTATATGGCCGGTATCATCAGAAAACCGAGCAACCAAACGTTTTTTTCTCAGTTCTCCGATGGTATCTAACTTGGTGATTCGGCCTTTAATTTGAACAAAAGGGAGGTCGCCAGTGACTTCCGTCGCTTTATAGAATTTGGTCCTGTCCTCATACCTAAAAGGGTAGTGCTGCACTAAGTCTCCGTAGGTAAAAAGGGACAATTCAGCCCCAATAAGTGCCGCTTTCTGCGGCCCTACACCTTTCAAAAACTCAATACTGGTGTTGAAGAATGAGGACATGCTTAAAACTAATTGAAAAAAGAGAAATTCGCCGATTTAGCACTCGATATAGTGCCAATTAAAGGCTAGAAGAGTTACTTTAATACCTCCACTCAAAAGAGTTGAGCATGTATAGGACATCTTCGGTGATAAAATCAATTATCGGTTGAAGCGAGTCATTTTTAGTGGCTGTATTAAAGTATAGTGCTCCTCTAAAGAAATGTCGGGTAGAATCGGAGGTAAAAAACTGCAATTGCGTTGGTACTTCCCCTTCCAATTTTGTGACACTGGCTACTTGATTATTGGGTATTTTTATCAGGCTCTCATCAATGCCATAAGCCCTTTGGTCGTGTTTCATTGTTAAGGCAAATGACTCATTTAAAAGCTTACCCACATCATTTTCGTCTTGCGTGAGGTCTTTGTAAGTTATCTGAACTAACGCATCAAAATCGGGATAATAAAGATTGGACCAATACCGATCTGCACGTTTGTTGGAGTCACCCAAGAGTTCAGCGTAGGTAGAATAATCGAATTGATAAGGAAATGTATCAGGCAACGCTTGATAAGCAGGGTTTGGCAAATCGATGCGATTGTATCCCTTTGGTTTTGGTAAGTAAACTTCTTCGCAAGATGACAATACAACAAGCGTCAAAATCAAGCATTGCAGAATGTATACGCTTCTTTTTCTCAAATCAACTGAGGGGTTTAATCAATACCCTAATTCTTTTGATACGCCTTGGATCAACGGCAACGATCGTAAAAAGAAAGTTCTCAAAAGTGATCTTTTCACCTGCTCTTGGCAGCTTTTCATTTATTTCGAGCAAGAGCCCTCCGAGGGATTCACTCTCACCTTTTACCTCATCGAATAAAACCGGTTCTACACCAACAATCTTACAGAAGTCGTTCAAAGACGTTTTTCCTTCGAATATATACGTGGAGTTATCTAGTTTATTGTAGGCGACATCTTCATCGTCGAACTCATCATTGATTTCTCCTACGATTTCCTCAATAATATCTTCCATGGTAATGAGTCCGGAAGTGCCCCCATATTCATCCACCACAATAGCCATGTGTACCCGCTGTGCTTGAAAATCCTTCAGTAAAGAATCGGCCTTTTTATTTTCTGGAACAAACATGCCAGGGCGTACTAGCTCTTGCCATGCAAAGTCTTCCTCTTTCTCGATATGCGATATTAAGTCCTTGATGTAGAGAATTCCTTCGATCTTATCGATCGTTTCTTTATAGACTGGTATGCGCGAAAATCCGCACTTATTAATCTTATCCATCAATTCATGGAAGTCTAGGTCATTTTCAACCGCCGTAATATCCATGCGGGATTTCATGACTTGCTTGACCGTTAACGTGCTGAAATTCACTATCCCTTTGAGAATACCTTTTTCTTCTTCAGAGGTATTTTCGTCAGTCGTCATTTCCAACGCTTGATTCAGTCCATCGACGGTAATATCATGTCCCTTTCGTTCTACATTTTTTTCTATCACGTTGGTGACTGATATCAATAGAAACGAAAATGGCCTAAGGAGCCTTTCAAGTAATAGTAAGACGCGTGCAGTTGCTCGAGCAAACTTAATATTATGCTGATTTGCGAAGTTTTTTGGAACGACTTCCCCAAAAAACAGAATAATAAATGTGACGATAATGGATAGGGTAACGATTACTTTACCCTCTGTACTCTTGGTACCCACGAGGCTCCATGTAAAGAAAGTGGAAAGGGTTACTATGGCGATATTAATCAAGTTATTCATGATTAATATGGTGGCCAAAAGGTATCTCTTTCGCTGTAAAAGCCTGATTATCGCATTTCCTGAAGCAGAACCATCTTTATCAAACTCCTTCATTTGCTCACGATCCAAAGAGAAGAAAGCGACTTCTGAACCGGAAATAAGCGCCGAGGCCAAAATCAGTAAGACAAAGGCAATACTATTGACTAACCAATATGAAAAGGGTAGTTCTACGAATTGAGAAAGGAGCGCTAAACTAGGCTCGGGGTCGTCTGAGGGTAAGTCCAAATTGTACGCTTTAATCCAACATTAGAATGGTAAGTCGTCTGTATCGTCTTCCGGTATAGTTGATACGGGACTTTCGGCTGGTGTGTTTGCCATTCCACTATTTTGTGGTGCTCCACCGCCACCTTCTGCTCTTCCAAGCAGCGTCAATTCACGACCAACTACTTCCGTAGTATATCGTTTATTGCCTTCTTGGTCATCCCAAGATCGAGTGGTAAGTTTTCCTTCGATATATACTTGACCACCTTTTTTCAAAAACCTTTCAGCAATTTCTGCAAGCGGCGTCCACAGCACCACATTGTGCCATTCCGTATTTGTTACTTTCTCTCCCGCTTTATTCTTGTAGGTTTCGCTGGTAGCCAGAGAAAAATTCGCTACCGCTCTACCATTATCTAAGTGACGAACCTCTGGGTCTTTGCCCAAGTTACCTACTAAGATCACTTTATTTACTCCTGCCATACTTTGCGCTTAAAATGCTGATTAGTGCAATGAATCTAACTAAAAAAACTCTTGCTTCAAATAGTTTTGAATGAGAATCGGCTTCGGTAATTCTTGAACTTCTTCCAATTGATAAGGCCTCAAATTTCTACTCTCTGCTAAGGCCTCAAAGTTACCCAAATCATTGACCTGAACCCTAAGGAATCTTGTGAAAATTCTCTGATGCGTTAAGACATGTTTCACCTCTTCCGAATAATCTACAACTGTAAACGAATCACGGGCTGAAATAGCCGAAAAGACCTCTTCTTGCTCTTTTGGGTTGCTTGACTCTATCATTTCGAAGTCGAATAACCCTTGCCAAATATCTTTTGGCCCACGTTCCCTCATCAAAACGCGATCGGCATGCTCATAGACGAAATAGTAGAAATAGCGATTTCTAACCTTTACCTTTTTTGATTTCACAGGTAGCGCATCTTGTTTTCCCTGATTGAAAGCATAGCAATACGCTGTCATCGGACAAATGGCACACGATGGGCTTCTTGGGGTACACTGAATTGCGCCAAAATCCATAATTGCCTGATTAAACTCACCAGGTTTTTGTCCTTGGATGAGTTGATTGGCCTTCTTTTCAAAAATTCTTAGTGTTTTCGAATCGGCGATATCATCCGAAATACCGAAAACACGGCTCAAAACACGGTAAACATTGCCGTCTACTACGGCATTCGGTTGATCAAAGGCGATAGAAGCAATAGCGGCAGCAGTATACCTACCAATACCTTTCAATTTTAATAATTCCTCAAAAGTGCTAGGAAACTTTCCTTCATAATCCGACGCGACAGTCTTCGCGCAGGCGTGAAGGTTTCTCGCCCTGGAATAATAGCCCAAACCTTGCCACAATCGTAATACTTCTGCCTCCGAAGCATTGGCTAAATCTTCAACCGAAGGATACTTTTCTACAAACCGCAGGTAGTAAGGCATGCCCTGTGCTACACGTGTTTGCTGGAGTATTATTTCCGAAAGCCAAATCTTGTATGGGTCTTTAGAATGTCGCCATGGTAAATCACGTTTTTGATGACGATACCAGTCAATTAATTGATTTACAAATATTTCGCTTTCCAATGCGTTTTGTGTTGAATCTTTAAAGTGTTGTAGGCTTGCCCTTTAACTTTTTTATTGAATACGTTTTTTAATTAGGGCCGAACGCTTAATTTTGCAGGCCAAAATAACTGGGAATTAGTTTTTTACACAATATTATCAACCTAAAAATATAAGATACAGTGACTAAAGCAGATGTTATCAATCAGATAGCCGACAAAACAGGCATTGACAGGTCTGATGTTACTACAACTGTTGAGACTCTTTTTGCAGTAGTGAAAGACTCAATGGCAGAAGGAGAAAACATTTACGTGAGGGGATTTGGAAGCTTCGTTAATAAGAAGAGAGCTAAGAAAATTGCGAGAAATATATCTAAGAACACAGCGATCGTGATCGACGAACACTATGTTCCTAGTTTTAAACCTTCAAAGGTTTTCATCGAACAAGTAAAAAGCAGCGATAAAGTAAAAACTGCTAATAGTTAAACTTAAGCCTGTTTGGCTTTATGAATAAATCTCAGGTAATACTTACTGCTGTTGCCATTCTATTGACTGTAGGCCTTTATAGCCTACCGAAAGTAGTGATCAACAATAGTAAACTTGAGGAGTCAGCGTTCATTGACGATAGTGTTCCAGGAGGTATCGTGGATCACAGTACTGAAATTCCAGAAGCATTTGCTGATCGTATCAGTTTTTGGAAAGACAGGTTATTTGAAAATAATGAAATACAGCTAGAACCGGCGTCTCTAGACTCGTTGATGGCTGTGTTTATGGAAATCAATAAATACGATAGTGCTGCACATTACGCAGAACTATACGCTATAAAATTTGATGAAATTGATCACTGGCAGAAGGCTGGTGAAGCTTATTACGAAGCCTTTAGTTTTGCTTTGGATGAGCAAAAAATCCGTTTGCTGGGACAAAAGACCAGAAAGGTTTACGAGAAAGTTTTAGCTCAGAGACCTGACGATCTAGATGCACAACATGACATTGGTATGACCTATGTCATTGGTTCATCGAACCCGATGCAAGGAATCATGATGTTGAGAGGAATTTTGGATAAAGACCCAAAGAACCTCAAAACACTTCTGAGCATGGGATTTATGTCCATCAATACCAGTCAGTTTGAAAATGCAGCTGATCGGTTTGAGACACTGGTAGAAAACTACCCTCAGCATATTGAAGGAAATTTCTTTTTGGGTGTGGCTTATTATGAAACTGGCCAAATGGTCAAAGCAAAGACACAGTTCAATAAAGTAAAAGAATTAGGTGCAAATGAGCAGACTTTAACGGCTGCTGACGAGTACCTCGAAAGAATTAATTAGAACATTAAAAAATTATTGTTATGCCTTGCGGTAAAAAAAGAAAAAGACATAAGATCTCTACTCACAAGAGAAAGAAAAGACTAAGAAAGAACAGACATAAGAAGAAGTAATTTTAGCTTCTTCTTATGTGCTATACACATTTTTTAGTTCTTTTTTCACATAAAATATTATCCCATTGAGTAATGAATTAATTATCAATTCAACTCAAAGTGGATGTCGTATAGCCCTTCTTAAAAACAAGAACTTAGTCGAATTTCATCACGACAATGATGAAAGTAAGTTCAAAGTCGGTGACATATATCTTGGTACAGTAAAGAAAATTGTACCTGGCTTAAATGCCGCGTTCGTTGATATTGGATACGAAAAAGATGCTTTTCTGCATTATTTGGACCTTGGTCCGCAGATAAAGTCGCTTAACAAGTATACCAAGCAGGCGCTAACCAACAAACACAATACTGGTGGCCTAGGTAAATTCAAGAACGAGAATGACATTAATAAGCTTGGCAAAATGAGCCAAGTCTTGACAAAGGGACAAAAGATACTTGTTCAGGTTGTCAAAGAACCGATTTCTACAAAAGGGCCGCGACTCACTTGTGAGTTATCAATAGCGGGGCGCTACATGGTTTTAGTGCCTTTTTCAAATGCTATTAACGTTTCGAAAAAAATAACGGATGGTGAAGAGCGCAAAAGATTATTGCGTCTTATATCGTCTATCAAGCCAGAGAATTTTGGCGTAATTATCAGAACGGTTGCGAAAACAAAAAACGTAGGCGAACTCGATAAAGACCTCCGGAACCTTCACGACACTTGGATCGATGGAATGAAAAGACTCCATCAACTAAACCCAAGAGATAAGGTAATCGGTGAGGTAAGCAGAGCTTCTTCCTTGTTAAGAGATATCTTAAATGAGTCTTTCGACAGTGTTGTATCAGACGACAAGGAAATCCATGAAGAGATAAAAAGCTTCATTCAGAAAATCGCTCCAGAAAAGGAGAAAATAGCCAAACTCTACAATGGTAAGGCTAAGATCTTCGAATCATTCGGCATAGAAAAGCAGATGAAGTCATTATTTGGCAAATCTGTCAGTTTACCGAAAGGTGGCTATTTGATCATTGAGCATACTGAAGCGCTTCACGTAATTGACGTCAACAGTGGAAACAAATCCAATGCTGGCGAAGATCAAGAAGCCACAGCGATGATGGTCAATATGGAGGCTGCCAAAGAAGTAGCTCGTCAACTCAGGTTGCGAGATATGGGCGGTATCATCGTCATTGATTTCATAGATATGAGAAAAGCTGAAAACAAAAAGCAGCTTTATCAATTCATGCGTGAAATCATGTCTGAAGATCGTGCTAAAAACACGATACTCCCACTTACAAAATTCGGTTTAATGCAAATCACGCGTCAGCGTGTCAGGCCTGAATTGAGTATCGCTACACGAGAGGTTTGCCCTACTTGTGGAGGTACTGGTAAAGTAAGTGCAACAATCCTTGTTTCTGATCAAATCGAGAAGAACATGGAATACATTTTAAGTACTCAAAATGAGAAAGGAGTAACCATTGCTGTTCACCCTTTCTTACAAGCATATTTTACACAAGGCATCTTCTCAAAAAGGTGGCAGTGGTATAGAAAATTCCATACCTGGGTAAAAATTGAAAAAGACAGTTCCCTCGGGCTCTCTGATTATACATTCTATAATAAGCAGGGTGAGGAAATAGAACTGAAAGCATAGAGAAAAAGGGCTGTTTCGGCTAAGTGTCTCGTAATTACCTGAATAGGTAATTTTTAGATTGTTGAACCAATCTAAACTTCTCATAAATGAGAAGAGACGAGTCACAAAAATTCGAAATTGGCCCTTTTTTTATGGCCATTGACGGAAGACGATTACTCAATCTCTAGTATTTGATTTATATTCCTTCGTCAAAAAGAAAAGCCATGAAAAAACACTATTCCCTCTTCCTTTCCCTCCTTATGATTTTATCTCTATTTGGTCATGAGGCATCGGCACAGCGAAAGAAAAACAAAAAGCAAGACAAGACTGAAGTAGTAGACCCTCTAAAAGGTATCTCCCTTGGTAGCTTAAAGTTTAGAAGCATTGGACCAGCCTTAACGTCGGGCCGAATCGCTGATATCGCTGTAAACCCGAATAATTCAAGCGAATTTTATGTAGCAGCAGCAGCTGGTGGTGTTTGGAAAACTACAAATGCCGGAACCACTTTCAAGCCTATTTTTGATAATTATGGAAGCTATTCCATCGGTTCTCTAGCGATGGACCCAAATAACTCGAATGTCATTTGGGTAGGAACAGGAGAAAATAACAACCAAAGATCTGTCTCCTATGGCGATGGCCTCTATAAATCCGTTAACGGAGGTGCCTCTTTCAAAAAAGTTGGCTTAGAAAAGTCAGAGCATATCGGTATGATTAAGATAGACCCAAGAAACTCCGATGTCGTTTATGTGGCTGCCACAGGACCTCTATGGAGTGCCGGTGGAGACAGAGGCCTTTATAAAACTACTGATGGGGGTAAAACATGGGATAAAGTATTAGAAATTAGCGAACACACTGGTGTCAATGAAGTTCATATTGATCCAAGAAACCCTGACGTCCTTTATGCCACTGCGCATCAAAGAAGAAGAAGACAATGGACCTACCTTGGCGGCGGGCCAGAGTCAGGTATTTATAAGTCTAAAGACGCTGGAGCCACTTGGGAAAAGGCAAATAGCGGTTTACCAGGTGTTGACAAAGGGAGAATTGGTATGGCGATCTCTCCTGCCAACCCAGAAATCATTTACGCTGTTGTAGAAGCACAAAACGGACAAGGGGGTTTCTACAAGAGCACCAATCGTGCAGCATCATGGCAAAAAATGAGTGGTACCTCCTCTAGCGGTAACTACTACCAAGAGATTGTGGCAGACCCAGTAGATGAAAACAGAGTTTACCTTCTCAATACTTTCACATCTTTCACAGTAGATGGTGGAAAAACTTTCAACAACCTTGGAGAGCAAAGCAAACACTGGGATAACCACGCCTTGTGGATTGACCCAAATAATAATCACCACATATTACAAGGCTGCGACGGTGGCGTTTATGAATCGTTTGACCAGGGAAAAACATGGAAGTTCTTTACAAACCTTCCTGTTACTCAATTTTACAAAGTGTCTGTGGATAATGCCGAGCCTTTTTACAATGTAATGGGCGGAACACAGGACAATTATAGTTTACACGGTCCATCTCAAACAGTGAGCCAACATGGTATTGTCAGCAGCGATTGGATTGTAACCCAGGGAGGCGACGGTTTTGAATCAGTTCCTGATCCTGTGGACGATAACATAGTTTATGCTCAGTATCAAAATGGTGGACTTACACGTTTCGATCGACAAAGTGGTGAAGGTGTAGCGATCATACCAAGGCCTAGAAAAGGAGAAAAAGCCTATAATTTCAACTGGGATGCACCATTAATGGTTAGTCCTCATGATCATAAAACCTTATACTATGCGGCAAATAAGCTCTTTAAAAGTACAGACCGAGGAGATTCTTGGGAAGTGATCAGTGGTGAGTTAGATCAGGATATTGACCGAAACCTACTACCCGTTATGGGTAAAATTTGGCCAATGGATGCCGTGGCAAAAAATGGTTCTACGTCAAGATATGGCGCAGCTGTTTCACTAGATGAATCTAGACTTCAAGCAGGACTAATCTATGTCGGTTCAGATGATGGACAAATTAGCATTACAGAAGACGATGGTAAAAACTGGCGCCAGATTAATCGATTTCCAGAGGTGCCTGAAAACACTTACGTCTATGACTTGATTGCTTCCAAATATGACGTTAACACTGTTTATGCAGCCTTCAATAACCACAAAAGTGGTGATTTTACCCCTTATGTTTATGTGAGTAATGATAAGGGACAAAGTTGGAAAAACATCAGCAATAACTTGCCAGAAGGGGCGGTATACGCCTTAGAACAAGATCATAAAAATGCAGATATCCTATTTGCAGGAACAGAGTATGGTGTTCATGTTTCCATTAATGGTGGGGACAGCTGGACAGCTTTGAAATCGGGTATACCAACGATCAATGTAAGGGATCTGGCTATTCAAGAACGCGAAAATGATTTGGCCGTCGCTTCTTTTGGCAGAGGATTTTACATACTGGACAATTACAGTGCTTTGAGAGAACTAGCTGAAAAAGTCACTGAAAAAGAGGCTCATATATTTGATATCAAGAAGGCTTATATGTTTAATACTTGGACTCCTCTAGGAAGTCTTGGTTCTCCGCAGAAAGGGTTTCAAGGTGAAATGTTTCACACCTCCCCTAACCCTCAAAAAGGAGCCGTTATCAAATACTGGCTCAAAGAAGGAACCACGTCTTTAAAATCAGAAAGACAGAAAAAAGAAAGAGAAGCCTTCAAGAATAATGACGCCATCCCTTACCCAACAGTCGAGGCATATAAGGCAGAACAAGATGAGCTTCCCTCGTTCTTGCTATTTACGATTAAGGATCAGGCAGGTGACGTTGTAAGTGAGTTGAGAACAGGCTTAAACAAGGGCATGAACCAAGTCGTATGGGATATGACTTACATGAGTTTTGGGCAGGTAAATGAAAGACAAGCCAATCAAAGTCAGAGCTTATCTTCTTCTAATATTTTCGTGGTGCCGGGCACCTATACTGTCACCATGAGCAAAAACGTGAAAGGAGAATTAAGCCAAATTCATCCACCCGTGGAATTCGAAGTGAGTGAACTTAATAATCGAACTATTCCTGCCGAGAATTGGGGAGAAATGGCCGCTTTCAAAAAGAAAGCCATCAAGCTTGTCAATGCCATCAATGCTACACAGAGTGTCTTGCGTAATTTGAACACCAAGATTCAACAGTACAAAGCAGCATCCAAGACTTATCCCGCTGAAACAGCTAATAGTCTTTTCAAGGAAATCTTGGCGCTTGAAAGGCAACTGAATTCTGTGAGAATGGATATCAATGGAGACCCAGTGCTGGGTAGGCTTGACATTGATGCTGAGTACAGCACTGCACAAAGAGCACAAAATGCGATATTCGATACTTTTGGTTCAACTTCTAATGTACCAGGTACATCAAAAAGAAATTATGATGTTGCTGCCGATGAGTTTACGCCGATCCTTGCTAAAGTCAAGTCACTGCGACAAGATTTTGAGAAAATGGATGAAAAATTCAAAGGCAATCTAGCGCTCCAAATGCCGGGTAACTTGCCTAATTGGAGGAAATAAAGGGTTCTTGAAGGGGACTATTGACTAGCCCCCTTCAAAAATTATCCACAACAGTTCTCAACGTATAAAGCTGCCGATTGGAAGATATTCAGTAATCTTTCATAAAAATTATCAATGGCCACATTGGTTTTTTGTGACGTTCCACAAAAAAATGTATGTAAAAGTTACATTTTCTGTGGTATATTTAATCCTCATTCTTTATCGGACTGTTTACAAAGTAGGTCAAAAAGACTAACTTTGCACGTTACTGGCTGCTGGATCATTGAAACACTTACTTTCTATATTCATCTATCTACTCTCTGCGAATAGCTATTCGCAAGATTTGATATCTGTGGCCACGACGATGCTGAATGATAAAAACTACGTCGAAGCCAAAGCAGCGATCGATGAGGCTTTTGAACAGCCAGGCATCAGCGACAATCCGAGAGCTTGGTTTATGAAAGCTCGCGTTTATCATGAAATCTTTGAATCCAAAGATCCGCAACTCAACAAATTCAAAGAAAACCCGAGCGAACTCATCAACACTATTGTCGATTCCTACAATAATACCCTATCGCTCACGACCCGAAAGAGTAACCTTCAAGTATTGGCCAAGAACCAAATTGAAATCCTGTGGGCTAATGGGATCAATGAGGGTACACGGCTATTTCAAGCACAAAAGTTTAACGACGCAATAGACGCCTTTTTAGTGTCCAAAATCTCTAAACCGACCGAAACACGTGCCTTTATTTTTACTGCATTGTGCGCAGTATATGCTGGTAAATACGAACTGGCGGTGGAAAACTACCTAGCTGCCAAAGACTTAGACGTGCTCAGCAAACAGGCCTACGACGGCTTAATCATTGCCAAAAGGAACTTAAGAGTGAGCCCTGAAGAATTGCTGGATGTGGTTGAAGATGCAAGATTCAACTATCCAGACCATATCCCATATGTGATTGAAGAAGTCAGAACATTGATTCGAATCGGAAAGCTAGAAGAGGCGGAATCTGTTCTCAACACAGCCGTAAAAAGAAACCCAAGTAATATGGAGTTGGTCCTTAGACAGGCCGATTTATTTGATATAATCTTTAAAACCGCCTATGCCGAAGGTAGGCCTGAAAGATCCGAAAGCTATTTTGAGCAGGCTTCCATGAACTACGAACGTTTCTTGGCCAATTCACCTGATAACTTTACGGCGAATTATAACTACGCTGTAATGATTAACGAACAAGCCAATAGAATTTATACTCGGATTAACCTGATGAGCAACGAGGAATATGAAATCGTTGGTAAAGAGACTGAGGAAATCGGCCATGATTGGACCAGAAAAGCCTTGCCATACATGGAGAAAGCGTGGGAAGTAAAACAGGGCGACAAAAAAGTACAAGAAGCGTTAACTGTATTTTATAGTAGACTTAAAATGGATGAGAAACTCATTGCCCTCAACCGAAATTAAAGTCATAGTCGGTTCTAAAAACCCAGTCAAATTAAAGTGTACCCAAGACGCTTTTCAGCAAGTATTTCCAGATAACAAAATCACTGTAGAAGGTGCCGCTGTTCCTTCCGACGTCAGCGATCAGCCCATGACTGATGAAGAGACTTGGATTGGTGCTAAAAACCGAAGCCATCACGCACGAAACAGTTACCCTGAATCGGATTATTGGGTCGGAATTGAAGGTGGGATCACAGATAGCCCCCAGAAAATGGAAGCCTTCGCTTGGGTATACATCCTTTCTCGAGACGCTAACGGAGATGCTAGAACATCGGCTTTTCAGCTTCCCCCTAAAATTCAAGAACTCGTTCGGCAAGGTATTGAACTCGGTGAGGCCGATGACATTGTCTTTAATAGAAGTAATTCAAAACAGTCAAACGGGGCCGTCGGAATTCTGACAAAGGATTTAATCAATCGTGCCGATTATTATCAACCAGCGGTTGTTTTGGCACTCATACCATTTATCAACCCCGATTTATACTAAAAAAGCACCATGACTAAACATGGTGCTTTCCAAAATCATTCGATTAATTTCTGAGCCTATCTGCTTCTATTAAGGCTTTCAAACACCTTAGGTTTTCTAGGCATTTTCTCGTCCATATTAGCAGTTTGCATAACCATTGTAGCTATGATTACTGCATTTTTTCTTAAGTCAGCCGCTTGCAAACGCTCAAATACATCCATATTCGAGTGGTGCGTTCTAGTACCATAATCAATTGGGTCTTGAATAAACTGAAACCCTGGTAAGCCAATTCCATCAAAAGCTTGGTGGTCAGTTCCACCAGTATTTCTAATGGTTACAGTGCTTGCACCCATGTCTTCAAAAGCTTTAAACCACTCTTGGAAAATTGGTCTTACAGCCTCGTTACTTTGTAAGTAAATTCCTCTGACAGCACCAGTACCATTATCCATATTGTAATAAGCAGAAAACTTCTCATGTGCTGAGTTTGGCTTTCCATTTTTCATAAATGTGTTCTGCACGTAGTTTCTTGAACCATAAAGACCTTGCTCTTCACCACTCCAAAGCGCGACTCTAACCGTTCTTTTTAAAGGAATTTTAGACTCCTTTAGAATTCGCATTACTTCCATCATTACCGCAGAACCTGCCGCATTATCGGTAGCACCTGTACCTGCAAACCAAGAATCCAAGTGAGCCCCTAGCATCACTACTTCATCCTTCAGTTTTGGATCAGAACCTGGTATTTCGCCCAAAACATTATAGCCTTTCAAATCTTCTCTTTGGAAAACAGTTTTAGTATCTGCTTCAATTCTGATTGGCTCACCTTTTACAGCAAGTCGGACTAGTCTATTATAGTGTTCTGGAGAAATTTCCATTTCAGGAAGTGCATTAGGGTCTCTTCTTGCTCCATTTGAAGTAAAGAAAGTACCCTGACCTCCTCGGTTGGTTGCTAGTACCATTTTTACGCCTTCGTCTTTAAAGAGCTGGTAAGCTGCGTTTCGCAATTGCGCCCTTCTTCTAAAATCAGATACTCTCCTTGCTGAAAATTGTCTGTTGGCATTGCTCACACGAGCACTCATCATACCGTCCAATTGCTCATCGGTAAGTCTGCGCGCATCCGCTTCAAAGGTTGTTTCTGCACTAGCTGTGGTTGGTAACATTACGACCTTACCGGCCAATTTACCTTTGTATTTAGCTAAATCTGATTCGTTTTGAATATTTACATAAACTACTTCAGCCTCAATTTCACCATCAGTGCCAGGTGTCCAAGCCTTCGGTATACCAATCAACGCTTGGTAATAAGGAGCTGTCATTGCTAAGTAAGACTTCTTGACGCCCCATCCAGGACCAAATTCACCCCAAGCTTCTACTTTTACATTGGAGAGGCCCCATTCTTTCATTTCTGCTGAAGTCCAATCATAGGCTCTTTTAAGTCCTTCCGAACCTGTAAGCCGTGGACCAATACGATCGGTCAAATTCCAAGCAATATCCATTACTTGGCTATTATTTAACCCTTCGTCTTTAATCTTATATATAGCGTCATAGTCGATTTCTGTGTTCTGAAAACCAAATACGCTAACGCCTGTCATAAAGAGACAGACAAAAAATACAGTAATCTTTTTCATGTTGTTATCATCAGTTTAGACACAATATAGGCAGACTGAATAACTGACGATAATGAAATTAGACGTATGGAGAATAGAGGGGATTAGTTCGCGTTTTCTTGTATAACCTGCTGTATTTGGCCTAAAAAGTTTTGTAAGGCAGCTTCCCAGTCCAATGCGGCATCCCAATTCTTACCTACATAAATGTTATTATTGCGTAGGTCACTCAAGTAAAATTTATGAACTAGAGCTTTTCGTGGTTTCTTGCGGTCGGGAAAAGAAATCCAATCATATAGCAAGTTTTCAGGTGCAGAAACGTATCGAAGCTCATACTGAAAACCATCTTTCCGCAACTGTTGGTTTGTCTGCTTTTCCTCTTTGTAATAGAAATTGTTAGTCGTATCGGAGTGGAGCGAATTTAACCACCGTTCCCTACCTGTGATTTCGCTGTCATAACGCACTTGATTGTAGAAATTAGCATATCTAAATGCAGCCGGCCCTTGATCTGCCAAAAGAGCTTTATCTATCCTTTCGATGGCCACTTTAAAATCAGCAATTTTCGGCGGAACACTCTTTGCTACTACACCCAAATCTACTTCAGGATAAAAGAATTCTGCATTTTCGTTCACCAATAAGTTTCCTCTGTAAATCGCCCCTGTTTTAAAATAGGCGCTCAGTTCATCTTTAATCCCATCTAGGTTTGCTCCTTCTCGTGCCCAAAAAGTAGCTCCTTTGTCAAAGAAATTTTCTTCCCCATTATAAGGTCCTATCGCTAAGAAAACTGGCCCCTTTTTACCTCCCGCTGCGAACAGAATTAGGTTGTTAATTCCCCTTTTACGTAGAAATTCAGGTATGGTCAAGCGATCATTAGGTTGAGAAAACAAAACCTCTGTTTCTATGTAAGCCACTGCGTCAATACCTTCTTCGGCAAAGAACTGCTGCAACTCATCTACCGATTCCATCCACTCATTTCTATCTGCATCCTCTGGCACTGAAATTAGGACAATCGACTTGGTACTGAGAATATCTTTAGGCGGATAAAGTGCTTGACTTATTTCCAATTTACTAAGTAGTAAGTCGGTGCTATTTTGGCCAAATACAGTCATTGTATAGCCCAAAAGAAGCATAGTGAGAAACAACTTATCTATGAATGGTCGCAAGACTTTATTTCGTATTGATTATGTTTATGAAAGTTAAATTGAACCAGAACTGAAGTAGTAAATAGCTTTCAACAACGATTATAACGATGCAAAGATATTCAAATTTCATTGTCCTATTTATATTCTCATTGTGCGTAACATTATCCGCTACGGCACAACTAAATCGCCTGGATACAGAGCTAATGCTTGATGACTTAAGGCGACTTTCGCATGATGCGGCTCAAGGTAGAAAAACAGGAACTCCTGGTGCTGAAGCTGCTCGAAGGTTTATCATTGGGCAATTCAAAGATGTTAGTGCAAAAAGCTATAAAAAGGGCTATCGTCACCCGTTTACCTTCAAAAACCGCAATGGTGAAGAAATAGAAGGCGTTAATGTAATCGGCGTCATCAAAGGAAAAGAGAGTTCTGCTTTTGCCATCACCGCACATTACGATCATTTAGGAGTAAGAGATAGCCTGATCTACAATGGGGCTGATGATAATGCCTCGGGAGTTGCCGCTCTTTTAGGTTTAATGGAATATTTCCGAGCCAACAAACCAAGACATACCTTGATCTTTGCAGCTTTGGATGGTGAAGAAATGGGTTTAAGAGGAGCTACTGCCTTTTTAGAAGATCAAAAGATTCCCGTAGAAGATGTTGTCTTAAATATTAACATGGATATGATCAGCATCAACGATAAAAATGAGCTTTATGTGGCTGGAACGCACCATTACCCAAACCTCAAGCCTATCGTGGAAAAAATAGACCCGGCGCCATTACAGCTTAAACTAGGACACGATACGCCAGATTTGGGGTATAACGATTGGACCAACCAATCTGATCATGGTGCTTTTCACAAGAAGGGAATTCCTTTCCTCTACTTTGGTGTAGAAGACCATGCCCATTATCACAAACCCACAGATACATTCGAAAATGTAAATCAGGAATTCTATATAAAGGCGACTCATGCCATACTCGATTGTATTTTAGCCTTAGATATAAATTTAAACTAGCACTATGATTCAAGCCCTTTTAAGTCACTCTTGGAAAGAGCAATTCAGGTCGGCAGTTTGGGCCAAAAACCTCGTAGCCAACATTTTCCTTGGCTTGGCAGCCATTATGATCACAGCCTATGCGCTCTTGATAGGCATTTTCCTGAAAGAAATCGTTGGGGCAATTTTGCCTGATACTGATCCGCTAAGCATTATTAATAGTGTAGTTATCTATTATGTGGCCTTTGAGTTTTTTATCAGGTTCTTTTTGCAAAATGTGCCCGTACTGTCTATACAACCTTATTTGCATCTGCCCATTAGAAAGGCTAAAATGATCAACTACATGTTGGGCAAAAGCTTGCTTAGCCCTTTCAATGTATTGAGTCTACTATTCTTTGCTCCTTTCGCCATTCGGGTGGTCAATAGTGCTAATAGTACTGGCCAAGCTGTGGGTTGGCTTCTATTCATTGTCGGTTTAGCCTTTATGCTACACTATGCAATCATTCTATTTAAGAAAAAACTAAGTGAGCATCCTAACCTAATTTTCTATGCTTTTATCGTAATCGCAGGCATTGCTGCATTGGACTTTTACGGAATTGTAAGCTTGTCTTCTATATCGTCAGAAATGATGAGTACTGTGCTCGCTACACCATATTTAGGTGCTATTCCATGGCTAGCAACGGTTCTCTTTTACTTCCTAAATTTTAACTTCTTAGTAAACAACACTTACCCAGAAGAAATATCAATTAAAAAGAAGGAAGCAAGCGTTTCAGGCGATTTTGCCTTCCTTAAGCGGTTTGGTCATAAAGGAGAACTTATGGCCACGGAGATTAAGTTGATTTTAAGACATAAGCGACCAAGAAATACGGTCATGTTTAGTGCTATTTTTCTTTTTTACGGACTGATCTTTTACCCTAACCCTCAATATCAAGAAATGGAGTTCATTTTCGTATTTGTGGGGGTATTCATTACTGGAATTTTCTTTATCCAGTATGGTCAATTCCTGTTAAGCTGGGATAGTAGCTTCTTTGATTTTGTACTGGTAAGGAAATCGACTTTTAAAGAGTATATAGAAGCGAAATATTATCTATTCGTGCTAATCTCAACTATTGGGTTCGTGGTATCCTTGGGTTACGGCTATTTTGGTTGGAAAATCGTGCTGATCAATTTCTGTGCGTACCTGTTCAACATCGGCATAAATGTTTTTGCGGTCATGAGAATCGCGATGTTTAACCCGAAGAAGATTGATTTGAATAAACGAGCAGCGTTTAACTATGAAGGTGTCGGAGCGGCTCAATTCCTGATTGCTATTCCTATAATGATCCTTCCTTACCTTATTTATGCGCCTTTAGCCATTTTTGGCTATGCCGATCTAGGAATTATCCTTACAGGAGGAGCAGGTTTGGTTGGCTTCATCCTCAGAGAAAAATCTTTGAAAATTATTACTGATTACTTTGTCCAAAACAAACACAAAATCGCTGCTGGTTTTCGTGCACAATAAATAGTTCTATCATGATTGACGTAAAAGAATTATCAAAAACCTATAAGGGAGTTGAAGTAGTTAACATCCCCGAATTATCCATCGGAAAAGGCCAGAGTTTTGGTCTGGTCGGCAATAACGGGGCTGGTAAAACAACGTTTTTCCGCATGATTCTCGACCTTATTAGACCTACTACGGGTTATGTGACTTCTAAGGAAGTAGATGTGAGAAAAACGGAAGATTGGAAGTACTATACGGGTTCATTTTTAGATGAATCTTTCCTGATCGATTACTTAACACCAGACGAATACTTCGATTTTGTAGGTTCTCTTCATAATTACTCCCCTGGTGATATGAAAGAGTTTTTAGAGCAGTTTGAGCAGCTATTTAATGGAGAAATAATCGGCAAGAAAAAGTACATCAGAGATCTGTCGAAGGGTAACCAAAAGAAGGTCGGCATAGTAGCCGCTTTAATGGGAAACCCAGAAGTAATACTGCTAGATGAGCCATTTGCCAACCTTGATCCAACAACTCAAATTAGATTAAAGAACATTCTTAAAGATTGGAAAGAGAACCATCAGTTGACCATGTTAATTTCAAGCCATGACCTAAACCATGTGACAGAAGTTTGCGAAAGAATCGTACTGATGGAAAAAGGCGATGTTAAAATGGACGTAGAAACTAATGAGTCTACACTGAAAGAACTTGAAAACTATTTCTCTGACTATTAAGTCAACCTAAATCGTATCAATTCATCACTGAAAAGGGCCTGCAAATCAACTTGCTGGCCTTTTTTAATATCGATTGGCTTTTCAAAAAAGTAAACCGCTTGCTGCCAATGAACTAACTCTCCATCGGGCCCAGAAGAGTATGAGGCCTCATCACCCATGTGCATGTCGAACCAAAAAGCCACGGCTTGTAACTGGCCAGAGGCGGTACATTTTACCTTATAACTTTCTACTTCAGGGTTATCAAAAGGAATTTCGGCGGGTAGATTGCGAAAATCGTAGGTTCTTAGTGGAAAAACATCACTAAGTTTTTCATGAGGCTCATCTTTGAGGTTGATCGGCTTATAAGTATCACTCATGCTAAAATCCTGGAAAGCAGAAAGGTCAAATCCTGAAATTTCATGAATTGGATTTACTTTTTGTAGCCTCTTGGCTTCAACTAATACAGCGTTTAAAGAAATCCCTGAAGGAAGAATAATTGCATTTGGCTTTGCCAAATGCTCAGTCGCATGCCTCAAGGAAGGTAAAACCCCTTCTCCCAAACCACCTGTGTCTAAAACCTCAGCGAGAATAACATCGAACTTTTCTTCAAAGTCAACCCCCATTTCAATTTGATTTGAGTGCTTTCCTACAATGTTAACCCGGTCGTGGTAACCGTTCATAACCACTACTT
The DNA here is from genome assembly GCF_001747105.1 of Roseivirga misakiensis. NCBI lineage: Bacteria > Pseudomonadati > Bacteroidota > Cytophagia > Cytophagales > Roseivirgaceae > Roseivirga > Roseivirga misakiensis. The sequence continues at coordinate 1,216,512 of NZ_MDGQ01000003.1, read as the reverse complement.
TTTGAGCCACTTGGGCAATATCTGGATTTACCTCACAACCCAACACCGACTTTGCGCCTGCACGTGCCGCCATTAGCGCCAAAAGACTCGATCCAGTACCTAAATCGAGCACATTTGAGTCATTACTCACAAATTTTTCAATGGCTCTTTGAAAAGCAAAGTTCCTGTTCTCATCTGCCAACATATCGAAGTGCCATTGAGGTATACTTAGAGAAACGAGAGCCTCAAGTCCCTTTTTTGCCTGAAAATTATCGGGGTCGACCTCTAAAACTTCAAGGAATAAAGCCTCAGCTTCCATTTTCTTATGCTGCCTAGCGAAAGCGGTGGCCTTTTTCAATAAGAAACCAATATCGGCCCCTGATTTACTCATATGATAAGTTATGGCTTTATATGCTTCACTTGATCTACATCCCAATCGATTACTAGGCCTTTACCCACACCGATCGCTGCTTTCTGGCCGTAGAGGTATTCTACAAGGTACAAAGCAGGGTCATAGGACTTGGCGCCACCAGCCGATGTGATGGCTTTACCGTCATGAACGAAGCTAATATCTTCATACACATCTAGCGCGGGAAATGTCTCTCGAAATTTTCCGATATCACTGGGAAATGTCGTGCATTTAAGGCCTTCTAAGAGGCCGGCTTGTGCCAAAATAAAGGCACCATCGCAGAGCGACATTACGAATTGGGCTTTTCCACCTTTCTCTTTTACGAATGAGATGAGGTGTTCGTCTTCCAAATCAGTATCCATATTGTGTTCTGCACTCGGCACTATCAATACATCGATATCTGGTACATTTTCAAAGTTGTAGTGAGGGGTAACCGTAATACCTTCGAAGGTGGTAATAGGGTTCATCGTCGGTGAAACAATAAAAGTTTTCATTCCAGGGTTGGTATGAAAAATCGTGTGTTGAAAAATATCGTAGGGTGCGATTAACTCAGAGTTATAAACCCCGTCAATGGCCAAAAAAGCTACGTTTAAAGTGTCTGAGGGTTTGTTCTTAACTTCATGGAAGCTTTTAGTTGCACGGACAACTTCATTAGTTACTTTTTCTTGGCTGCAAGCTGAAAAAAGGATAGCGAGAGTTAATAACAATACTTTTATTGATAGACTTCGTCCTAGAAATGTCTCCAAACTTCTCATAGATTGTTTCATTTAGCGAAGATTTGAGATGGGTCTTTAAATGACTTGAATTCAAGGGCATTACCACTTGGGTCTAGAAAAAACATCGTGGCCTGTTCCCCGACCTCTCCCTCAAATCGAATATAAGGTTCGATGATAAACTCGGTCTTTACACCTTTCAGCTTGTCGGCCAATGTATGCCAATCCTCCCATTCTAAAACTGCTCCAAAATGACGAACAGGTACGTTCTTACCATCTACAGCATTAGTACTCGCTTGTGCTAACTCTTCTGGTTTAACATGAGCACTGAGTTGATTCCCAAAAAAGTTAAAATCTATCCATTTCTCTGTTGAGCGGCCGATCTCACATCCCAGTAAGTCACCGTAAAAAGTACGGGTAGTTTCAATATCTTTAATAGGAAAGGCTAAATGAAAAGGGGCATTCATACTGACTAATTTTCGAACAAATTCGCGATTTAAAAGCAGGGGCACAACCCATTTTTTGATTCCACCACATTCTGCAGGTATTTGGTCACATTTAATTGAGTGAAAGCATTGCAGCCGCTAACATTGGGTATGAAAAAGATAACAATTACATTCTGGGCCTTTCTCGTAGCATTGGTTCTATTCTTTGTTCAAAAATATTTTAGTCTTACTGGACATAACGGTGAATTGTGGGTAATGAATGCAACCGAATTTTTCGGTACCGAGGAAATTGCCAGAGCTAAACTTAAATACTTTGTTTGGCATAAGTTAATTAATTACTCTGCCTATATTCTAATAGTCCCTATCAGTTACGTATTCCTGTTCAAGAGACTAGACAAGCACCAGAAGTGGTGGCTAGCTTTTCCAATAGCAATTCTAGTAAGTGTATTGCTAGGGATAGCTCTAGGATACCTCGATCAGGCAATCAATAGTACCTATTTTATAAGCCCAAGGAATGGTAAAATTTCTGCATCATCGATTTCTCTTTTCGAACACTTAATCATCAGAAATAGTATTGGATTTTTAAATGCTTTCGGGATAAGTGTATTGATTTTTAAAATACAAAAGCTCGAAACCACTTGGAAAAACGATACTCAAAGGCTCAATAACTCATTTTGGTTCATCTCTTTTTTAATCTACTTCACCATAATAATAGGTCTCTTTACCTATATCTTTATTGGCTTAGGCCAGGTGATTATGCTAATACCTCAGTCTTTGGTTGCAGCATCATTTATGACACTTTCATCAGCAATTTTCTTCTCTGCATTCCTAAATAAAGGCCGTATTTCTTCTACAGGCATTGGAAACAAATTTTCACAGTTTCTATTTCCTTCTTTGGGACTTTTGGGAATAGTGATGTTGTTCATTGATGATAGTTTAACCTTTGGCGATAGGTGGCTTAACCCAGATTGGATAATTGCTCTTGGTATTACATTCTTTTTAACTGTAATTGTCGCTGTTGTTTCTGTAATTACTTTTAGGTTAAACTTAGCAAACGCTCGTAATAGCATTCGCCTTCAGAAAAACCTGAAAGAAAGTGAATCACAATTATCGTTTCTTAAGTCCCAAATTAACCCGCATTTTCTCTTCAACTCGTTAAATACTGTTTATGGTTTGGCTTTGGAAGAAGAGAGCCCCAAATCAGCTGAAGGAGTCCAGAAACTTAGCGACATGATGCGCTTTATGCTTCAGGAAAATACTACGGATAAAATTCCGCTAGATCGAGAAATCAAATACATTCATGACTACATTGATTTTCAACTTTTAAGAATTGATAACAAAGAAAATATAGACCTAAGCATTGATATAGCGGATGGTTGTAACGGGCAAATCGCCCCTATGCTACTGATTCCAATGATAGAAAATGCCTTCAAACATGGGATTAGTATGAACGCTTCTTCTTGGGCAAAAATAAAATTAACGTGTGATGGAAATGACGTTACCCTCAACGTGAAGAATAGTATGCACCCAAAAACTAATCGTAAAGAAGAGGAAAGTGGTATAGGTTTAGAGAACGTCAGAAAACGATTGGCCATTCTTTATCCCGAAAAGCATCTTTTTCAACTTTTCGAAAATGAGGAGCAATTTGAGGCTAATATTAAAGTGACACTATCATGATCAGCGCCATTGCCATAGACGACGAACCGATAGCACTTTCAATTGTCGAAAAACATGCAGCTAAAATTCCATATTTAAAGTTAGAAGCAGTTTTTACAAATGCTTTGGAAGGGCTCAATTACCTAAATGCAAACCAAGTCGACCTCATTTTTCTTGATATAAATATGCCCGACATTTCAGGCTTAGAATTTGTAAAAAGCCTAACGAATAAGCCACACATTATATTCACCACAGCCTATTCAGAATACGCTGTAGAAAGTTATGAACTGGAGGCGGCGGATTACTTACTCAAGCCATTCGAGTTTGGAAGGTTCTTAAAGGCAGTCAACAAATTGGCAGAGCAAACAGAAAAATCAAGCCAAAACTACCTATTCCTAAAAAGTGGTTATGAATTTATCCGAATAGAAAAGTCGGATTTAAGATATATAAAAGGTGATGGTAATTATGTTGGTTTTCATACGTCTGAAAGAAAGGTTCTTTGCCGCATGAAAATGGATGAAGCTGAGTCACTTGTTTCAAGCGATGACTTCATCAAAGTACACCGCTCTTATGTTGTGAACAAATCGATGATCCTCAAAGTAGAAAAACACCAATTACACCTTGAAGAAGGCACAATACCAATCAGCCAGACATATTATGATAACTTAGTAACCAATCTATAAATCAGCCACGAAAAGACCGTCGTAGGACTTTCCACCTTCTTCTATATCCAAAGAAATATAAAGCTTTCCATCACGTATGTGCATGGCTCGATGATATCCAATTCCGATACTCACTTCACTAAATGCCATAGGAAGATTAATCCCTAAACGACGAAATTCTCCGCCGCTCAGCCGATAAAGTTTCTCATCATTCTTGAAAACAAGTCGCAAATACAAACGATCAGCTTGTTCATCATAAAGAAGTGCGTTTAATATGGATTCATTGAACTCCTTTGGTAGAACTATGGAGCTCTTTTCGCTTTTATTTTGGTTAGCCGTAACCAATTTACCAGCTACTCCATCTATTAAGACTAGACCTTTGCTGGTCACAGTAGATGGAAATAAGTACTTATATAGGCTCCTTTTGGCATAACTGTAATCTGCTAAGTCTTTAAACTTATAAGACTGAGTCTTGTCATTGATTGTGTAAAAAACTGTTTTTTTTGTGTCTGACCTGATGAAATTTCGGGCATCACGGAAATGTAAAAACATATTTTCACTAGCCTGACCTGAATCTTCATGAAAACCTAGAGACCCAAACCTACCTTCCTCTAAAGGTATACTTAGTGTTAAGGCATCATAAAATACCTTTTTGGTATACTCTTCCAGAAACCCTGTTTTGGGCCGATAAAACAATCTATCTTCACTAACAAGAAGGTTGTTATTAAAGCTTGGTGACACTTGCTGCATAATGAGAGTATCTTGAACTACCATGCTTTGCCTATCGAATAAATAAAAGTAACTACCCGACCTTCCTTTTGTACCCCATTTTGCATCCATTAATACTACGTATCGGTCAGTAATTACAAACTCTTTTATTTGAATATTGTCGTTTAAATAAATCAAAGAAAATTGAGGGTATTCAACTTTTAATTTCTTTAGAAACGACTCCACAATGTCTCTGTCCTGGGCATGTAGCTGGCCAAGAAAGAGAATCAAAAAGAAACTAATAAGTGACCTTATACTTGACATACTTTTCATTATTCTGATCAATTGTAACAAGTTCATCATCCACAAAGCTGATGAAAACAGCCTTTTCTTTTAAGTGCAGTGCACCGAGCACCTGCTCATCGGCATTCAATACATGTATGGTTTTTCTGCTTACCGCCTCTTTTGGTAGGTGTAGATTGGCCAAATCGAGTGTCCTGAGAAAGAATAGCCGGCCATCCTTTGCTGTAAAATCCCAACACTCATATATGTCGATATCGAGCTCATCTCCGTAATCAATAATGTTTTCTTCCTTAGTAAAACTATAGGGGAGTGGATTATCTGATACAATACTTAAAGTGGAATCTACCTTCACTAATTCCCCCAAATCAGGCTTTAGAATAAATAGAAAATCATTTAAAACTAACGCCTTCGTAACTTTGCTCAACTCATCAAGCCTTTCAGGAAACTCTATATCAAAAAGTTTCTTTTGATTATCGAAACCCTTGTCTAAACTGAAATCAAGGGAGAAAACCGAATAAGTGTTTTCTTCATAGAAAAGACCTCCTACGAGATATTTATCTTGGTACTTTATAATCCAGTCGACATCTATCTGAGGTAGTTTGTATTTACCCAAAAAACCTAAGGTCCGGGCATCAAAAACCACAACATTCTGTCCATAAATAAAATACATGTTATCGATAACGCTATGACCACTATGAAATGATAGTGCATCAGGGCCAACACCCCTTTCCCCCAAAAGACCAGCGACCCAATTAAACTTTTTATCAACTAACACTAGTTGAAATATGGTTTTATCCCAGTAAAACAGTGTATCCCCCAACTGGCCTACTTTTGAATTAATGAGATAACTTTTAGGCATCAAATGATCTGTATTGATTTCTTTAACCATTTGAACTTCGAGTTCAGGCACATCTATTTGAGAACTGCAGCCTAATACTAAGCAGGCACAAATAGTTAACAAAACTCTATTCACCGTCATAATAAGAAATTGGAAAGTCCCCGTAGAATGTTTACAAGGACTTAATTGAAGGTTTATTTAAACTAAAGAAGCTTTCCTAAGTATGAAGTATTTTACAGTTCAACTTAAACAGCTTACATTCCGCGCGTTCTTTGGAGGTATAATCACCATTAGCTTTTTTATCTATTTTACACCTTCCCTTTTCATCCCTACAAAAGCTTTTACCAGTTTGGCCAGGTAGTGGTCCTTGTTGTGAAATAGCAAAAGGTACCGTTAAAGCTAAGAGCAACACTATTGATAATAATTTTTTCATGTTTTTAGTTATTTAGTTTATAAACATGAAGTACCAATAATTAATCGGAATATCAATGACATATTTTAAAATAATTATGTTTTTAATTTCCTTGATTAAATAACAAGGCCTTAGAAGCCACGGTAAACCGAATAAATAGCGCCTAGTTTTGATCATTACGTCCATTCTTATTTTAACTTCGGTTTATAATCAGAGCTGCATGAACACGTCAGATTTTAGAAAGCACGCACATGAGTTAGTCGATTGGATGGCCGACTATTTTGAAAATGTGGAGGACTACCCTGTACTTCCAGATATTAAACCCGGCCAAATTCTCAATCAGATTCCCAATAATGCACCGGATAAAGCTGATCCCTTCGAGGCCATCTTCAAAGATTTCAAGGATGTGATCATGCCTGGTATAACCCACTGGGAAAGTCCAAACTTCATGGCCTATTTCCCTGCAAACAAGAGTAAAGCCTCTGTTTTGGCCGAAATGCTAATGAGTACCTTAGGCTCTCAATGCATGATTTGGCTTACATCTCCTGCTGCAGCGGAGTTGGAAGAGCAAGTAATGATTTGGTTAAGAGAAATGCTTGGGCTTTCGAGTAATTACACTGGTGTTATTCAAGATACTGCCTCCACAGCTACATTATGTGCCCTCCTTACTGCTAGAGAAAAGGCCACAGCGTTCGCCATTAATGAAGATGGTTTTGGTGAACAAAAATTCACTGTTTACGCCTCCTCTGAAATTCATTCATCAATTGAAAAAGCAGTTAAAATCGCTGGTTTCGGAGCATCGCAGTTCAGGCAGGTTCCTGTAGACGAGAATTTTGCCATGCGTGCGGAAGTTTTGGCCGAAACAATTCAAAAGGATATCGCAGCAGGCTTTTTACCTATCTGTGTTGTCTCAGCTATTGGGACAACAAGTACCACAGCGGTTGATCCTATCGCTAAAATCAGCGAAATCTGCAAGCGCCACAACATTTGGCATCATGTAGATGCTGCCTACGCCGGTACAGCATTGGTATTGCCCGAATTGCGTTGGATGTCTGAAGGTGTGGACGAAGCCGATTCTTTTGTCTTTAATCCCCACAAGTGGATGTTTACCAATTTTGACTGCACTGCTTATTTTGTCAAAGACCCTGTCGCACTCGTTAACACATTTACTATTACACCCGATTACCTTAAAACTTCAGTTGATGAAGAGGTGAAAAATTACAGAGATTGGGGAATACCACTAGGCAGAAGATTTAGGGCTTTAAAGCTTTGGTTTGTGATAAGAGAAATGGGCGTTGAGGGAATTCAAAAGAAGATCAGAGCGCATATAGCCCTCGGTAAATGGCTAGCGCAAGAAGTTATTGAGCATCCAGATTTCGAATTAATGGCACCAGTTCCTTTAAATACAGTATGCTTTCGGTTCGTAGGAGCCCCCCCAGATCAACTCGACCAGATCAACAAAGCGATTATGAATGAAATCAATAAATCTGGAAAGCTGTTTTTCACCCAAACCAAACTTCTAGATCAATTTACACTCCGACTAGCTTTTGGTAACACCAACCTAGAGGCTTACCATGTTGAAAATGCATGGAACCAAATCCAGGAAGTGAGTAAAACGTACAAACAAGAAGCTTAACTATGGGTTAGAAACTCATGCATGTTAAATCATTTCTTACGGTTTGTCTGATTTCCCTATTCCTATCCTGCAATCCAGATAAAAGAACTGTAGTGGATCAGGCATCGGTGACTTTCGCCACGGATGATGCTTCTGAACTATTCTTTAAAAATGTTCGCCAACTCTATTACAACACAGAAGTAATGGAGGAGGCCAAGCTCAATATTTTCAGGCTAAAGAAAAGGGATTTGTCAAATGACAGGCCTATCATCAATTTGGCCATTGTCAATAACTGGCGCTTCGATGAAGCCTATTTACTTTTAGAACCCAATGACCTTATTGGACAAGCAGATACAATCACCATAAAATGGTCTAACGCTGATGGTAATAATGGAGAAGTATTATACGAGAAAGGAAATAAGAATAAACAAGCCGAATTTGCGGATAGCATATATGCGCATATACAAAAAGGCAGTACTTTTTCTATAAAAATAGAGGATGATTGGGTGGCTTTCCTAGACACTGAAAAGTCAAGGGAAGCCTTCAGAATAACCGTATTCGATTATTACAAACTAGTTAAAAGGATCTGACTAGTGTTCCTCTTTTTTCTTTTTCCCTTTAAACAGGGCGTCATGTTGACTAATTGCGCCTACAAATCCAATTAGAATAACAACAATCCAGATAAATGTATTTGCGCCAGAAGCGATTGGTGGATCAAACAACATAATTTTTCGTTTTGAGAGCACAAAGATAGTTCAAAAGTCATTTGTTAAGAAGCCCTTCACAAATTTTTAACAACTGTGTAACAATTAAGTCTAATTCGGCACAAAAATGTAATACAAAGTTAACTCTACTTACCTGACATAAAAGTGCATTTAAGTCTAATATTGGACGATAAATATTTCCGGTAGACATGAAAAGTATACTCAAGGAAGAACGCAAAAAGAAAAAAATTACGCAAGAACAGCTAGCAACACTAGTCGGTGTGTCTCGTCAAAGTATCAATGCTATTGAAAGAGGGAAATATACTCCTTCAACGGTCCTTGCGCTCAAAATTTCAGAAATCTTTAATACCTCGGTGAATCGCCTTTTCGAGCTTGAGGCTGAAGACTATAATTCCTAAAAACCACTCTTAATACAATCAAATACCCTGTGCGGTCAGCACTATAGAGCGGCTACCGCCATGGTTTCTGTGTTCACATAGATAAATCCCCTGCCAGGTTCCCAAATTGAGCCTTCCATTTGTGATCGGTACAGTAACAGATGAACCAAGTATCGAAGCCTTTATGTGAGATGTCATATCATCTGGCCCTTCAAATGTGTGCTGATAGTGGGTACCATCTTCAGGAACCAATAGGTTGAAATGAGATTCAAAATCCTCTCTCACTGTTGGGTCAGCATTTTCATTAATCGTTAGGCTTGCAGATGTATGCTTTATATGAACATGAAGCAGCCCAGTATTTATCTCTTTCAATGCTGGAATAGCAGTTGTAATTTCATGCGTTATTAAATGAAAGCCCCTTGACCTAGGAGAAAGACGGGTCTCAGCCTGAAAAAATTTCATGCTATTCGCCCTTCATTTTATCGGCATTTTCAGCGATTCTTAGATTCTCTATGAAGTCATCGATCTGTCCGTCCATTACTGTCGGTAAATTGTGAACAGAATAGCCAATTCGGTGATCTGTTACCCTTCCTTGCGGATAGTTATAAGTTCTAATCTTATCCGATCGATCGCCACTTCCTACAAGTGACTTTCGTTCTCCTGCTATTTCGTCTTGCTGTTTCTTAAGCTCTTGTTCATAGAGTCTAGATCGCAGTACCTGGAGTGCTTTGGCGTAATTTTTATGCTGTGACCTTCCATCTTGACACTCCACAACCGTGTTGGTTGGAATATGCGTCAAACGTACAGCAGATTCTGTTTTGTTTACGTGCTGACCACCAGCACCAGAACTTCGGTAGGTATCTTTACGAACATCTTTCATGTTCAAATCAAAATCAACTTCGTCAACCTCAGGCAGTACCGCAACAGAAACAGCACTGGTATGCACGCGACCTTGAGACTCTGTGACTGGAACCCTTTGCACTCGGTGAACACCGGATTCAAACTTCAGGGAACCGTAAACATCTTCACCTTCCACACTAAAAACGATTTCCTTAAAACCTCCGGAAGAAGCTTCATTAGTCGTAATCAATTCCTTAGTCCAGCCTTTAGCGTCGATAAAGCGCTCGTATAGTCTAAACATGTCACCTACAAAAATTCCAGCCTCGTCGCCCCCGGCTCCTGCGCGAATTTCAACGATTACATTTTTTTCATCGTCAGGATCTTTCGGAATCAGTAATATCTTGAGCTCTTCCTCAAGTTCTTCTTGTCTTGGGTTAAGCTCTTCCAATTCCAGCTTCGCCATCTCGCGAAACTCTTCATCTTTTTCGGTTTTTAAGATCTCTTTGGAGTTCGCAATATTGTCTATTACACTTTGATACTCATTGTAGATATTGACGATCTTCTCCAAATCCTTATACTCCTTACTTAGCTTGGAGTAAACTTTCATATCAGACATGGCATCTGGTTGGATAATCAACTGACCCACTTCTTCAAATCTATCTTTTATGGCAATGAGTTTTTCAATCATTCTTGGCGGTATTAAGTACCAAAATTAAAAAACAAAAGCAATCCGTTATACATTTGTATACCATTCCATAGAAACAAGTGAATGAAAAAGACATTAACCTTTATTACCTGCCTATTCTTTTTACAAAGTTGTGGCAACGAGAAAATAGATACCGCTAGCGCAAAGGCTGAAATGGATGCCCGTGAAATAAGAATTGTGTCCGACGCCGAAATTCAAGAGGAGGCTATGAAAATGGGCGATCAAATCTCTTCAGATTTTAGCCTCAGCGCCATTCCAGAGCCTATATCAGATACGTATGTATTAAATATCAGGTATGGTACAGATTCTATTTATGTCAAAGATCACTACTTTTTTGATGACCCCAGAGACTTATCTGGCAAGGCCCTAGATATCTTTGAAGCTTATTTGTATAACAGTGAAGCTGGACTGGTTTCGGAAGCTAATGTCCAGAAAATTGAGGATGGAAAAGTGCTACTATACACCAAACCAATGATTGCCAACGATACCACTGCCGTCGGTATGTGGACAATAGAAATACCTAGAAAAAACGTGGTATTAAATATTAAACAGTAGCATATCGAAAGCAGTCTACAACATGGTCGTTGACCAAACCGCAAGCCTGCATGTAAGCATACATAATAGTACTCCCTACAAACTTAAACCCTCTCCTTTTTAGGTCTTTACTCATTGCATCGGATTCTGGGGTTTTCGCTGGCACCTCCTCCATAGTTTTCCAGCGGTTAACTATAGGCTTATGGCCGACGAATGACCAAATGTATTGATCAAATGAGCCAAACTCCTTTTGCACTTCTAGAAACTTTTGAGCGTTAATAACGGTCCCTTGCACTTTAAGCCTATTTCTGATTATTGAAGGGTCAAGTAAAAGTTCTTCAACCATGCTCTGTGGGTACTCAGCGACAATCTCTGGGTCGAAATCTGCGAAGGCCTTTCGGTATCCATCCCGCTTTTTTAAAATGGTAGACCAGCTTAAACCAGCTTGTGCCCCTTCTAAAATTAAAAACTCAAAGTGCACGCGGTCGTCATGGACAGGCACACCCCATTCTGTATCATGATAGGTTATATAAGCATCAAAACTATTTTCGCACCAAGCACACCTTTTTTTCATACGCTTAAATTAAGAAACATTAATTTCAATTTAATTTCATCTTAAGGTTAGGCCATAGCTTGCGATCATAAACTCAAGAATTATGAAAAAAACTATCACAATACTATGCTTAACTGTGCTGGCAAACATCAGCTTAGCGCAAAAGGTAATTAGGCTTAATGCCGACCCAAGCGTCTCTTATACCGAAAAAGTTACCATAAACAAATTTCTACCCTCGACACTTGGGTTGATTATCGGTGTCGAAGTTGAAAAAGAAAACGGTGAAACAGCGTACATCCAATTCAAATCGATATTAGCTAAAGAAATGATGGATGCATTTCCAATTGGCACAAAAGCGGAAGTAAAATTTCGTAAAAGAGCTCGGTGGCAAATGAACATGATGTTCAACACAGCTCTTTTTAGAAGTTACTACAATAACGTTGGTTTACCAGAGGGTGGTTCTGCCTATCGAGTTCTGAGCAACGACTTACAAGTACAAAAAGAAGCCATGAAAAACATGAGCCGAAAAGAGCTCAGAGGCTTCGAGATAAATGAATTAATCTCCGTCAAAAGCGGCAATCAATATGTTGAAAATCCAAAAACATTTGAGCGTGAAAAAACCAGACCGAAAAAGGACGAATTATTCGAGAACATCACGGTTTTAAGCGTAAAAAAGGAAAACCGCTTCACCTCCACTGTAAAAACTGAATATGGCAGGACGCTTTCTATAAAGAATTATATTGATCGTAAAGTTGGTGACAAAGCTACCTTCTTAGTTCAATACCCATGGCTTTTTGAAGGAGAGGTTCCCGTAAGCGACGTCTTTTTCGAAAACGCAAGTAAGGCCAGAGTCTTAAAAGGTCAAAAAATGCAATTGTCAACACCTCTTTATGATAATTGGGGCAGATTATTTGCTTATGAGGCCGTTGTGGATGGTAAGGAAGCGGTTGTTAAGTTTGAGCCTTTTCACGCAGAACAAATTCAAGCTTATGCCGATGAACACCAAGGAGAGGTGCATGAGCTGCTTACATCTGGGAAGTCAAAGCGTGTGATAAAGAGAGCCAATAAGAGACGAGTTGTTGGTATATCCTATGACATTAGTGCCATTCCCACGGATGAGGGCAATGTACTTCTTAACGATCGTTTTGAGCCATACACTTATCAAGACACCGTTACTCTTAAGTCCAAAATCGTTGAGACAGAAAAAAAGACTTCTGAAAACTTTGAATGGCTGAACATATACGATAACCGATTTTTATTAGATAATGGGTATGCCTTCAGTATTAGTGAGAGAATTAGGAAAAGTTTTAAAACACCTCTCTTACCTGGCGACGAAATTGAAATTACTGGAGTGCCCTATGTCAAGAAAGAAGGAGAAGTATTGGAAGATGGGGTCAAGCAAATGTTTAAACCGATCTCAATTAAGGTTGGTAACATCACCTATAGCATAAATATCAGATGAAGATACTATTGATAGAAGATGAGGAAAAGCTAGGCTTATTTATTTCAAAAGCACTTGAAGAGTCTGGTTATTCATGCGAACTATCCACTAATGGCAGCGAGGGCTTAGAGCTCGCTGCCATTGGCGGTTTCGATCTGATCCTCTTGGACATTATGCTCCCGGGTCAAGATGGGTTTGAAGTACTGAAGAACCTTCGCAAGTTTAAAATCGAAACGCCAGTGGTGTTCATCAGCGCCTTAAATGAAACGGAGCACGTAATTAAAGGACTAGACCTAGGTGCTGTAGACTACCTAAAAAAGCCTTTCGATATAGAAGAGCTTAAAGCCAGGATTAGGAACGTTTCCCGAAAATTCACTGGAAAAAGAGCCACTATTTTATCGATAAAGGACTTAGAACTTGATTTGGTACGGAGAATGGTCAGCCGAAATGGCGTTGAAATCGACTTGAGTAAAAGAGAGTTTTCGATTTTGGAATTACTGGTTAGAAATACAAATCGTGTTGTTTCTAAAACTGAGATGACTCAAAAGATTTGGAATATTGAGTTTGATATGGGAAGCAACGTCATAGAAGTACATATGCACCAATTGAGAAAGAAAGTAGACGAACACGCCACTGAAAAGCTAATCGAAACTCAGGTGGGTTTTGGATACTTGATCAGGGGCGAACTCATTAAAAATTAAATGACCGTAGGCAGATGAACAGGTTAAGTATACGTTCCAAAGTCGCTTTTGCCTTTTTCGGCGTCTTTGTACTTATCTCCACAATCACGGGGATACTACTTTATCTGTTCATACAGTCCACACTCGAAAAAACCCATATCCAGTCTTCCTTCTTAGAAGCTCGAAGTATTTTGGAAGACACAGAGTTCGACCCAATTCAAATACCCATTACAGACACAGATCAGTGGATTTATATATGGTTTCAGTCTGCGAATGAACAGCAAGAGATCTATCAAAAAAGCGGGTTTCCTTTTGACGCCAATTTACTTCTGGATTTTAATGACCAAAGCTTCATGTTAGAAGAAGTAGAAGGCAATGTTTCATTCCTTTCCGATACGGTCACATATGTATTGGCTCGAAAACAGGTCACTTCTGGAGAAAATGGCACGCTCAACCTTGTGCTCGCAAAAAATAATGATGAATTCAAGCAACAGCTCACTCGCGTAAAAGGCAATATGGTTTTGGCTAATTTATTAGCGATTGCCTTATCACTAAGCCTTGCCTATTTTCTATCGGGTTATTCCCTAAAGCCTATTAAAGCCATAATTGCAAAGGCTCAAGAAGTAAAAGCTGGGACAAAAATGGCTCGATTACCGGTAGCCGATTCTGGTGATGAAATCGCTCAGTTATCTAATACTATGAACGCCATGATTGCCCGCATTGAGGCATCGATCAATGACCAAAATCGATTTTTCTCTTCTGCCGCGCACGAATTGCGTACGCCGCTCGCCAATATGCTTTCAGAAATAGAATATAGAATGTCTAAAAAAGGTCAAGTAGATAATGAGTCGCTTGATAGTATAAGAGATGAAGTCGTTCGGTTAAAAGTTGTCGTTCAGGATTTTCTACTCGTAAGTCAGCTTAAAAATGAAACTCTCGAGCTCAGAAAACGAAGCATTCGGTTGGACGATATCGTTTATGATGTTTTAGAAAAAAGCAGGCCTACACTAAGAAAGTCTGGGTATGAAATTAAGGTTTCACTACCCAAGGAATTAACGAAGGTTGAACTCGACTCAGAAAAGATGGAAAGCCTAATCCTTAACCTAATCGATAACGCCCAAAAATATGGTGATAACGCTGAGCCAATTATCATAAAGATTGAGGAATCAACAGACAAGCTCTCTTTAGAAGTTCAAAATAATATTAGTGATCAAGATGTGGTGAAAGGCAGCAACCTAGGCCTATGGGTTTGTCAAAGAATAGCTGAACTACACGGTTTCACTCTATCGACAGCTTCCAATGCCGGTAAATTCACAGTTTCGCTTATTCTCCAGAAAAGGGCATAAACGTCGTATTAAGAAACATTAATCGCTTACTCACGCTATTATACTACATGATCCTTATGTTTAGGGCCAATAAGAGCATGCTATCCGATTATGGAAATTCTGGTCATAGAAGATGAAGCTAAACTAGCCGCGCTAATAAAAGAGGGGCTGGAAAAATCTGACTATATCGTAACTGTTGAAACGAACGGAAGCAATGGAATAGCCACCGCAATCAACCAGACATTTGATCTGATTCTTTTGGACATTATGTTACCTGACCAAAGTGGGTTTGACGTACTTCAGGCAGTTCGGGCAAATAATATAATCACCCCGATCATATTCCTTAGTGCTTTGAATGAAAGCAAAACTGTCATTAAAGGACTGGACTATGGCGCAGTTGACTATATCAAAAAACCATTTGATTTTGACGAGTTGAGGGCGCGCATTAGAAATGTGCAGAGGAAGTTTGGCTCGGATCGAGTGTCAATACTTGAACTTGAAGGAGTAAAGGTGGACTTGATTAAAAGAGAAGTTTTTCGCGCTAATAAGAAGATAGAACTTAGTAAACGTGAGTTCGCCATTTTGGAGCTACTTTTAACACATGCCAATCGACCTTTGTCGAAAGCAGAAATCACGGAAAAGATATGGAACATCAATTTCGACATGGGCACCAATGTAATTGAAGTGCATATGCATCAATTAAGGAAGAAGCTAAATGACGGTTTTGAAAAACAGTTGATAGAAACCATAGTAGGAAGTGGTTATCAAATTTCTGGTGTATTAATCAAACGTTAAACTGTCCAAATTGAATTTTCTCAGGAGTTTACGGTTTAAAATCGCTACCTCATTTTTTGTGGTTTTTACTATAATCGCTTCACTTTTCAACGTTTTTTATTTTAAAGCTGTTAAGGATAGCCTTATTGGCGCCTATTATGAAAAAGTAACGGCGGAAGCACAGACCATTTTGACTGAGATAGACTCTGTCAATCGAGATCCTACCGCGCTACCAAATGTAAATTCATTTCAAGTTTGGCACTCCAACGCCGAAAAAAGCTCTCTAATAAAGACTCAAGGCAATTTTCCAGAAAGTTTCCATGAAAATTTTCCGCTCTTAAATGCCAATATGTTCGTCCCTGGTTTAGAAGAACCTTCCATCCTAGAATTAGATGATATCACCTATTGTATAGTAGAAGCAGCGCTTATCAAAGGACAACCCGATAAGCTCACTATAATAACTACACAGAATAACAATAATGCGTATGCTCAAATTAGCTCTTTGAGGCAATCACAAATTTATATGAGCATCACCGCCGCCTTGATTTCTTTTTTAGTTGCCCTTGTGGTTTCTGGATGGGTATTAAAACCTATTAAGGCCTTAATCACACAAGCACGCCGGATTAAAGCGTCCGAAAAGATGGAGAGAGTTCCTGTTTCCTCCGCCAATGATGAGCTTACAGAACTCGGTCTCACAATGAATAAAATGATTGAAGGAATCGAGTCTTCCATTCAGCATCAGAGCCAGTTTTTTACGTCGGCAGCACATGAACTGAGAACGCCACTAGCCAATATGCAAGCTCAATTAGATTTGACGGAGCCACTTTCCAATGAAGCACCAAATACAGAGACATTAAGCAGCTTTCGCCAAGAGTTGCAGCGATTGAAAAGAGTAGTCGAATACTTTTTGCTAATGAGTCAACTCAAATCAGACACATTATCCCTTCAATTGACGGAATTTCGACTTGATGATTTAGTCTATGACGTCTTGGAAAAGATGCATTTTAATAAAGATGACGAGCCATTTGAATTTCATTTAGAAATCGACCCACATACCGACCACAGCATTAAAGGTGACAATGAAAAAATGGAAAGTATTCTTGTCAATTTATTTCAGAACGCACAAAAATATGGTGATATCTCAAAGCCAATAGAATTTCACCTGAAAAGAACAAATAGTAATCTCAAGCTATTCATTCGAAACAAAGTGAGTCTTACGAAAGCCAAAAACCACGGAAATCAGCTTGGTTTATGGATATGTGAACAACTTTCACAAAAGCAAGGGTTTGAATTCAGCTATTCAAACGATGGGGGATACTTTAATGCACAAATAAATATCCCATTTAGTGAACATAACTCGCAGCATTAATATCAATTGTAGTTCCTGTAGCGTGATCGGCCAATCCGCTGGCGAGTAACACAATCATTGGGGCCAAATCTTTCGGTTCAGTCAGCGTCGGAAGGGCAATATCATTTAGGGCAAAGCCCTCTCCATACTGATCCATAAAATCTTTCGCCATGTCGGTCCTTACAAAACCAGGCGCAATATTAAATGCCTTAATGTTATCCTTTCCGCAATAACGGGCGATCGACCTGGTCAAAGATGGAATAGCACCTTTAGATGCCCCATATGCCAAATAATCTAGGGTGTCCCCTCTAAATGCGGCTCTAGATGAAATGTTGATTATTCGTCCTCCACCAATTTCTCGAAAATGATCAATCGCCTTTTTACATAAAATTCCCGTAGCGCGTGTATTAACCGCAAAAGTTTTATCCCATTCTTCTACCCAAGTGTGGTCATCTTGCCCTAAATCAGAGGAAAGAGCAACACCAGCATTATTTATGAGTACATCAATACGACCAAAATACGCTTTAACTTGTTCAAACAACTTTATGACATCCGCCGCATTTTCCAAATTGGCCGAAAATGCCTTTGATCTAGTTTTTAGCCTTGAAACTAATTCCTCAGCCTTTTTTGAACTCTTATTATAATGTAGCCCAATCTCGGCTCCTGAGGCCGCCAGGGCCAAAGAGAACCCTTCTCCAATACCACGAGAGCCACCTGTTACTAACACTACTTTTCCTTTTAAAGAAATTTCCATGAACAAAACGATTTAGTCCGATAAATTACATTGTTTATTGCGCTTAATAAACCCTATGGTTTTTAAATCCGATAAATGAATGTAAACTGTTTCGGCTATGAAAAAACTATACTTCTTCATCTTACTCTGTTTATTTTTCACTGACCAGGTGACTCAAGGCCAAACGGTAACTTTCGAGGAATACGACCCTCCTTCTTCCTTAGTAGTCCCAGAAAACCCCATTTTCAAGTCAAAATTTCCTTTTATAGACGTACACAGTCATCAGTGGCGCATGGGCGAACGAGACTTAAACAAGCTTGCATCAGAAATGGATGAACTGAATATGGGCTTAATGGTGAATTTATCAGGAGGCAGTGGAAAAGCCGTGGTCGACGCCATCAAAAACATCAAGGGAAATCAACCAAAGCGCTTTATAGTCTTTGCCAATACAAACTTTAATAACATCGATGATGACTGGGGTGCTCGTGCGGCCGCTCAACTAGAAAGAGATTATAATCAAGGAGCCCGGGGCTTAAAAATTTTCAAAAGCTTGGGCTTTTCAGTTAAAGACAAGGACGGTAACCGCGTAGCCGTAGATGACCCTCGTCTAGATCCTTTATGGGCTAAATGTGGTGAATTAGGCATTCCTGTTCTGATTCATACAGGCGATCCAAAACAGTTTTGGGAACCTTTCGATGCCAACAACGAAAGATGGTTAGAGTTAAAAACGCACCCTCGAAGAAAACGTGAAGACGACGACCCTGCTCCTTTCAAACAATTGATTCAAGAACAGCACAACGTTTTCAAAAAACATAAAAACACCATTTTTATAGCAGCTCATATGGGTTGGTATGCCAATGACTTGAATCATTTAGGAGAACTCTTAGATGCGATGCCTAATATGGTGGTAGAAATTGGTGCTGTAATCGCGGAGCTAGGCCGGCAGCCTCGTTTTGCTAAAGCATTTTTAGAAAAATATCAGGACAGAGTGCTGTTTGGAAAGGACGCTTACAACCCAGACGAGTACCCTACCTACTTTAGAGTTCTAGAGTCAGAAGACGAATATTTTCCATACTATAAAAGGTACCACGCCTTCTGGCGTATGTACGGTCTAGGCTTATCGGATAACGTCTTAAAAAAGATATACTATAAAAATGCCTTAAGGATAATACCTGGAATAGACTCAAGTATCTTTCCACAATAACTAAAAGTTCAGTCGTTAATTTTCCCGATTCAGAATATGAAAGCACTACTTTGGCCTAATCCGGTTCAATTTGAGCAACCAGCAGTATACGTTTGTAGTATGCATAGACAGAATCAATTAAGTAGGGAAATGGTCAGAGGCATATTACTCTTCATCGGCATCGTGGTTGGTTTGCTCATTATTAGCAATCAATCCAATGCGCAGAAAAACAGCTTTATCTATGGCAAAGTCACTACGATCAGTGGAGACGTTTACACTGGACCTATTAGGTGGGGTAGTAAAAATGCACAAAAAGCAGAGGTGTTTTGGGTAGAGGTATTCAATGGCACCAAAACATCGAACGACCTGCTGAAATATCTGTCAAAATCTGAAATCGAAGAACTTTCGCAAGGTGAAGAAAGCGGTGGATCTTGGTTAAATATTGATCTAGGTGTGCTAAGTATTTGGGCTGACAAATTTACTGATACCCCACATGAGTTTAAGGCCCGTTTTGGTGATCTAAAATCAATCGAGCCAGTAAAGAGAGATCGAGCCATGGTTACTTTCAAAAATGGCACCTCCATGGAGATCAAGGCTGGCAATAGTGAAGATATTGGAGGAAGTATTGGAGTTTACGATTTCGAGCTAGGCGAAGTAATGCTTTCGTGGGGCCGTGTTGAAAAAGTCGAGTTTATGGCTTCCCCTAAAACCCAAGAAGAAGGGTTTGGTAAACCGATCTATGGTGTTGTAAATGCGGGCAGAAAAGGAACTTTTAAAGGTCAAATCGAGTGGGATTCTGATGAGCGCTTCTTGGAAGAAGTATTAGACGGTAAGGATAGAGATGGCGACAAAAAGGTTCCTTTTAGAAGTATTCAAAAAATTGTAAAACAAAGAAATGGAGTTGATCTGACTCTAAAGTCTGGCCGATCGCTTTATCTCACGGGTAGCAATGACGTAAACAATGAAAACCGCGGTATAGTCGTAAACGACCCTGATGTTGGTCAAGTAAAGATTGCCTGGAGAGACTTCATTGAATTGAATATTTCGGATGACGAAAGCTTGCGCATGTCTTATGACGACTTTCTTCCTTCAAGAGGTCTTAATGCAAAAGTTATTACAATTCAAGGTGACGAATATGATGGTTTGATCGCATTTGATCTTGATGAAGCATACGAATTCGAACTGTTGGATGCCAACGACGATGAGGCTGAATTTCAAATAGTATTTAGAAACATTAAGAGCATTATTCCAAAGAATTATAACTACTCTATGGTAGAACTTAAAAACGGAGAAAGATTGTTACTTGGAGACCACAGAGATGTGAGCGAGAATAATGCCGGAGTCTTAGTTTTCCCTTCAAAAAATGCAGAGCCAATCTATATCAAATGGTCAAAGATCGACGAAATCATTTTTGATTAACTTGTATCCGTGACACTATCCAAAAAAATTAGAAACCAGTTGATCGTTAGCGTAGTGCTAACGGCTGCTGTTTTTATAACACTTTACGCTACAAACGCCGATAGAGAGCTCTATTTAACTGCAAGTTGGGTAGTTATCACACTTATATTGGTTTGGATTTCCAATCACTTTTTAACCAGAAAACTAGATAAAAGTATGCCATGGCTAGAACATGGCAATAAACGTTTCTATTGGCAATTGGGGGTGGGAATTCTTCTTTCACTCATTATTATTAACCTAAGCTACTTTATATTAAAACTAGGCCTAACAACCGATCCGCCTAATGAAGCGCAAATAGTATCGATGAATATTTTGGGGCTTCTAGTACTTTTACCTACCATTTCGATCAACTTCGGCATACAGTTTCTTAGCAACTGGAAGACAGCGCAGGTTAACTCTGAAACTTTTCAAAAAGAAACCATTCGGGCAGAGCTCACCACACTAAAAAACCACTTAGACCCACATTTTCTATTTAACAACTTGAACATTCTATCCTCATTGATTAGTGTGGATACTGAACTTTCTCAGACGTACTTAGAAAAATTTGCCGATGTTTACCGCAATATTCTCAAGAGTAGTAAAGAAGAACTAGTTACACTAAATGAAGAGCTTAGGTTTATCGCTTCTTACTTATACCTATTAGAAATCAGGTTCGAAGATACTATCCAGACTTTCATAGATATAGAAAGTAAATCTCACACGCTTTATCTGCCACCGCTAACGCTGCAAATGCTGATAGAAAACGCGATCAAACACAACATCATATCCGAAGTAAAACCTCTGAAAATCCATATTTCTTGTCAAAACGGTTATCTGACGATTAAAAACAACCTGAGAGAAAAACGTGTTGAAACTAGGAACAGTGGGAAAACCGGGCTGGATAACATTAAGAAAAGATATTCTTACTTTACCGATAAGGAAGTTCAGGTGTTTAAGAATCCCGATAACTTTATTGTTAAAATCCCTTTGGTAGACTTAGAGGCACAGTAAATTATGAATGTAGTTGTTTTTGAAGACGAAAAATTAGCCTCCGATCGATTGATCCAGCTTTTAAAGAGCCTGAAACCTGAGGCCGAAATTCTTGCGGCCATGAAATCAATCGAAGCGGCTGTATTATGGCTACAGAACAACGAACACCCCGACCTTATCATTAGCGATATACACCTACTGGATGGCTCGAGCTTTGAAATCTTCGATCAGGTTGAAGTAAAGACGCCTGTAATATTTACCACAGCTTATGACGAATACGCGATCAAAGCATTTGAGGTAAATAGTGTGGATTACATACTTAAACCTATTCAAAAAGAAAAGCTAGCGAGCGCACTCGACAAATACGATAACAGGCAAGCTTCCGAAGACAACAGCAAGATTGATATGGACGAAATTCGAGCTGTGATTTCAGGCGCCTCGAAAGAGTACAAATCTAGGTTTTTGGTAAAGCTAGGGCAGCGAATTAAAGCCATTCCTATAGAAAAGGTCGCTTATTTCTTCTCTCAAGATAAGCTTTCATACCTGGTCACTTTTGACAACCAGAAATTACCAATCGATCAGACCCTAGAAGAATTAGAATCACTCTTAGACCCCAAGCATTTCTACAGAGTAAACCGCAAGTTCTTCGTCCATTTTGATGCTGTCACAGACATTCACCCTTATTTCAAAGGTCGTGTCAAGCTTGGGTTGAACCCTGCTATCGATCAGGATATAGTGGTGAGTAGTGAGAAAACTCCTCTCTTCAAGCGTTGGTTAGACCAGTAAGCTGAATCAGGCTGTCGGATTCGGTATTAGGCGCGCCCGTTTCAGTTCAATAATGCCCCGATAGAACCCCTATTGATTTCATAACCTATCCGTTGTCTTCATATTTGACGTATCGAAAATGAGAAAACAACTAAAACATAAAAAGGTCATGAACTCAAAACTTAAAATCACTTTAATAGCAGTTTTCACTTTGGTAGGTTCCATGAGTGCTGTCGCTCAAGATGAAGCACTCATCTACGGAAAACTAACAACTATTGACGGTGATACATATACAGGTCAAATTAGATGGGGCGATGAAGAAGCCATGTGGGTGGACATCTTCAACGGCAACAAAGAAGACAACGAAAATTATAGATACTTATCTAGAGAAGACAGAAGAGAATTAAGGAACAGGGAAAGAAGAAGCTGGAATGGTTTCAACATCAGTTGGAACAGCAACAGCAACTACGAAACCACTCACGAGTTCCAAGCACAATTCGGTAACATCTCTAAAATAGAGATTAACAGAAGGTCTGAAGTAAAGATGACCATGCGTGATGGCGAAACGGTTTATGTGAAAGATGGATCGAATGACTTCAACACGACGGTTCACATTATGGACAAAGAGCTAGGTAAAAGTTCTTTCAGATGGAGTAGAATTGAAACAATCGAATTCATGGATACACCATCAAAACTTGATGAAACCATGGGCGCTCCTCTTTACGGTACAGTTGAAATTTACGGTGGTGAGTATACTGGATTTATCGAGTGGGATCACGACGAAAGAATATCAACTGACATCCTAGATGGCGATACTAGAGATGGTGACGTGAAAATCGAATTCGGCAAGCTTAAGTCAATTGAAAGAGAACGTAGTGGCAGTAACGTAATCACTAAATCAGGTAGAGAGTTATACTTGAGAGGTTCTAACGACGTAAATGGTGAAAATAGAGGAATCATTGTGAGTACCGACTTTGGTCAAGTTGATATTCCATGGAGAGATTTCAAAAAAGTAACTTTTAAAGATGCGCCGAAAACCGTTCAAAACTACAAGAGTTTTGCCAACCTAAAGAGACTATCTGGTACAGTAACAACTGTAGATGGTGAAACATTAAGCGGAGATATCACTTACGATTTAGACGAAGCTTACTCTTATGAAATGCTTCAGGGAAAAGATGACGATGTTGAATTCATCATCACCATGGGCAGTATCAAAAGCATTACTCCAAAAAATTATGATTACTCGAGCGTAGTACTGAAAAATGGTACAGAGCTATTAATCGGAGATGCTCGAGATGTAAACGAAGACAACGACGGTGTACTAGTATTCTCAGGAAGTGGAGATCCTAAGTACATAGCATGGGAAGACGTTAAGTCAATCACTTTTAACTAAAAAACTCAGGGCTGAGCCCAAAAGTCAAAAACAATTCTTCATAAGTCAATTGCTGAAGGTCGCGTTTGGTCACGCGGCCTTTTTTATTTTGATTGATAATATTTTATAATTCAGGGAGAATATATTCTGCCTATATTTATGTTTAATATCTTTATCAATAGAAAGGACCATTATGAAGTTTGTTCTAAGTAGGCTCTTGACGTGGGTCCTATTCATATCAATCTGCACGACCTCAATCAAGGGCCAAGGTTGGAGTAGTGTGGTTTACGGATTTAAAGATGCTCACTTACATGAACACACATTCATGGTTGATGACTTTACTGACTTGAGACTATCATTAGTTTTTAGGAAAACAGACAATGGCAGCATAAAGCTTGACACCATAGTGAGTACATTAACAGGCCTGCTCATCGGAATTGAAGTATTCCACCAAGGTCTTCAGTTAACGCAGAACTCGAAGGAAAACACCGTTTATTGGTCTCTACCTGTTTCATTAAGAATAAGCGGGTTAAACATTGTTGAAAGTTTATTCATCAAAGGTGAGCTTAATGCCTTTTTCACGGATGGCTCAAACCAACCTGAGATTGAAAGCTTTATCTATAACAAGCCTGAAATTGGTGGTTCATTTATTTTCGTGAGAAAACTATATGTCTATCAGTTCTTTCTTATGATAGTTTCATTTTTCTTAATGTCCTTTCATAGGAACATCAACAGGATTTGGCTGTTCATTGTGCTTTTCATTACCCCTGTTATTGGACCCACGATTTATATTTTGAATCGGATTACAAAAGCTTTACTGGTTATTAGAAACAGAATAAAAACTTCGAATGCTGTAAATATTCGATAAAAGACATGAGTAAACTCCATTACCCCACCGATCATTCATTGATAGGTTTTTTCCAAAATAATGACATTTCCCAAACAGTAGAGGTCAACGCAGTAGAGCCACAATTCAATAATATAGTCATTGCGGTAATGATCATCCTATTTATGATCTGGTTTGCCGTATTGAATATTGGTTTACAGAAAATCGGTGTTTCTATACCCAAGGTTGTGGGTAAGTTTTTCAAAGATTTAAAACAGCTACTTCAGTCTAAAAGCTAAATAGGAAATAGAAGAAAAGAACAATCCAAACAGCATCTGCAAAATGCCAAAAGTCTGTTAGAATCTTTAGCTTAACCTTCTGGTACGGGTTCGTGGAATACATTAGATGCTTGACTGCATCTTGTGATGTTTTATGGCATTCTAGCAAAAGAACAACCGCGAAAATCATAACGCCTGCCATATGTAAAACATGTAAGCCAGAAATAACATATAAATAAGCCCCAGACCGATGCCCAGTAAACAGGATATTATAAGACTGTAGCTCCTTCCATCCCGTGAGTTGGGATAGCGAGAAAGCAAAACCCAGCAAAAGAGTAAAGCCAAGCCACTTCTTTACCTCATCTAAATCGTCCTTTTCATAGGCTGGTAAAACCTTCGAAACCGTAAAACTCGATAGCAGTAAAACGAACGTACTGATGATAAAAGACTTTGGGAAGTTAATCGTCAGAAAATCAGCGTCAGCAGGCCTAGATACAGTAAATGCCACTATAGTGAAAAGAAAAATAATGGCACTCCCAATCATACTCACATAGAGCAATACCATGTGAGGATGCATGCTTTCAATACGTTTGAAAGCCTCTTTTCTTAAGTCAACACGCCGCTTTTCCTTTTTCATTCGCCGTTCGTAACAACTAGATAAACGAAAGGGTTTAGTTTAGCAACAATTATTTCTTTCAAAGGCAATTAACGCCTCATGTGCTTAAGACCAAAATATACTACATTTGCTGCCCACTCTAGCGAGATTCATTGAAGGTTAAAGATTTCATAAAGGTTTATAAAGAGGATGCGCTTATTCAGACCATTGCGGAAAGAATAAAGCCAAATCAGTCGTCAAGGCTTAGGCTTAAGGGACTGGTAGGCAGCCTGGATGCTGTAGTGGCGGCGGCCACTTATCAGCTGACAAAGCAGACGAATGTCTTTGTACTTCACGATAAAGAGGAGGCTGCCTATTTCCATAATGACCTTCAAAATTTAATGGGAGAAAAAGAGGTTCTCCTCTTCCCAACTTCTTATAAACGCCCTTACCAATTCGATGAGACCGAAAATGCCAACATTTTAATGCGGGCAGAAATTCTCAATAGAATTAACCACAAAGCCTCTACAGGTGAACTAGTGGTGACTTATCCGGAAGCCCTCACCGAAAAGGTTATTAACAAAAAAGCACTTTCTAGTAATACGTTTTCTGCCAAGGTAGGCGAACAGCTTGACGTTGCCTTCCTTTCGGATCTCTTGGCGACTTATGATTTTGAGAAAAATGACTTTGTTTATGAAGCAGGTCAATTTTCAGTGCGTGGTGGCATTGTAGACGTATATTCCTATGCCCACGACTTACCTTATAGAATTGAGCTTTTCGGCAATGAAATAGAAAGCATTAGAACTTTCGACCCAGTCTCCCAGCTGAGTGAAGACAGCATTAAGGAAATCAACATTATTCCTAACGTGCAAACCAGATTATTAGAAGAGACTAGGCAGTCTTTTCCAAGCTTTCTGCCAAACAATACTAAAATCTGGTTCAAGGATTATCAACAAACCCTTGATACCATAGATAAGTACTTTGCCAAAGCGACAGAAAACTTCGACGAAGTACTGTCAGTAACAGATACGCAAGTCGTCTTAAGCCCGAGCTCTTTATTCGAGAATGCTGATTCTTTCATTTCCGATATTCACGGTTATGCACAAGTGGAGTTTGGCAGTAGGAACTACATGCAACCTGATTTTGCTTTCGATTTCGACGTAGAGGCACAGCAATCTTTCAATAAGAACTTTGATAAGATTACTGAAAACCTAGGGAAATGGCAGTTACAAAACACAATGCTATGTATCGCTGCCGAATCACTCAATCAGATCAACAGGCTGGAAACTATCTTTCTGGAGCTTGATCCAACCCTCAAGATCCAGTCTTTGAACATCGGACTTCGGCAAGGCTTTATTGATAAAACCAGGGAGGTTCTTTGCTACACAGATCATCAACTTTTTGATCGTTTTCACAAGTACAAAACCAAAACAAAACACTCTAAGTCAAAGGCCCTTACGCTAAAAGAGCTACGATCGCTCCAGCCAGGAGACTATGTTACCCATATAGATCATGGCGTCGGCCGTTTTGTGGGTATGGAAAAAAAGGAGGTCAACGGAAAGCTCCAAGAATCCATTAGGCTGGTTTATCGCGATGATGATTTGCTCTATGTCAGTTTACACGCTCTGCACAAAATATCTAAATATACGGGCAAAGAGGGCATGGCGCCGTCCATGAGTAAACTGGGTAGCCCAGAATGGGAAAACAAAAAGAAACGGGTTAAGGGAAAAGTAAAAGACATTGCCAAGGATCTGATCAGTCTTTATTCGAAAAGAAAAAATGCCCCTGGTTTCGCTTTCTCCCAAGATGGCTTTCTACAGGCCGAACTCGAATCTTCCTTTATTTACGAAGACACACCAGACCAAGCCCTAGCAACAGAACATGTTAAACATGACATGGAGCTTTCGCACCCAATGGACAGATTGGTTTGTGGCGATGTCGGTTTTGGCAAGACGGAAGTAGCAATTCGTGCCGCCTTTAAAGCCGCAGTGAACGGAAAACAAGTCGCAGTACTTGTGCCAACAACTATCTTGGCCATGCAGCACTACAGGACCTTTGCCGAGCGCTTGAGCAACTTCCCAATTAAGGTAGAATACATCAACCGATTTAAGACAGCCAAAGAAATAAGAGAGACTTTAGAACGGGTAAAAGAGGGTAAAACCGAAATACTGATCGGTACGCATAGAATTGTCAACAAAGACGTGTCTTTCAAAGATTTAGGCCTATTAGTAATTGACGA
Source organism: Roseivirga misakiensis (assembly GCF_001747105.1). Classification (NCBI taxonomy): domain Bacteria; kingdom Pseudomonadati; phylum Bacteroidota; class Cytophagia; order Cytophagales; family Roseivirgaceae; genus Roseivirga; species Roseivirga misakiensis. The sequence goes on along the minus strand of NZ_MDGQ01000003.1, from coordinate 1,189,050 downwards.
GGAACAGAAGTTCGGTGTAAAGGTGAAAGACAAGTTGAAAGAATTTAGGGTCAATGTTGACGTACTAACGCTCACAGCGACACCAATTCCGAGAACACTTCATTTTTCACTCATGGGTGCTCGAGATTTGAGCGTGATTGCCACTCCTCCACCAAATAGGCAGCCAGTAACCACCGAGATTCATTCTTTTAACGAGGTCATCATGAGAGACGCAATTAGCTTTGAGCTGAGGCGTGGTGGTCAAGTTTTCGTAGTTCACAATCGAATCAACGATATAGAGCAAATCGGTAATATTATTCTAAAATTAGTCCCAGATGCCCGAATCGGTATTGCCCATGGCCAAATGGACGGAAGCGTTTTAGAAAAGCGTATGGTCAAGTTCATCGAAGGTGAATATGACGTACTCGTTTCAACAAATATCATTGAATCAGGCCTGGATATTCCGAATGCCAATACGATCATTATCAATCATGCACACATGTTCGGTCTTTCTGATTTGCACCAAATGCGAGGTCGTGTAGGACGATCTAACCGAAAGGCTTTCTGCTATCTATTGACTCCTCCTACCATTGGACTTACAAGCGAAGCCAGAAAAAGGCTCAGTGCATTAGAGGAATTTTCTGATTTAGGTGATGGCTTTAAGGTGGCCATGCGCGACTTAGATATCCGCGGTGCGGGTAATTTACTCGGGGCCGAACAAAGTGGTTTTATTTCGGACCTTGGTTTCGACATGTACCATAAAATCCTGGATGAGGCTGTTCAAGAACTAAAAGAAAATGAGTTCAAGTCTCTTTTTGAGAAAGATCTGGTAAAAGAGGCCGCTAAAATTGTGGCCCAAGACTGTACCATTGAAACGGATTTGGAAATCCTGATTCCTGACTCCTATGTTTCCAACATATCCGAAAGACTCAGCCTTTATTCTAAGTTGGATAGTATTAAAAATGAAGAAAAGCTTCAGGAGTTCATCAATAACATTCAGGATAGGTTTGGTAACCTACCTACAGCTGTGGTTGACTTAGTGGAAACCGTCAGGTTAAGGTGGCTGGCCGAACAGCTCGGTTTCGAAAAGGTAGTTTTGAAAAACGAGGCTATGAAATGCTATTTCCTTCCGTCGGACAACGAGGCATACTTCCAATCTCCCACATTTGGAAAAATCCTTGCCTTCGTTCAAAAAAGACCGAAAACCAGCAAAATGAAGGAGTACAAAACAAGGCTAATCTTAACCTTCAACGAAATTAAGTCCGTGGACGAAGGAAAAGCGCTCCTCAATCAGATGCTAGCACCGTAGCATAATTCTCTAAAAAGGTGCTAGATTGTTCCAAATAAGCGTTTATCGTATTGTAGATAATTCTTAAGTGAAACCTGAGCGTAAGCACGTGCGGTAGAACTTCCTTAGGATTCGGTTCGGTCATTTGACCTACAAACCCTCCCATAATATCGAACATCTTAGTGCCATGTTCACTGTAAAAGTCTTGCGCGGCATAAATATCCGCCAAGTCCATATGCTGTTCCATGCTCAAAAAAGCCAAGGATTGGTTGATTTCAGCTACCTCCATGGCAGAACTGTTTAGAAATGATAGGCTAAAACCAGCACTAAAAGTCTCGGGCTTTTTATCCTCACTTACGTCTTCAACCCATTTTTGTATAAACGCCAAATCCTTTGCGATTTTGGCAGAGTCTCGCTTGAGTTGTTCTTCATTATGCTCTACTTCGAGCACTATATTTTTAAATGTCTTTTTCGCGAGCTGTTCGTTCAAATAGTTTTGTCGGAGTTCGCTCAACGACATGGCCAATATCACCGCTACTACGATAGAAGTGAATTCTAGAACCGCTCTTTTTGCATTTAATTTCATTAGAAACTCATCAACTCCTTAAACTTCAGGGTCTGTCTTCTTGAAACGTCAATTTCCTCTCCACCTTTCAGGTAAATTCGTAAACTTCCGCTAAACCAAGGCTCTATTCTTTCAATCCACTTTAGGTTAATGATTTGCTGTCTGTTTGCTCTAAAGAACGTTTTGTCATCTAATCGAGATTCTAAATAGTTCAACGTTCTGGTGATCATCGGCTTAGATGTGTCGAAGTAAACCGTTGTATAATTACCACTTACCTCAAATAACCTTATATCCGATAACTGCACGAACCAACATCTCTCACCATCCTTCACAAACACTTGATCGTGGATCGTCAATAAATTGTCATTGTTTTCATTCTGGTCCGCTTCTTTCTTCTTGATCTTGTCGAAAACCTTCGCTACAGACCCAGCTAATCGCTGCTTTTGTACTGGCTTAACCAAATAGTCAAGTGCATTATATTCAAAAGCTTTCAGCGCATGTTCGTCGTAAGCCGTAGAGAAGATTACTTCTGGCAACACCTCTAGTTCTTCTAGCAACTGAAAACCATTTTTTCCAGGCATTTGAATATCCAGAAAAATCAAATCTGGTTTTAACTCACCAATCTTTTCTTTGGCTTCATCGGCACTAGCAGCCTCACCAATGATCTGAACATTGTCAAATTCCTTCAAAAGCCTTTTTAACTCGTTTCTTGCTAACCTTGAATCGTCTATAATTAGTGTTTTCATGCCTTAATTTATCTATTACTTAAATGGTATCCTTACTGTAGCGCACACCATTTGTTCGTTCATATTTTCAACTGCTAACCGAGCTTCCTGCCCATACAAAAGTCTCAATCGCTCTCTGGAATTACTTATCCCTATTCCACGACGTTTCTTTTTACCCTCTACAGAGGCCTTCATATTCAACTGACCCGTGTTTTTCACATAAATACTCATGCTTTCCTCATCAATTCGAGTGGAAACAATGATCTCTCCGCCATCAGGAAGGTTATTTATACTGTGCTTTATAGCGTTTTCAACCAATGTTTGAATGATCATCGGAGGAATTAATACTTCTTTTGCCTCCTCATCTATGTTAAAACTATACCGTAGCCTCTCTTCCAGTTGGATGGCTTCCAAATTCAGGTAGTCTTCCACCACTTCCAATTCCTTTTCTAAAGAAACCTTCTCGTACTGATCGAATTGAATGGAAAACCGTAACAAGTCTGATAAATGAGTGATAGAGTCACGTGCCCGGTCGGCATCTTCAACTACAAGGGACCTAATATTATTTAAACTATTAAAAATAAAGTGTGGATTGATTTGAGCCTTAAGCGTACTTAGTTCTGCATCCTTTACAGACGCCGAAAGCTTCCATTTTTCAATTTCCATCTCACGCGCCTTCAGAATGAACTGATAGGCAAAATATATGGCCGACCAACTGATAAAGTAGATGGTATTGCTAATAACAAAGCTTATGGCAAATACTATGATTCGGTTTCCAGAGTATGAATCCAAAGTAGCTTGTCTTATGATTTCTTGGGTTGACTCGTCTAAGCCGTCAATTTCTGGAACACTTAGCAGTTTATCGAGCAATGCCGGGTGCGTAACGGCCAGTACTGTAATAATACCCACCACGATTAGTAGACTTAGTACGGAAAGTACAATTCCCTGTACTACACTGGCAACGAATACCTTGGGAACGAGGACTGGTACACGCAAGTCCTTCCAATTCCTTTTTTTGACATAAACTCGGTACCGATGACTCACAAATACGGCTAAAAATACTATCGCCGTATTGATAACCAAGGCAGGTAATGTCGGAAGGAGCAATACCATTACAAGGAAACTGGTAAGCATAAGTCCGCCCCAGCCTCCAAACTGTAGCAGCCAATACAGTTTAGTTTTGTTCATAATTCAAATAAAGAATATTCTTACCGATCGTCGTTTATCTGTTGACTGAAAGGTCATATGGAATGACCAAGTGACATATATGCGGTTTAATTTTACAATGTTAGGCAGTGAAAGTACGTTATTCGTTCACCAATACAATTTTAGTAACTAACAATAAGTTAAACAGATACAATTTCCTGCACTCCCTGAAAATAAGCGTTATAAAAATGCGTTTTGAACATTGAATCAGGTTTTTGGTTTTGTGACATTATGACTATAGCTGTATATTAGCACGTTCAACTTTCACCTGAGAATACAAAATATTAAAAAATGAAAAATCTAGTAGGTTTCATAAAAGTAGGTTCCTTGGGACTTCTGATTATGTTTTCAGTAAGTGCCTGCTCTATTTTTGGTAAGAAGCAAAGAGTAAGTAGCACAACAGGTGCTGCTTATGGTACCAGAAAGAGCAACCTCGGTTTTAAGCCTTATGACGACAGAAGACTTCCGAACCCTCCGGGAATGGTGTATGTACAAGGAGGTAGAACTGTTCTAGGTTCTTTTGAAGAGGACCTTTATGGCTCTAGGGATAACATAGAAAGAACGGTAACAGTCAATTCTTTCTGGATGGATGAAACTGAAATCACAAACTCTCAATGGAGAGAATATGTGTTCTACCAATACAACCCTCAGGTATTAGATCTTCCGAAGAATATTGAAATTGAAAATCCTAACTCCAAGGGTGCTGCGGATTTAGCCGAGCCACCAGAGCCATTCTTACCTGATTATACTGGACCTACGCACAGCATTAGTAGTCCAAAAATGATGGAAGATATTATACCTGATGATAACGTTTGGACGAGTAGCTTTTCATTTAACGATGTTTATGCGGAAAATTACTACAGTAACCCAGGTTACAATGATTATCCCGTAGTAGGTGTTTCTTGGAGACAAGTGGTTGATTTCGCTAAATGGCGTACGGACAATGTAAACCTTAGCCTCATCTTTGAAATGGACTTTGAAGATCTTCCATTGGCTTTCCAAGAAGAGTTCATCGTAATCAACGAAACTACTGGTGATCCAGAATTGGCCATTGGTGGACAAATAATCGGGGATAACAACGGTGAAAAGCAAGTAATCTCTGTAGAAGACTTTGATGATTTCCAACAAGAGGTTGTCGAATTCATCAACGATCCACTAAACAAGCGTGAGTTTATAGAAAGAGGTATTTACTTACCGCAATTCCGTCTTCCAAATGAGGCAGAATGGGAATATGCAGCAAAAGCAACTATCGGTACGGTATACTTAGATGAAAATGAAGAGTATGGTCGTATTTACCCTTGGGATGGCAGAAGTACGCGAAACCCGTTTGGTAAGCGTAGAGGAAAGCAATTAGCCAACTTTAAAAGAGGCCGAGGAGATTATGCCGGTATCGCAGGAAACACGAATAACGATGGTTCGTCAATTCCAGAAAAAGTAGGCCAAAGAGAACCAAACGATTTCAACCTATTTAACATGGCTGGAAACGTGAGTGAGTGGGTTTTCGACACCTATCGACCACTTTCTTTTGGAGAGTTTGATGATTTAAACCCCGTGAGAAAAGATGGTACTGGCGACTCAGAAGAAAACTATGGCTGGCAATCGAGCCAAGTGGCTGATAGTATCTCTTACAACCCTCAACTAGAGTACCGATCGCTAGTAAATGATCGCTCAAAAGTCTACAAAGGTGGTTCTTGGAAAGATGTTGCCTACTGGATGGCTCCTGGTACGAGAAGGTTTACCGATATGGACCGAGCAAGCAGTACGATCGGATTCCGTTGTGCAATGATTTCAATCGGAGACGACATCAAGAAATAATTAAAGAAACGATCAAAGAAGCACTAGCCTACTCGGTTAGTGCTTTTTTTATTTCAACCCACCTATAGTAGCGATACTAATCGCCTTTGGATTAGCCTTTTCCAATGATTCAATGCAAGCGATAAGCGTTGAACCAGTAGTCACAACATCATCAACTAATAGAATTCTTTTTCCTTCAAAAGAATGCCCATCTATTACCGAAAAGACATCATCCACACTCGCAATACGGTTAATTTTTGATTGCTTAGTAAGGGAATCAATGTGTTTCTTTTTTACGAATTCACTCGTATTCATTGGTACACTTAAGGCCTTCGATAAACCCATCGCAAAATACTCGCTTTGATTATAACCTCTAGTTTGAAGCCTTTTATGATGTATAGGCACCGGCACAATGATATCAAACTCCCCTTCAAAACCAGCTAAGGCCAGTTCATTACCATATCTACTGCCCAATTCCTCGCCTATTCCTGGCTGATCGCCATACTTTAATGCCTTGAGAATCTTCTGCACCAAACCGTGTTTATTGAAATAGCAATAGACCAAAACATGCTCTAACCTGACAATACCTGAAAATTTATTTTCAAACTCAGGAACTTCGAGCTGGTGAGAATTGGTTTTCGGTAAATTGTAAAGACATTTGGGACAAATATATTTGTTGCTTGATGGCAACAGGTCTTCGCAACCCACACACAAGTTTGGGTAGAGTAAAGACAAAAATTCTGAAAAGTATGATACCAAAGTCCTTTTCAATAAAAGTTAATTAGAGTAGAAAGTAGTCAAATCATGAGTATAGTTCAAGAATTCAACGAATACAGGACTAAAATGAATGAAAAGATTCTTGAAGAAGATAACAAAGTTCTCAAGAGGCTTTTCAATTTAGATACCAACGCCTTTGCTGAGGGAGCTTTGGATGTTAAAACAAAAGAGGTTGTCGGTTTGGCTAGTTCTATGGTGCTGCGCTGCGACGACTGCGTACGCTATCACCTAGGTAAATGCCATGAAGTGGGCGTCACCACACAGCAAGTATTCGAAATATTTTCAATCGCCAATTTGATCGGAGGTACTATTGTAATTCCTCATTTGCGAAGAGCAGTAGAATACTGGGAGCAACTCCAGAAAGAAGGGTAATATGTACAAAAAGGATTTAGACCTTCAAAGAAAGTGGGTAAAGCTAATGAGTACATTGGCCTCTACTATCGGTAAAAGGCCTAAAGACTTGAACAGCGTCCTCTTTCTGATCGGTGTACAAGAACTTGGAAAAGGAAAGCAAACATTTTCAAAGGAGGAAAAGCAAGACTTAATGCACATTGCCATTTGTAAAGTCTTGAGTTACTCAGGATATTACGAAATAGAGGGGCTGGATGAAGATGGTTGGCCACATTGGAAACCTTTAAAAAAGCTTCCCCGCTTCGACTTACTAGATCAAGAAAAGCTCTTGAAAATGAATGTTCTCGAGTATTTCGAAAATGAGTACGACCTAATTATAACCCTATGAAAATTATATCCTACAACGTAAACGGTATTCGTGCAGCGCTAAAGAAAGGTTTTACAGAATGGCTCGCTCAGGAAAATCCTGATATTCTTTGTTTACAAGAGCTCAAAGCGCACCCGGATCAAATTGAGCCATTTTACAAGGAACTAGGCTATGAAATGTATACAGAAACGGCCGATAAAAAGGGATATAGTGGCGTAGCGATTCTAACCAAAGAAACTCCAAAAAACGTAGCGATCGGCTGTGATAATCCCTTATACGATACCGAAGGAAGAGTTATTAGGGCAGATTTCGAAGACTTTTCAGTCATGTCAGTATATATGCCAAGTGGAACGAGTGGTGATATTAGACAGGACTTTAAATATGACTGGCTCGACTTTTTTTACGAATACGCCTTGGAGCTGAAAAAGACACACCCGAATCTGGTACTATGCGGGGATTATAACATTGCCCATACCGAAATAGATATTCACAACCCTGTTTCTAACAAAAAGTCCTCTGGGTTTCTTCCTGAAGAAAGGGCCTGGTTAACAAAATTCATAGACGCGGGGTTTATCGATAGTTTTAGGGTTTTTAATGACCAACCTCATCATTATTCATGGTGGAGTTACCGAGCGAACGCACGGGCAAATAACAAGGGTTGGAGAATTGACTACAACATGGTTTCTGAAGAAATGTCTTCAAGACTAAAAGGGGCTCATATACTTCCTGAAGCTAAACACTCCGATCACTGCCCGATTGTGGTAGAAATTGACTGATTTAGTCGTATATTTTCCTGTTTATCAATTGTTTCACAATCCTTTGACGCTAATTTGCGTAATTAGAGTGTAGATAAATTCTTTTATAAAGTATGGGTTCGAATGAAGCACTTAAAAATCAACTGAATTCCTATAAAGCCAAGTTTTATAAGAATAAAGCGATTAAGGGTGCCATTGTGTTCGGTGCATTGCTGATTCTTTCTTTCCTACTCATAAATACCATAGAATACTCTGGCCGACTTGGAAACGCAGGCAGGGCAATACTTCTCTACGGTTTTATACTGCTAAACTTTGCCGTACTCTATAGTAAGGTCATTAAAAACTTAATGCTTTTAAATAAAAGCGGCGATCAACTCAGTAATGAAGAAGCGGCGGAGCAAATTGGTAAGCATTTCCCTGAGGTTTCTGATAAGCTTCTGAATATCATACAGTTAGAGTCTCTTTCTGATAAAGATAATGAGTTATTACAAGCGAGTATAAGGCAAAAAAGCACTGAAATACAGCACATACCGTTTGTCAATGCAATTGACTTAAAGGCGAACCGGAAATACTTAAGATACATTTATGCCCCCGGATCAATTGTGGTTTTACTTCTTCTGTTCTTACCGCAATTTATAACTGAAAGTTCCACTAGAATCATCAACTACAACAACGATTTTCAACCAGAAGCACCATTCAAGTTTCTCGTTCAAAATAATCAGCTAAATGGATTTAAAGATGAGCCATTTACTATTGATATTAACACTGAAGGGCGATCGAACCCTGAAAATGTTTTTGTGGTCATCAACGAGCGAAAAATCAAAGCAGAGAAAATAAATGCTGATGAGTTTAGCTACAAAATCAATCGCCTTCGGCAGAAAACCACGTTTAAGTTAGAATCTGAAGGGGTATTATCAGAAGAATACACCATTGATGTCTTCGAAAGACCAAGTATCTCACTCTTTAATATAGACCTTGATTTCCCTGAGTATACCAAAATAAAAGATGAGCAAGTACAGAATTCTGGAAACCTGACTGTTCCAGAGGGTACCAACATTCGATGGATATTTAATACGAAAGAAACAGAATCGTTAGCTATCAACTTCGATAGTGACAGCTTGAACCTTGCAGGTGATAAGAAGGCAAATGATGTATTTGAGGTAAACAAAACACTTTCCAAATCGAGCGCATATTCCATTCAACTCCAAAACCAATATAGCGGAAATAAAGACTCTCTGCTCTTTCAAGTAGAAGTGATAAAAGATCGGTTTCCAGAAATTAACCTAGATCAATTCCAAGACACAGTACTTTATAAGAACGTTGTACTGGGCGGAAAAATCAAAGATGACTATGGTTTCAACAGACTTACCTTCCACTATTCATACGACGATTCTAATTATGAATTTATCAGCATACCGATTAATAAGTCATTAAACGATCAGAGTTACTATCACATTTTCACATTAGATTCTGCTAAAATTCAAGCTGGTAGCGAGCTGAAATATTACATGCAAATATCTGATAATGATGCAGTTAATGGGTCGAAAACTAACAGAAGTGCGACATACAGTTTCAAAATTCCTTCAAAAGAAGAGCTCGAGGAAGAAATCGAAAAGAGCAGTCAACAAATTCAGCAAAAGGTTGATGAAAGTCTAAAGCAAGCGGAAGAACTTAACCGAAAGATCGAAGAAGCTGATGAACGCTTAAAAACCAAGAAGGAAATGGATTGGCAGGATGAAAAGCTAATGCAGGAGATTCTTGATCAAAAAGAGAAGCTCGCGCAACAGATGGAGCAACTGAAAAAAGAGAATGAACTGAATAATTCAAAGCAAAATCAGTTTCAGCCGCAAAGTGAAGAGCTTAAACAAAAGATGAAGCAGCTTCAAGACATTATGAATAATGTTCTTGACGATGAGTTGAAGAAAATGTATGATGAACTCAGAGAACTACTCGAAGAAAACGCTGATATTGAGGAGTTTAGGGATCAAATGCAAGACTTGAGAGAAAACAGTCAAAACCTTGAAGAAGACCTTGAAAGAACGCTTGAGTTGTTTAAAAAACTGGAGTTCGACAAAAAGCTAGAAAATAGCATTGAGGATCTTGAAGAAGAAATCGAAGACCAAGAGGAGCTCTCTAAAGAGACAGAATCTGGGGAAAAGAGCAATGAAGAATTGGCTGACGAACAAGAAAAAGCGCTTGAAGACTTAGAAAAATTAGAAGAGGAACTCAAAAAACTGGAAGAACTTAATCAAGAGAGAAAAAACCCAGACCCGCTACCTGACGATCTAGATGAACAGTTAGAAGACATTAAGGAAGAGCAGGAAAAAGCTCAAGAATCCTTGGAGGAAGAAAGTAGCGAGGAAGAAAACGGTGAAAAAGAAGAGGAGAACGAAGAAGGTGAGCAGGGAGAGGAACAAGAATCTAAAGAAGGACAGCAAAAGCAATCACAAAGCAGACAAAACGCAGCTAAATCCCAGAAACGAGCCACTGGTAAGATGCAAGAGCTAAAACAAAGCCTTGAAAACATGCAGAGTGCCGCTCAAATGGAACAACAACAAGAAAACCTAGAGCACCTTAGAGACCTAGTCGATAACCTTGTGACGCTTTCGTTTAACCAAGAAAACTTGATGAATGAGTTCAAGGAGATTCGGCAAAGTGACCCTCGCTATGTTAAACTATCTCAAGACCAGCTCAAACTACAGGATGACTCGAAAATTATCCAGGATAGTTTAGTCTCTTTATCACAAAGAGTATTTCAAATCTCCTCTTTTGTAATGAAAGAGTTAGCCGCTATGAATTTTCAAATGTCAGGTGCGGTAGAAACGCTGAAAGAAAAGAGAATCAGTCAAGCCGTTGGTAAACAGCAATTTGCAATGACTTCTATTAATAACTTAGCTCTTTTGTTAGATGATATTGTTCAACAAATGCAAGAACAAATGGCTAATCAAATGATGAGCCCTGGTAACGGAAAGAAAGGAAACAAAAATAAGCCACAAATGGGCGGTCTTAGTGATCTACAGCGACAATTAAGCGAACAGATTAAAGAGCTTAAAGAAAGTGGAAAAACTGGACGGCAGCTCTCAGAAGAATTGGCTCAATTAGCATCACAGCAAGAAAGGTTAAGAAATGCACTCGAAAATTTTGAAACCGGACTTGATGGAAATAAATTGGGCGAGAAGATCGATAAGTTGATCGATCAGATGGAAGAAAACGAATGGGATTTAATCAATAAGAATATTACTGATGAAACTGTTCAGCGCCAACAAGAAATGTTAACAAGGCTACTTGAAGCTGAAAACTCCATTCAAGAGAGAGGTGAGGATGATGAAAGAAAAGGCCGTAGTGCCGAGAACTACGAACTTTCCATTCCTGAGTCACTTAATGAGTATTTAAAAGCTAAAGAAAAAGAGATAGAACTATTAAGAACTATTCCAGCAAAACTCAATCCCTACTACAAGAAGGAAACCAGTAAATACTTTAAGAAGATTAAGGAAAACAATTGATCACTTTCAATGAAGAACATTAGTATCCAGATACCGTCCATGGTCGAAAATATCCGCATCGTCGAGAGCTTTGTTGATAACGCCAAAGAAGTATACAGCTTGACAGATGACCTTTATGGAAATATCATGATCGCAGTGATAGAATCTGTCAATAATGCCATCATACACGGAAACAAATTAGATAAAGACAAACTTGTCTCCTTAAATGCCAATTTAAGCGACGAACAAATAGTTTTTAATATCAGTGATGAAGGTGCAGGATTCGACCATCACGAATTACCAGACCCAACAGCCCCAGAGAACATTGAAAACGTTGGTGGCCGGGGGATTTTCCTAATCAAGCATTTAGCTGACGAAGTAGACTTTCAACAAGAGGGGCGAAACTTACAACTCACATTCTACCTTAGTTAATTAATGCCAGAGATCAACTTCTTTACTGAAGAAGTCAACTTCGAACTCAAACACAAAAAGATTATACGACAATGGCTTCATGACGTTTCCGCGTCAAACGGTCAAACCATTGATGCTCTGAATTACATATATTGTTCAGACAACTATTTACTAGACGTCAACCAACAATACCTAAATCACGATTACTTTACTGACATCATCACGTTTGATAATCGCGATGACCTCTCAGCTCCAATTTCTGCTGACCTATTTATTTCTCTAGATCGAGTTAAAGACAACGCTTCTAAACAAGACGCCCAATTTGAGCATGAACTACACAGGGTTATGGTCCATGGCTTACTTCATCTGTTGGGTCAAAACGACAAGTCACCTGAAGAACAAAAAGAGATGACCAAAAGAGAAGAAGACTCTTTATCTTTGCTTCACATTTGAAAGACACTCACATGTTCCACGTGAAACATTACAACACAATTTGATGTTCCACGTGGAACACATGTTTTAAATCATGCATTCAAACTACGATATTATTGTTGTCGGTGCCGGTCATGCTGGTTGCGAAGCGGCGTATTCTAGTGCCAAAATGGGTTCAAAGGTTCTATTAATTACCATGAACATGAATACCATTGCACAAATGTCTTGCAACCCAGCAATGGGTGGCGTAGCTAAAGGCCAAATTGTACGAGAAATAGATGCGCTTGGTGGTATGTCTGGTATCATCTCCGACAAGTCGATGATTCAATTCCGCATGCTCAATAAATCCAAAGGTCCAGCCATGTGGAGCCCACGAACTCAAAACGACCGCATGAGGTTTGCCGAAGAATGGCGTTTGGCGCTTGAAAGCAATCACAATGTAGACTTCTGGCAAGAAATGGTGACTAATATTTTGTTAGAAGGAGATAAGGTTGTTGGGGTCAAGACTAGTATGGGTATAGAGTTTCATGCTGATGCAGTAATACTTACGTCTGGGACATTTTTGAATGGAGTGATACATATTGGTGAAAAACAGTTTGGAGGTGGTCGAACGGGTGAAAAAGCATCAACTGGAATAACTGAGCAACTAGTTACTCTAGGTTTTGAGGCTGGCAGAATGAAAACGGGTACTCCTCCCAGAGTAGACGGCAGATCATTAGATTATTCTAAAATGGAGGAACAAGCTGGTGATGAGTTAGCAGAGAAATTCTCTTTCTCAACAGAAACTAAACCTTTAGAGGAACAACGAAGCTGTTATATCACTTATACAAATCCAGAGGTCCATACGGAACTTGAAAAGGGTTTTGAGAAATCCCCCATGTTTAACGGCCGAATCCAAGGCCTGGGGCCCAGATACTGCCCATCGATAGAGGATAAAATCAATAGGTTCGCAGAACGTAACAGACACCAAATCTTTGTGGAACCAGAGGGTTGGAATACCGTAGAAATCTACGTTAATGGATTTTCAACCTCGCTTCCAGAAGACATTCAATACAAAGCACTGACGAAAGTGCCTGGCTTTGAAAACGTAAAAATGTTTAGGCCCGGATATGCAATCGAGTACGATTACTTTCCACCTACTCAACTAAAGAACACCCTTGAAACAAAGATCATTGAGAATCTTTTCTTTGCGGGACAAATTAATGGTACTACTGGGTATGAAGAAGCTGCCTGCCAAGGATTAATGGCTGGGATAAATGCTCATGAAAAAATTAATGGTAAACCTGAATTCATATTAAATAGGGCTGAAGCTTACATTGGTGTGCTCATAGATGACTTAATCAATAAGGGTACCGATGAACCTTACAGAATGTTTACATCGCGCGCAGAGCATAGGATTTTACTTAGGCAAGACAACGCTGACATTAGACTAACCGAAAAGGGACATTCCATTGGGTTGGCAACTGATGAACGTTTAGCACAAATGAAGAACCGTTCTCAAGACCTTCATAAGCTACTCAATGATTTGGAGCAGAAGAAAGTAAACCCTAACGACATCAATGAACTTCTAGATCAATTGAATTCTGCCCCTATTAAGCATCGCTCTTCCGTTAAAAAGCTAATTAAAAGACCTCAAGTCCATATCAATGATTTACTTCATATTAACGAAGACTATTCATCTTACTTTGCTAAGTATGATAAAGCGACACTAGAAGGCGCTGATATCTACATTAAGTATGAGGACTATATTGATAAAGAGACTAAACTGGCAGAACGTGTCATCCAACTAGAGGGGTTGGTTATCAGGGACAGTATGGATTTCGACAAGATCACTGCACTCTCGTCTGAAGCCAAAGAAAAACTGGGTAAAATAAGACCGAAGACGATTGGCCAGGCATCAAGAATTAGCGGTGTTTCCCCCGCAGATATTTCAGTACTGATGGTACATATGGGCAGATGATAACAGAAACAATCCATTCATGTTACTTGTGCGGAAACAACGAGCTAATCAGCGATCGGTTAGTTGAAGATCACTATGGTAGTGGAGAGCGTTTTCAGCTTACTAGATGCAAAGTATGCGACACTATCTACACAAATCCCAGACCAAGTAAAGATAAAATCATAACATACTATAAATCAAATAGTTACGTGTCTCATGGTGATAAAATCAACCCAATTTTTGACACTATATACAAATCGGTTCAATCCTTAAACTTTAGATCGAAGAGAGGTATTTTGGAAAAGTATACACTAGCTAAAAACCATCTAGATTATGGCTGTGGCAGTGGTGCTTTCCTTAACTACTTAACCAAACATAAATGGAATGTAGAAGGTGTCGAGCCGGACTCAACCGCCAGAGCATTTGCTCAAGAGAAGTATCAACTAAATATTCTCCCTGATACTGATTCAATAGATCCACAAACCAATTTTTCGTCAATCAGTCTATTTCATGTTCTAGAACATGTTCATGACTTAGAGAATACACTTAACGATCTTATCAATCAATTAGACGAGAATGGAATACTGCTTTTAGCGCTCCCTAATTTTCATAGTAATGATGCACAGCACTATCAAGAGTATTGGGCTGGTTATGACGTGCCGCGACATTTATACCATTTCTCTCAAAAGAGTATTCATCAATTGAGTAAAACATTTGGTCTGAATATTGTTGCAACACACCCCATGAAGTTCGACAGTTACTATGTAAGTCTATTATCTGAACAATATAAAACCGGAAGTAAAAAGTATCTATCTGCATTTAGAAGAGGTTACATTTCAAATCGAATGGCTAAGCGAAATGGAGAGTTTAGTAGTTTAATATATATACTTAGCAAATGACCACTACCCATCGGTTCATAGCCTTAATAATCATTGCCAACCTATGTGCAGTTTCTTGCGCACGCATCATTTCTCCAACAGGAGGGCCTGAAGATGAAAAAGGTCCAGAGTTGATATCATCGAACCCAAAGGCAGGAGAGACGGGTTATTCAGGTAATACACTCATTTTTTCTTTTGATGAAAGAGTACAAGCCAGATCACTGGAAACCGATCTAGTAATTACACCAAAGCCCAAAGGATCATTCAGATCAAAGATTACCAAAAATACGGTTACCTTAACCTTCTTTGAACCTTTTGAGGACAGCACAACCTATAGCATAAACTTTGCGAACAGCATTCAAGATGTTACCAATAACAATCCAGCAATAGGTATTGGCATAAGTTTTTCTACTGGACCATACATTGATTCTTTATCTATTGCTGGTAATGTAAAGAACCTTTACAACCAAGAACCTGTTGAAAACGCCTTGGTTTCTCTGTATCAACTTCAAGATTCTTTGGACATTATAAAAGGCTCGGCATCCTACTACAGTAAAACAGATTCACTTGGAAATTATACTTTTCAGAACCTTCCTAGCGGTTCTTTCCGAATATATTCTGTAAGGGATAAAAACAATAATGGTATTGCAGATACAGATAAAGAACAATACGGATTTTATGCTGATACTCTAGAGTTAAGCAATTCATTGGAAGGTATAGATATGACTCTTCAGAATCTAAGCACAGAAGACCTTAGAACTGTTTCTGCCAGATCTTTCGGTACCTATTACGATATTACATTTAACAAAGCTATTGAAGACTTCAAAATCCTATCTGGTCAGGAATTGATCTATCATCCTTTTAGTGAAGAAAAAATACGCTTCTATAATACCAGTCGTACCTTTGAGGATACCACCCAACTCATTTACTCGGTAAAAGATTCACTTAATTTCACCTTAGTAGATACTGCAGATTTTTACTTTGTGGAATCAAAACTATCCAAAACTAATTTCACTTATCAATTCACTGAGAGTTCACCAGGAATCTTAGACATAGACACCTTAAGCATTGAATTTACTAAACCAGTACTCACTATAAACGCTGATAGCCTCAACTTCATTAGAGATAGTGTTAATATTATTAGTCTAGACACGAGTCTCTTTCAATGGAATGAATACCGAACAGAAGTCAAATATCCAGTTACTGCTGAAACAATGTTTTCTACCAATTCTCAAAGCGCCATTTTCGACATTAGATCAGCGGCTTTTATATCAGTTGATCTAGACAGCTCTAAGGGTCAACAGAAGACAATCACTAAATTGTTAGCAGAAAATACAGCTACCATCAGCGGTACGGTTACATCATCATCCAATAACGTTCTAGTTCAACTTCTTGATAGTCGAACACTAAATGTAATTAAGCAGAGCACAGAGAAAAATTTCACTTTTCCATACATACCAGCTGGACGATACCAAGTGAGAGTTATTAAAGACATTAATGGAAACGGAAAATGGGACATAGCTAACATACTTACAAATTCCGTATCTGAACCAGCTAAATTCTATTTTGATGACTTCTATAATACGAAGATTATAGAGGTAAGAAAGAACTGGGAACAGACAGATGTAAACGTGATTTTCTAGTTTAATCTTCGAAGTATAAGTTGTGGATATCTGTATGACTTATGTCAATTAATCCACTTAATCTATATACCTGTGACCATACCAAATTCGTTATCTGAATAACTCCATTGTTCTACACACAAATCCACAGTACATATAACAGTTGACAAGAAATTCTAAGTTATACACATAGCATGAACGTTTTCCAACAAATAAAAGCAAAGTGCTAAAATACAGCAGCTTATGAGTTAGTAAATTGTGAACAAAACCGTATTATTGAACAATACGTAAACAAGTACTTGGATTAAATGTTGACTAAAAAGTTTTCCACTTATCCACAGGTCTAATAACGATAACTTAATTTTATATAAATCAATTAAATATAATATGGGTCGCTTAAATCTGTTGATAAAGTATTTCCTCGGGGTAACCTGTTCACTAATTGTTTCCCTTGGTTCCTTAAATGCACAATCAAATGACCCAGTCCAAATAGCAAGAGAATATTATAACATTGGTGAGGTCGATAAGGCGCGAAAGGAATTTGAAAAGTTAGCTAAGAATAAAAGAAACATTGTACGGATCCACAATACGTACTTAAGCCTCCTTTTAACCCAAGAAGATTATACTGCAGCAGAGAAATACGTTAAGAAAGTTTTAAGGGACAATCCTGATAATTTTGAGTATGAAATAGATTTAGCAACTGTTTATCGAGCAAAGAAGGAGGAAGAGAAAATAGAGTCCTTACTGGACAATGTTATTCGAAAAGAAACTCTAAAGACTTCAAAAGATAAGAAGGGTACGCGAATCAGAATTCTAGCGAATAAGTTCTTTGAGAAAGACTTCCGTGAAAAGGCGATCAAGGCATATGTAGATGGACGTAGGGCAATTGGCAGAGAAGATATGTTTGCGCTGGATTTGGCCAATATATATCGCTTTATGAATCGAAAAGCGGAAATGGTTTCAGAGTATCTAACCTTTTCAAAAAATCAGCCGCAGAACTTAAACTATGTAAAAAATTCCCTTCAAAATTATCTTAGAGAACCTGAGGACTTAGATACCCTAGAGGTGATCCTATATGATTTCATTCAAAAAGAACCTGGAAAACCAGCCTTCAATGATTTGTTAGTATGGACTCATCTGCAACAAAAGAATTTTTCAGCAGCCCTACGTCAGGCAAGAGCATTGGATAGAAGGTTAGAAAATAATGGAGATAATATCATGAATGTAGGCATGATTGCCTACAGAAATACGGATTACAAAACTTCTCAAAAGGCATTTGATTATATTCTCAATGATTTTCAAGAAAGTCCAAATCGTAGACTCGCTTCTAGATATACACTCCTGTCTGAAGAAGAAGTTTTAAAATCGACATACCCTGTAGATACAACTGCAATAAAACAACTAATAACTAAGTATGGAGATTTTATTGAGCAGTCTAGGGATGTATTTTCAGTAATTGAGGCACAGCGTCGTGTTGCTTTATTGCAAGCTTTTGAATTGAATCAAGTCACAGCTGCGATTGAAACCCTCACCGAAGTTCTAGATCAGCCAGTTGGAAGAAATAAGGTGGTTGCAGAAGCGAAAATGGATCTTGCCGATATCTACTTATTAAATAAAGAACCCTGGGAGTCAATTCTTCTTTATGGTCAAGTAGAAAGGATGTTTAAAGATGAACCTTTGGGTTATATGGCTAAACTCAAGAGCGCTAAACTATCTTACTTCAAAGGTGATTTCGAATTAGCACAAAGCAACTTGGATATCTTGAAACTAGCAACGTCGAGAGAAATCGCAAATGATGCTCTCGACTTAAGTATACTGATTAAGAATAACACTGTGTTTGATACTACTGATCTTGTGATGCAAGAGTATGCTAACATTGAATTGATGCTTTTTCAGAACCAGAAACAAGAAAGCATTGCACTTATGGATAGTATGTTGATCAAGTATGAGAGTCACTCCATAGTAGATGAACTACTTTATTTGAAAGCTAATACATTAAGAGAACTTGGAGATTTTCCGCTCGCGCTCGAAGCTCTGAATAAAATAAATGAAACTTACTACTACGAAATATTAGGTGACGATGCACTTTTTCTCACTGCCAAGATTAACGAAGAAGACCTAGGGAATAGTGAGAACGCAATGAATATTTACAACGATTTACTTAAGAAGTTTCCGGGAAGTATTTTTGTCGCAGAAGCAAGAAATAGATTCCGGGAATTACGAGGAGACTTTAGTAATTAGTTCAATGTCAACATCATTCAATAACCTTAGAATTGGCAAGCGCTTTGAGCTTGTCAACTTTGGAGAAACCTTTCATTTCGAAGTCATGGAAATTATGGATAATGGTGACTGTAAGTTGAAAGATACCTACACCTTAGAGTTCTATTCATTGTTTGATTTAATAAGTCTAGGAAAAGGGCCAGATTTTCACATTACTGAGTTTTAACTAGATTATTATAATGTTAAGGATGGTGGTTTAGGCACTATATTGCTACACCTATAAAAAAAATTCTTACTTTTAGGGACTGACGCTACCCGAAAGGGTGCGTTTTTTTTGCTTCAACACATGAAAGATACTAGAACCAAAAGTCCCTTCTGTCTGTTTGCATCAATTTTTTTGTTGATAACAGTCTTTTCAATTACTCCTACAAATGCCCAGTCTGAAGCTCAAGTTAAAGCTGAACTTGAAAAGAGAGGAATTGATACGAAAGAAGAAATTCTATCTGAATTGCGTAAAAGAGGAATGACTGAAGATGATGCCAGAAGGCAAGCAAAAGTATATGGACTGGATTATGACGAATACATCAGAAAATATATTTCTGGATCTGAGACGACCGACTCTACTCCTAAAAATGTTCAAGAAGTTTCAACAGATACTGTCAAGTACACTTCGGGTGATCAAATAATAAAACAAGCTGAAACCCAGCCAACCAATGCGCCAGTAACTGCTCAAAGTACATCAGTCAAGTACTTTGGCTACAGCATATTTAATAATAACCCTTATGCAAATCAAGGGGCTTTAGTAGGAAACATCGATCCGGGATATTTGATCGGTCCAGGAGATGAGTTAAGAGTTTATTTATGGGGGGAAGCAGAGTTCCAATTTGAGGGGAAAGTCGATATCAATGGAAACTTGTTTATCCCTAATGTTGGGCAAGTGTTCGTTTCAGGTACTACTTATGAAAACCTGAATGTTCGAATGAAAGAGTATCTCTCTAAATTTTATTCAGGTCTAAAGAAAAATCCACCAAAAATATTTTTAGATGTTTCATTGACCAAATTAAGACCCATCAGAATCATGGTAATGGGGGAATCTAATAAGCCAGGGTCGCATTTGATTAATGCATTTGCAACCACAATGAATTCACTTTATGTTTCTGGAGGAATCAAGATATCTGGTTCACTTAGAGAAATTAAAGTCTTTCGAAACAATAGGTACATATCAACAATGGATTTGTACGACTATCTCATAAAAGGTACTGCAAGAGAAGACATTCGACTGGTAAGCAATGATGTAGTATTTATACCAAGTAGGAAGAACAGTATAACCTTATTAGGAGAGGTAAATAAGGAAGCTATTTTTGAATTAAAGGATAACGAAGGGTTGATTGACCTAATCAGTTTTGCTGGGGGCTTGAGACCCACAGCCTATACTGAATCCGTGACGATTAAGAGAATAAAGTCCATTTCGGACAGAGATGGGTCATCAAATTTTGATCGGGAAATTATCAATATCAACTACAAGGAATTAATCGAACAAGGAGTCAATTACAAACTTCAAGATGGTGATATTATAACCTTTGATAAGGTATTAGAAGACTTAAATAATGTTGTAAATATTGAAGGGTCTGTTTTTAGGCCAGGAGAATATCAGCTCAACGAGACAATGAACCTAAAGGATTTGATAATGAAGGCTGGTGGTATCAGGCCTAATACTTATTTAGACAAAGTGGATTTATTCAGAGTCGATGAAAATGGTGATTTAAAGTTTAGAACATTTTCTCTCTCTTCAATACTTAACTCAACTAATGGGGCAGAAAATATAGTACTGCAAAGACAAGATAGTCTCAAAGTTTATAATGAGAATGAGGTTAAGTCTCTAGAATCTGTTTCTATCTCCGGCTTTGCGGCAGACCCTATAACTATGCCGTGGAGAGAAAACCTTTCTCTTTATGACCTTATATTCATGTCTGCCAATATCGAAGACTTAGATTTTCAAAATCGAATTTTGACTAGCAGGGCGGATCTCTTTCGATATCAGGAAGGAAAAATCGAATATCAAGTTGTGTCTTTTGATCTTGATAGCGTCTTGAATAAGCAATTTGATGTTGTCTTAAGGCCGAAAGATCAGGTTATTCTTTATAGTAGAGATATTACGGAGGTTTTAGAAAAGTATGTTTCTGTTCAAGGTGCCGTAAAAAACGGCGGTCGATTTAGAATGACTGAAGAAATGAACGTAGAAGATTTACTAATTCAGGCTGGAGGGTTTTTGGAAAAGTCTTTTCAAGACTCAGTAACAATCACACGTGAATTTTTTGACTTTAGTGGAAATGAAATTGCTACAAATCAAAGGGTAAAAGTCGACAAAGATTATTTATTAGGACTTAAATCGGCATCAGATAATAATGACTTTCTACTAAAACATAATGATAGAATTAATGTGGACTTGATACCAGGGTCTGCTGAAGGAAGATCTGTAGTTTTAGAAGGCGAGGTCAAGTTTCCCGGAACTTATTATTTGGAATCCAAGGGAGAAACACTGTCAAGTGTTATAAGGCGGGCAGGAGGTTTATCTCCCAATGTCTATTTGCCAGGAGCAAAATTTTTTAGAAATGGTCAACAATTGGCATTTTCTTTTGAAAAACTCTTTGAAGAGCGTAATTCGAAGTTTGATATTACAGTAAACGATAATGACCGTATTGTATTCCCAGAATCTGTTTTTACTGTTCAAGTTGGTGGTCAGGTGGTTAACCCATCCTTGCAAAAGTATATCTCTGGTAAAGGTGTAAGAACATACGTTAGAAATGCTGGAGGAAAAACGAAAGAAGGTAGAAAAATATACATCACGGAACCTACTGGGTTCACTCGAAAAGTTGGTTGGTTTGCTAACCCTAGGGTTCTCGATGGATCCATAATTACAGTCTCCATTAAACCTCCGAAACCAGAGCGCCAAAACAATGGTAAATTCTTAGAAACATTCGGTACGCTTGCTGCTATTATTAGTTCTTCATTGACGGCAGTTTTCTTAGCTCAAAGAATCGCTGAAAATTAATTTAGTTAGAGCCTATTTTATGCTAGGCTCTTTTTTTAGAGAAAATAGTATGCATGCATAACAAATTTTTTCTAAATTCGTAAGACCTCAAAGCCTTATGAAGAGAGAAGAGACTGTAGATCACCAAATAAAAATGTGCTGGCATGCCATTTACAGGATGTATAACCAACAGGCTGTACAGCATGAGAGTACAACATCCATGGCTTTTGTCGTCCTTAACATTGACCCTGTTGAAGGTACACCTGCAACAAAGATTGCACCTCTTATGGGTCTCGAATCTCGAAGTCTTACGCGCATGTTAAAAAACATGGAAGAAAAAGGCTTTATCTACAGAGAAAAAGACCCGAACGATGGCCGGTCGGTGAGAATTTTCTTGACCGAAACAGGTCAGGAAAAAAGAAGAGTTTCAAGGGAAACGGTGATCCGTTTTAATGAAGCTGTTAGGAAATCGATTGCATCGGATAAGCTCGATACATTCTTTGAGGTAATAACTAAGATTAATCAATTGATAGATTCTAAATCAATATTCTAAACACATGAGTCGAAGTATAAAAAAAGTAGCAGTATTGGGTTCTGGAGTAATGGGTTCCAGAATTGCCTGTCATTTTGCCAATATTGGTGTAGAAGTTTTGCTTTTGGATATTGTCCCAAGAGACTTAACAGAATATAACAAGAATAAACCGGCATCCAGAAATCAAATTGTAAATGATGCGCTCACCTTTGCATTAAAGTCTAAGCCCTCCCCAGTTTACGACAAGTCAGTCTCCAAGCTGATTACTACTGGAAATTTCGAGGATGATATGTCAAAGATTGCGAATGTTGACTGGATCATTGAAGTTGTTGTAGAAAGGCTTGACATCAAGAAGATCATTTTTGATCAGGTAGAAAAGTACCGAAAGCCTGGAACACTTATTACATCGAATACCTCGGGGATTCCGATGAACCTAATGTCAGAAGGTAGAAGTGAAGATTTCCAAAAACACTTTTGCGGAACACACTTCTTTAATCCACCAAGATACCTAAGGCTTTTAGAAATTATACCAGGCCCTAAAACAGACCCAGAGATCATTGATTATTTAATGCATTACGGTGACCTGTACCTTGGTAAGGAAACTGTATTGTGTAAAGATACCCCAGCCTTTATCGCCAACAGAATTGGAATCTATGCGATTATGTCGGCAATGCATACCATTGAGGATATGGAGCTGACGGTCGGTGAAGTAGATAGGATGACTGGCCCAATTATCGGTAGAGCTAAATCTGCAACTTTCAGAACAATGGATGTAGTAGGTCTTGATACAACTGTTAATGTGGCAAATAACCTTTACGCAGGTTTACCGAATGATGAGTCGAAAGAGGCCTTTGTTTTACCGAAAATTGTAAAAGAAGTTCATGAAAAAGGCTGGTTTGGAGATAAATCTGGCCAGGGATACTTCAAAAAATCAAAGGACGCGAATGGTAAAAGGGTTATACAGGAATTAGACCTCAAGACTTTCGAATATGGTGATAGAACTAAGGCAAGGTTTAAAGCTTTAGAAGCTGTTAAAGATGAAGAAAGCCTTAAGGCTAGAATTAAAATGCTGGTCAACTTTGACGATAAGGCAGGTGAATTCTACAGAAAGACTTTCTATGACACATTTAAATATGTGACCTATCGTATACCAGAAATTTCAGATGAACTTTTTAGGATAGATCAAGCAGTTTGCGCAGGCTTTGCATGGCAAATGGGCCCTTTCGATACTTGGGATTTACTTGGGGTTCGATCGGTGGTAGAGCAGATGGAAAGTATGCACCTGAAACCAGCCGAGTGGGTATATGAGATGTTAGCCGCTGGTCATGAATCATTCTATAAGATTGAGTCAGGGATTAAAAAATACTACGACATCCCTTCTAAATCATACAAGACTATACCTGGCACAGAAGACCTTGTAATTCTTGAGAATATTAGAGAAACGAATAAGGTATGGGGTAACCCAGGAGCCTCCATTTTTGATATTGGAGATGGTGTACTTTGCTTGGAATTCCACACAAAAATGAACGCGATCGGTCAGGAAGTGATTGAGGGAATTGAGACTGCAATTTCAATGGCCGAGAAAGATTACAAAGGTTTGGTCATTGGAAATGAAGGAGAAAACTTCTCGGCAGGCGCCAACTTAGCCATGCTCTTCATGTTTGCTGGAGATCAAGAGTTCGATGAAGTGAACTTGATGGTAGCGCAATTCCAAAATACGATGAAAAGGGCGAAGTTCTCTTCGATTCCGGTGGTGTCAGCCCCAGCTGGCCTGGCCCTAGGAGGAGGATGCGAATTATCGCTGCATTGCGATGCCATTCAGGCACACGCAGAAACATATATTGGGTTAGTAGAGGTTGGAGTTGGCTTGATCCCAGGAGGTGGCGGCACCAAAGAATTGACTATGAGAGTGGCAGACTCAATCGAGGGAGGCGATCCAGAGTTGAACCGTCTACAAGAAGCATTTATGAATATCGCAACAGCTAAAGTGGCTACTTCAGCAGAGGAAGCGAGAGGCATGCATATTCTTAGACCTCAAGATGGTATAACGCTGAATAGGAAAAGGCTGCTGACAGACGCTAAGGCTAAAGTACTTGAGCTTTATGAGGCTGGTTATACTCAACCGGTAGAAAGAAAGAACATCAAAGTTCAAGGAAGAACTGGCTTGGCGCTATTTGAGGCAGGAATCAACGGCATGCTTTTAGGAAACTATATTTCAGAACATGACGCTAAAATTGCACGCAAATTAGGGTGGATAATGTGCGGTGGAGATTTGACTTTCCCACAAGAAGTATCGGAACAGTATTTACTGGATTTAGAACGACAAATGTTTGTCGAATTAACGGCAGAACCTAAGACGCTGGAAAGAATTCATAGCATTCTTTTCAAAGGGAAACCGCTTCGTAATTAATCATTTTCATTCAAAAAATAACAACCCAAAAATGGACGCATATATAGTAGCAGGATATAGAACAGCAGTAGGCCGAGGCAAAAGAAGTGTTTTAAAAACAGTTCGCCCGGATGATATGGCTGCTGACGTAATTAAGCACTTAGTCAACCAAGTACCGAGTTTCGATGCAAAAAGAGTAGATGACCTTATTGTAGGTAATGCAGTACCAGAGGCCGAGCAAGGGATGCAAATGGCTCGAATGATTTCACTACTATCCTTACCGATCGAAGTACCAGGGGTTACAGTAAACAGATATTGTGGTTCGGGCTTAGAAGCCATCGCTTTAGCCTCTGCCAGAGTACATGCTGGAACAGCCGATTGCATTATTGCTGGAGGTACCGAGTCTATGTCTATGGTGCCTGTAATGGGCTATAAAACAGCCTTAAATTACAAGTTGGCCACGGAACATAGTGATTACTATCTAAGCATGGGCTTAACGGCGGAACAAGTTGCAAAAGAGTTTGACATCAATAGAGAAGAAGCCGATCAGTTTGCACTAGATTCTCATTTGAAAGCAGTTGCTGCACAAGCAGAAGGTAAATTCAAAGACGAAATTGTGCCGATTAAAGTGACAGACAAAGTGGTTGGTCCTGATGGTAAAATCGTTGAAAAATCATATACAGTCGATACAGATGAAGGACCTAGAGGCGATACATCCTTAGATGTTTTAGGAAAGCTAAGGCCAGTATTTGCACAAGGAGGTCAAGTTACGGCAGGTAATTCATCGCCAGTCTCTGATGGAGCCTCTTTTGTAATGGTCATGTCAGAGAAGATGGTCAAGGAATTGAACCTAGAACCAATTGCTCGAATGGTTACTTACGCTGCCGTAGGAGTTCACCCAAGAATTATGGGAATAGGTCCAGTAGAAGCAGTGCCGAAGGCGTTGAAACAAGCTGGTTTGAAACAGTCTGATCTAGACCTGATAGAACTAAATGAAGCATTCGCCGCTCAGTCACTAGCTGTAATTAAAGAATTAGATCTTGATAGGTCAATCTTAAATGTAAATGGTGGTGCGATCGCGCTAGGTCATCCACTAGGATGCTCAGGTTCCAAATTGTCAGTCCAGCTTTTCAATGAAATGAGAAGAAGAGAAAACGCCAAATATGGTATGGTAACCGCTTGTGTCGGTGGAGGCCAAGGGGTAGCAGGTATTTACGAATTCCTTAAGTAAAACCAAGCTTAAAAGTTGAAAGGGCGCATTAAAAAATTAGAAACACATGTCTACAGAAACAAAACAGTCAATTAAAGGAGGCGAATTTCTCGTGAGAGAAACAAGTGCCCAAGAAGTCTTCATTCCAGAAGAGTTTAGTGAAGAACAAAAAATGATGGCACAAGCGTGTCAAGACTTCATAGATACTGAGATTCATCCAAATGCCGATCGAATTGATTCTATGAAAGAGCCAGATTTGGTTCCCAACATTTTCAAAAAAGCAGGTGAGCTTGGTCTTTTAGGAATTTCTGTTCCAGAAAACTATGGTGGTTTGGGTATGAGCTTCAACACGAGTATGTTGATCGCTGATATTATCGGAGCAGCTGGATCTTTCTCCACTACTTATGGGGCCCATACTGGAATTGGTACACTACCGATCCTCTACTATGGAAACGAAGAGCAGAAGCAGAAATACCTACCAAAATTGGCCATGGGAGAATGGGCCGCATGTTACTGCCTAACAGAGCCAGATGCAGGTTCAGATGCCAACTCGGGCAAAACCAAAGCAGTCTTATCAGAAGATGGTTCACATTATAAGATCACAGGTCAGAAAATGTGGATTTCTAATGCTGGTTTTGCAGACCTATTTATAGTGTTCGCAAAAATTGAAGATGACAAAAACCTGACAGCGTTTATAGTGGAGAAAAGCTTCAACGGCATTACCATGAACGATGAAGAAAAGAAGTTAGGTATCAAAGGCTCTTCTACTCGTCAAGTATTTTTCAATGATACGGAAGTTCCAGTTGAGAATATGCTTTCGGAAAGGCAAAACGGTTTTAAGATCGCCGTGAATATTCTGAACATAGGTAGAATTAAGCTTGGTGCAGGAGTTCTTGGTGGATGTAGAACGGTAATTTCTCAAGCCACTCAATATGCCAACGAGCGCAAGCAGTTCGACGTTTCAATTTCAAGCTTTGGCGCTATAAAGCACAAACTGGCTGAAATGGCAACTCAGGTTTATGTGACCGAATCATTGGATTACAGAGCTGGGCAAAATATCGAAGACAAAATCAATGACTTGGTTGCTTCAGGTATGGACGACGCTCAAGCAAAACTTAAAGGAGTTGAGCAATTTGCGATCGAATGTGCGATCGGTAAGATTCATAGCTCGGAAGTGCTGGATTACGTGGTCGACCAAGGAGTTCAGGTGTACGGTGGAATGGGTTACTCAGCAGATGCGCCAATGGAAAGAGCTTATAGAGATGCGCGTATCGCCCGTATATATGAAGGCACTAATGAGATTAACCGAATGCTCATGATCGGTATGATCTTAAAAAGAGCAATGAAAGGTGAACTTGATATGTTCGAACCAGCTATGGCTGTTTCTAAAGAACTAACCGCGGTACCTACATTCTCTACTATAGATAAATCGGTTTTATTCAATGCTGAAAAAGAAGTATTGAAAAACCTGAAAAAAGTATTCCTTATGGTTGGTGGTAAAGCAGCCATGGCTTTACAAGACAAAATCGAGGACGAGCAAGAAGTAATGATGAACCTAGCTGATATCTTAATCGAGATATATGCAGTTGAATCCGCTATGCTCAGAACAGAGAAGCTTATTAGTCTAAGAGGTGAAGAAGCCTGTGCCGACTACATTGCCATGACTCAAATTTACATGACCAAGGCGGTGGATAGAATAAATGCCGCTGCTAAAGAAGCGATAGCCTCATTTACCAAAGGTGATGAGCAGAAAGTTATGTTAATGGGCTTAAAACGCTTCACGAAAATGGATTTGGTGAACACCAAAGAATTAAGAAGACAAGTGGCTGATACGATGATTAAAGAAGGAAAATTTCCTTACTTCTTTGCCTAAGTACAGTTACAAGAAAAGCTGACGAAATCAGCTCTCTAAACAAAAAGCGAACTCCGAATAGGGGTTCGCTTTTTTCTTTGTTGTATAGGCGATGAGGTAGTAAAATTATCTTGTGGGTGCACAAAAGAACCCTACTAACCTCGTTTCACCTATAACACAAAACACATCAACGGTTTGGATCCCGCCAAACACGTACACACGATCTTTGCATTCTTCAACCCAAGTGTGGAAACACGATTCATCGTTTATGAATGGGTACAAGCTCTATTAAGAAGAAAGGCTAGTTTCGTATATATCATCAGTTGATGATTCACTAAATTTTATTCCCTGTGACAAGAATAAAATATCTAATAGTCGATAATATGGTAAAGTTATAGTTGCGTTAAACATCTTTAATGTTGTTCTAATGTATTTGAAATAATAGTTAAAAGCAAACTTAAAATACTTAAAGGGAAAAATAAGTGCGTTAAAAGCAAATAATGCAGTCTTAATAGATGTTTAGAATTTGATAATTTGGAGTAAACAAGCTCTAATGTCACGTAAAAAACTTAACCGGATTAAGGCCGTATTGGCTGAAACCGAGCGTACCAATCTTTGGCTAGCAGAAAAGCTCGATGTGAATAAAACCACTGTTTCTAAGTGGTGTACCAATGAAATGCAGCCGCGAATTGAAATGCTATCAGATATCGCTGAAGCCCTTGACGTAGATATTCGTGAGTTGTTGGTGGGAAGAAAACTATAACCTAAACCCCCCTCCCAAAAGGAGCGAAAGCCAAGCCAGCTAGCTTAAAGTGTTGGGCGCCAAAAGGGATACCTATGATAGTTATCGAGAAAAGAATTCCCCAAATCAGGTGAGTGACAAACACCCAAAAACCACCAAATATCAACCAGATTATATTCAAGGGTAAGGACAAACAGCCACTTAAACTTCTACCCGGCTCAATGCGCTGGCCGAAAGGTGCAAACCCCAATATGGCCAATTTAAAACACTGTATGCCAAACGGTATGCCCACTATAGTCATGCATAAAGCAATGCCACCAATAATATATTCGAGGGCAATCATCCAACCCCCAAACACGATCCAAATAATGTTACCAAGTAGATTCATTGTGCCTTTTTTAACTCATAGATATAGAACTTATTGTAATCCAACTCCTCATCTTCACCGGCTATATAGGGCGTAATAAATCGATTTTCATCTATCCGAACCAACTGTTTAAAACGCTTTTCAACAGTAAGCACCACTTTTTCATTCTTTATAAAAGTTGTGATATACTTATTCAGGCGTACATAATCGGGGTTGGCCTGTCTTGCAGTATTATATTTCGACTTTTTTAAACCAGTTTTGTGCTCTATAATGATTGTATTTCCCTCTGCATGAATATCTAAAATGGCACTATTAGTCATCCTAAGTATCGTGTTTCTTCTATTAGTTCGGCCCGTGTACTGACCTGGGTTTTTAAGTTGGTCACCGAATGGAATACCTTCGGGCTCTTTAAAACGTTCGAGCTTAATTGGAAATTCATTCACTAGGTTGAATTCCTTTTTCGGGTTATAGGTGTAAATCGTTTTTTCTAATGGTAAAGCAACATAAAGTAGTCCATTGGATTTGTTGATTGATAACTTCGGAAGGTGGCTATCATAATAGGTTTCTTCATCCTGATAAACAGTGTTTTTTGGGTAATTAAGGTGCCCCTCTGCTTTCTCTGATTCTCCATTAAAGGACTCTATCATTTTAGCAGATAAGAAATGCCCTTTCTTTAATTCCAACGACCCAAAGTAATTTTGATTGATATACCTTAAAACAGTAGGCTTTCCATTGAGCATAAGGCCAGTGAGGTCATAGGGTAAGCCGACAAGTGGAATCATACCAGAACCAGGCGTAAACTTATTTTGATAGTTCCAGTCCTTATCTAAAAAGATATAAGAAGCAGCACCCTCTATTACTTTATGATCACCGACATACCCTAAAGCACTCATACCTCTTCCAAAGTGGCCAGGCCCCTCACCTGATAGGTCTACCTCGCTCAGAATGTTTCCTTGAAAATCTATTTCTAAACACTTCTTTGACGTGGTGCCATAAACTAAAAAGTTGTTGGTTTTAGGGTTGTAATCAGCTATCTGCAGAATTTCCAGTTTGTTAATAATAATGGAGTCGCTTATAACGAGCTTATATTCAGTATTGCCCTGAAAAGAGTAAAGACTGTTGGATACAAGGGCTATTGCCAAAAGGAATTTGAGCGTGAACTTCAGCATGTTGATGTGTTTAAAGACATCAATATAACTAATTAGTAGTACAGGAAGTGCTCAAAATGGCTATCCTAAATTTCTTTAAAAGAGCTGACTTCTAGTGTCTTCTTATTTAATTCAAAAATGCCCTCGTAAGACTGGTTTTTGATTTGAAAACGGTGATAGTAAAAAACGTTTTCTCCATCGGTTAGATTTATGTTATAAATAGAAAGCCCATAGGCCGAAAGGCTGGTATTGAGTTCAGTAAGAGCGATCTCTTGTTTCTGGTTGGCAGATAAAATGGCTTTAGGCAATTCGTCAAAATGATCGGCAAGTGCTTTGTTTAGTCTGGCATTTTGAAATTGAAATTCGTCTACTTCGTCCACGGTAAGGCCATTCACTTTTCCCGATAACTCAGTAATCAGTTGATCGCTGGCGTTTTCAATACGTGAATAAAAACCCAGCTTAATGCGTGTAGTGTCTTGAAGTACGGTAAGTGACTTTTGAATATCTCCTTTGGCCATTAAAAAGTCCACGTCAATTTTCTCAAAATCAATGGCCTTATAATGCTTAAAATCATCGGTCTGGGTCATGATGAAATATCTAATTTCAGCCATCCAACGTTCCTCCTCGCTCCTTTTATCACAGCTTAAGAAGACCAAAAGGGACGCAGATAAAAGTAGAATGCAGTTTTTGTAAACCTTTTTATTCATGGCAGAAGTGAGTTTAGAACACGTTTAGACTAATATCTGAAAAACGAGAATTAATCTATCATTGAAAAAGGTTTTATGCTGATCGTTTTTGATTCGCCATTCCGCGAAATCTCAAGTGAAATGTCGGCTTTCCGGTTGTTGGCATAGGCTTTAAATTCGTCAAGCGTCATTTTCGTTTTTCCGTCAACCGACACAATTTCATCCCCTATTTGAATATCGACCTTGGTGGCTGCCGACCCTGCAATAATGGCCTCAACCTCCAGCGAGTCGCCAGACTTCTTTAATTTCAGGCCAGTAGTATTATTTCGAAATGGCGTGTTTGACAACGAGTTCTTTTGATAGTACATCGCATTTCGGCTGTAGTCAAAAATTAGGTTGAACCTCTTCAAGATTTCCAGCCCCAAAATACCATCTACCGTATCCCAGCTACTTACACCTGAGGTAACTGTAGCCATGCGGATAGGTATGTCTTCAAAAGTTTCCCCTAAAACCTTGTAGGCCTTTAGTTTGCCTATATGGTCGTCCGAAGAGTTGTTTAAAGCACGGCTGGTGTACACATAATTAGGGGTTATATTTTCTATGAGTTTGTTAGATTTTACCAGCGGCGTATTCATTCTTAGGGATAAAGCCGCTCCCGTATCCACCAGATATGAACCCGTCAAAGTCTTCGATTCGGCATAGTTAAAATCCCCAGAGATGATCGGAATACCATAGGGTCTTAAATCAATCTTTTCTTTAGAATAACCATCTGGTACATCAAAGTCCTTGTTTTTATAAAGACTCATGATTCCTTCGTCAAAATTCAATTCTACCACATATCGCCTCAGCACATTTGCTCCGATCAGTGCGTCTAAAGGGTAATCGGAATCACCTAAATGATCAAGGTTCATAACCAGAAATGTCTGATTTTTCATTTCTAGGCTTTCTCCTAACAAAAGCTTATTCCCACTAGACCGGTCAATCGATACAGGACCCGAAGCACCACTTATCATCTGGGATCCTCTAATTTTTAGACCAAGTTCTGCGGCCGTTTCCTCACTAGCAAGGTTTGCACCAGCCCCAGTATCAAAAACGACATTGATTGTTCTGCCATCATTGATCTTGGCTTTGATGTATATGTGTCCTAAATGGATTTCGAAAGGAAAACTGACGATTGGCTCGTTGGCATAGGCAATGCTGCTTAGAAATAGCAGCAGGAAGAAAAAAGTGTTACGCATAAATTTTGATCTTAATCTATTATTAAACCCAAATTAAGCCATCAGGTTGCTTATTTGGACCTCCGTTAACACACGTTAAGAAAAAACTATTCGTTAGGCGCTACTTTAACAGTATCCGTGGCCGCGTTAAAATAGTTTACACCCCTAGCATCCAAAAGTTTATACTGCTGCTGCATTTTCTCTTGAAATCTAGCCCAATCTTTTTTCGCAGGATCTGTCCAAACGGTTTCGGCAAGTGCTACTACCCTAGGGTAAGCCATGTATTCCACGTAATCGGAAGTTTTCATATACTCTGTCCAAACATTTGCTTGCGCACCAAGTACATGTTTATGATGCTCGCTATCCAGTGCTGCAGGAATAGGTTCGTAATGATAGACACTTTCCAAAGTCGTATAACCGCCGATTGCCAATGGCTGATTTTCAGGGTTGGCCTGATAATGATCGAAATACATATCAGCATTGGGCGACATGACAACATCGTGCCCATTTTCCGCCGCTTCAATACCCCCGTTTTCCCCTCGCCAAGACATTACTGTAGCCTCTGGTGCCAGGCCTCCTTCTAAAATTTCATCCCAGCCGATCAATTTTTTACCCTTGCTGACCAAAAACTTTTCAATGCGTTTGATAAAATAACTTTGCAACTCAAACTCATCCTTTAAACCCTCTCTTTTGATAACCTGTTGGGCCAACTTGCTTTTTTTCCAAACAGCTTTTGGGGCCTCATCTCCCCCGATGTGTATGTAATCACCTGGAAATAAATCGATTACTTCCTTCAATACATCTTCCAAAAACGCGAAAGTCTTTTCACTTGGGCAATAAATATCTTCATACACCCCCCAGCGTGTGCCCACTTCATAAGGGCCAGGGCCACAACCTAACTCGGGGTAAGCCGCCAGCGCCGCCAGACTGTGCCCAGGCATTTCTATTTCAGGTACAACAGTGACATGCCGCTCAGCAGCATAAGCAACGATTTCTTTGACCTCATCTTGTGTATAAAAACCTCCATAAAGTTTTCCATCACCGATATAAGGGTTGAAGTTTTTCTCCTTGATTGTCTCTTTTCTTTGACTACCCACAGCCGTAAGCTTAGGGTACTTCTTTATTTCGATCCTCCACCCCTGATCTTCAGTCAAGTGCCAATGAAAAGTATTCAATTTGTAGAATGCCATCAGGTCGATATACTTCTTAATGAAGTCTACAGAATAAAAGTGGCGTCCCACATCTAGGTGCAGCCCCCTCCAACTGAACCGCGGTTTGTCGAGCAGTGCCATATAAGGCAAAACAGCAATTTGCTTATCTGTAGGCAGCATTTGAACCAACGATTGCACACCGTAGAAAAACCCAACATCGGTATTGGCTCGAATAGTCACACCCTCATGGTCTACTTTTAAGGCATAGGCCTCACCCTGCATTTCGCCATTATATTTGAAATGAATTTGTGCGTTACCAGACTCATGCAGTTCGGCCGACCAGCCAGCTGATTTCAGGTAATCGTGCAAAAAGCCCATGGCCTTATCGGCACTTTCAGTTTCTGACAATAGAATGGGCCGACTATTCAGGTAAAAATGCTTGTTGAGGTTGTAATTAAGCTCGAGGGGTTGTGGTACAATCTGCGGGGTAATAACTTCTGGAGCTTCAGACTGACAACTCAACAGGACTAAAGAGGTGATTAGTCCAAAAAATAGGTTTTTCATTTCGGAAGATATCGAGTTTGAATCAAAAATGAAATGCATTGATAAACGGTTAAAAACTTAATGTCGATTTCGATAACTTAGGGCAAACTACAACTATGGCAGACAGACGAAAATTCTTGAAATCCTCCATTTTTAGTGGATTAGCGGTAACCACAGCTGGTTTTAGCAGCATGGCTTGTGCTTCGGAACCACAGAAAAAGCCGGTAAAAAAACCGATTGTTATTTCTACTTGGAATCATGGTTTAGACGCTAATAAGTCTGCTTGGCAAGTACTTTCGGCCAAAGGTAGAGCCGTAGATGCGGTAGAGCAAGGTGTACGTGTAACGGAGGCTGACCCTAATAATGCGACCGTTGGTATTGGTGGTTTTCCTGATCGCGATGGCGTGGTGACTTTGGATGCTTGCATCATGGATGAGTTTGAGAACTGTGGATCTGTAGCTTTTCTTCAGAATATAAAGCATCCCATTTCAGTAGCTAGAAAGGTGATGGACGATACACCTCACGTGATGCTTGTTGGTGAGGGAGCGCGTCAATTTGCCGTGGAAAAGGGCTTTAAAGAAGAAAACCTCCTGACAGAAAAGTCAGAAAAAGCATGGAAAAACTGGCTAAAAAACCAAGACTATAAACCGAAGATTAATATCGAAAACCACGATACGATCGGTATGGTAGCCTTAGATGATGCCGGAAACTTGTCAGGCGCATGCACTACCAGTGGTGCCGCTTGGAAAATGCATGGCCGAGTGGGAGACTCACCAATTATTGGAGCAGGGCTTTACGTCGATAACGAAATAGGCGCTGTTACCGCGACAGGCTTAGGTGAGTTTGTTATTAAAATTTGTGGTGCTCATATGATTGTAGAGCTAATGCGCCAAGGCCTGGCACCGCGAGAGGCATGTAAGCAGGCCGTCGAACGTATTGTACGGAAATATCCAGACAATTATAAAGACCTACAGGTAGGCTTTCTTGCCTTGAGTAAGGACGGTGAATACGGAGCATATGCTATTCACAAAGGGTTCAATTTTGCCGTAAAATCAGAGGATCAGGAAGAGCTCATTAATGCGGAATATTACCAAGGGTAATTAATCTTTCATGAGAGGCTGGAACTTTCCATAGGACAAAGAGCGCCACAGCCATTCGAATGGACCATATCTGAAATAACTCAGCCAGATATTGGAAAAAGCGATGTTAAATACCCAAATAGCCAGTACAAGTACGGCTTGTGCCGAACGATCGAGGTCCCCGAAGAGCCCTAAACCGTGACCATAGAAAATAAATCCGCAGATAATAGACTGGAGCAAATAAGTACTTAAAGCCGTACGCCCAACGGCCGCTATTTTTTTGGCCAGAAAACTTCTTGTAGAATCTTTAGTGAGTAGCATAATGATACCAACGTAACCCAAGGCCATCAAAACACTACCCCAATAATTGAGCTGCGTGAAGAAAAAGAAACTGTATTGGAAGTCCCATTTGTAATGGAAGTCAAGTATAAGTCCGATTACTACTAAAGATAGACCAACACCCAAACCATAGGCAATCATTTTGCCATAATATCGGGAGCCCTGCTTTCCTTTAAACACACGGCGTTTGAAGAGTGCCATCCCGATAAGCATCAAACCAGAAACTCGCCAAAAAGTCTCAAATAAGAATATAGTTGTTTGCATCTGAAAGGACTGTCCAGACCTAAAGAGCAACTGTCGTTCCCAAGAACCAGTAGAAAACTCAATTTCTTCAGCAATGCTCTCTTTATCAGGTGTCCAAATTTCCATTTTGGTACGCTCTAGCTCACCTGGCTCCCAGTATGGCGTAGTGTAGCCAATCACGAGACTGATCAACGACCCTACCACTAACAAGGCGATACCAGCTCTGATTTGGACCTTGGTCTTTTTATTTCTGAATGAAAACATAAAGAATCCACAAACAGCATAGGCGAAAAGAATGTCCCCGTACCACAAAAAATAGGCATGGCCCAACCCTATCAACGCCAAGAAAATAAACCGACGGTTTTGAAGTTCAGTGGACCTCAAATTCTCTTTTCGCGCCTTTTGGGACAACATCATAATGCTAGCACCGAAAAGCATAGAGAATATGCTCATAAACTTTTGATCGGCGAATACGTGACTCAGTACCCAGACCCATAAATCATAACCTTTCAAGTTTTCAAAAGCAGTTGGGTTTGAATAAGCCGCACTCGGCATAGCAAAACTCTGGATATTCATGGCTAAGATGCCCAGAACGGCGACTCCGCGAAGAATATCCATTGGTACGATTCGTTCGGGCGAACCGACAGGTTTGAGAAGATTGGATGATACTGCCACGGAATGGAAATTTATTGATTCTTATGCAATATTAAAACTTAATAAAGTTTAACGAACACGCCTTCGTCGGTCACATCCAACGGATAAATGTCCAATGCTTCACAGCGCTGCGAAACTTCTTGGCCTGTGGTTAAGCTGAACCGATAGGAATGCAGAGGGCAGATGAGCTCGCCAAAGTCATTAAATTCAGCGGTAACCAAGGGGTGTCTTTGGTGCGGGCATAATGCCTCAAAAGCATGGAACCGGCCATTATTATTGGCGATACAAAGCTTTCTGTCTCCGATTTTAACACTTCGAATAGCGTTAGACTCAAAGACTTTTTCCAAGTCTGCCTTACTTTTAAAAATCTTAAAACGGCCTTGTTTCATAGTCTAATAAGCGATATTAGTGTCAAAATTTTAACAGCCAATTTAGTCAATGCGTCAATCAATAATCTGCCTAGTTCTTTTTCTTTGCTTTTCCGCTACCGCACTATTTTCTCAAGACTTAATTATTAAAGACGAGCTTCTGACTCCATTG
Source organism: Roseivirga misakiensis (assembly GCF_001747105.1). Lineage (NCBI taxonomy): Bacteria > Pseudomonadati > Bacteroidota > Cytophagia > Cytophagales > Roseivirgaceae > Roseivirga > Roseivirga misakiensis. Next base: position 1,152,536 of record NZ_MDGQ01000003.1, on the reverse strand, counting down.
AATGGCGCTACGGTTCTTTTACTCCCCGACTCCACGGTGCTGACGAGCAATAGCATGGGCGAAGTAATCGTAGAGAATGCCCAGGCCAGTGAAGCGGTCATATCATTTGTGGGATATCAATCTCAGAAAATCACATTGGCTAACGGTATTCGAAAGGTTGTCGTTTTAAAGCGATCGGCGCAGAACTTAAATGATGCCGTAGTGGAGGGTTTTTTGAGAAACGAATCCATCGAAAAGCAGGCAGGGTCTATTGCGAAGCTTTCTTCCAGAAATTTGAAAAGGTTTGATGAACAATCGCTCGTCAATGCGGTCAATACAATTCCAGGGGTCAGGTTTGAACAAAGGGCTTCGGCTAGTTACAGGGTGTCAATTAGGGGTAGTTCGATTCGCTCGCCTTTTGGCGTTCGTAATGTTAAAGTCTACTGGAACGGAATTCCATTTACCGAACCTGGTGGAAATACCTTTCTAAACCTCCTTGATTTAACGAATACATCAAGCCTAGAAATTATAAAAGGCCCAGCTGCGAGCATTTATGGAGCAGGAAATGGAGGTGTAATTAAAATTCAGAGCACCAATCTGGCCGATTTAGCCAATGCGACTACAATCAGTGCAACAGCAGGCTCATATGGACTATTGAGATTAAGTGGAGGGATGAATACTTTGAAAGAAAATAGTAGCCTAACTTTTAAATTTTCAAGGCAGAAAAGCGATGGTTACAGAGAGCATAATGCCATGGATCGGAAAACACTAGAGTTCGATGGCTTATTCTTTCCCGACAGGAAGCGTACAATATCTACCTCACTGTTGTATTCAGATCTTTTTTATGAAATTCCGGGTGGCTTAAATCCAGATCAGCGTGATGAAAACCCGAGACAATCACGGCCTAATAGCATCGAAAGAAACTCGTCAGTGGCCAATGAACTCTTTTTGTTCAAAGTAGGGCAAGAGTATGTGATAAGTAAGACTTGGCAAAACACAACGGACCTGAGTTTAAGCGCTAGTAAATTTGAAAACCCCTTTATTCTTGATTTCAAAAGGGACAATCAACAAGTTTTTTCGGGCAGAACACTTTTTGATAAGGACCTAATGATCGGCGGTAAACCCGCCAATTGGTCTACTGGTTTCGAATATCAGCGATCGTTTTTCGATGGGAAGAACTTTGGGAATGTAGCTGGTCAAGCAGATACCATTCGTTTTGCGGATGAAATAGAGTCAAAACAGAGTATTCTATTTACAAACCTGAGCTACAACGTAAGTGATGGGTTGAACCTAACAGTTGGGCTTAGCCGGAATTCACTTTCTTACGATATAGATCGGACAATAGACAAGATTAATAATAACCCACAAGGTCTGTTGAAAGAATTCGATGCAGTTTGGTCACCAAGATTAGCGATTTCGAAAAATTTGGGTAGTGATTTTTCGGCCCATTTCAGTGTTATGAGTGGATTTTCTCCACCTACAACTACCGAAGTTAGAACTAATGAGGGAAGCTTAAATAGCGCATTACAAGCCGAAAAAGGATTGAATTATGAATTCAATTTTCGCGGAGCCGCACTCAAAAATAAGTTATCATTCGATTTATCATTATTCTATTTTGAGCTACAAGACGCCATTACCACCTTCACTGATATGAATGGAGTTGTCCTCTTTAGAAATTCGGGGGAAACAAGGCAAACAGGGCTTGAGCTTGCCACCAAGATGGATTGGATAAAGGCGAGTAATTCAACTATTGCCGACCTGAATACGACGGTAGCGTACACTTATCATAATTTCGAGTTTGAGGATTATATAGATGATGGTGATGATTTTTCTGGAAATGCTTTGCCTGGAACTGCACCGCATGTCGTGAATATTCAAACAGATTTAAGTTTTAGTAATGGGCTCTATGCTAACCTCACCTATCACTATTCTGACCCAATTCCTTTAAACGATAGCAATACATTTTTTTCAAATGCTTACAATCTATTGAACTTGCGGATTGGATATGAAGGAGGATTCAAAGATGGGTCTCGTTATGAAATTTTTGCGGGAATCGATAACCTTTTAGACGTTTCCTATAGTTTAGGTAATGACCTGAATGCCTTCGGTAGAAGATACTTTCAACCCGCGGCTGATCAGAATTACTATTTTGGAATTAAGTTGAAGCTTAACAACTAATCAATGACACCACTAGACCCACAACAAGTTGCGGACCTTTTGCAGAACAGAAGGTCACTTTACCCTGCCCAGTATACTGGAGAGCCTGTAGCAGAGCATATTATTGAGGAAATGCTAGAAAGCGCCAATTGGGCACCAACACATCGGCTGACTGAGCCATGGAGGTTTGTCGTTTTTTCTGGTGATGGCATCAAGAAATTGGCTGAATTTCAGTCTGAGCTATATAAGAAAGTGAGTACAGCACAGGGTAACTTTGATGAGGCTAAATTTCAAAAACTGGCCACCAAGCCTTTCTTGTGTTCGCATATTATTGCGATCGGTATGGCAAGAGATGTAAAGGAATCGGTTCCCGAGGTTGAGGAAGTTGCATCCGTGGCCATGGCGGTGCAAAACATGTATTTAACGGCGAGCGCACACGAAATTGGCTGTTATTGGGGGTCGGGTGGAGTAACCTATTATGAGGAGGCCAAGCCCTTTTTCAATTTAAAACCAACCGATAAGTTGCTAGGGTTTCTATATATCGGAAATGTGAATATGGACAAGAAGCCTCAAGGCAGAAGGAAGCCTATGGCCGACAAAGTGACTTGGGTGAAAGCTTAAAAAATAAGCTGCCATCGAAAAGCCCACATCCATTTCAAAGAGAATTGGCTAACGCCGGCTTCCGACATAATCTTTTTCAGATCATTTCTTCTAAACGAACGCCGGACTGATAGCGGTGCATCGTATTTCACCATTGGCGATTTTGAAAATAGTTGTGTAAGCAACTTTATGGAGTGATATGCTAACCAATGCCGATGTAGATCGTTAATGACCACGCCTTTTTTGGCCTGTTCTTTAAACTGATGAAAGATTTTTATGAGCTGATTATCCGTAAAATGATGAGTAAAAAGTGTACACAGCACGATATCGTAAGTGTTTTGCTTAAAATCCTCACTAAAAATATCTTCTACGTGGAAGCTTATCTCAGGAAACTCAGCACAGTTCTCTTCTGCGTATTTAATGATGTTTGGGTTGGCATCATAACCATGAAGTTCTACTGGAACCTTGGCCTTTTTTGCCCAAGTGGCCACTAATTTCAAAATATCTCCACCACCACAGCCAAGGTCAGCTATTACTAGTGGTTTTTCAGGAGAATGGCCCTTGAGTAATTGCAAAATTCCGTTGATGGTTACATAATTTCCACCAAGCCATTTGTTAATGGTTTCTAGTTCACGAAGCGTTTGGTCTATGACCTCCCCTCCGGAATCAAGGTCATCCATTAGCTCCTCTTCATATACCCTGTGGTCAAACCGCATTGAAAATTGAATTAGTCTTAAACTTAATGATTAAATTAAGGGATAGTGAGACGATTACCCTTTATATCGATTCTTTTTGCCCTCTGGGTGTTACCAGCAATGGTAAATGCTCAAACCAAAAGTGCCAATGAATTGGCTCAAGATTTTATTCTTAAAGTCATGCGAGAATACAAGAATCCGATGGCCTATTTTCCATTGAGCAAGGATATCTTTTTGCCAACGGAAGAAGAGATTATGAGGGAGGAATTGAAGAATAGCTACCCCGATCGCGCTGTGGTAATGGGGAGTTTTATTTTTCTAAAAAAGGGCTCTAATTATAAAAGAGAGCCATTTGTAGATGCGCAAGGCAATCGCATGTTCGATAATTTTCTAGATCCAAACCGTAGAGGGCTTTCACTAAAAGCCAACCAAGCGTTTTTTCAGAAGAAACAACAGATGCTCAATGGAAACCCCAATGTGGGGAAATTCCTACTTTTCAATGAAGCCTTCAAAAGAGACTAAACCACTTCTAATAGCATAGATTCGACTGTGAGTCCTGGACCAAAAGCTAGAGATAATACTTTTTCACCGGCTTGTTTTTCGTCGAGGTTATCCAGAAGAGTTTTCAGCACGAAAAGAACTGTTGGAGAAGACATATTGCCATAGTTTTTCAGCACTTCTCTACCAGCCCAGCCGTCTGTTTTATCAAGTTGAAGCTCTTTTTCAATCACCTCTAGAATTCTTTTGCCACCGGGGTGAAAAGCATAGTGCTGAATCGTATCAACAGAAACCTTTGCTTTGAGTTTGCCTACAAGCTCAGCGATACCCTTCTCAATTAAGTCGGGAACATAAGCGCTGAGCTTCATTTCATATCCATGATTGCCAATTTCCCAAGCCATTTCAGTAGCACCTTCGGAAAACAATTCATTGTGAAAAGCAAGAGGTTTCAATTTTCTTGTCTTGTGATTATCACCACTGTTACCCACCAAAACAGCTGCCGATCCATCACCAAAAATGGCATTGGCAATTAAAGTCTCCTCATCTGTTTTATTCTGAAAGTGAAGCGTGCAAAGTTCAGTAGCCACTACAAGCACTTTGGCCGAAGGGTTAGCAGCACAAAAAGCATGAGCTGACTTAATGCCCACAAAAGCTGCATAGCAGCCCATAAAGTTGATACTCGTTCTTTCTACATCTTTATTTAACCCCAATTCATTGACTAAATCAATGTCCAAACCAGGTGCATACATTCCAGTACAACTGATGGTAATGAGGTGAGTAATTTCGCTTAGGCTAACCATGGTATTGGCAAGGCAATTTTTGGCACTCCGTACCGATAATTTGATCGCCTCTTGCTTATAAAAATCTGACCTTTCTTTTGTTGTTGGAAAAGGGTCAAGCCGATCGTTTTGGCTATAAAATGTCCTGTTTTCTGGGTTTTTGATGGCATAATCGGCAATAGCGGAATAACGTTGCTCAATTCCAGTGGCACGGTATAGTGCTTTCAGGCGGCTTAAGTCTTTGCCCGACATTCCGTGGGCTTTGGCCATAAATTCACATACGTCAGGCTGAGGTATTTTATGTTCTGGAACGGCGGTGCCGATGGCAATTATGGAAGAACTCACGTCCTATATTAGTGGTTTTTAAACTAAATTGTTTCCGGAAATCTGGTATTATGTTCAAAAAGTCTAATTGGTTACATCTAAGGATTCATTTCTCTTACTTTCTACTGCCTATTTATCTGTTCGCTCTGTCCATAAGCCCCAACTTGAGCGAAGAATCTTTGATTTGGACATTCTTGATATTGCATTTGTTTATTTACCCTGCGAGTAACGCTTTTAATAGTTATTTCGATAAGGACGAAAAGAGTATAGGTGGTTTGAAAAACCCTCCGCCAGTAGATAAGAACCTCTTTTATTTATCCCAGCTTTTTGACTTGCTTGGCTTAGCGCTTTGCCTCTACTTTTTTCCTGGTAATTATACTTTACTCATCATGCTGATCGCTTATATCTTAGCTTCACGTGCATATAGTCACCCTTGGGTAAGGCTCAAAAAGTACGCTGTGATCAGCTGGCTAATCGCTGGCTTTTTTCAGGGGGCGTGGGTGGTTTGGCTAGTTTTTATTGGCCTAAACGACTTTAGTTTTACGCAAATATTTAAACCACATGTAGTTATTCCAGGCCTGCTAGCGTCGGCTATACTTTGGGGCTCCTATCCTATGACGCAAATCTATCAGCACGAGGAAGATGCGAAAAGAGGAGATATTACTATGTCTATAAAATTGGGTCTCAAAGGTACTTTTATGTTTACGGGCGTATTTTTTGGTTTGGCCAGTCTGGGTTACTTTTTCTACTTCAAGTCTTATTTTGATATAAAGTACAGCATCATATTTATAGGGGCTATGTTGCCGGTGGTAACCTATTTTACTTGGTGGTTTTTAAAAACCTTAAAGGATGATAGTCAGGCTAATTACACCAACACGATGAGGCTAAATTGGATTTCGGCCTCCTGTTTAGGAGCCTTTTTCTTATACCTGTTTCTAGATTCTTCGCACGTTTTATCAGTGGCCGGGGTATACTAGAAAGGCTGGCCGTGCGTATTCTTCATGATTTGATAGGCAAAAGCTTTAGAGTTTTTCATTAACCAAACAGCTACTTCAGAGGTGATTGTTGAACCAAAAAGCTTCTGCGTATTACGACCTACCCTCAACCTTTTGCTAAAGGTACTTTGCCACTTTTGAGTGTATTCTTTTTCCAATAAAGCACGATTTAGGTTGTCTCCCTTGAAGTGCTTTTCGATAGCATCAGATAAAATTTTTGCTGAGTGAATGGCCATGGCCATACCATTTCCACAAAGCGGAGTAATTAAACCTGCTGTATCGCCGCTCATGAGTATGTGCTGCTCGACTGTTTTTTTGGGAGCGAAAGAAAAGGCGTTGATCACTTCTGGCTTTTCGAAGAGAAATTCAGAATTCTCATAAATATGCTTTAGGTAAGGGTTCTGTTTTACTAAACCTTCTTCCATCGCCTCGACAGAGCCATATTTTCGGAGCATTTCCCTGCTTCCTAGATAGCATAGATTGAATTTATCTTCTTCGATAGCGCTTATTCCACAGTAGCCGCTTTTGAAATTATGCAAAGCGATCCTGTCTGTTGGGAAGTCGGTTTTAATATGATATTTAACACCAATGAAAGGAGCATTTTTATGGGTAAAACCACGGCTGAGTTTTTTGTCCAGAACCCCTGATTTGCCATAGGCACCAATTACAACCCTGCTTTCAAAAGATTTTTGGCTTGTTTTCAAATGAAATGCATCACCTTCGAATGCTACCTCGTTTACACTAGATTTCGTGTAGACAGAAACACCTGATTCCAGCGCCTGCTGATATAAGAATAAGTCGAGATTGTATCTACTAATGCCAAAACCGCCGAGGTCTAGAGGAAGCTCAAAACTTTTACCTTTTACAGAGGTAAACTGAAAGGTTTTGAGTTGAGAAGGGTTAAATCTGTCGGGGAAAAGACTATTGGCTTCCAGAAAAGGCTTTACTTCGTTGGAAATGTATTCACCACAAACTTTATGATACGGATAAGCTCTTTTTTCAAAGAGGCTTACATCATAGCCTTTTCTAGCTAATAGAATGGAACTAATTAAGCCCGCTAAACCACCACCAATAATTGTAATTTGTTGCAAATCAGATGTTTATAAGGTTTATTTAACCATTTAAATAAAAGGCTAAATGGTGATAGAAAATTGAATTAAGTTTATAGGTCGATAACAACACAAATTTTCCAAAAATCTAACCAAATGAAAATTAGAAATTTAAGATCAACAGCATTTTTTGTCTGTTTATTTTCTGCTTTCATGTTGTTTGCTGCTAACCCAGCGGATGCTCAGAGTAGAAGAAAGAAAAGAGAGGCTGCTGAAAAAGCGGCTCAAGCAGCAAAGGCAGCTCAAGCTGCTAAGAAAAAGCCAGCCCCTAAAAAAGGAGGAATTCAGCCTTTTGACAAGGTAATTACAAAAGAGGCTAAAACGGATGAAGGTTTATTCAACGTTCATAAAATAGATAAGAAGTACTTCTTTGAAATTCCAAACGACATGCTCGGAAGAGATATGTTAATGGTAACGCGTATTGCAAAAACAGCCTCAGGCATCGGTTTCGGTGGAGGAAAAACGAATACGCAAATGTTGAGATGGGAAAGAGTACAAGATAAAATCTTATTAAAAATTATCTCGACTACCGTTACGGCGGCTGACTCTCTTCCAATAAGCGAAGCGGTAAGTAACTCTAACCTCGACCCAATTCTTGCAGCATATGACATTAAGGCTTTATCTAAGGATTCGTCAGGTGTAGTTATTGACGTTTCAACACTCTTAACAAATGACGTTAAGCCATTGGGTTTACCACAGCGAAACAGAACACAGTATAGAGTAACACGCCTTGACAACTCAAGATCATACGTGGTAAGAGCAAGTAGCTACCCTGAAAACATTGAATTAAGACATGTAAAAACATATTTTGCTTCTAATTCTCCTTCGAGCAGAGCAGATGGTTCTATTACTGTCGAAATGAGTAACTCTATGGTTCTTCTTCCTGAAGTGCCAATGCAAAGAAGACTGTTTGACGAAAGAGTTGGATGGTTTGCAAGAGGAACAACGGATTACGGACTAGACGTACAGCAATCAAAAACGATCAGATATCTTGACCGTTGGAGACTTGAAGTTAAAGAGGAAGACGAGGCGAAATTCCGTAGAGGAGAGTTAGTTGTACCGAAGAAACAAATTGTATACTACATCGATAGAGCAACACCTAAGAAATGGGTACAAGCGATCAAAGATGGTATAGAGGATTGGCAAGTGGCATTTGAAGCAGCAGGTTTCAAAGATGCGATTATCGCTAAAGAGGCACCAAGCCCAGAAGAAGATCCGGATTGGAGCCCAGAAGATGTAAGATACTCTACTGTTAGATACTTAGCTTCTCCAATTCCAAATGCTAACGGACCGCACGTAAGTGATCCACGTTCTGGTGAGATTTTGGAAAGTGATATCAACTGGTACCACAACGTAATGACTTTATTAAGAAGATGGTTCTTCGTTCAAACGGCAGCAATCAACCCTTCTGCTCAAAGCCCTGAGTTTGATGATGAAGTAATGTCAAGGTTGATTCGTTTCGTATCCTCTCATGAAGTAGGACACACGCTTGGTTTACCACACAACTTTGCTTCTAGTAATGCTTATCCAGTAGATTCATTAAGATCTGCAGAGTTTACAAAACGTATGGGAACAGCACCTTCAATTATGGATTATGCGCGTTTCAACTACATCGCACAACCTGAAGATGAGGGTGTAGCACTTATGCCAAACGTAGGTATTTATGATAAATATTCGATTGCATGGGGTTACCGACCAATTTTGGACGCTGATAGCCCTGAAGATGAGCTTCCTACTTTGAGAAGGTGGATAGAAGAGAAAAATGGTGATCCGTTATACAGATTTAACCAAGGCGACTATACTTCTCAGACGGAAGATTTAGGTGACGATGCTATGAAGGCAAGTGCTTATGGTATTGCCAACCTAAAGCGTATCGTAACGAACCTTCGGGACTGGACATATACACCGGGTTCTGATTATAGCGAGCTTAGAGAAATGTATGGTGAAGTAGGTTCTCAATTTAACCGATACATGGGCCATGTTGGTAGTTATTTAGGAGGTGTTAAAAAAGAAACTAAAACTGCCGATCAAGACGGTGTGATTTATACGCATGCCCCTAAAGCCAAACAAAAAGAAGCAGTAATGTTTATCGCTGACAACCTTTGGAATACACCTAAATGGATGTTGGACAAAGAGATTCTTGGTAGACTTCAAGAAGTTGGAGCTGTTGAATCTATGAGAGGTCGTCAGGTACGTGCTTTAAATTCAATGCTTGAATGGAGAAAGCTAGGTAGGCTTATCGAAAATGAAGCGTTAAACGGTAACGATGCTTATAAAATGACTGAGCTTTTCACAGATGTGAGAAATGCTATTTGGTCTGAATTAAGAAGAGGCAGTGCTATTGATAACTACAGAAGAAGCTTACAAAGAGCACACATTGAGCGTCTTGAGCTATTAATGACTGGCGAAATGCCACCAGTACCAGCTCAGTTCAGACAGTTCTTTGGCCCAGGTGTAGATGCAAGTCAGTCTGATATTAGACCTGTAGTAAGAGGAGAATTGAAGACCCTTCAATCAAGAGTAAGAGCGGCTATACCGAGAACTTCTGATAGAATGTCTAAGCTTCACTTACAAGATGCATTAGAGAGAATTAACAATATCCTTGACCCGAAATAATCGGTCATGGCATAAAAGAAAAAGGCCTTGCAACAATGCAAGGCCTTTTTTTATATCAGCTTTTTAAGGACCAGATCCTTTTTGTAGAGTTCTCCCTTTCGCTTAATAACGATAGAGAGTTTTGATCCTTCCTCACCCCTCAAAAACCCGTTGATATCAGGGAACGAATAGAAGAAAATGGGTTTTCCTTCAATAGATATTATTTCATCATCAGGTTGTATACCAGCGGCATCGGCAGGAGAATCTGGAATAATTCTGGAAACAAAAAACTGTTTCGACTCCTCACCTTTAGAGATAAACGTAAAACCTGCAGTGTTGAATTTGAAAGGGTTCCTGTACTCTTTTGTCTTCTTCAAGTAAACAACAGAGTTATGGTAATCGAAAATCACAGAGAATCTGGATAAGATATCTGACCCAATAGTACCTGATCTAGTCAATTCTCTTCCTTTCATGCCCACTACACTTTTAACCTGCCAATCGTCTGGGTACGAAGTCACTACGCGTTTAAAGTTAAAATTACGTCCAAATTTAAACCTCTTAATCCGTCCAACTTGCCCTTCCATGATTCCTGAAAGACTACTTCCTAAGGCATGCTCAACTGTTTTTTCAGGAAGGACTATATTCTCATTTCTTTGCTCATCTAGGAAAAGTGCGCTACTCGCACCAGTATCAATAAGTAAGTTGATGTCTAACTTCTTTTGCCCTTTTTGCTTTACGCTCGCGGCGATATAAGGCCTAAAATCTCTGACCTTAATGTCAACCTTTTGATAGCCCTTCGGTGCCTTGAATTTACTCGGTTCGTAGAGGCGTAACTTTTCATTTTTGTAATCGATTTCCACCACAAAACGATTGAAAAGTTCGGAGCCTAAGACACCATGTGCCTGTACCCCGAGGATGTTCTCTATGTTGATACTATTTTTTTCTAAAACCAACATCGACTGTTGTTCACCATTAATACCTTTCATTTGAATGTCGATGTTGTTGGCAACCAATAGGTCGGTTACTTTATTTCCATCTTGAGCGTAAATGGGTACAGTTCGAGCGTTTACCAAGTTATTTTCTGAAATAACAAATCGATCGAAGATCATGCCTGATTCCGAACCGGTATCTAGAATAAAATTGAAGGGGCCTTCGCCGTTAACAAGGATAGGTATGACGATGAGATTACTTTCATCTTTGAAGCTCATTTCGACATATTGCTTACCGTCTTCAAAAGAGAAACCCAGCGGGTTTTGAGCAAACGTTTGAATAGAAAATCCTAATGCGAAAAGAATAAGTAAGTTCCTCATATACCCAGTTTTGATTGACAAATGGCTCAAAGCCATATAATTAACACATACGAAAGCAGAAGACCCTTAGTTTTGCTTGAAAATCCTACGGTAAACAGGTTTTCGATATAAGAACTGCAATAGCAAAAGAGGGTACAATAGAAAACTGATCACTTTATTTCCAGCTTCGTACTCTATATCATCTATAATTTCACAACCTTTTCCTTTTGACACAAGCTTATGGTGATGTTTCCAACTAGAAAAAGGAAATGGAAGGACAACACCCTCGTCGATAAACTCAAAACGTTTGTCCGATTCGTGGTCAAAGGTAATTTCGCTAACCCACTGTTGCTTGGCTACTAGAAAGTTAAGTTCTAGTTCTACAAAATCACCCTTTTTACTGCCATCAAACCTAAGCAATCGGACCTTTGGGAAAGGTGGATTAAGTTGTAAGAACAGGTCTTCATTGAAACCAGCTTTTACATCCATTAAAGGTTTTTCGACTTTGGTGACTACTTGGACATGCATACAGTTTATAACTTCAAATTCATTTTATTGTTAGCCACAGAACGTAGTTTGTATGTTGGATGAATCGTTTGTAACTTCATTACAATTCACCTCTTCGATTAATTGTGCTTACTCATAACCCGTCGACCACACTATTGGTGGTTCTTTTTTTATTATTCTTTAGCCCAGGGAATGAATCCCAAGTACAAGAGCGCAGAATAAAGTCAAAATATGATTTCGGCACACCAGAACTGTCTGCCGCACAGAAACTCTATAGTGCAAAGCGTTATGAGGAGGCGCTCGATGCCTATCAATCCATTTTAGACAAAGCGCTGAAAAAGCCAAACTGGGAAGAAGTGGTTTACACCATGGAAAAAAAGGCCCTCACGTTAAGACGGCTTGGTCAAACAACTGAAATGATCCTTGTCATGGATCAGGCTATTAAACTAGCAATGAACCACCTTCCAAAAGGGCACTTTTTAATATCCAAAATGTATTATACACGGGGAGCCATGGACCATAGGTTGGGTAATTTTTATATTGCTCGATCCTACTTAGATACTGCGCTTACTTATTATAATTCATCCACTAGCTACGACTCTGCTGCATATGCTAAGTTGATTGAGTATAAGTTTTATGCTTACCAATATTCTGAGGGAAATCAAGATACTCTCCTCAAGGCCCTTGAAGAACTAGTACGATTAGAAGAGCTTGCACAAAAGAAAAATCCAGAACCAGATGAAATGTTAATTTGGCTTCAAAGCTACCCAGTTATTTACATTCAAAAGGGTGACTTTGAGCAAGCACTGGCCTATGCAATAAAAGGCTATAAGTACGCAAAGGAAAATAGGCGTTCAGTATCTCCAAGATACTATGCAGAGGCACAATATTATCTAGCACAAGTACTGTACTATAAAAAGGATTTTTTAAGAACAATCGAGATTGGTAATGAGGCAATGCCATTAGTAGAAAGTATCCCTCGTATTAACATGCCTGAATATTATTCATTCAACAACCTTATGGGAATAGCTTATATGGCGGTGGGTAATCCAAATGAAGCGCTTCCCTACCTTCAAAAGGCACTTGAAATACCTGCGAATGTAGGTTCAGCTTTTGAGAAACGGAATAAAAGAAGGTTTAAGGCACAAGTCAAAATTAATGTCGGTTTGTGTTATAAGAATTTGGGAGAACCAGCTAAAGGGAAAAAGTACTTGGATGAATCATTAAACGAGATGAAATCCTTAGTGAAGCTTCCGAGTGCTGAATTACATAGCAATTACCGTTATTTAGGAGACTTCTATTTTCTTAATGAAGACTGGTCAAAGGCCCTAATATCTTATGACTCCGCTCTGAGAAATGGTCTTGTTTCTTATACTACCAACCTATTGAGTTTCCCCAAAGGAGATAATATGGAATTCTCCTACCGAGACTTAGTCGTACTTACAAAGAAAGGAGCAAGCATCGAGAAAGTCGGTCTTTCGAAAAACCAACCGTTAAATCATCTTGACTCTGCTAAGAATTATGTAAAGAAGACAAGCGAACTTTTATTCGATAGACGAGATGACTTTCTTGCCTCAGAGGGAAAACTATTTCTAAGTCAAAATTTCAAAGAGTTGTATGAAATAGGAATCGATATTAGCTATGAGATGTATGCTCAAACTGGTGATAAACGTCATTTCGAAGATGCTTTAAACTTTTCTAAAGCCAGTAAGGCAATTCTATTTTTAGAGCAATCACAAGAATTTGATCTCGTTAATAACAACTTAGTTAGTCAAGAATTAAAGAATCTTTTCTTTCAGTCAAAATCGGATGTGGAAAGACTTCAGGCAAAATTCTATGAGTTAATTGATAACTCTGCAACAAGTGATTCGGTAATAATGGTTAACGAGCAGCTATTGCAAACGAGGGAAGAGAGAGAGGGCCTGAAAGATAGTATTGAGAACTTTTTATCTAGCTTTCAGGATGAGTCTTCGCTTGAAATGATAATAGATGGGAAAGGTGACCTCAGTGTGGATAAAGGAAAAGCATTTATCGAATTTTTCTATGGAGATGAGCATATTTACGTTCTCGGCAAAAGTAAGAGTGATGTATCTTTTGAGAGGGTCGAAATTTCAAATGAATTAACTGTAGCGCTGGAAGAAGTAGTAAGTGCCGCATCTTCACCACCGAATGTAGCCTTGCATGAAACACAATTGAATTTGTTTCAAGAGCAGTCGTTTTTAATATATCGAAAGCTTTTAAAAGCAACATTAGATAAGTTTAAACCTAATTTGAATCATCTAATTCTTGTCCCAGATGAGTTTTTATCACGTTTACCATTTGGACTATTGGTCGAGAAAAAGGAAAGTCAGATAGTTGGGTTTAACGAGTTGCACTATTTGATAAAGTCTTATAGCATCCAGTACCAACTTTCTTCGGAGCTTGTAAATAGTGATAGAGCTGTTTCTAGAGTCAATGATAAAATTTTAGGTATTGGTTATCTGGATGATGGAAATGTGTCGACACTTGGCTCTTTACCTGGGACAGAAATGGAAATTGAACGGCTGGAGGCTATGGTACCAGGTAAATATTTACTGGGTTCAGAGGCTGTTAAATCAGAATTTCTAAGGCAGGCTAGAGATTATGACGTTCTACACCTCGCTATTCATGGTAGGTCTGATAGTACTAATAACTATCAATCTACTTTGATTTTCAATGGTGACGAAACTGAAAATACAATGAATACCAATGATCTATACTTGGCTAGTTTGAAGGCAAGGCTTGCCGTATTAAGTGCTTGTGAGAGTGGTCTTGGCGTTATCAACAAGGGTGAAGGCACATTCAGTATTGCTCGAGGTTTTGCCTTGGTCGGTGTTCCTTCTGTAGTTATGAGCCTTTGGAAAGTTAATGACAGAATTACTTCAGACCAGATGGTCGAAATGTATCAAGGTTTTGTAGACGATGGACAAACAATTAATTCAGCGCTGAGACAGTCAAAATTGAACTATCTCGAAAAAAGCGATTCGTATAATGCGCACCCTTATTATTGGGCTGCGTTTTTGCAATTGGGAAAGGATATTAAGTTTAAGCAAACGGATAGAGGCCCTCTTCCTTGGATTTATATTGGGCTAGCTTTACTTACTTCAATACTTCTAGGCTCTGTTTTTGTAAAAAGAAAAAGGGCTAAATAGCCCTTCCTCTCGCGTGTATATGTGTGTAAAAAAAATTCAGATTACATTACTTTATCCAGAATAAAAGCCCAGCCTTTACCTGACTTCCCTTTAGCCTTTTTAATAACAATATAACTTACCATATCTCCTTCACTTAAACCTCTAATCGGAGATTCATTGTGAAAACGATATCGCAACTTGTCTGTGAGGCCAACTAATTCACCAAATTGGATTTGTCTTTTTCCCATTAGTGAAGTTACTCCATTCGGGCTATCCATTTCATCTTCGGGTCTCATAGTAACAACTACAGGAGTTCCTTCATCCGGGTTTTCAGCAGAGAATTCATAACCCAATGATTTTAAAACATTCTTACTCTTTATTTGATATGAGTTTTTGTTAAGTGCTAAAGATGCCAATGCTGAAACGGCCTCATGTTCCTTGTCGGCGCCCAATAAGGTCATTCCTATGAACCACTTTGCTTGTTCTTTATAAGTAGCAAAATTGTTGAGGGTTGAATTTAAATTCTCAAGAGCCGATTCGTAATTGCCAACTTCTATATTGGCTATACCTGCAAACAGATAGTTTTCTGCAGTTTTTTCAACTTCTAAAAGTGATTCGAATCTTTCAATAGCTAAGGCATAATTGCCCTGATCATAGGCGCTGTAAGCCTGAAAGTTTAGACTTTCCCTATCAACAGCTTCACCCCTCGTTTGGCCGTTCAGGTTAGTATATGGAACATAGTATTCGGTAAAAACATCTTTTGGACTCGGTTGCCCGCTTCCAATTAATAGGTAGCTCGCTGATATCAGTATTATCAAGCTAGCAGCCACGGTAAGCACTCTTTTCATAGCAGTCTGGTTATTAGTAGGTAACTCTTTAGTTAAGGAATCCTCTATGTCAGTAAATAGGGATTTTAATTCTTTTCGAGCCTCAATTTTCACAGCAAGCTTCACAGCTTTTACTTCTTGAAATTCCTGATTGAACTCAGGGTCGTTTGCCAAGCGATCGTTGAAATCCTTTAGCTCATTCTTGTCAAGTTCGTTAGAAAAATATCTGTCAATAAGATCGAAGTTGCTCATGAATATTTTACTCTATATCTGATTCTTAATTCTTTGAAGGCACTTGTACTTCAAATTTTTTACCGTGTTTCCGTTTTTGTATTTCATTACTTCCGCAATCTCATCGTTCGTAAGATTGTTGAAATAAAAAAGCTTTAATATTTCACTGCATGGAAAACCGAGTTCTGAAACGAGTTTCTTGATTTTGGCAACCCTAACCTCTTTGTCCTGACCTTCTTCTTCTTTTTCTATGAGCGACTCTTCTTCGAGTTGCTCTTGATAGGAGATTTTGGAATTTTTTCGACTATCGGCTAGTAGCTTGTTCTTCCCGATAGAATAGAGATAGGTTTTAATCCCTGCATCATTCATTTTTTCAAATGATTCCTCTATAACGTTCTCATAGAAGGACAATATCGAGTATTGATAAATGTCAATCGCCTCGTCTTCCGTGCACTTGTGCGTATAGGTAATCCACTTAATAAAGCTTACTCTATACTCTTTATAAATATCTTCAAGTGCTTTACGATCTCCTTTGCGAAGTCGTAGGACAAGCGAGTTCACACTCATACTGTCATTCTTTAGTGATTAGGTCTGTAAAAGGTCACCCAAAAGAGTGAGTTTTTTTTAAAAAAAAATCATCGCTCATGCCAAATCTCTTTATGTGAGAAGTATAAGATAAAAAAATCTGAGAATATGGACATTGTTAAAATAAAATAGGTTAGGCATGGAAATTTTTTCCAACAGATGGGTGACATTGTAGTTGTACAATCACTAACTATTTACAGAAGACTACAATCATGGGTGCGAAATCGTATTTTCTGGTAGACAACAAAATCCAACCGATGGACGAAGAGTTCACGGAGGAGGTGTCTAATGTGGAAACCATCGCCAACCAAGTGTTGGAGGGGGTAAGCATCCTTATTATTGATGATAACCCTATCAATCTAATTGTAGCCGAAAAAACACTCCGTAAGTTTGGTGCAAAGTCTATTAAAGCACTCTCGGCAAAAGAAGGCGTTCAAAAGTATATGGCTTCTAATCCAAGATTAATCCTCATGGATTTACATATGCCAGGAATTGACGGTTTTCAAGCGACAGCATTAGTCAGAGAAACAGAAAAATTCAAGGCCGCCCCTGTGCCAATCTTAGCCTACACTACATATGGCTATGATGAGGTAAAGGCGAAAATCGAAGAACATAACCTTGATGGGTACATTGGAAAACCGTTCACACAAGGTCAAGTCTTTGAGACAATTATGTCCGTTTTAAGTATCAAGTCTGATTCTAAACAGGCTTAATCAATTCTTTCCTCCAACAATCAAATCTTCGGGTCAAGAGTCATTGTTAATTAGTGGGTCAAAGCGTATTTTTGGCAAAACTTTAGCTAATGCATCAGGACAAAATCATCTACGACCTTATATCGAAAGAAGAAAAGAGACAAACAGAAGGAATCGAGCTAATTGCTTCTGAAAATTACGCTTCTTCCCAAGTCATTGGAGCCATGGGTTCTATTCTTACCAATAAGTATGCTGAAGGGCTTCCAGGTAAACGATATTATGGTGGTTGTGAAGTAGTAGATGAAATAGAAAACATAGCGATTGATCGCGTAAAGGAATTATTTGGTGCTACTTGGGCCAATGTTCAACCACACTCTGGTGCTCAAGCCAATGCCGCTGTTATGTTGGCTTGCTTAAACCCAGGTGATAAAATTTTAGGCTTTGACTTGTCTCATGGAGGCCATTTAACACATGGGTCACCTGTAAACTTCTCCGGTAAGATTTATCAGCCATTCTTTTATGGCGTAGAAAAAGAAACCGGCTTAATTGACTGGAATAAAGTTGCCGATATCGCCAGAAAAGAGAAGCCTCAAATGATCATTTGTGGAGCTTCAGCATACAGTAGAGATTGGGATTATGCAGCGTTGAAAGATGTTGCGGATGAGGTGGGTGCGATCCTACTTGCCGATATTTCTCACCCTTCTGGTTTAATTGCTAGAGGGCTTTTAAATGATCCGCTAGCTCACTGTGATATTGTAACCACTACAACCCACAAGACGCTAAGAGGTCCAAGAGGAGGCCTAATCATGATGGGCGAAGATTTCGAGAACCCTTGGGGTCACAAAACCATGAAAGGTCAAGTGAAAATGATGTCTCAACTATTAGATGGTGGTGTCTTCCCGGGTACTCAAGGAGGGCCATTAGAACATGTAATAGCCGCAAAAGCTGTTGCGTTTGGAGAGGCCTTGACCGATGACTACATGCAATATGTATTGCAAGTGAAGAAGAATGCTTCAGTAATGGCCGATGCTTTCGTGAATAAGGGTTATGATCTAATTTCTGGTGGAACTGATAACCACATGATGTTGATCGATCTAAGGTCTAAAGGGTTGACAGGAAAAATTGCTGAAAAGGCTTTAGGAATCGCAGATATTACTATCAATAAAAATATGGTTCCTTTCGATGATAAGTCACCATTTGTGACCTCTGGAATGAGGGTAGGAACTGCTGCTATTACAACTAGAGGCCTTGTGGAGAGCGATATGGAAAGAATAGTAGGTTTTATCGATAGTGCATTGATGAACCACGACAACGCCGACCATTTGGAAGGTGTGAAGAATGAGATTAACGAATGGATGAACCAATATCCTTTGTTTAAAGCTGAATAGTGGCATTAGATCAAATACCAGAATCGCCTGAAGAGGAAATGGGTTTCCTCGACCACCTGGAAGAACTCCGGTGGCACCTTGTGCGTGCGGTAGCTTCCGTATTGGTATTTACTATCGTTGCCTTTTTGTTTAAAGACTTCATTTTTGATGTCCTTATTTTAGGCCCTACAGAATCGGACTTCTGGACCTATAGAAAGCTATGTGAGTTATCAAGCCTTTTAGATACGCCAGCTTTGTGTTTAGAGCCTTTCGAAATGGATATTCAAAACAGGAATATCACTGGGCAATTCGTTTGGCATATTAAGTCTTCGCTAGTTGTTGGATTAGTAATAGCCTTTCCGTATGCTTTTTGGGAAATATGGCGCTTTGTGAAGCCTGGCTTAAGAAGTAATGAGAAAAAGGCATCACGCGGAGTAGTATTTGTTGTAACGATTCTCTTCCTATCGGGTGTAGTTTTCGGATATTTCATCGTGACCCCGCTAAGCTTTAATTTCTTACAAAATTATACCCTTAGCCCAAAAATTGACAATGATTATGATTTGTCAAATATCATCGGGATGGTCGCCACGTTGGCGTTGGCTTGTGGTGTAATGTTTCAATTGCCGGTGGTCACTTACATTCTGTCAAAAGCAGGAATAGTTACACCGAAGTTAATGCGCAGTTACAGACGTCATTCATTCGTGGTTATTTTGGTTATTTCTGCCATCATTACACCGCCAGATGTAATGAGTCAGGTTTTGATAGCCCTACCGCTGACTTTCCTTTATGAAGTCAGTATCTTAGTATCTAAGAGAATTGAACGGAAAAGAATAAAACGAGAACAAGAAGAAGCTTTATGAAAAAAGTTGGAATAGGTGGCGACCATGCCGGTTTTGAGTACAAAGAAAAGGTGATCGTTTTTCTAAAAGCGCAGGGTTTTGAAGTAACGGATTTTGGTCCAAATACGACTGATTCTGTTGATTATCCAGATTATATCCACCCTATGGCAACCGCCATTGAAGAGGGAGACCTTGATTGTGGCATAGCCATTTGCGGTAGTGGAAATGGTGTTTGTATGACGGCCAATAAACATCAAGATATTAGAGCCGCTTTGGTCTGGAATACCGAATTGGCGGCACTGGCAAGACAGCATAACAACGCGAACGTTGTTTGTATTCCTGCTCGTTTTGTGGATTACGATTTAGCAGAAGATATGGTTAAGACTTTTGTTTCTACCGACTTTGAAGGGGGTAGACATGAAAGGAGAGTGAATAAAATCAGCTGTCAATAAATCAAGAATAAGGTTGCGATAGCGCTTCCTAGAAGTGCTATAAATACTAGTTCGGTCAGTAATTTCTTGTTGATCGATATGAGCATTTTGGTAATAAAGTAGCTCATAGGGATTACTAGAATCATCAAACCGCTCAAATTTGCGTCACCAAAAATCGCAAATAGGACAACCCCAAAAAACCCAAGCCAACTCATAGCCTTTTGTACCATTATTTGGTGATTGGTCATGCCCAAACCAGAAAAACCTTGTATGGCAGCGATCAATGAAAGCGCCAAGCCAAAACCAAATACCATCAAACCGTTATTAAGCCCCTCTCCTAGTACTTGGGCGGAGACAATTTGTTGGAAAATACTAGTGCTAAATTCCGACCCTTGTTCTAGAAATAAATAAACCACCCAAGTCATGATGTAGGGTAACACAAACCCCCAAGTCAATAAGAAATATCGTCTTGTTAAGGTGCTAGAATAAAATATGTAGATGATTACAATCAGAGGGTAAAACCAGAAGTACGGATAGAAGAAAAGGCCCGCAATACCCACACTAAAGCCAGTCCCTAGAATGTTCTCTTCGGACCCTTTATATTTTACATGATAAAAGAGGTTGTTTAAGCTAAAAATGATAAAACTGCTACCGATAAGCGCTGGGCTCAAAAAGAAGAAATTTGGAGAAGCGCTCATTAGGATCGTCATGACGGCCGCAGGCAAAAAGGAAGACTCCTCGAAAGACGCATTCCTAATAAAAATACTGTTCAGTAAAATGCTATTAAATAGAATTAGAACAGTGGCTAAGACTAAGCTCAAGAGTGGTGAGCCTGTAGATTCTAATCCAACAAAAGTTAATTCAGATAGAGGCCCTGAATGAACGAAAAATGCATTTATCGATCCACTAGTACCAGCATTAAAAGCCAAGTAGTCTAGCCCTTCCAACATTGATTGACCCAAATCAGAGAAAACAAAATAACCGACCCTTATACTTATAAGGATAAGTACGAGGCCTATTATTCTGAGTGGATCGTTTTTCTTGAAATAACTAAACAAGGAACCTTATTTTACAGGCTACAAATAAGGTAAAAAATGCGCTGGAAGGAAAATCAATAATTATATCAGATATTTGCATCATGGCAGGTAGCAAAAGGCAACAGCAGTTTTCCAAACTCATTCAAAAAGAAGTAAGTCACATCTTTACACAAGAGTTTTCTGCGGAATTTTTAGGCAAGTTGGTCACAGTAACAGACGTTACCATGAGCCCTGATTTGGGGTTGGCTAGACTGTACATTAGCGTATTTCCAATTAACGCGGCACATAGTGTCATCGACTTCTTAAACAGTGTGAAACCGAGAATTAGAGGAAAACTTGGCCGTTCTATTGGCAAAGATGTAAGAGTAATTCCTGAACTGGCATTTTTCATGGATACTACAGCCGAAACAGGTTCACGAATGGACTCTTTAATCGATTCTCTTGATATTCCTGAAGAAACAGAACCTGAAGAGGATTGAACGTATCAACATTCATAGCGAAGCGATACTTCTCCTCTAAAAAGTCAAAGAACTTTATTCAAATCCTCTCGTGGGTTTCAATGATCGGTGTGGCCATCGGAACTATGGCGCTGATTATTGTACTCTCCGTATTTAACGGGCTTGAAGGTGTTTTGCGATCGGTTTACCAGACTTTTGATCCAGATCTTAAAATTGAATCTGTAAAAGGCAAATCATTTGAAGTTGATGCGGCGTTTTTAGCGAGTTTGGAAAAACTAGAGGGTGTAAAGTCTTTGGCCGAAGTTATTGAAGACAACGCTTTAGTCACCTACAGAGATCAGCAGGTGGTAGTAAGAATTAAAGGTATAGAAGATAGCTATCTGCAAGCCAATAAACTCGACACCTTCCTGATTGATGGAGAATTAAAGCTAACCGAAGGCACAGACAACTTTGCCATTTTAGGTGCGGGCGTTGCTTATGAACTAGGCGTACTGTTGGATAGCGATATGTATGATGTCCAAATTGTTTACCCCAAAAAAGTAAGGCCAGGAACGGTTACAACAGGTAGCCCCGTTCGTAGAGTGCGAGTAAAACCAGCCGCTGCTTTTAGTGTGGAAACTGCCTATGATGAAAGCCTGGTGCTAGTACCGTTACGAGTAGCTAAACGGGTGATGGATTATAAAAATCGAAGAACCTCAATAGAGTTATATTTAGAGGATGACGCGAGCCTTAGAAAAGTCAAATCCGCCTTAAAAGCCCTATTAGGAACTGAATTCAATGTTTTGGACAGTGACGAACAACATGCCGAACTCCTGAGGGCAGTGAAGCTAGAAAAGCTTTTCGTATATATTGGGCTAACATTTATCACGCTGATTGCCTCGTTCAATATCTTCTTTTCACTCTCCATGCTAGCCATAGAAAAACGCCGAGACATTGCTGTCCTTTTTGCAGCAGGCGCTACAAAGCAGATGGTTAAAGGAATCTTCTTAAAACAAGGAGTGATTATAGGTTTTGTGGGCTGCTTAGCTGGTCTATTTCTTGGTTTAACCTTCTGTATTTTGCAGCATGAGTATGGTATCATAGGTTTGGGTATGTCCTCTTCAGTGGTAAATTCATATCCGGTGAAAATTGTCTGGTTAGACTTTTTATGGGTAGGATTGAGCATATTTATCATTACCATTCTTACCGCATATAGACCGGCTGTTTTAGCGTCTAAAGTGAATCCTATAGCGCATCTGGATTAATCAAAATTTACTTGAGGAATAGTGTTTTCGGTTTAGCAGAAATCTTTAATTTGCGAATCGCCCAAGATTCAAATGAAGGTCTCAACAGCTCAACCGTTCCAACTTATCTACTCACTATTTCAGCATGAGTATCTCGGCTATTTGTTCGAGTCTTTTGTGATTCAGCTTGACGAAAAAGGACGGCTCACCTTACAACACCAAAACATTTCCTCTAAAAACGCCAAAGAGTTCGGTAAAGATCTAGACGATGCCGACTACGAGTTAATCAAACTCATGGATGAAATGCAGCAAGAATCCATCGTCTTAAAATTTTACAAACAGAAAGTGAAGCCGGCTGAGTTTTTCTTTAAAGTTTACGATAAAGAGAAAGGTGATAAGGCCCTTCAAGAAACTATCCATCAATACCTAGAGCACCGAAGAGCGAAGATTTTAGACCTACTCGATGGTAAGATGATTTTTGAAATGGGTAGAGATGGCGAGCCTACCTGGAAACAAATACAATGGGAAAAAGAAAAGGCGACAGTTCTATTTCATTTTAGGAGAAATGAAGAGAATACGCACTATTTCCCAACAATGAAGCATCAAGGCGAGAAATTGGAATGGCAATACAATGGGTCCTACCTTATTTGTCATGAACCAGCTTGGCTGATCGTCGGCAATAAGCTGCTGCGCTTTGCCAAAAATGTGGATGGAAAGAAATTGAAGCCATTTCTAAATAAGAAATTCATTGTAGTCCCTAGAAAAGTAGAAGAGACATATTATCAGAAATTCGTGACCCAATTGGTCGCTTCCTTCGATGTTTATGCCAAAGGCTTTGACATTAATACGGAGAGATATCCCGTTAAACCAGTTATTTCTTTTTCAGAACTTGTTCAAACAACTAATGGAGAATTGTTCGATAAAAAAGGACAGTCTAATGATCCGAACACGGATGAAAGTAAGATTCTTTTTAAGATCGGTTTTGACTATGGTCCCTACCAATTTGGGTATGAGCCAGCCCCTAATTCTTCAGTAAAACTCGAAAAACAGGGTGATAACTATGTTTTTCACAAAGTAAGGCGAGATGGTGATCATGAAATTGAAATCGTTAAAAAGCTTCAAGAATCAGGATTGAAGTTTCAGAATGGTAGAGTTTCCATGTCGAGAGGTAAAGCATTTACTTGGCTCAACGAAAACACAGAATTACTCGAAGCATACGATATCAGTGTGCGCCAAACTGATGACGAAAGAAAGAAGTACTTCATCGGAGAGTCCTCACTTGAAATAAAGGTAAATGAAAGTATCGACTGGTTCGATATCCATGCGATTGTCAGGTTCGGGGACTATGAAATTCCATTCAAGGAACTTAGAAAGCTGATTAACAAAAAGACAAAGGAAATCACCCTTCCCAATGGGCAAATTGCCGTAATTCCAGACGCTTGGTTGACTGATTATGCTGAACTATTCGCCTTTATGGAAGAGGATGATAGTAATCAGAACCTACGGCTTAAAAAACACCACCTTTCCTTAATTCAAGACCTCACCAATGGTAAACTGGCCCAGGTTACTATGGATCGAAAACTGCAAAAGCTACATGGTTTTGAAGAGATCGACGATTATGAATTACCTGCAGCTTTCAAAGGAGAACTAAGGCCTTATCAAAAGGCAGGCTATAATTGGATGCGTTTTCTGGCCGATTACAGCTTTGGAGGCTGCTTAGCTGACGACATGGGGCTTGGAAAAACGGTACAGACGCTTGCCCTGCTCCAGTCACAGAAAAAGGAAGGAGTAATTTCTCCATCATTGCTCATTATGCCGACATCCTTGATTTACAATTGGCAAATTGAGGCCTCTAAATTTACCCCAAACCTCAAGACACTCGTTTACACGGGCGTCAATAGAAACAAAGATCCTGAAACCTTTGCTGACTACGACTTGGTGATCACATCCTATGGAATCACAAGAATTGATATCGATATCTTGAATACATTTTACTTCAACTATATCATTTTGGATGAGTCTCAAGCGATTAAGAATCCAGACTCACGCATTGCAAAGTCTGTAGGAAAACTAAAATCAAGGCACCGATTAATTCTAACGGGTACACCTTTAGAAAATAGTACCATGGATTTATGGTCCCAGTTGAGTTTTATTAACCCAGGTCTTTTAGGAAATGAAAAGTACTTTAAAAACGAGTTCCAACTACCGATCGAGAAGAAGCAAGACGTAGAAAAAACTCGAAAACTCAATGTTATCATAAAACCATTCATTCTCCGGCGGCAAAAGTCTCAAGTGGCAAAAGATCTACCAGAGAAAATTGAGCATATAAAGTATAGCGAAATGTCTGCCGAACAAGCAGAAAAGTATGAGGAGGTAAAGTCGTTTTACAGAAACAAAATTCTAGAAACAATCGAGCAAAGTGGTATTAAGAAATCACAACTTCTGCTACTCCAAGGTTTGACCAAACTCAGACAAATAGCGAACCACCCCCAGATGGTGGAGCCCGAATATGAAGGCGAATCAGGTAAGCTTGAAGATATTCAGTATATGATTGAGTCTGCCTTGAGCGAAGGGCATAAAATCCTAATATTCAGTCAGTTTGTTAAGCACCTGAGCATTGTGAAATCCTATTTTGACGAGAAAGGTATGGCTTACGCTTACTTAGATGGAACGACAAAGGATAGGCAAGGGCAGGTAGATAAATTTCAGAATAATAAAGACATCAAGTTGTTCTTGATTTCCTTGAGAGCAGGAGGCTTGGGACTCAATTTAACAGAGGCAGATTACGTTTTTCTGTTAGACCCTTGGTGGAACCCGGCTATCGAAGAGCAGGCAGTTGATAGAGCCCATAGAATAGGGCAAAAGAATACTGTATTTACTTATAAGTTCATTACAAGAAATACGGTAGAAGAAAAGATTCTAGCCCTACAAAAGAACAAACTAAAGTTAGCTTCTGATCTAATTACTACAGAAGAGAGCTTTATTAAAAAACTTACTTCATCAGATATTTCGGAGTTATTAGCCTAGTGCACCAAGCCAATATCAGTTATATTCAAGAGAAATGGCCAAAGTAAAAAGTACATATATCTGCCAGAATTGTGGTGCAAACTCGGCCAAGTGGATTGGTAAATGCCCCTCTTGCAACGAATGGAATACATACGTGGAGGAGGTTATAGAGAAAACCGATCCTGCAAAGACCTCGTGGAGAGATGATGCGGCTCCTACAACGCGACAAAAACCAGTGAACGTCAAGGAAATCGAGAAGGGTTCCGAGCGTCGGTTGGTCACGAAAGACATTGAGTTAAATCGAGTTTTGGGCGGTGGAATTGTTGCAGGTTCACTGGTCCTAATTGGCGGAGAACCTGGCATAGGTAAATCTACGTTGATGCTCCAAGTGGCATTAAGCGCCTCTAATACGAAAGTCCTTTATGTTTCTGGAGAAGAAAGCCAGCAACAAATAAAAATGAGGGCAGAACGCATCGGAGTTGGTACCGACAATTGCTTTATTCTGTCGGAAACGAGCACGCAAAATATTTTCAGTCAGGTGAAGGAAATGTCGCCACAAGTATTGGTGATAGATTCCATCCAAACGCTACACACAAACCGCATAGAATCTGCCGCCGGCTCAGTTTCTCAGGTAAGGGAATGCACGGGTGAACTGATGAAATTTGCCAAAGAAACCAATACCCCGGTTTTTTTAGTGGGCCATATCACTAAGGATGGAAGTATTGCAGGCCCAAAAATCTTGGAGCATATGGTAGATACCGTCCTCCAATTTGAGGGAGATAGACATCTTACCTATCGAATACTTAGAACAATCAAGAATCGATTTGGCTCTACCTCTGAATTAGGGATATATGAGATGCAAGAAACGGGATTGAGACAAGTTTCAAACCCCTCGGAAATTTTAATATCTCAGCGTGCCGAAGATCTACCTGGGGTGGCGATCGGTGCCACTATTGAGGGTAATCGACCCTTAATGATAGAAATTCAGTCGCTGGTTAGTACGGCAGCATATGGAACACCACAGCGAAGTGCCACAGGCTTTGACGCTAAAAGATTGAATATGCTCTTGGCAGTCTTGGAAAAACGGGGAGGATTAAGGTTCAACGCCCAAGATGTCTTTTTAAATGTGGCTGGAGGCATTAGAATTGAGGAACCCGCATTAGACTTAGCCGTATGTGCCTCCTTAGTTAGCTCATATCACGATATACCCATTTCCGAGAAAGTGGCTTTTGCCGCAGAGGTTGGCTTAGGCGGAGAAATTCGTGCTGTCAACAGAATAGAGAGTCGAATTTCCGAGGCAGAAAAACTTGGATTTGAGATCATCTATATATCTAGATACAATACAAAAGGACTGGATCTGAAGAACACCAAAATCACTATAAAGCCCTTCGGAAAACTCAAGGATGTTTTTGAGGACCTAATGGGCTAGCCATTTCATTGGTTTTTACCCAAGGGAACATTAATGCACCCCCTATGTGTTATGGTCTAAATTTTTTAGTCATGAAGATCATTTCAACATTCATATTACTCGTTTCAATTTCTTTTCTGAATATCCAAGAAGTCAAATACCAGGGTGAATGGGATAATTACAGTCGATGGACGACTTTTGAAGGAAGCTGGAAAATCATCAAATCAGATAATGGGCATAAGTTAGTGTTGGGAGATGATTTTGAGGCGAAAAAAGCGCCAGACCTAAAAATATTTTTATCCAAAGCGAAGTTGGACGACATAGAAAGCAAAAATGCGTTGAAAATTGGTGAGCCCGTTTTAGTAGCCAAGCTTACCGCTTACAAGGGAAAAGCAACCTATGATATTCCTGCCTCGATTGATGTTTCGAAATATCAAACCATTATGGTGCACTGCGAAGAGTATAGTAAATTTTGGGGTGGATCGGCACTCAAATAATCAAATTCCAAAGCCAGACCTTCCTTGCAGTCCGCCAGTATGTATGAATAATATTCTGGTACCGCGTCCAAAATAGTCCTTGTTGATAAGTTGATAAAGCCCATAAAGAGATTTACCCGTATAAACTGGGTCTAGCAAAATGCCATGTTGATCCTCAAAGGACTTTATAAATGAAAGAAATTCAGGTTTTATCTTAGCATAGCCCCCAAAGTGAAAATCGTTGTTGATCTGCCAGTTCTTGTACTCACGCCCATTGTAATCGACCAATAGATTTTCGACTTCTTGGGTCAAAAAATCCCCTTTCAGCGACGAAAACCCAATAACTTGGTTTAGGCCTTTAAGTGATGCTATAAGCCCTGAAATAGTACCGCCTGTACCCACACCAAGTGTATAATAGTCATATGTTTCTGATAAGTCTTCAACAATCTCTTCGCATCCTTTGATAGCCAGAGCGTTGGTTCCACCTTCAGGGATAAGATAGAATTTACCGAATGCTGAAAGTAAATTATGCTTTACTTCTAAAGAGTTTTTCAACCGATAGGTAGCACGATCCATGTACCTTAATTCCATACCACAAGACTTAGCGTAGGTAAGCGTATGATTCAGGGGTAGTGTTTCTTCGCCACGAATTATGCCGATCGTTTTAAAGCCGAATGCCTTTCCAGCTCCGGCAACGGCATGAATATGATTAGAGTAAGCCCCGCCGAAAGTGAGAAGAGTATCATGTTGTTGTTCCTTAGCAGCCTGAAGGTTGTATTTAAGCTTTCGCCATTTGTTTCCCGATACCACAGGATGGGTTAAGTCTTCCCTCTTTATAAAGACTTGTACACCCTTTTGCTCAAAAAGTGGCTCATGAATTTGTTGAACAGGAGCAGGACTAATTTCCATGCCATGAAGTTAGTGATATCTTTGTTGGTGAAATAGGTGCGATATGAGCGAAGCGTTCGAGGAAGAAGAATTATTTGAACATCACAGAATTGTCTGCGATGCAGGTCAGGAGCCTTATCGGGTTGATAAGTTTTTGATGGACCGTTTACCGAATGTAACGCGGAATAAGGTTCAACAAGGCATTAAGGACGGTTTTGTAAAAGTCAACGGCAAGGAAATCAAACCAAATTATAAGGTGCACCCAAATGATGAGATTGTAGTTGCCTTGCCAGAGCCTCCTCGAGAAACGGAACTGATTCCAGAAGATATTCCACTAAATATCATTTATGAAGATGCTGATGTACTGATCGTAAATAAGGAGCCAGGCATGGTGGTACATCCTGCATATAATAATTGGTCTGGTACGTTGGTCAACGCATTGGTTCATCATTTTCAGCAATTGCCAACGATGAAGGATAATGAAGGCCGCCCGGGTCTTGTGCACCGAATTGATAAAGATACTTCTGGATTACTGGTGATTGCTAAAACCGAAAATGCGATGAGTTCTTTAGCCAAGCAGTTTTTCGATCATAGTATTGAACGAACCTATTATGCATTGGTGTGGGGTGTTCCAAAAGATGCAGAAGGCACCATTAATGTAAATCTTGGTCGTAGCGAAAAGGATAGAAGAGTTACGGTGGCCATAGAAGATGGGTCTAGAGGAAGAACAGCCATTACACATTATAAGGTTATTAAAGAATTGAGGTATGTGTCCCTGATTAAGTGTAATCTCGAAACGGGTAGAACTCATCAAATAAGAGCACATTTTAAATATTTGGGTCACCCGCTTTTCAATGATGCGACTTATGGTGGCAATGTTTTGCTAAAAGGGACACAGTTTTCAAAGTATAAAGCTTTCGTTGACAATGCTTTTAAACTTATGCCAAGGCAAGCACTTCATGCGAAATCGCTGGGTTTTGTGCATCCAAAAACTGGAAAACATGTACAATTTGAGTCAGATCTGCCAGATGATTTTGTCAGTGTTCTAAATAAATGGGAGCATTACGTTAAATACGAATAACGTGTTTTAAGATAGCCCAGGTGTGAAACCCTGTTCCACAAAGCACAAACAAGTGCCAGATGGCGTGATGATACTTGAGTTTCCTCATCAGATAGAAAATGATGCCAGAAGTATAAAAAATGCCTCCATAAAGCATTAAATCAACTACCTCTCTGCCCAGGTATTGGGTAATATCATCGAACATTAGAAAGCCTAACCAGCCCATTCCAACATAGGAGATTAGAGAAATTGCTTCAAATTTGCCCGTATAGAACACTTTAAAAAGGATCCCTGCCAAAGCGATCAGCCAAACAGCCATGATCATATTTTGGCCAGAAACATCGTTTCCAAGAATTCCCCAAGCAAAAGGCGTAAAGGTCCCCGCGATCAAAATATAGATACCGATATGATCTAGTTGCTTAAACAAGTACTTTATCTTCTTACCACTAACACTATGATAAATTGTGGATGCTGTATAGAGAAAAATAACACTCAAAAAGAAAATTACGCCACTCCAAGTAACATTTACTTCATTGGTACTTCTGTTTGATAAAGTAAGTATTAAGCCAATTAAACCACCTATTATGCCGAAAGCATGCGTGATAGCGTTGGCGAGTTCTTCTTGAGGTGAGTAAAGGTCTAACTTAATTTTCTTACTCATGAAGGAGCTTTTCACCACAAAATTTACAGTGGATGGCATCTTCGGCGTGGCCGGTTTCTTGGCAATTGGAACAAGCTAGTAATGCTTGTTTGTCTTTTTCCTTGCCCAGAGCTACGGTAACAATACCCGTTGGAACGGCAATGATGGCATAGCCAAGGATCATCACAAAAGAGGCAATGCTCTGGCCTAAAACGGTTTGAGGTGCTATATCTCCATACCCGACAGTTGTTAAGGTCACGATCGCCCAATAGATACTCTTAGGAATACTCGTAAAACCGTTTTCACCTCCTTCTACTAGGTACATTACGGTACCCATTATTACAACCAAGGTGATCACTGTACCCATAAAAACTGTGATTTTATGTCGGCTAGAGCGGAGGGCGCGCATCAATTGTTCCCCTTCTCCGACATAACGGCCCAGTTTTAAGATTCTGAATACACGAAGCAGGCGAAGCGCCCGAATAATGAGTAAGTATTGTGTTCCAGTGAAAATTAGACTCAAATAGGTTGGGAGTAAGGACAATAGATCAATCAGTCCGTAGAAACTGAAAATATATTGGCTTTTGCGATCGGTTACGTAAACCCGTGTCAGATATTCAAGGGTGAAAGCGCCAGTTAAAACCCACTCAACAATCCTAAAGATGTGCCCAAACTTTTCTTCTAGGGATTCGACACTTTCCAGCATTACAGCGAAAATGCTGATTAGTATTGCAATCAATAAAGCAATATCGAAGGCTCTACCGGCAGGTGTATCCGTACCGAAGATGATGATAAAAAGTCTTCTTTTAAGCGTATTGGCCATCAGTTAAAAGTAAGCATATTTCCTTGAGACTAGCCAAGAAAATGACCTCAGAAATCCTTTTTCACCCTAAACCATGGGGCTTGGTAATTCTCTGGAAGATGTTCTTGTGGAATTGTACTATGGTTTCCGTCACGTTGGGCACCATAATGAGGAGAAAGAATCTCAATGCCCGCCTCATTACATTTATCCTGGATGTTTTGATGAAGTTTCGAATAGATCAAAGCCATTTTATGGATTTCACGCGTTCGAGCATTGAGCTGATAGCTAACATAAAAATCATCTAGACTGGTTTGAAGAACATATGGCTTTGGTAGTTTTTTAACATGTTCTGTCGCCAACGCCGCTTCAATCAATACTTCGTGCACTGAGCGCCAAGGCACATCATAACCGAGTGTAATCGTAGTATGTAGTATAAGCCCTTCCTCGTCATTTGCCGTAGTATAGTTTATCGTATGGCTATTGAGCATATGAGAATTAGGAATCGTAATGATTTCGTTTTTGATGGTTTTGATTCTTGTGTTTAGCAGAGATTTTTCTTTCACATCACCCATGACTTCTCCAATTCTAACACGATCGCCTATTTTAAACGATCTCATATAGGTGATCACTAAGCCTGCAATAACATTTGAAATAGCACCTGCCCCACCTAAAGCCACCAATAAGCCAATGAAAGTAGAGACTCCTTTAAAAATATCGGAGTCAGACATTGGCAGCAATGGCCAAATAGCAATGAAACTCAAGGCAATCACCAATATCTTAATGATGTTATAGGTCGGTTTTGCCCACTCTTTATAGAACCCAGGAAGTTCAAGTTTTCCCTTGGCCACTTCGTCTTTAAAAAAGGCTAAAAGCTTCAAAACGTATTTTGTAACAAACCAGATAACTGTAATTGTTAGTAGGTCGGGAATAAAAAGTAAGAACTTGTTTCCAATGCTTTTTAGTGGATCTAGGATATACCCGAATAGCGTAGTCGCGATGCCTTGAGTCCATGGGAAAAGTGAAAAAAGGACTGGAAGTAATAGATAGATGATAAAAAGTAATACGGCTATACGCAATCCCTTAGCGATATAGGTGACAAATAGAATCTGCTTTTCTTCTGTTAGGACTTCGTAGGTTTTAACCTTGAAACCCTTGAGCATTTTTCCTTTTTGCCCACGGATTTTCATGTAAACAAGCCGGAATAGCCTATTGTAATAGCGTAAGCCGATAAGGAAGAGAATCACGATGACTACCGCTATTCCTATATTCAGGATTAGTGATTTTACCTCGACTTTGGGTATGTCTTCAGTCTCTCTTAATTGTTGAATTAGATCGGCATAATACTCCGTGGCGGCGTTTCTGCTAAGCCCAATGGCTTTGGCATCAGCGTCATACACAGTCATAATAAGCTTTTCACCACAGAAGATTTCATTGCCATCTTCTGATTTGACTATGATAGGTTTTTCAGACGTAAACCTGTCTTTGGATTGCCTAATGTTCTCTTTGACTTTTTCACCTCTTTCCTCTAAAGAATAAGGCCCAGCACCACGATAGATAAACATGGTGGAATCATTATCAATGGCATAGTTAAGCCTTTTTTGCTCAGCTTTTTGTTGCTCAATCTTAGGGGTGTCTTCATAAGAAACCGAGTCCGGATCTGATGGATTAACGTCTTGAAAAAATAGAAAGACAGATAGTATAAAATAAATCATGACGATAGATAAGTGGTTTACAGTAGGAAATAGTTGATGGTAAACCCCTTGGTTGAGTATTCTATATTAGTTATTCCTTCTGGCATATCAAAAAAAAGCCCATTTCCTTCCCGCGTTTGAACACCTTAGAAAATGGGCTTTCGTATATATACTAGATCGGCCTATAGGCTCATCATTTCTTTGAATCTGGCTGCTTGTCTACGGCTTACCTCTACTTTGTCGCCACCACGAAGTACAACCATTAATCCACCATTAAACCAAGATTCGATACTTTCTACCCAAGTCAGGTTAATGATGTGCTTTCTGCTGGCGCGGAAAAACGATCTATCATCTAGTTTTTCGTCCAAGGCGTTCAATGACTTATGAATCATCGGCTTGAAGTTGTCGAAGTAGATTTTAATGTAATTGCCATCTGATTCGAAGAGCCTAATGTTTTCTAACTTCACAAACCAACATTTATCCCCGTCTTTCACAAAAACACGATCCTGAGGACCTAATTTCTGGTCTGTTTGTGTAACGACCGCCTCTTCTTTTTTAGGTCTATTAATCAGCTTAGTGATCGTTTCTTTTAGTCTGTCTGGCTCGATCGGTTTAAGTAGGTAATCAAGCGCGTTGAAGTCAAAAGCTTGAAGTGCATATTCGTCATATGCTGTCGTAAAGACTACGTCTGGTACGGTATCTAATGTTTCTAAAAGCTCAAAACCTGTTTTTCCAGGCATCTGAATATCTAAGAATAGTAATTCGGGCTGAAGTGTTTTGATTTTTTCTTCGGCATCCTCAGCGTTCACAGCTTCTCCTATGATTTCTATCTCTGGATATTCCTGCAGTAAATTGGTCAATTCTTTTCTTGCCAATCGTTCGTCATCGATTATTAGTGCTCTCATTTATTTAGATTTTGCTTACATACGTTGAGGTATCTTCACTTCAGTCACTACAAACTTATCGTTTTCATTGTAAATTCTAAATGAAGCAGCCTCTCCATATATCAATTTAAGCCTTTCTTTAGTATTTATTAGGCCAACACCCTTTCGGCTACCCGGCCTTTTGGGGCTTAGGCTAATTTGGCCACTGTTTCTAATTTTTAAAATTAAGATCGAGTGTTCTACTAACGACTCAATCTCTATTACACCGCCTTCTATCAGGTTTGAAACCCCGTGTTTAATGGCATTTTCTACTAAGGTTTGAACCATCATTGGCGGTATCTCAAAACCATCAGATTTTGGATCGATTTGATACCTTACTTTTAGCCTTTCTTCAAACCTAATTCCTTCTAGGGCCAGGTAATCTCTGACCGTGTTTAATTCATTTCCAAAGCTAACGACCCGCTTTTTATCGGTAATCAAGGAGTTTCTGAGAATATTTGAAAGCTGAGTAATGGCTGTTTTCGCTTTACTAGGCTCTTCATCTACCAGGGCACGCATGCTGTTCAGGGCGTTGAAAATAAAGTGTGGGTTTAACTGAGACTTCAACTGGTTCAAATGCATTTCATTCATCGCTGCCTCGTACTTCAAAGATCGATTGTTGCTTTCTAAGAAGTGGTATAGGAAATAGATCGTTGACCAAATAATGAACATGATCAAGAAGTTCAGTAAGGCAAAAAGGATATCACTCAAGAGAATTGAAAGTTCATCATCGAGCGAAATAGTCCCAACCATCCAATAAAGTGTCAAGGAGACTATTTGAACCGATAAAGCTGCAATCAAGATTAGGCCTAAAATCCTTGGAATGACTCGGCCAATGTTTATTTGAAGCCAATTGCGTTGAATAATTACTTTACGGATTAGGTAATGGGAAAAGAACAGCATAATTGGTGTATGCAGTAATATCTCGATTCTTGAAATACGAATAATTTCAGGCTGTAAGGCTTGTGGGTTAAGACTTAGCGTAAAAATATTTAGAAGAACGTATGCGCCCCACCCTAATATTTGGAACGCCCAGTACAATCGTTTCTTTCTCATTTCCTTCGTGAAAATAAGGAAAGTTTAATCACACTTGCTTATGCTTTGCGATGAGAGGTAAAGAGCAGATTTTTTCGGGAGCTAGAGGCTATCTCCCGGTTTGTACTGCTTATTCCGAAGAAAAGTTCTAATAATCAGTCGTGTACCCCGATCGTAGGTCATATAATTCCAAACCCAGTTACTAAGAATCACCAATCGGTTTCTAAAACCAACAATAGACATCAAGTGAACAAACATCCAAACCATCCAAGCGAATAGACCACCAAAATGAAACCTTGGCATGTCAACCACCGCCTTATTTCTTCCTACCGTGGCCATTGATCCTTTATCTCTGTATTTAAAAGGAATTGGTTCTTTCTGTTTGAGTTGACGCTTCAAGTTTTTACCCAGATTTTGGGCCTGTTGCATGGCAACTGGAGCTACCATAGGGAATCCACGTGGATTTTCTTCAGAACACATAGCGGCAATATCACCGACAGCATAAACGTCTGGGTGGCCTTCAACTTGGTTATACTGGTCCACTAAAATTCTGCCCTTATCAACAACTGCTTCTGGCAAACCATCGATGGTATTTCCAGTGACACCCGCTGCCCAAATCACCGTTTTGGCAGGTATAACGGTGCCATCGGTAAGCGTGACATTATTTCCATCGTAATCTACTAGCCGAGTACCAAGCCTTACGTCCACCCCAAAGTCTTCTAGGTATTTTAAAGCCCTAGTACCTGCCTTTTCCGACATACCTGCGAGTAATCTCTCTCCGGCATCTACCAAATGAAGCTTCATAATGTCAAAATCGATATCCGGATAGTCTTTCGGCAAGACATGGTTTTTGAGTTCACCAAGTGCACCTGCTACTTCTACACCAGTCGGTCCACCCCCAACTACCACAAAGTTGGTCAGTCGATCTTGCTCCTCAATATCTGGCGACATCACGGTCTGCTCAAAATTCTGAAGCATATGACTTCGAAGGTTCAAAGCCTGCGGAATTTGTTTCATTGGAAACGTGCGTTCGTACATTTCCTGATTGCCAAAATAGTTTGTTTTAGATCCGTTGGCAATGACCAGCATGTCGTAGCTTAAGTCGCCAACTAAGGTCGATATCTTTTTCTCAGCTAGTTCAATTCCTGTCACACGCGCCATTCTAAAATAGAAATCTTTATGCTTCTCAAAAAGGTGCCTGAGTGCTCCTGCAATGGAGTCAGGCTCTAAGCCTGCGGTGGCTACCTGATATAGTAATGGCTGAAATGTGTGATAGTTGTGCCGATCGAGTAGCACGATTTGATATGGCGATTTTCGAAGGGATTTGATAAGCTGAATCCCGGCAAATCCACCGCCGATTATCACAATTCTTTTCTTATCAGATTTAGGAATTTCTAGGTGAAGATGATGCAGGTCTGACATACTTTCTTGGGTTACCTATATTACGATTTCTGATCCGTAAAGTTGGTCTAAAACGCTTTCATATGTTATGCTATCCTCAAAATCTTAATTAATGTTAAAAACAGAGAGATTTTAGCATAATCTATAATACCAACTTGTGTCTTCCGTTCTGAAAGTGAGTTTTAAAATTAGTATTAAAAAGAAATTAAAACCGTGGTTAGATGCTTGCCTAAGGTGAAATGGGCAAGCGCTGAGGAGATCGGTGTGTTGAGCGGTTTTAATGTTTTGGTTGAAGAAGGTGCTGTTCGCGCAAGCGGCAGCATCATTTTTTTTGCCTAGCTAGCCAATTCCTCTTTTAAGAATTTAGCGGTATACCCTTTCTTACTTTTAGACACCTTTTCAGGAGTTCCTTCCGCTACAATAGTACCACCGCCGTCGCCACCTTCAGGCCCTAGGTCGATAATGTGGTCCGAAACCTTTATCACATCCAAATTGTGCTCAATGACGAGCACTGAATTTCCTTTATCCACTAATCGATTGAGTACATCAAGCAGGTGCTGAATATCTTTGAAGTGAAGGCCAGTGGTAGGTTCATCAAGGATGTAAAGTGTTTTGCCCGTATCCTTTTTCGATAATTCGGTGGCTAATTTTACCCGTTGTGCTTCTCCACCAGATAAAGTGGTGGCATGCTGACCTAAAGAAATGTAACCAAGCCCTACGTCGTTTAAGGTCTTAATTTTTCGAAGAATTTTTGGTTGATGCTCAAAGAACTCAACAGCTTGCTCTACCGTCATGTCCAGCACATCGGAAATCGATTTTCCTTTAAAGCGCACCTCCAAGGTTTCTCGGTTATAGCGTTTTCCCTTACAGGTTTCACACGGTACATGGACGTTAGGTAAGAAGTCCATTTCTATCAATTTCATGCCTGCCCCTTCACAAGTCTCGCAGCGACCACCTTTGACATTGAAGGAAAATCTACCTGCTTTATAACCGCGAATTTTCGCCTCAGGTAGCTCTGTAAATAGTGTTCTTATATCGGAAAAGACACCTGTATAAGTTGCTGGGTTCGAACGCGGAGTTCGCCCAATAGGAGATTGATCTACTTCGATTACTTTATCAATATGTTTTAAGCCATCGATTGATTTGTAAGCCAATGGGTTTTTCCGTGCTCTAAAAAAGTGCTGGTTAAGTATTGGGAACAGGGTATCATGAATCAAAGTAGATTTTCCGCTACCAGAAACACCAGTTACACAAACCATTTTACCCAACGGTAATTTTAGCGTTACCTGCTGTAGATTATTCCCCTCAGCGCCTTTCAGTATAATACTATTTCCGTTTCCTTCGCGCCTTTTCTTCGGGACCTCAATATTGACATCTCCTTTGAGGTAATTTGCCGTAATACCACCTTCTTTTAAAAATTTAGAAGGGTCGCCAGCCGCTACAACCTGACCACCGTGTCTTCCTGCTCCTGGGCCAATGTCTATGATGTAATCAGAGGCTAACATCATATCCTTATCATGTTCAACCACAATGATGGTATTGCCGATATCTCGAAGGTTTTTTAGCGCATTGATTAGCTTGACATTATCTCTTTGATGAAGACCAATACTCGGTTCATCCATAATGTAGAGTACGCCTACAAGCTGTGTCCCAATTTGTGTGGCCAATCGAATCCTCTGGGCTTCTCCTCCAGAAAGTGTTCTTAAAGGGCGATTTAGCGTCAAGTAGTCAAGACCTACATCAAGCAAGAATCCAATTCGCTTTCTAATTTCTTTGAGAATTTCTGGAGCAATCAATCGCTGCTTCTCGGTCATTCTATCTTCAACGCCTACAAACCAATTGGAAAGTTGGTTGATGTCCATTCGGGCGAGCTGAGAAATATTCGTATCGGCAATTTTGAAATGGAGAGATTCCATTTTTAGCCTTGCACCATGACAAGTTGGACAAGTCTTTATGTGCATAAAGTCTTCAATCCACCGCTTAGTTTTTTCAGTGCCTTCTTGCTTCTGCTTCTCCAGAAATTTTATGATCCCTTCAAACTTCGTATTCCATTCTGTCCCAGGATATTTTTTGGAACCGACCGCCACAGGCACATCGTCACCAAAAAGGATTACCTCCATTACTTCCTTCGGGATATCTTTGATCGGGGTGGAAAGGTTGACTTTATACCGCTTGAGTATCGCGTCTATCTTTTTGAAGATCCAGATATCACGATAGTCTCCCAACGGTGCTATACCGCCACGACTTATGCTTAAAGAGTCGTCTGGGATGACACTTTCCTCGCTAATTTCTTCAATTTGACCAAGCCCGTTACAAGAAGGGCAAGCACCATAAGGGGAGTTAAATGAAAAGTTATTTGGAGCAGGTTCATCATAAGAGAGCCCTGTTTCAGGGTCCATTAAGTACTTAGAAAAGTGATGAACATTTGCTTCTTCGTCACGCACCATCATCACTCCTTTTCCGTGGGATAGGGCTGTTTTTACACTTTGGGCGATTCTATAGCGATCTTCGGCATCCGCGATAATTCTATCGACAACGATTTCGATATCGTGCGTTTTATACCGATCAACCTGCATTTTAGGGACCATGTCCATCACTACACCGTCTACTCGGACTTTGGTAAAGCCCATCTTTCTAATCTGCACAAAAAGCTCTCGGTAGTGTCCTTTTCGACCCTTTACCACAGGTGCCATCAGTATTAGTTTCTTTTTTTCGAAGTTCTGTACTAAGTGCTCCACAATTTGGTCTTCCGACTGGCGAATCATGGCTTTGCCCGTCAGATAAGAGTAGGCAATGCCCGTTCTGGCAAAAAGTAATCTTAAAAAGTCATAAATCTCAGTGAGTGTCCCCACGGTCGATCGGGGGTTACGTGAGGTAGTTTTTTGTTCTATTGAAATTACTGGGCTAAGGCCATTGATTTTATCAACATCCGGACGCTCCATATCTCCAATAAAAGAGCGTGCGTAAGCCGAAAAACTCTCCATGTATCGGCGTTGCCCTTCGGCATAGATTGTATCGAAAGCCAAGGAAGATTTTCCCGAGCCCGAAATACCAGTAATCACTACCAATTTGTTTCTTGGTATGACTGTATCGATGTTTTTTAGGTTGTGCTCCCTTGCCCCGAAAATTTCTATGTTTTCATGGCCTGAAAGGTCTATTGGGGCTTGGTCGATGGTGGCGTTTGCTTTGAGTTTTTCCATGAATTGGACTGCAAAATGCAGAATTCACAAAGGTCTTGATTTACAGGTGGAATTGCAACAGGCAATTAAAAGAAAGCCAAGCTTCCTAGCCCTGAAATATCAATGGCGGGGAGAAGCTTAGGAACCACTAGTGCATAGCCTATCAATAAAAGAACCAAGCAGTCGAAGAATCGACATAGGTAACGTAATGATTTAGATTTTTTCATGTATCAATTTTTAAGTCCTTTGGTTAAGTCTATCCATTGATAAGCATTTAGTTCAGCGGTGTCAGTCCTTAATGTTAACTGGAAAAACTTGTTAAGTGTTTTCAACTTGTAGGTTTGACCCTCCCGGTGGTGACCATCCCAGTAAGAGGTTCGGTAGACTATTCTGCTTCTTTCATCAAAACGATGTTTGAAAATTTCTCGTTCGCTTCCACGGCTCATATCTATCGAATTTGTAATGAGTATGACCAAGATGAGCGAGAATATTGAGAGCGGAATTCCCAAAATAAAGTTGATGAAGAAAATCCTTTGGGCTGGATTTCTCAGGTAGTCCAAGATCACGAGGAGAAAGACCAATAACGGTGTGGCGAGCATTAGCACCAGTTCATATTCAAACTTCAAATCCACATCCCGAAACTCAATCGGATTTACGTGAGCGATGAACGTGTTGGCTAAAATGAATATCAACAAGGCATAACTTATTTTAGTCATCCATTTTAATGTCTTTTCCCACCGGCTCATCGGTTGCTAATTAAAAAGGTTCCTAAAATGGCTTTATGATCAGAGGTGATCTTGATGGCATCCAGTCCATCACAGCCCAAACCTTCTGAATAGAAGATATAATCGATGGGAATTTGACCAAGAAAAGGGTTCCAAGTGGGATAAGTTGGCGTCAACTTTTTGCGGCTATCCTTCAACCGGGTAGATGCTTTAAAGTTGAGTAACCGCTGATCCCAAGGAACCGTATTAAAATCTCCTAAAACCAGAAACTCACCACCTTTTTCAGCAATGTGCTGTTTGGCCCTTTGTATGTGCTTATTTCTTCCTTCCCAACGGAGTTTTGTAGTAGGAGACATGGTATGCATTGCTAGAAAATTTACTTCTTCATCACCCAAAAGGACTTTTCCAGCAATGTTGGCCGTTCCATGCCATAACAGACGTTCGATTTCTATTAAGGGGTATTTACTAAATACAGCGATGCCTTGACTTTCCAACGGGTGGGTCATCACACGGTAGTAAGGGTAGTGCTCTTTGAGTCCATTTTCTAAATAATCAGCCCAAATTGGTCCCACTTCTTGAAAGGAGATGAAATCAGGGTTTAGTTGAATCACCTTTTCAATTGTATGCTCAAAAGTTCTGTTAATCGCGTGTACATTAAACTGCATTACTTTTAAGGATTCACTTCCTGCGTCTACACCTCGACTTGCGTCCATTGGTGTGTTTATTTTGAACAGCAACAGCAGGTAAATCATGAAATTGATGCCGGCTAATCGATAGTGATGCTTCACGATCCACCAAATACTCAGAATGCCATACACGAGCATGGCCTGAAACAAAAAAGACTGCAACAGAGTGAGCTCGAAAGTATAGGTCGGTACCAGCAGCACTACGGCTGGTATAAGTAGCATAGCGGCAATGAGCCTTTCCTTGTTCTGCTGCTGACGAAAGAAGCAGTAAACTCTGAGGAGGAAAAGCCCTCCTCGGAGTAGAAGTTTGAGTTTAAACCGTTGCATTTTCGACCTTTTGCTTGTTAGAAATATTGTACCAGTCTACTTTTCTCGAGAGGTACATGCAGATGCTTAGGACAAATAAGAGCCCAAAGCTGCCAACCAAAAGAGAGAAGTCTTCCATGCGCAGAATGACAAAAATGAAGGTGTAAATGAGTGTAAAAAAGAAGAGCATAAAGCCCGCTAACTTTTTACTCTTGAGCATGGAAAGTGAGTAAAGCGTAAGCATAGTTATGATGATTCCTGCGGCTATCCAGTAAGCAGAACTAAACCCAACAAGTTCTGACAGAGAGAGCAGCAGGGTATAAAAAATAGTGAGGGTTAAGCCAACGAGAATGTATTGGATAGGATGAATTTTCTTCTTGTTTAAGATTTCGATGAAGAAGAACGAGATAAAAGTGAGAAATAAGATGAGTACCGCGTATTTGGCCGATCGTGTGTTTTGTTGATAATTATCTACAGGCTGGTATAGGTTTACACCAAAATCTGCAGCACTAATGGCATGCGCTTTTCCAACCCATTGTTGTGGGTAATTTCTATTTAAATCAAAGACCGACCAATTCGCAGTAAATCCTTTTTCGGTGATTTCATAGTCGTCTGGTAAAAACTGACCAGTAAAACTTGGGTGAGGCCAGGAAGACTCAATTTTTACATTGGTCGATTTACCAACAGGGTTAAACATCAAAGTTTTTGTACCCCTGATGTCTAAATCAACAGAAAAGTCCATTTTTTCACTTTTCGGGTCGATTTTGATGCGCGCGTTGACACCCGTTTGTTTTTGGCCTTGTCTATCGACATGATAGTCTATGCGTGGCTCGGATTGCGCTAAATTCAATTCTAAATAGGCGGGAATACCTGATTCCATTCGATGTGTTTTTTTGCCTAACTGGAATTGAACATCGGCCTGAATACCCCGCATATCTGGAATACCGATGCTCAATACGGCTTCATCCCAAAGGATATTTTCGGGCTGATTGGTAAACTGTGTTAGGTCTATTTGATCAAAGCTGCCATTTAGCTTTAAATCGGTGGAATAAACAATCACCTCATAAATGCCGCGCT
The DNA here is from genome assembly GCF_001747105.1 of Roseivirga misakiensis. Lineage (NCBI taxonomy): Bacteria > Pseudomonadati > Bacteroidota > Cytophagia > Cytophagales > Roseivirgaceae > Roseivirga > Roseivirga misakiensis. Next base: position 1,110,867 of record NZ_MDGQ01000003.1, on the reverse strand, counting down.
TTCTGGTTTCAGGGCTTAGGGTTCCGTCAATGTTGAGTTCATCGGGCAAGAAGTGAGCATACTTTTTGGTTCTCGTCTTTTTGTCTTGATAGACCTCTACTATTTCAAAGGGGACTGAAATTATGGGGCCAGTCAGCTCTAAGGGAGCAGCCCAACTGTCTGAAACTTCGCTAACCGCCTTAAATTGATTGCTTTGGCGGTCTCGAATCAATGACCTAATCATTGACTGAGGAATGAGTAATATGGCAATGAGGAAGCCTATGCTGAGCAGCTTTACGCTGACAGAGTTTTTAATGGCGTTGTTAATCTTTTCAAATGCTGTTTCTTGTTTTTGATCCATAATTTTAAATTTAAAAGTACTTTGTAATTCAAAGTGAAAGAGTAAAAAAATATATTACCCTCTCCCTGTCTGTTTTTTAATCAAGGCTTCCAGCGCATCAATGTGTGCTGCAAAGGCCTTTTTACCTGCCCTTGTGGCCAAGTATTTTGTATTCGGTTTTCTTCCGACAAATGACTTTTGAACTTCAATAAAGGCCTCTTTCTCTAGAGCCTTCAAGTGACTTGCCAAGTTGCCATCAGTCACATCCAACAACTCTTTGAGCCTGTTAAAGTCCATGGCCTCTCCGGCAATTAATGCCGACATAATGCCTAGCCTCACCCTATTTTCAAAGGCCTTATTAAGCTTATGTATATCTACCTTCAACGCTCGTATTTAAAATACATTAGTGCACCATAAACAATGTGCAATACACCGAAGCCAATCGCCCAAATGAGCAGGCCATAACCGATTACCGCACTTGCAATAAGCCCCAATATTACTTCTGATATTCCCAAAAACCGAATGTCTCGGTAGGTATAATGGCTAGCATTGATCAACCCCATACCATAAAAGATAAGTGTCACAGGAGCGATCATCCCGATTAAGCCTTGTTGGTAGAAAATGATCACTAAAATACCACCCGCTACTAGTGGAATCATCAAATTGATTAAAAGGCGTTCAGTAGTTTTATCCCAACTTTTCACACCGTCCTGTTTGGCCTTTTTCTTGGTAAGATAAATGCCCGTACCGATTGTAAGTACTAAAATGGCTAAAGCAATAATGATTAGATTCACAACATTTCCCCTGACATCACGCACCACTAACTGACTATAAACTACGGTGTCGCTGGTGTATACCAAACGATGGGCAATGGCCGCACCGACAAGCGCATATATACCCGCCATAACACCAGATAACCCACTTAAGGAGATAAACCGAGAAGATTTTTCCATGATGGATCTTATCTCGGAGATGTCTTGTAAATAATCTTTTTCCATTTTTAAAAGTACTTTGAATTACAAAGTAAATGAATGAAAATAATTTTGCAATTGATTCTACAAGAAATTTTGAATTAGATTTGAGGCAAGTGCTCAATCAAGACGAAATAGAACTGCAACAGGAACTGTCACAAGGCAGCGAAAAGGCATTTGAAAATGTCTTTTTGAAGTATTTTAAAGTACTTACTGTATTCGCTAAGAAGTTTGTTGGCGATTTACAGATCGCCGAAGATTTGGTGCAAGAAGTTTTGGTGAAGCTGTATGAAAACCGAAAAACGGCACAATTCCACACTTCGCTAAAGGCCTTTCTGTTTCAATCCGTTCGAAATAAATGCATCGATCATTTAAGATCGGTCAAGTCAAAATCCGAACATCATGAGCAAATCAAGCAGGCCAATTTCGACGATCAGTTTGATTTCAACGACACCATGATTGAGACTGAGCTTGAGGAGCGGATCCATAATGCCATCCAACAATTACCTACTCAGTGCCAACAGGTTTTTAAAATGAGTAGACTGGAAGGAAAAAGAAATCAAGAGATCGCTGATATCTTGAAAATCTCCAAGAGAACGGTCGAAACACAGATTAGCAATGCTCTTAAGCGGTTGAGGATAGATGTTTTTGAATATCTTAAAGCACTGATAATCATATCATTAAGTACTTTTTTATGAAAAATATTATATGCACTTACGTGTATCAAACAACTCGTTCGTCTTATTGATGTAAGCCATGAAAAACGATTCTACCATATCTGACCACCTGCTTCTTGACTATGTCAGGGAGATTGCTTCGCCAGAAGAGAAGACCAAAGTGGAGGCTTGGCTATCTGAGGATAAGGAGAATCAAGTAGAACTAGATAAGCTTCGTAAGGTATGGGAACGCTCCAATACCATTCAGGATTTTGATGCAATAGACCTTAATAAGAATTGGGCAGCGCTTCAATCCAAAACTGATATAGCGTCAACTAAGCAAATGAGCAACACAAGATATATTTGGAAGTATGCGGCGGCAGTGGTGCTCTTAGCAGCGACAGCTTTTCTTTGGCTTAGACCTGAGCGGATAGAAATGCGAGAAATGGTGGCTGACAGCGGTAAAGTAGAAGTGCGCTTGTCGGATGGTACCATCGTGTGGTTGAATGAAGGCGCGAAATTGGATTACCCAGACACCTTTACAGGTGGTAAACGCGAAGTAACGCTTGAAGGAGAAGCGTTTTTTGATGTGGCACATAACCCCGACAAACCTTTTGTGGTGAGTGCTGGGTCTACTAAAACAGAAGTTTTGGGAACTTCTTTTAACATAAATAAAGGCGACGGCGAAGCCTTTGAGCTTAATTTAATTACCGGTAAGGTTAGGTTCACCAAAGGAAAACAGCAGGCAACGCTTACTCCAGGACAAAAAGTTACGGTTGATTCCAAAGGGCTGGTTCAAAAGTCCATGAGCGATAAACCTAATCTGATGTCTTGGAGAACAAATAAGCTGGTTTTCGACAATACACCAATGGAAGAAGTAGTGAGCGACATTTCTGAACATTATAAAGTGGTACTGGAGATCATGCACAAAGATTTTTTAGGCTGTCCAGTCACTACAACCTTTGAAAATGAACCATTAGATGAGGTATTGGCAACGCTCGCCGAAGTTTTTGACATTACAATAAAAAGAGAGGGTCAGCTCTATCAATTAGTAGGTACGGGATGTAAATAATATAGCGCCCAAAGGATTTAAACTCATTATAATGTTACGCAATACGATATTTTTTGCAGCCATGCTGCTGATGGTTTCCTATGGCCTAGCACAAACAGAAAATGCTAAGCTAAATCAACGGTTGAGCCTAGCAATTCAAGATCAACCCATTTCAGAGGTGTTGAAACGCTTAGAAGCGGCAGGCACCTTCAGATTTGCCTATTCTAATCTGGGAATCGACTTAGAAAAGTCAGTTTCCATTCAAGCTCAAAACAAGACACTCTTTGAAATACTTGAGCAAGTGTTTGGAACGGGGGCTTTTACCTATCGAGAAAGGGGTAAAAGAATCATAATTCTGAACACTGAACCGCCGCTACTTTTTCAAACGATCCGCGGCGTCGTGGTAGAGGCGGAAACCAATCAACCGATACCTGGGGCTAATGTCATTATTAAGAATTTGGACCCATTAATTGGTGCTTCTACAGACACCTATGGCCAATTTAAATTAGAAAAAGTACCTGTGGGCAAACAGTCCCTAATGGCTACTTTTAGCGGCTATTGGCCTTCTAATTTGGAGAACCTTACTGTTGATGCTGGCAAAGAATTGGTGTTGAGAATTGCGCTAAGAGAATCTGTCACAGAACTTGAGTCAGTGGTGGTAGTGGCCGAGCTAGATAAAGCTAGACCGCTTAACGAAATGGCTGTGGTTAGCGCTAAGTCTTTTACGGTGGAAGAGACTAGTAAGTATGCTGGCAGCTTCAATGATCCTGCAAGAATGGCCACAACTTATGCCGGTGTAGTAAGTGCCCCTGATGATACGGATAATGGCATTATTATTCGGGGAAACTCTCCGCGTGGCCTTTTATGGCGACTGGAAGGAATAGAAATCGCCAACCCTAATCATTTTGCCTCTGATGGGGCTTCCAGCGGGGCGATCAGCATGCTCAATAGTAATGCTTTAACGAATTCGGACTTTTTAACTGGTGCTTTCCCAGCTGAATATGGTAATGCTTTTTCGGGAGTTTTCGACTTAAAGCTTCGAAACGGAAATAACGAAAAGCGTGAATATGCTTTGCAAGCAGGGTTTTTGGGCCTTGATGCTTCTTTCGAGGGGCCAATTCGAAGACCTGCTGGTCGTGGTGTGCCGAACGCTTCTTATCTGATCAATTATCGTTATTCGACGATCTCTTTGCTCGAAAATCTTGGCTTGAACGCGGCCAACGATGGGGTAAATGTACCAGCATATCAAGATCTTTCATTCAAGATCAACATGCCTACACAATCGGCGGGTACTTTTTCTCTTTATGGCCTTGGGGGTACTTCTGATACTGAAGAGCTTTTTGACGAAACTAGTAATAATCAGGTTTTCTCGCTCAAAGAATCTGAGAAGTATAGGCTAGGGCTCATAGGCTTTTCCCATATCATTAACCTAGGCTACAAATCTTATTTGGAAACAGGCATTTCACATAATGAAACGCAATATGATTTTTTCCTAGAGGGGGTGAGCGATGGGCAAGTGTTCGACGAGGATATTGAGGATTATAGAAATGGGGTTAGCCGCATTAGTACTTCTCTCCAAACAAAATTTAACGCAAAGCATAGTACAAAAATTGGGGCTATTTACTCTGATTTCTCCTATGATATCAATTCAATTGGGAGGGAAGTGACTGGCGAGTTAAAGTACCAAGCCAATGAGACTGGTAGTTTTGGTATGTGGCAATCTTTTGTAAGCCATAAGTTCAATTTGTCCAATAGCTTGACCATGACTGGTGGGGTACATTACATCAGGCTAAACCTTGATGGTCAGGACAATATTGAGCCTCGTTTTGGCCTTAAATGGCAGTTTAAAGCCGATCAGGCCTTAAGTTTCGGGTTTGGTCTACATAGTCGAAAAGAGGAAACATCCCTTTACTTCACGGAGTTGTTTAGAACGGATTTAACAGCCTATCTGCCAAACAGAAACTTAGAATTGGCGAAAGCACGACACTTTGTAGTCGGCTATGACCGAGATTTTAAAGACGATTTCCACTTAAAGCTTGAAGCATATTATCAAGATTTATATGACATTCCGGTCAGTGCCGACCCTAGTGAAAGCTATTCATCTTTAAATCAGGACAATGCTTTCCAAAGATTGCCTTTGGTCAATGAAGGCCGAGGCAGAAATTATGGTATAGAATTGACCTTTGAGAAGTTTTTATCAAAAGGCTATTTTTTCCTTATCACTTCTTCACTATATAACTCCGAGTTCAGGGCGATTGCCGATGACTGGTTTAATTCCAGGTATAACGGAAATTATAACCTAAATGCTGTGGGCGGAAAAACATTTAAAGTAGGGTCAGTTTCCAAAAATAAAACCCTAAGCATAGGGCTAGAGACAGTGATTGGTGGAGGGGCAAGAACGACCGAAATCAACTTACCAGCATCTATCCAGGCACAAGAAACAGTGTTTTTTGATAATAGACCTTTCGGTAGGCAACTTGATGACTACGCTCGAATCGACTTTCAGATTGCTTTAAAAACAAATAAGCGCAAAATCACCCATGAGTGGAAGCTTGATATTCAGAATGTGACTAGCCGATCGAATATTGTCGCAGAGCGTTTTTCACGTGCTGCTGGAGCGGTAGTTCCGTCCTCGTTTGCAGGAGAAATCATTCCAGTACTTAGCTATAAAATCATCTTTTAATCTTTGTTTAAAAAAGTCACCATATCGCTCTTCATCGTCCTTTCCGCAATGTTTTTTACACAGGAGAAAACAGACTATCTATCAAAAGAAGTGACTATCTCTTTTAGCGATATGCCTGTTAAAGATGCTTTAAGAAAACTGGAGGGTGAATTGGAGGGCTTGGTGTTCGTGTATTCGCCAAGTTCTTTTAATTCGGACCGCAAAATCAACCTATCGTTTAAAAAGGTAGCACTGAGAGAGGTTTTAGCTGAAATCTTTAAATCCGACGACCTGATTTTTCAAGCCAGACGACATAAGGTCATATTGAAACCAAAAAATCCAGATCGGTTTTAGCCTTGGTATTGAGCCAAGCGCTCCGATAATTCCTGATGATTTTGGGCGAAACTTTTTGCGCCTGCTTCTTGTAGTGAGGCCTTTAAGCCATCTCTCACATGGCTTCCTCCTAAAAAGCCAATGACTTCAAGACCCGCCGCTGTCGCAGCTTTCACCCCTGCTCGGCTGTCTTCTATAACGATCACTTCGTCAGGTTGGAGTTGTAAAGTTTCAAGTGCTAAAAGGTACACATCTGGACTTGGTTTGCCCTTTTCAACCATATCGGCAGAGAAGATACGTCCTTGGAAATGATCGGTAATTGATAGCTTATCAAGGGCTAACTCCACGTAGTCTTTGGCACTATTAGAAACTACAGAGCGTTGAATCTTCAGTGAATCCAACATATCCCAAACACCAGAAATTGGCCTTTGATTATCCCTAACAGTTGCATCTAACTCGGGTATAACCGTATCTAAGGCTAAATTCTCTCGAATCTCTCCTTTTGACTGCAATGACTTGATAATATCGGTAAAGGTTTTGCCTGTATAGTCACGGATATACGTTTCAAGATCAATTGCCACGCCGATGGATTGTAGCCACGAAGAGACAACTTCTGCAGCTACAATTTCTGTGTCAATCAGTACACCATCACAGTCAAATAGTAGGTGTTTAACCATTAGAAGTTAGGTGTTAATAGGTATTTAGAATAGAATTCGTCAATCACATTTACCGCTTCAGTTGGGGTTTCCACGAGGTTGATCAGGTCGAGGTCTTTTTCGCTAATATTACCGAAGCTAAGCATGGTATTTTTCACCCAGTCCATTAATCCACCCCAGTAATCCTTACCCACCAATACGATCGGGAATCGACCAATTTTGTTAGTTTGAATCAGTGTAATCGCTTCGAAAAGTTCGTCGAGGGTACCGAATCCACCAGGCATCACGATAAATCCCTGAGAGTATTTGACGAACATTACCTTTCTGACGAAGAAATAGTCAAAGGAGATCAGTTTATCTGGGTCTATATATATGTTGTTTCCTTGTTCGAAAGGGAGTTCAATTCCAAGCCCCACAGATTTACCATTTTCACTGTTGGCACCTTTGTTACCAGCTTCCATAATACCAGGTCCACCACCTGTAATTACACCATAACCATGTCTTACCAGTTTGGCGGCAATATCTTCGGCCATTTGATAGTAAGGTTGGTCTGGCTTAGTTCGTGCTGAACCAAAAATAGAGACGCAGGGACCTATTTTCGCTAACTTTTCAAATCCTTCTACCATTTCTGCCATCACTTTAAAGATTACCCAAGAATCGTGGGTTTTAATCTCATTCCAATCTCTATCCTTAAAAGCCTGTTTGATTTTATCTTCGTTACTCATATTTGATATTTTGCTCTTTTTAAACTTTAGCGTTTCCTACAATTTAGGAAACTAGCTTTCCGATAACGTTGGGTTTGGTAAAAAGTTGAGTTGATAGATTTTGATTAAACACTAAGCGCCTAAATCATCTAGCGCCTTATCCAGTTTAGGGTACTTAAACTCAAACCCCTCTCGTTGAATTTTAGCGCTACTCACCCGACTGCCACCAAGTACAATGGTGGACATTTCTCCCAACATTAGTTTAATAACCAGTGCAGGGACAGGGATCGGGAGAAACGTCTTTTTAAAAGCTTTTGCGGCTTTTCGGGTAAGGTTTTTGTTCGTTTCTGGGCTTGGTGCCACAGCATTAAATGCACCTTCCATTGCTGAGTTTTCCACGGCTTCAACAAACATGCGGGATAGATCACCAATGTGAATCCAACTCATGTACTGATCCCCTTTCCCTAAAGGTGCTGCTACTGGTGGTTTTAGCAGCTCTACAAGGGCTCCACCCTTTTTACTTAGGACTATGCCTACGCGTAATTGCACAAGTCGGATGTTTAGGCTTTTTATTTTGTTGGTAGCCGTTTCCCAAGCGTCGGTTACATGGGCTAAGAAACCTGAACCAGTCGCGGAAGTTTCACTCACAATACTGTTACCAGTATCATTTCCGTAGATACCAATCGCAGATGCGGCAATAAAGCTTTTAACCTGATGATTTCCTTTTTCTAGGGTTTTAAAAAGTAGAATTGAGGTTTTGGTTCTGCTATTATAGATTTCGTCTTTTCTCTCTACTGTCCATTTTTCATCGGCCACGCCAGCACCCGCCAAATGAATAATACTATCGACCCCCTCTAGCGCACCTTCTTCTATGTAGTCTTTCTTATAATCCCACTCAAAGACCTCGTAATCGGCATTTCTGCTTTTCTTTCGGCTTAGGACTACGATTTCATGTCCTTGCTTTTTTAGCATAGGAATAAGTGCGCTTCCCACAAGCCCTGTTCCTCCGGTGATTAGTATTTTTTGCCCCATACTTCTAAAAGTCTTTTTGCCCCCTGAATGTTCGGCGAATTTAGTTTTTTAGGGATAAATCGAACATAAAAAAGCCCCGACATAAATGCCGAGGCTTGATTGTAGTGTGTTTATTGGTGTTTTTATCTCAAGAAATTGTAGCTGTATTTCAGTCTAAAAGAAGTTCCCGGGTCTCTTCTAGTTTCAATCTGATTAGCACTTCCAAAAGACTCAAACTCTCTTTCCTGTAAATCGCCAAGAATGTTATTGATTCTTAAGCCGAAAGTGTGCTCACCTTCCATACCAAAACTCTTTTGAAGGTTTACGTTAAGGCTATTGAAAGGCACATTGTAGGTATCAGGTGTACGGTTAACACCAACCACGGCGAGCGTTCTTCCTTGTACATTGTAGCTTACGCTGGCTTCCCAGAAGTTCTCAAAATCTGTATAGGCAAAAGAAGCATTAACAATGTATGGAGGCTGACCTACAAAATCTCTAGTCAGAGAGAAATCTTCGCCAGTTCTGAGACCATTAATTCTACCTATTTGTTCAAGTGGCGTAAGGTTTACAGTAGCGTCAGTAACGGTGATGTTAGAAATGAATGAAAGGTTTTCTAAAGCAGGCGTAATGAATGCTAGGTTCTTTCTGATTTCAAGCTCAACTCCAGTGATTTCTGCATTTCCTACATTTTGCGGACTAAAATCGTTAGCAGCTCTATCGGACCTTACAAGCTCAATTGGGTTGGTAAAGTCCTTATAGAAAGCGCCTATTGAGATCGTCTCTCCTCTGCCAAAGAAGTATTCCCATCTGATATCAAAGTTTTCAATGTTAGTCTCAACTAGGTCGATGTTACCAATAAAAGTTCTACCCGTTAACACGTCTTGGATTTCTGCAGTAGATTTTTCTTTGAAAGAAGGCCTTGCTATTGTTCTGGCATAAGAAGCTCTTAAGTTTGAGTTTTCGAACACATTATAGATGAAGTTTACTGATGGGAAGAACTCAAATGAACTCAACACTTTGTCATCATTGAAAACTCTTCCAGTCGGATCGTTCGGGTTAGCACCAGCTTGGTTTACCCCTGTATACCACTGATCGTACTGCTCAACTCTTAATCCAAGAATTGTTTTCAATTTGCTTGAAAGTGCTAATTCACTCATGGCATAAGCACCAGTAATGTTGATTCTACCTTCATAAGCATTAGAAAGGTTGAAGTTATCCTGAATGTAGACACCGGTTCCTCTGTCTGCAGTCCAAATGTTTTCTTCAGCAAAGAGTCTATCTGGATCGCTATCTAAATTCAATAAACCTTGGTTACCTCTAATTTGAGTTACGTAGTTCTGAATTTCGTAGTCTCTTGTCTTATAAATATTGCTTGCGCCAACCTTAAACTTAGCGTCTCTTCCTCTGAAAGCGTAGTTTTTGGTGTAATCTACTTTCGCTACGTAGTTTTGCTCCGTTAAAAGTCTCCAGATTCTGTTTGGCTCACCACCTTCTTGTGGGTTGATGGCTACAAGACCGTCGTCAATAGTAAATGGTGTGATTCGAATGTCTTTGTCGTTGATGGTTGAAAAAGTAGGAGACACTTTCCATTCCAATTGAGATTCGTTGCCATTGAAGTAATGTTCACCAGCGATCAAGAAGTTTGTTAAGAAACGCTCTGTATACTCCAAGTTGTCAACTATGGCTGTATTGAAGTTGTTGTTTGAACGAACGCGTGTTCTTTGCGCAGCTCTTTCTGTACCATTCTGAATGTGCATAGCTTGGAAACGGTACTTATTTTTGTCGCTCTTTAAAGATAATCCTGCCAAACCGCTGAGTTGTGCATCTCTTATTCCTAAAGCTCCTTGGAATCTTGTGTCAGAAATAAGCGCGAAGTCGTCGTCTTCTGTTGGTTTTACGCTCGCTCCGTCTACCGCTTGCTCGTAGAAAGTAGATGTGTTGTTGTAGTTGATTGCGCCGATATAGCCGAGTTTCTTGCCTTTCCAGTCAATCTGATCACCGATAGAAAAACCAAGACTGATATTAGCAAAGTTAGATTCTTGCTGAGTGGCCATTGTCGGGTTAAAAGACCTTGTAATACTTTCGGTTACAGGGTCACGGAGGATTGGAGATGGTATATCGCCAGTTCTTCCGTCGAACGGTAGGTCTCTTGTACCATCGTCGAAACCTAAAAAGTCTGTGCCACCACCTTGGTAACCTAAAAAGTCATTTCTCAGGTGCATTGAAGGGTTGTATTCCACACTGAAAGATAAGTTCATTGTTTTCTCTTCAGGGAAATCTTTGGTCTCGATGTTCACGGTACCTCCTACAAAATCTGCACTTAAATCAGGAGTGAAGTTTTTGTATACGATGATATTATCGATTAGTGAAGTAGGGAATATGTCGATTTGTATTGCATTTCTGTCAGGGTCTAAACCAGGAACTTCCACGCCATTTAGTATCGTTTTTGTATAACGATCACCAAGACCTCTTACAAAAACATATTGCCCTCCTTGTATTGAAACACCAGGGACTCTTTTAATTGCTCCGGCCACGTCGCTGTCACCAGATCTTTTGATTTGTTGTGACGAAATACCGTCGATTAGGTTCGTAGACTTTCGTTTTGCAGTTAGTAAAGCAATATCCGTTGTTTTGATTGCTTCAGCAGTTACTACAATATCTTCAAGTTCAGAAACAGCAGGCTCCATCCAAATGGCGTCTAGCACGGTAACTTCTCCTGCTTTTACGACGACATTCTCAATTTTAACAGAGACTGTTCCTACAAATTTCGCTTGTATAGTGTAGGTACCAGGAGCTATGGTTAATTCGAACTTCCCATCAAAGTCTGCTGCTGCACCATTTTGCGTGCCTACAACAAATACTTGAACGCCCCACATTGGCTCACCATTGGTACGGTCAAATGTTGTACCTCTAATCTTACCAGTTTGGGCAAAAGCAACTTGCGCAAAAGCTAGCAATGAAGCGATTAAAACTAATCTTACGTTTTTCATTCTTTATCAGTGTTACTATTTCGTCTCAAATAAAATTGCCCGTGAGCGAAATAAACTCACGAGCAAAGTTGTATTAGTAATTAATTTTCAATCATTAAAAATTAGCCAAAAGGCCAAGTTCTGCGGTGTATGACCAGCCTAATACTGATACATCTGCACCTTTAGTTTTTGTACTTACAATGCTATTGTTAGCAGGGAATTTTACGTCTTCGTTGTTGTCTACTTGAGCTGTTCTATCAGGATTAGTCAGGCTTCCGTCAAGTTTATCGTTCAAGATTTTAGTGATGTCTGTGAAAGATGTTGCACCATCTCTGTCAACTCCACTGAACTCAAGACCAGTGAAGGTCACATCGTCTCCTGCGTAGTTATCAGAAATCAATGGATTATCAGATAGTTTCTTAGTTGCATCATTAGGGTCAGTAGTCCCGTCGGCGTCTAATTCTAAGTCAACACCGGCAGCAAATCCAAAGAAGTAGCTGTCTGATATTGTGTATGTAGCACCATCTCTTAAGTCAGCAAAATCTGTTGCACTTCTTCCCCAAGCAGTAGCGTTAGTGAAAGTTCCAATTGCTGCTGTACCTCCAGTATCACCTTCAGGTCCATCAAGCTCGAATGGGTGGTCAGAACCGAAACCTGCATCGACAGCAGCACCGATATATACAAGGTTGCTCGCAGTACCTGTCCAGCCTTGGTCAGCATCGAAACCATCATCATCTGGGTTTAATACGATAAAGTTTGAGATGTTTACAGTTCCACCGAAAATTTCGATGCCATCATCAGCAGAGTTGATTGATTCAACATGACTGATAACCGTTCCATTACCAACACCACCAAGAGTCAAGCCTTGAAGCTCATTTCCTGGGCCTAATTGCTGGCCAGTATATCTGATTGAACAATAGGTGAAAGATCCAGAGTTATCCATTGGGTCACTTCCTCCATAAATACCTTCTGTAACAGAGGTCGGAATTCCTTCAATTTGAACTTCAGAAGCTTCAGCAACAATCGGTGCGTTACCTAGAATCAAAACACCACCCCAAAGACCAAGGTCGTTGTTGATATCTAATGTTGAAGTGAACTCACCTACGTTAATATTATCAAGAACAGAAGTAAATACGATTGGATCATTGGCTGTACCATTTGCAATGATATCCGCTCCTCTTGCTACTAGTAACACAGATGCAGCAGCACCTTGCTCACCTTGTCCTTTTACGATAGTACCGGGCTCAATAGTTAATGTTGCCCCTGCACCTACAATCACTCTTCCAGATAATACCCAAGCCACATCGTTAGTGAAAGTATAATCTCTGTTAATGATTCCTGAAATTCTTGTTTGCTTGAACTCTACATCATTACCACCAACAGATCTTGTTTCAGTAAGATCTGTTACTTGGAAAGTATCAGGGATATCTCCAATCTCCATTACAACAGTTGTAGAACCAGTGTTTCCAGCAGCATCTGTTACTGTTAATGTAAGTGCACCAGCACCATCATCACCAGCAGCATAATCAACGGTGATTGATCCACTTACATCTGCGACAGCTGGTTGAGCTGTGATAGTGGCGGTACCACCTGTAGCCTCCACATTGGCAGAAGAAAAACCACCTGCAACGGTAATATTAAAAGTAACTGTAGTTGTTTCATTTTCAGTAACTGAAACCTCTGCAGGGCCAGATACAATAGGAGCCGCAATCTGCGGGTCGTCGTCCCCACACGCAGAAACAATCATTGCGATTGCTGCCACAAATAGTAGGCTAAAGAGTTGATTAATTGAACGTTTCATGTTTTCGATTAGGTTTTAATTTCTAATGCCAAAACAATAAGATTGAGATCACAAAGCTTTTACCCATTTGTTAAGAATAGTTGTCATATGGTTTATTAAAATGTTAATGATGTTACTGTAATGTTAAGCGATTGGGGAGTGTCAATAATTTAGGATTCTATCTGAGAATTGAATTCACTAGCCACTTAAAGGTGGTTTGAAAAGGGCATAAAAAAACGGGAAGACTATTCAGCCTTCCCGTTTTTTCTTTTGAGCAATTGTTGATTAATTATTAATAGGAATTTTATTCAACAACTTCTCAATGATATGCTCTGTTGTGATGCCATCGGCTTCTGCTTCATAGTTCAGAATAACCCTATGGTTTAGTACGTCAGAGGCAATTTCTTTGATATCCTCAGGTAATACGTAATCTCGCTGGTTAAAAAAAGCGATCGCTTTAGCCGCTAAGTTTAGATTTATACTTGCTCGAGGAGACGCTCCAAACTGCATGTAGTAAGCTTCATCTGTCAGTCCGTAATCTTTCGGGTTTCTTGTCGCGAATACTAATTCAATAATGTATTTCTCAAGCGACTCAGACATGCTGACCTGATTTACCTCATCGCGAATCGCAAAAATGTCTTCTTTGGTCAGTAATGTTTCAATTGTTGGCCTAAAGTCCATGTTGGCCATTCTTCTCATCACTTCTAGCTCGTCTTCTTTTGTCGGATAGCCAACTTTCACCTTTAACATGAAACGATCAATCTGAGCTTCAGGCAAGCTGTAAGTTCCTTCTTGGTCGATTGGGTTTTGCGTAGCCAATACAATAAACGGTCTGTCGAGTTTATAGCTAGTCTCACCGATCGTTACTGTCTTTTCCTGCATGGCCTCCAACAGTGCAGACTGCACTTTTGCTGGTGCACGGTTTACCTCATCTGCTAAAATTACATTACCGAAGATTGGACCTTTCTTCACTTCAAATTCAGCCTTCTTCTGATTGTAAATCATTGTACCTACTAAATCAGCAGGTAATAAGTCTGGAGTAAACTGAATTCTTTGAAAATCTAGGTGAAGCACTTCCGCAAGTGTATTTACGGTAAGTGTTTTCGCGATACCCGGAACACCTTCTAAAAGAATGTGTCCATTAGTAAATAAACCAATCAAAAGACGATTGACCATATACTCTTGGCCAACTACAATCTTGCTTACTTCGGAAGCGACACGATTGATTTTTTCCTGATGTTCTTTTTTTAAGTCGTTTGATACAACCTCTTCCATGATTTCTGTCCTTAAAGCGCGCTAAAATAATCAAATAGATGATACGCTAACCATAATACTTACATGAGCGCAAAAGGTTGACCCATGAGCAGTAAAATGCAAATATGTATGATAGCATAACTTTCTCACAATATGCTCTCTCCATTTAACAAGAATTAACAGCAAAAAAAGTTTCAGATTTTTTTCTAAAGTAAAACACAAAAGAATCTAACGGCCTCCTCATTTTCTTCAATTCGACTGAAATACATGGAATTGTTTTTCACATTTTCATTTCTGAAGAAGACCTGCTGAATATTAGAAAAACACAAAAAGTGTATAATGTACAGCGTTGAGCTTTTTGTACAATTCTAAGTGTCTACGATTTGTCCACTCAGTTGATTTTCTCATATAAAGGCTTGATATTCAGAATGTGATATCCTCTTTGAGTGTCACCACCTAAACAACCATTAAAATGTTATTCACACCTAGCAAAGGGTGTTACCTTAGAATAATTCTATTGTTTACATCCTTTTTCTTGATGGGGAAATCGGGCTATTCCCGTGTTTCCGATGAGGAGGCCGGTCCGGTGATTTCATCAGTGAATATCAACAGTTGTGTAGGTTCTATTACCATCAGTGTTACCTCTGGCGCCCTCCCTTATAGCTATGAATGGAAAGACAATGCAGGCAACGTTTTGCCCTTCACTTCTTTTATTGCTAGTGGATTAGCGGCGGGAAACTATACCGTAGAAGTAACGGATAATAATGGAGATTCTACTGGCCCAGCTACCTATACCGTAACTAACCCACCCGATTTAGTCGGTACAGTGGTGGTTAATGACGTGTCTTGTAGAGGTGACTCAGATGCACAAGTGGTAGTGACGATGGGCAATGGTAACCCTGGGTATGACTGGGAACTATTTAATGGCTCAGGAGCTTCCGTTGGCACTGGATCTATCGCTTTTCCTAATCAAGTAATTACGCTTACAGGTTTGGGAGTAGGGAACTACACGCTATCTACAGAAGATCAGGATGGCTGTACCGGAGATATAACTTTTACCATCACAGAGCCAGCTAACTTCTTGGGCTACTCTATAGGCTCTTCGACCGATGCTACATGTTTTAATTCAACCGACGGGTCAATTTCTGCTACAGGAACAGGAGGTTGGGGTAGTTATACCTATCGGTGGATTCGCGTATCAGATGGTTCTGTGATTGGTTCTTCCGCAACAATCACCGGTTTGGCACCAGGGGATTATCAATTAGAAATTATCGATAGAGGTGGTACAGGTTGTACAATCAACACACCAGTGTTAACAATAGGATCGCCGGACGAAATTATACCAACAGCCACTATTTCAGATGCACTTTGTAATGGGAATGCCGATGGGTCAATTGACTTGTCAGTAACAGGCGGCGTTGCACCTTATACTTATTCATGGTCTAATGGCGCAACAACTCAAGACCTTTCTGGGCTTACAGCAGGGTCATATACGGTGACGATTACCGATAACTCTGGCTGTACAGATGTGGAGACTTTTACCGTATCTGAGCCGACGGTTTTAACCATCAACCCAGTAATCACCGATGTAGACTGTTTTGGAGATAATTCAGGGCGAATTAGAAGTAACGTCAGTGGTGGTACGGGGCCTTATACTTACGCTTGGTCTACAGGAAATACTGGAAGAAACTTGAATAACCGTGTAGCAGGCACTTATTCATTGACAGTTACCGACGCCAACGGCTGTATAGCAACCGCAACTGGGCTTACCATAACTCAACCTACTATGGCGTTATCAAAATTGTCAGATGTACTAACAGACCCGGCTTGTTTTGGTAATAGCGATGGATCCATTAGTTTGACCATGCAGGGTGGTACAGCACCCTATTCTTATGCCTGGTCAAATGGAGACAATACGGCTACGGCCAACAGCTTGCCTGCCGGAATCCATAGCGTAACGGTAACCGATGCGGCTGGTTGTACCTATACGGAAAGTTTTACGCTGAATAACCCTATTCGGATTGCTGTTGCGCCATCTCTGACCCTTCCCACCTGTAACGGAGGAGCTGATGGGTCAATTTCGGTAGTTGCTTCCAACGGAACTGGGCCTTACACCTACAATTGGAATACAGGAGATTCAGGATCGACAATAACTGGTTTAGTAGCAGGGACCTATTCGGTAACTGTTACCGATGCTGGTGGTTGTTCGGTGGTTGAAAGTATTGTTTTGGGCGAACCAGCGGTGCTTTCAGGAAATGCCGTCATCAATAACATATCATGTAATGGGTCAAATGACGGTAGTATTTTCCTTTCCGTGACGGGAGGTACTGGTGCCTATACCTATGCATGGAGTACTGGGGCTACAGGGAGTAGTGTTTCTGGTTTAACCGCCGGTGGTTATTCGGTCACTATCACAGATGCCAGTGGTTGTAGCATTGTTGAGAATTATACGATAATTGATCCTGCACCAATAGGATTGACCTTTACCAAGGATGATGTTGTGTGTAAAGGTGCTTCAACTGGAAATATTGATATCACACCATCAGGAGGTACAGCACCCTATTCTTATCTCTGGTCAAACGGAAGCACTACGCAAGACTTAGCGAATGTAATGGCGGGAACTTATACCGTTACGGTGAAAGACGCCTCCAATTGCTCAGTAATCCTCAATGTTACCATTGATGAACCTGCTTTAGTGTTAAATCTAAGTGGAACCAAAACAGATGTTACTTGCAATGGATCGACAAACGGATCAATTGACCTGTCAGTGACTGGCGGAATGGGGCCTTATACTTATGCTTGGAATACTGGCGCTACCACAGAAGATGTCACAGGGTTAGCGCCGGGAAACTATTCTGTATCAGTTACCGATGCGAACGGCTGTATCAAAGCACTTGGTTTTACGATTGCCGAACCAGCACCACTTTTGGCTTCTGCTGCCCCTACCAATATTAGCTGTTTTGGAGCGGGAGATGGAGAAATAACCCTCACCGTATCTGGTGGTACCGGGCCATATACCTATAGTTGGGCCGATGATGGCAGTATTCTCACGAAAGATAGAAGTGGCCTCGCACAAGGCAACTATACCGTGACGGTGACCGATGCGAATGGTTGTCAAAATGTTGAAAGTGTTACGATTATAGAACCGTTACAATTAGCGTCGACGGATGTCGTATCCAACGTTAATTGTTTTGGTGAAAGTACGGGGGCAATTAATATCTCTGTCTCTGGGGGTGTTTCCCCGTACTCATTTTTATGGTCAAACGGGGCACTTACCGAAGATTTGAGCGGAGTAACCGCAGGTAATTATAGTGTGGTCATTACCGATGCCAATGGTTGTACCTTAAATGATTCTTTCACCATTACACAACCCTCTTCACCTTTAACCAAAACCGAAGCAGTACAACAGATTACTTGTAATGGGGCTGCAGATGGAATTATTAACCTAACCGTTTCAGGAGGAGCTGGTCCGTATACTTTTAACTGGTCCAATGGAAGTACAGCAGAAGATTTAAGTGGTTTAACAGCGGGTAGTTACACCGTGGTAATCACAGATAATAATGGCTGTACCATTACAGATACTTATGCCATTACGGATCCTCCCGTTTTGACCCTGACGAGTTCAGCAACGGATGTTAGTTGTTTTAGTGCAGGTGATGGAGCAATTGATATCACACCTGTAGGTGGCGAAGGTCCATACACATTCGCTTGGTCTAATGGAGCTACTACCGAAGATTTATCAGGGTTGGGCCCAGGAAATTATACGATCAACATTACAGACAGTCGTGGGTGCTCTACGAATCAGAGTTTCGTGATCAACGAACCTTCACAACTTGGCTTGATTTATTCGACAAACAACGTGAGCTGTTTTGGGTCAGCGGATGGCGACATAGACATCACGGTAAGTGGAGGGACAGCACCATACACTTATGCTTGGTCCAATAGTAGCACAGGAGAAGATTTGAATAGTCTAGTTGCTGGTGATTATACCGTTATTGTCACCGATGCAAATGGCTGTACGATCAACGAAACCATCACTGTAACCGAACCAAGCGCACCGCTTAGCAATACGGCAACCGTGATCGATATCAGCTGTTTTGGAGGTAGCGACGGGTCGATCGCCTTGAATCCAGTCGGTGGGACAGCGCCATATACTTACAGTTGGAACACGGGATCTACTAACAAAGACATTTTTGGACTGAGTGATGGCAGTTATCAGGTCACAATTACAGATGCAAACGGCTGCCAAATTGTCGAAAACTACACGATCAGCATGCCGACAGCACTTCTAGTTAGTGGTAGCCAAACAAATGTCTTGTGTAATGGCAACGCTATGGGCACGGTAGATCTTGTGGTCTCTGGGGGAACAGCACCTTATACCTATTCATGGTCAAATGGTGAGACAACGGAAGACATTTCTAGCATTTCAGCAGGAACTTATAACGTTACGGTGACGGACTCGAGAGGCTGTGCCATCAATCGTAATTTTACAATTACAGAACCATTGGCGCTAAATGTTACTAGTAATATCGTTGATGTTGCCTGTTTTGGTGATGCTGATGGAAGTATCGATGTTTCTGTTTCAGGAGGTATAGGTCCTTATACTTATGCGTGGTCCAACGGCGAAACTACCCAAGACCTTTTCAATATTTCAGGCGGTACATATACCCTCACTATAACTGATGGAAATGCATGCCAAGAAACTTTTACCTATACCGTTCAGGAACCATCCGCTCCGCTATCGGTATCTGGAGTGGTGGTCGATGAAACGTGTTTTGGCGATAATCAAGGAGCCATTCAGCTAACCGTTGCTGGTGGTACGGGGCCTTATACCTATGCATGGAACCAAGGCGCTACTACTAAAGACTTGAGTGGCTTGGGCCGAGGAGTTTATCAAGTCACAGTCACAGATAATAATGGATGTACCATTCAAAGTGACTTTACAATAACTGGACCCAACGCCATTACGGTAATTGAAGCTATCACTGATGTTTCCTGTAATGGACAAGCAGATGGCGCCATTGATTTACAGCTTTCTGGAGGAACCGGCCCCTATACATATTTGTGGTCCGACGGCGCTTTAACGGAAGATAGAACTAATCTCACACCGGGAAATTATAGTGTGACCATTACAGATAACAATGGCTGCGCAACGGTGGGTAACTACACAGTGACGGAACCTGCAGCTTTGACTATTGGCCATTCGATTACCGATGTCAGTTGTTTTGGAGAGAGTAATGGTGCTATCGTTGTCAATGTTTCTGGCGGTACATTGCCTTATAGCTATGCATGGAATAACGGAGAAACAACAAAAGACTTAAGTGCCCTTTCTGGAGGTTCTTATGAACTTACTGTGACTGATAACAATGGCTGTATCATCACAGAAACCTTTGTAGTTGATGAACCAGTTGCATTAAATGCTACAGCTACCATCACCGATGAAACCTGTTTTGGGGATAACCAAGGGGCAATTGCTCTCAATGTCACCGGCGGGACTGGACCATATACCTACTCGTGGAACCAAGGGTCTACATCGAAGGATATCTTTGGGCTCAGTCAGGGAACTTATCAAGTGACGATCACCGATGCGCAAGGCTGTAGCATACAATCAGACTTTGCAGTATCCGGCCCTGCTGCACTTACCATGTCCAGTACGGTCGATGTAGTGAGTTGTTTTGGAGCCGATGACGGAGCTATTGATTTGACCATAGCAGGTGGAACTGGTCCATACAACTTTGCTTGGAGTAATGGTGAGTCCACGGAAGACATTTCGAATTTAGCGCCAGCAACCTATGCTGTTGTAGTAACAGACGCCAACGGCTGTTCTACCACCGAAAACTTTACCATTACAGAGCCATTACCACTAGCCATTAACTATCAGGCCAATGATGTGAGTTGTTTTGGAGCGGACGACGGAAGCATTGAGTTGACCGTAACAGGCGGAACACTGCCTTACACCTACAGCTGGGGAAATGGAGAGTCAACAAAAGACTTATCAAACCTCTCAGGAGGTGATTATGAAATCACGGTTCGTGATGCTAGGGGCTGCTTGTTGAGCACCAATATTACTATTGGTGCTCCAACAGCAGCATTATCAGCTACGGCCACTACCACAAATGCCCTTTGTTTCGGGCAACCCGACGGTAAAATAGAACTCAATGTAGTGGGTGGTACAGCACCCTATAATTATACTTGGAGCAATGGGTCCAATCAGAAAGACTTAATCAACGCCTTTGCTGGAACCTATGGGCTTACTATTACCGATGCCAGCGGTTGTGTATTTACACAAACCTATGAGATAGAAGAGCCAGCTGAACTAGCAATCGATTTTGACGCAACAAGCACTTCATGTTTTGGCGATTCGGATGGGTCTGTTCTTGTTACTCCAAGTGGAGGAATAGGTCCATATTCATATATATGGTCTAACGGAAGTACCAGTAAAGACCTGATCAATATTGGAGGAGGTACCTATAACCTGACGATCATAGATGCCAATAATTGTAGTATAACCAGGTCCGTAGTCGTGGGTGACTCGCGAGACCTGACCGTAGAAATCCAAAAGCGCGATGTGTTGTGTAGAGGAGAGTCTAGTGGTTTTATATCCCTAGACGTCACGGGGGGTAGTGGCTCCTACACTTATACCTGGAGCACTGGCGACGCCGAGCGTCAATTGAACGACTTGGCCGCTGGTGTATATGAAGTAGTGATTTCAGATGCAGGAGGGTGTTCGACCACTGCCTCAGTGGTGATTTCAGAACCAGCAGAGGCACTAACAGTTGCTTTAACAGATTTCGAAGATTTGCGCTGTTTTGGCGATGAATCTGCCTTGATAAGAGCTATTCCAAGTGGAGGAATTGCTCCTTATACTTACCTATGGAGCAATGGTGCTCGTACTAACCAAATCACAGGCCTAGGTGCAGGTGAGTACTCTGTAGTGGTTACAGATGCCAACGGGTGCGCAGTACAATCAAGTGTAAACTTAGCACAGCCAGTAGCCCCCATTACCATCAGCACCAGTGGAAAGCTCAACCTTTCCTGTCAATCGGACGATGATGGAGAAATAAACATCGATGTCACAGGCGGAACAGGGCCATATGAGATTCTGTGGAGTACAGGCTCCAATGAAACCTCCATTTCCAATTTGAGTGCAGGCGATTATACAGTTCGGGTTCGCGATGCTATGGATTGTGTGGTAGAACGGGTTTTTACTGTCTCAGAACCAGAACTCTTAAGCCTTGAAGATGCCATTGTAAACGAGAGCCAATGCTATGACGATCGTAATGGCGCCATCGAACTCAATTTAAAGGGAGGAACAGGTCCGTTTACCTACCAATGGAGTACTGGTGCGACGACCAAAAACCTAATTGGTATTAGCTCAGGGGAATATTCCGTGTTAGTTACGGATGCCAATGGTTGTCAAGTGGAGGGTAACTATACGCTAGCCGAGCCAGCACTCTTCCGCTTGAGTTCGGAAGTATCTCCAATAAGCTGTATTGGGTCTAATGATGCATCAATATCACTTAATATCGAAGGTGGAGTCGGTAGATCTACGATTCTTTGGAATACAGGAGCATCTACAGAAACGCTCACCAATTTAGGCCCCGGAAGCTATAACGTATTGGTGGAAGATAAGAATGGCTGTACCATACAGCGCACCTTCAATATCTTCGACCCACTACCACTTACGCTGGATGCTTATATCGAAGACGCCACCCGTTGCAATGATCCGCGAAGTGGCCGAGTAAATGTGATTGTTTCAGGTGGAAACGAGCCTTATCAATACCGATGGAGCAATGGTTCTACAGAATCTACACTTATTGATGTATTGCCAGGCACATATGTAGTAGAAGTTACCGATCGCTTTAATTGTACAGTGCAGGGGACCTACACCGTGCTGCAACCGGAACCCTTGCAAGTTGGATTTAGTACAGAGCCATACATTGATTGTAACAACCGTGTAGCTGGAGTTTTGGTAACAGCCAATGTTAAAGGTGGAGTGGGAAATTACCAATACAATTGGTCTAGAGGTAATAGTGTCAATTCAGAATTATTGGTAACAGAACCAGGCCGATTGACCATAGAAATATTGGATGACAGAAGTTGTTTTCAGCAGAAATCTATTGATATCGATGTGCCTGAACTTGGCTTAGCGGACTTTGAATACAATGCCGAATCCATAGACCTAACCGGCGAGTTAGCCTCTAACGATCCTGTGAGCTTTTTCGACCTATCGATCGGAGAAGTAGTGGATTGGAAATGGGAATTTGGCGATGGTTTTGATTCTGATGAAGTAGATCCGATTCATACCTATGACGCTCCCGGAACGTACATTGTCACCCTTACCATTACGGATCGCACGGGCTGCCAGACGGTGAAAACCACTACCCTAGAAATTACAGAGGGCTATCGGATCATGTTGCCAAACGCTTTTACACCAAACGGAGATGGTAACAATGACTTTTTCAGGCCCAGAATGCTTGGTCTTACCAGTGTAAGGTTCATCGTCTACAATACCTGGGGTGAAGTAATCTTCAGTACCGATGACCTAGAAACCAAAGGCTGGGATGGAATGATTAAAGGCAAGCGTGCCGAAAACGGTAATTACATCTATAAGCTGATTGGAAAAAGCTTTAACGGTTTGAAAGTAGAACGCGAAGGCATCTTTGCCCTAATGAAATAGTATGAAGAGATTTTTACCTTTGATCATATGCTTAAGCTTTGGAATTCACTCAGAATTGAAAGCTCAAGACCCACAATTCTCCCAGTTTTACGCATCGCCCCTTTACTTGAATCCAGCTTTGACTGGCTCTACCGATCGCGCACGAGTTGGGGTAAATTATCGAAACCAATGGCCATCGCTTACCCACTCTTTCACCACTATGTCGGCGTATCTAGACGTGTTTTCTAAAGCCGCGGAAAGTGGAATTGGGGTAATTGTGACCGAACACAGAGAAAGCTTTTTGGATTTTAAGTCCAGTGAAATCGGATTACTCTATTCTTATAAGCTGCAAATATCCAATGACCTGATTATGAGAACAGGTATGCAGCTTTCATATTTCAACAAGAATTTAAACTTCGAAGAACTCATTTTTGGAAACCAGATTGACATTGATAATGGCCAGGTGATAGGGCCGAGCGGAGAAGCCTTTGACCGAGGTGCCAATGTCGATTTTTTAAGTGCTTCGGCCGGTACGCTTATCTATTCTAGCAATACATGGATTGGCTTCTCCGTTCACCATGTCAATCGGCCTAACCAGAGTTTTGTAGGTCAGGAAAGTCGTTTAGCCAGGAAATACTCGATCCATGCAGGTCATAAAATAATGTTTGCAAAAGGAAGGCGTTTGCGTACCGTGTCATATCAGTTTCAGGAAAGATCGGCCACTTTTGCCGTTAACTATAAAGCCCAGGGAGGTTTTAATCAACTTGATGTAGGAGCACAATTGTATTTCCAGCCACTACTAGTCGGCGTTTGGTATAGAGGCATCCCCGTTCAAAGTGTAAATTTCGTTTCTAAAAACGAGTCTATTATTGCTTTGTTTGGACTAGAACTAAACCAAGATTTAGCCTTTGGTTATAGTTATGACTTTACTGTTTCTCAGCTGGCAGGAGCTACTGGTGGAGCACATGAATTCTCCCTGACCCTTTCTTTTGGCAAAATTGTTAAGCGAACACGCCGCGATACAATCCTTCCATGCTTTAAGTACTAAAAGTTTAGTTGAAGAGATGAAATTTGCTATATTCAGGGACTAAATGCCTTGATATGCATAAATACACACTCTTTACCCTGATTTTTTTAGTGAACGGCCTTCATGCGCAAAGAAAGTTTGCGATAGAAGGAACTATCAAAGATTATTATGGCTCCAGTTTGACCCTTGAGCTTGTTAATAACGGTTTCGCGATCGGTGGTAACGACCAGAAAGTGCCCGTGACCGAAAAGAACGATCTAGATTATATCAAGGGTGAATTTGAAATGGACGCAGCGGGTTTTGTTGGGTTCTTTCATTACGGAACCTCAAAATACGTGCGATATTGGGTAAGCCCTGAAGGTACAAATGGCCTCAATATCGATTGGGAGAACCCAAGAGTCGACCCTACTTTTTATGGGGTGACCAAAAACGAAAACACCCTGCTTCAAAAACTCGATTTAGGAAGAGAAAAGTACCAAAAGCCTAAAGTCGGTTACTCGCGCACTACGATTAAAAATTTACGAGAATCGGAAATGACTCTTCTAAAAGAAGCCTTTTCACTTGGAAACCTGTCAAGTGAGTTCTTCAATGTCATGAAAGCCGACATTAAGTACTTTTGGTTGGCACTTTCAGAAGAGAAGGCGATTAAATTCGAAAATGCTCTTGATCAACCTGATTTGGATGACCCAACAGTATGGCGAACTCCTTATTACCTGAAATATCTGTCACTTTACTTTTCTAGGAAGAATAGCGCTTTTGACTTGGTCACTAAGTACGAGAACATAAGCCTATCCCTTAAGGGCAAACAAATTCACGAGGCATTGTGGGTTTATGATCTATTCGAAGAATCATCAAAAGAAGTAGTCGATTATGATATCATACAGGCGCAAGCATTATTCCAAAAATCATTTAAGAACACACCATTTATACCTAAAGCGGCAGAAAACATTGCCTTAATTGAGGACGAGTACAAGGTAAGGAACACCAAGATCACCGATGATATGGTGATTGTAAATGGTACGATGGATTTTCAGTTAATGCTGGATAAATTCAAGGGGAAGGTCATTTACTTAGATATTTGGGCGACTTGGTGTGCGCCTTGCATTGTTGAGATGAGACCTAGGTATAAAGACCCTCTGACGGAATTTATAAAGGACAAAGACATTAAAGTCATTTACTTTTCAGTGGATATTGACCCTTATGCGGAAAAGTGGAAGAAAAAAGTGAAAGACCTTCGGCTTAACTCATTTAATATTCGTTTTCCAGATTATAAATCTTCCAAAGCCTTCGATTTCCTTGGCATGTCAGAAGATGTCAGGTACTATATCCCCAGATATTATATCATTGATAAAAATGGAAAACTTGTCAATGATAATGCGCCACGGCCGAGTGATGGCGAAAAGCTATATGCAGAATTATCTAAGTACCTCTAAAGTTTCTTTTTTTAACTTGCCTGCATGAAGATTCTTTTCATTCAGACAGGTGGGACTATTGACAAGAACTACCCAAAAACCAATGCTGGTTATGCCTTTGAAATTGACGAACCAGCAGTATCAAGAGTTTTAGAAAAGTCATTTATCGGTTTTGAATATGAGGTGGTCAGCCTTTTTCGTAAGGATAGTCTAGATGTCAATGACCAAGATAGATCTGTTTTGAAGGCTTTTTTGGAAAGTACTGAGCACGATAAGATTATCATTTCGCATGGTTCAGATACTATGCCTGAAACGGCTAGTTTTGTTGGGAAAATCCCTGGTAAAACGATCGTCTTCACGGGAGCTTATTTGCCCGAAAGATTCAAAGAATCCGATGCCGATTTCAATATTGGTGTTGCGGTCGGGTCAGTCAACGTTTTGACGGAAGGCACGTTTATTGCCATGAATGGTAAACTAATGTCACCAGAAAGCTGTTTTAAGGACGCTGTGAGTGGCTTATTTGAAACGAAAGAAATATGAGAAGTAGAAAAGTGAAGTTTTTATATACCCTAGTTTTAGGAGCAATTACACTGAGCATGAATGCTCAGGAAGCAGAAAAACCACCAAAGAACTGGTTTAATCTTGACCCTGTTGAAAACAAGATTAATGGAGTGAGTACAAATAAGGCATACGAATACCTGAGCGGCAAAACCTCTAAAACCGTTATTGTGGCTGTAATCGATTCGGGAATAGATATTTTACATGAAGACCTGAAGGATGTTATCTGGGTAAACGAGGATGAAATTCCAGATAACGGTATTGACGATGATAATAATGGTTACGTAGATGATATCTACGGCTGGAATTTTATAGGAGGGAAAGACGGAACCAATGTAGACAAAGACTCTTATGAGTTGACGCGTGAATACAAGCGTTTATCCGAAAAGTATGAAGGCAAAACAGCTGACGACTTCAAAAAGAAAGAAAGAGCAGGTTTCGAGTATTGGCAAAGTGTAAAAGAACAATTTGAGAGCCTCCGAGAAAAAACGATCGGTCAGTTACCGCTTCTAGAAAACATCGACAAACAACTCAAACGATTCAACCAGCTTTTTCAAGCCTACTTTGAAACAGAGCACGTCGATTACACCATGATCGATAAATTGAGCTCTACAGACCAAGTCATATTACAAGGTCAAGCTGTTTTGAGAAGTATTTATACGGTTACAGATAAGGGGCTAACGCTAGACAGCCTAGTTTACTTTTTAGGGGAAGACCTAAAACAGATGAAGAAACAAGCGGAGTTTGATTATAACTTAAACTTTGACCCGAGAAGCATAGTTGGAGACGACCCCAATCGATTAGACGATATTGGTTACGGTAATAACGACGTGATTGGGCAAAACACGAACAATTTTCACGGCACTCATGTAGCAGGAATTATTGCGGCCAAAAGAGGCAATGGAATTGGTATTGATGGTGTGGCGAATAATGTTAGAATTATGGCCTTACGTGCAGTGCCTGATGGCGATGAGCGTGATAAGGACGTGGCCAATGCCATTCGCTATGCGGTAGATAACGGTGCACAAGTCGTAAACATGAGTTTTGGAAAAGGATTTTCTCCAAATCTAGATTATGTATACGAAGCGATAGCTTATGCTGAGTCAAAGGGTGTTTTATTAGTCCACGCTGCTGGAAATAGTGCCGCTAATAATGATGAGTCTGAAAATTACCCTAACGACTACATTGGCAGAAAGAAGAATCTGTCTAACTGGATAGAAGTTGGTGCTTCGTCTTGGGGAGGTACTGAGGATAATTACATCGGTTCATTTTCTAACTACGGAAAGAAAAACGTCGATGTCTTTGCACCAGGAGTGGCCATTAACTCACTAGCACCAGGCGATGAATATGAAGATGCCAACGGAACGAGTATGGCGTCGCCAGTAACAGCAGGTGTTGCGGCTTTATTGCTCTCTTACTTTCCAGATCTTGAAGCCAGCCAATTGAAGGATATCATCATGAAATCGGTAAGGTCTGTGAATGGGCTCAAGGTTTACCAGCCAGGTACAGGAGAAGAGGTAAAATTCTCTAGCCTTTCAGCATCGGGTGGAATCATAAACGCTGCGGAAGCGGTGAAATTGGCCGAGTCCATGACCCTGAAGAAAAAGAAGTAATACTTAGAGATAATTAGAGATCAAGGTTTTTAAAGCCCTGATCCTCGACGGTCGGGGAGCATCATTTTCTACGATGTTCCCTTCCTTATCCACGATCATATACCTAGGAATTCTGAAACTTTTCCTGTTGCCATTGATTTCTGCTATTTCCATCGGAGGGTATTTGTCCACGGGTAAAATGTAGTGGCTTCCTTTGAGGTCATTGGCTTCAATTAACTTTTTCCAATTAGCTACGGCGGAACTTCTGTCTACAGAAACATAGAGCAGCTTAAATCCTTTCTCATCAGCGTAAGCTTTCAAGTCATCTTTATGCTTAAACTCCTCTATACAAGGCTTGCACCAAGTGGCCCAAAAGTCAATATATAAGACCTGATTGGGGTGCATTTTAATGACTTTGTCAAGTGACGATAACTCACTGGATAATTCATTAATAATGATATCGTCCGTTGTTTTTTGTGCTGTTCCAGATTGGCAAGCACTCAACAGAAAACACAAAACCAGAATTTTTAAAGAACCGATTTTCATTTAACTAAGATAGCCAAAGCCATTGAACAACATAATTCAAAAAGAACAAAACCTACTCATACCGCAGTGAATCTACAGGGTTTTTTCGGGCCGTTTTGATGACCAAACTGCTTACTAATACAAAAGTCAGTAGCAAAGCACCAACACAGCCTAAGGCCATAATGCCCACGTCTAGTGCTGTTTGATACTCAAAGTTTTGAAGCCATTGGCTAATGATGTAGTATGAAAGTGGCGCAGCAATAAGCGTGGCGATGATGATTAGCTTAAGCGTACTAGAAAATATCAGCGTAACGATTTTAACCGTCATGGCGCCGAGCACTTTACGGATTCCTATTTCCTTTTTGCGTTGGCTGATATTGAAAGAAGTCAATCCCGTTAAACCGATCAGTGAAATGGCGATACATAAAACAGTCATCGCGCCGATCAATTTGCTTTGAGTTTTGTCGGCTTCATAGAGGGTATTCATTCGATCATTCAGAAAGCTGTATTCAAGCGGATAGTTTGGCAAAGCTTGATCCCAGTTTTCTCTAACCGCTGCTAATGCCTCATCTACCCTATTTTGATTGAAACGAACAATTAAATGTCTACCAGGTTGAGGGTTGAAAACGTAAACTAAGGGTTCAATTGGATTATGTAATGAGAAGTGATTGAAATCTCTCATAACCCCAATAACCTGCCCGGGAACTTCTTGATGAAAGAAACCGAGGTTTTTGCCAACTGGATCATCCCAACCTAACAGTTCAGCAGCTTTTTCATTGATCACGAAATATTGGTTACCACGCGTTTCTTTTCCGCTATATGATCGGCCTGTGACCAACGGGATTTCAAAAGTTTCCAAGTAGTCTTCGTCACCGTGTATGAACTTGAATTCTTGCTGTACTTGTTGCCCATCTCTTTCTACATTAAAGACGATTTGACCAATGTCTGTGCCCGCCACAAAATTTGAGGAAGTCACTTTTTCAATCGCAGTATTGGACTCCAAAGCATCTTTTAATACTTGGTACTTTGATTGAGCAATAGAGTCAGAAGTATTGATTAGTAAGATCTGATCTTTTGAAAATCCCATGTCTTTAGTCTGAAGAAAGTCAATTTGGTCTTTCATCAGCATTGTACTCAATAAAACACTGATCGAAATAACGAATTGAAAAAGCACTAAGCCTTGTCTGAAAAAATTACTGGATTTATTGGCTGTCCAGCTACCTTTCAAAGCACCGATCGTGTTGATTTTGGAAAGGTAAAAGGCTGGGTATAAACCCGAAATTAGCCCTGTAATCGTAACAATTACTAGTGAAGTGAGAAGGAGTACTGGGTTTTCGAAAAGTGTGAAGTCAAAAGAAACGCCTATCCAAGATTGTAACGGAGTTTGCGCGATCATACCCCAAACCACAAAAATCGATAGTATATACGCTATGAATACCTGAACCAGAGATTCTGCGAGGATTGTGGCTTTTAGCCTACTGACATTGGTGCCGAGTACTTTTCTTATAGCGATTTCTTTAGCCCGAGAACCAGCTCGAGCGGTAGAGAGGTTTATGTAGTTTATGCAGGCCAAAAGAAGTATCGCAAAACCCACAATAGAGAAGATGATCAGGTTAGTGGGGTTTCCTTTAGCAAAGTCATCATTGATAGCCTCTTTGTCATAATGAATGCTTGGTAGTTGCTGAAGCCTAAGTGTGTGTGAGCCTTCGATTTTATTCCCAAAAGGCATAAAGTACTTATCATTAAAAGGCCCAAACTTAGCTTTGAAGTTTTCTACATCAGTGCCTGGAGTAAAAAGCACATAGTTGGCACAGTTTGCATTCCAAAGCACTTCAGAATCAAAAACACCGTCGCGCGTTGCCCATTCCCTGCCACTAGCTCCAGAAATTAGGACTTCGAAGGTAAAGTGTGTGTTTTTTGGGAGGTCTTCAAAAACGCCAGTGACAATCATATCATTGCCATCTATCTTAACGGTTTTGTCGAGTGCACTTTCTTGGCCGAAGAGTTTTTCCGAGACAGTTTTGGAGATAATCGCACTGCGGGTATTTGATAGGGCGGTCTCTTGGTTTCCACTCAAAAGATTGACGTTGAAAATGTCGAAAACAGCAGGGTCAGTGTAAAACATTTCTGGTTGCTGCAACAACTGATTGTTGTAGAAAATTTCGGATACTTGTAGGGGTAGAAACCTGGCGAAAGCCTCAATTTCTGGAAACTCTTCTTTGAGCATCGGGCTGAGTTCTGATGCAGAATAGGCAGTATTGAACTCTACTCCGGGGGCTGAAAACACATGGCTCACTCGATATACACGCTCGTGATTTGGGTGATGCAAATCAAATGTAAGTTCGTTTTGAAGGAAAAGGACCAGCCAAATACTAGCAGATAAACCGAAAGTTAAACCGACGATATTCAACAAACTGAAGAATCTGTTTTTCCATAAAACGCGGAAGGCATACTTAATCATGTGCGTTGAGTTAAATTACAACTAAGAGTTTCGTTAAAGATATAAGAAGTAATTGGCTTATCAAACCACTCCCGAACCTTTGGTTTCCGAATTGTTAAGCAAGCTTAACGGTTAATTAAGGTTAAAATAACCTAAAGAGTGAAACATTTCTGCCAGATTTGCATTGTATATATAGAGAATGAACACATGCAATTGGTATGATTATTGAAAGTGCAATCATAAATAATTATCAGAATTACAGTTAGTAATTCTCTTCATATAGTTAGTAGTTTATTTGTTTAGTAACCCGAGGAGTAGTTAACCTCGGGTTTTTTTATGTTAAAGCTACTTTGTGCTGCGTTATTCCTTGGTAGAAATCATGTATTTCCAGTATTTGTTCGTTCCCCATCTTTCTTCCTGCACGAGAAACAAAGTAAAGTAGCACTGCAATGCCGATCATGATGGGAATGGCCCACAGAATCTGGGACGGTTTACCTAGCATTGTCAACGACATACCATAAATCCCTACAAAGAGTGTAAGCAATCCCAATGCTGCATAAGACATGAAGAAAATAGCCCAAACACTCGGTTTTGGTCCATATAGTCCTCGTACTTCAAGTAATTCCTCCCGTTTTTCTTCTATGCTTAAGGTCAATTGAGGCGACCAAAAATGTCTTTTATCAGGGCTAATTTTGATCACACAGTATCGCTGTGAAACCAAGCCACTAAAGCTATCTGTCTGATCGACCATTTTCTGAATCAGCTCTTTATACGCCACTGCGCTCAATTTGAGTTCTTCTTTGAAGCGAGGTCTGATTGTGAGGTTGGACATTGACTGAATTTACCCATTGTTCGAGCAATTCCATAACCGAAAATATAAATCTAGAGGGGTCTATTTCGGTAGTTGATTAAATCCTCTATCAATTCCTATGAGATTGAATTGGGTCAATCAGACACGGACTACTAAAATATATAGGTTTCAGTTTTTATGTATTCTATCTGATTTTTGATGCTCCTTTAGATCGATTTTTATAAAAAAAGCACCCCGAAATACGGGAGTGCTCATTAATCTCCGAAACCTGATTGTAAAAATCCAGCTTCACACGAAGATTTGTAGATACAATTTCTAGTTACTTATTAGTCAGCCATTTTGGTATCCAAACCGATACTTTCCCAGGCTTTCAATTCTGATAATAAGTTTTCGCTATGTTCTTTAATGGCATTAATGGAATCTTCACCTAATTGTAGCCTGAGCGGTGTGTTCTCGGCTGCTAGGGCTTTATCAATTGCAATAGCCGCTTTAGCAGGATCACCCTCCTGCGTTTGGTCCATACCTTGAGCGAATTCACGCGTTCCTCCTACAATTTCTTTATAAGCATCCATTTCTGGCATATGCTTTAGGGCACTGCCGGCAAAGTCAGTTCTGAATGCTCCCGGCTCGACAATCATCACTTTAATCCCAAAGGGAGCCACTTCTTGCGCTAGTGCTTCGGAGGCTCCTTCAAGTGCAAACTTGGAGGCAGAGTAAGGGCCAAAACCTCCAAAAGACATTTGGCCCCCCATACTACTCATATTGACAATAGCACCTGACTTTTGGTCGCGCATGTGTGGGAGAATGGCTTTGGTTACGGCGATCGCTCCAAAGAAATTCGTTTCCATTTGGGCTCGAAGCTCATCCTCAGGTGTTTCTTCAAGTGCCCCTACAGTTCCATATCCTGCATTATTAATAAGGACATCAATTTGGCCAAAGCGTTTCATGCCTTTGTCAACGGCTTCTTCAATTTGAGAATTGTCATTAACATCCATTCGTAGTGCCAGCACCTGTTTTGGCGCTAAACCCTCTAGCTGTGTCAACTTATCTACTCTTCTGGCGGTAACCACCACATTGTAATTTTGGGAGATGGCGTATTCTGCAAATGCTTTTCCAAAACCGGCAGAGGCGCCAGTTATAAACCATACTTTATTCGTTTCTATTTGATTCATTTTCTTAAGTTTTAAAGCTTTCAATTATTGATTTAATGTCTTGTGAAAGAACTCGCTTGCATGATTTGAAGATCGATTGACTTGTTCTTCTTGATCGTAGAAGTCGAAGTGGTTTACTTCCAACCAGATCAATTCTTTTTTACCACTGAGTTGTTCGTAAAAAAGCTTGGCATTATTCGGCAATGCGCTACCATCCGAATGAATGATCATAGCAGGAACATTGATTTCTTTTGCTCTACTGATCGGGTCAAAATCGAGCCAAGTATTCCAGCTCATTACCGAAAATTCATTCTTCCACTCTGGTACACCGCCACCGCGGTTCTTATCCATATAGTATTCCATCGGCCCCACATGAGAAGCTGTTTCGTCTTGATCTGAGTAAGCTGGAATGATTTCATTGACCCCTTTGCTATTGTATACTTCTTTAGCGGCTTCTCCTTTTAATCTCAGTGTTTCTAGAGCTTCTTTTCCACCGTATAGTAACGGTAGTGTTTCATCATTTGGAAGCCAAGCAGCAATAGTAACAAATGCTTCTAGTCTGTCATCTTGGTGTGCCAGATAGGCCATGTTGCCTCCGGCAGTACAAATTCCGAGTCCTCCGACAGACTTAACAAACTCTTGGCCTAACAAATATGAAACTGCTGCTTCAAGATCTTTTAGTTTTAATTCAGGATCTTCATACTGTCTTATTTCCCCTTCACTTTCGCCATAATTTCGGAAGTCAAATGACAGTGCGACAAAACCTTGTTGTGCTAATTTGGCTGCATAGGTATCTGACATTTGCTCTTTAACTGATGTCAGCGATCCAGCTACTACTACTGCGGCGTATTGTTTTTTTGGGCTAAACCCTTCTGGCAGGTGCAGATGTCCTGCAAGGTTCAAGTTGTCGCTTTTGAATTCGATATTATTCATACCTGATTTTAGTGTCTTATTATTCATATGAGTACTTTTTAGATTTTTTACTACTGCCCCAAACAATAGAGTAGAGGCTATCAAAATGAGTGAACTGATATATTTCATGATTTCTTTGTTTTAATTTCTATGACAAAGAACGGGTCAATAACTGGTGCAGAATTGCACTGATTTCCGTAGCTATTGCACGGATTTCGGGGAATACGTAAAAAGGAGAAGTGAAGTGGCTAAGCCTTGCGAAATTCGGCTGGAGAAGTGTTAGTTATCTTCTTAAAAAGCCTGTTAAAGTATGATGGACTAGAGAAGCCTAAGTAATATCCTACCGCTTTCACACTCATATCTGTGGTGAGCAATAGTTTCTGTGCCTCTTCGACCAACACCTGGTTTATATGTTCAATGGGGCTTTGTCCAGTAGATTTTTTGATCGTCTCTGAAAGATGCTTGGAACTTACAGCAAGGTCGTCAGCAAAATTTGAAACGCTTTTATGATCGTTCACTAAACCAGCCCCTACTTCAAGAGCATATGTATTTAATGCCTTCTTAAATCGATCGGGCAAAGAGAGCAAAGCATTTTGTACGCTAGTGTCTTTACTTTCTCTTTCATAAAACCTCAGGCTAAACCCTAAAATTGTGGCTAAATATGACTTTATAATGGCATTGGTATGAATGTCTCTATTCTCATACTCTGCTTTAAGAGATTGAAAAGCCTCTATCATCTTTCCAGCTTCCTCTCTCTTCAGTTTGAAAGCTGGGGTGTAGCGCTGGAAGAAAGGGAAGTCTGGTAATACTTTAAATTGGTCAAGTGCCATGGTATAAAATGACTCCGATAGAGAAACGTAATATCCTTTCCAATTTTTTGGCACTTGCCATTGAATAATCTGGCCGGGTTGAATGAAAAATAAGGTAAAGTTATCCAGGTCAAAGATTTTACCACCTGAACTTACTTTCCCTCCGCCAGATTCAAGGAGTGCAATTTGATAAAACCCATGTCGAAAGGCTGGCATTTCAAGCCTTACTGTAACCATGTTTTCGCTAAAGTCGCGAACATCGAAATCTTCAAATTTGGGCAACGGTATGTTAATGGCCTGATTATAGGCACTAATTGTTTTGTGAAATGGAATGCTAGAAAACATATGCTCGTTACCTTCAAGTTAACCCCTTATGCTATTTACACCTAGCCTATTCAGCCAAATTAGACCTCTAAAACGGTACCAGCATTTTGTGCTTCTTTCTCTTTTTGCATACCGATAGCAATTCCAATAGGCATTCCAATTGGTAAACCAAGTGCGAAAAAGGCAAAGCTACCTAGAGTAAGCCCGAATATTAAGCCCAAAGGAATTCCGAACATGCTCATTCCTAAAACCATCCATAGGTTTTGATAATACCCTTTAGTCGATAGGCCATGTTCTTTAAGCAAAGCCTGTGTTAGACCTGTTTGAAGCTTTGAAATTTGCCCGTATGAAAGTGCATCAGACTTTAGCTCATTGTGGATGGCTGTGGTATGTTGGTTGATGGTGTTGATATCGATCTCCCTTTCTTCTAATTGACGAAATATTTTGATGAGAGTGTCCAGTACTTTTTGGGTAGTACTCTTTTCTTCTTTGGCACTGGCGATCTCCAAATCTTGAATCAAGGTCTGATAATTCATGATGCTAAATTAACGAAGGCATCGGATAAACAGGACTACCTTATGGTTATTCTATGATTTCCAGATGCCTTAATGCTTCTAGGGTAAGGCTTTTCCTGATTTCGGAAAATTCATTCATATCAAACTCAGGTTTTGGCGAAATATTCGTTGCAAAGAAATAGGTCTTATTGGCCTTCTCTACAAAGCCGACAAACCAGCCATTATTAAATCCTTTGTCGATGGACCAACCCGTTTTCCCGCTAAGTTTAAATCGATCGGTTTGAGACATCAACATCATGCGCTTCATAATTCCTTCAGTTCTATCCGCAATTGGTAGCTCACTTTGATAAAGCCTTTTTATGAAGTCTATTTGCGCGATCGGGTTAATCCTTGAGTCACCAATCAGCCAAAAATTATCAATTGTCGTCGAGTCGAAGACGATGTTACCATAGTCAAGTTTATCTAAATAAGAACGCATTCTTTCGGTACCTATTTTCCGAGCGATCTCTTGATAACAGGGTACACAAGAACGCTGGAACGCCTGCTTAAACAGTAAGTCTTCTTCCCACGCTTTCATTGCCCTCGATTCACCATCCCATTTGATTAAAGTGGTATCACTTGCCATTACCCCTGTCTCTAGGGCTATGATGGAGTTGGCAATTTTAAAAGTGGAGGCTGGTAATTGGCCCACACTGGCAAGGGCTTGATTGCTTGTATAATATTTGTCTAATGTTAAATCATACACGACGATGACTCCGTCGAGGAATGCTTCATCTAGACTTTTTTGTAATGTAGGTACTTCTTCCCAAGTCGCACTTTTAGGTATTGACTTTTTATCTGAACATGAAACTAAAAGAATCAGGCTTAGGAAAGTGAGGTAAACTTTCGGCATAAGTGAAAATTAAAAGGCCAGCATAATTTTAGTTAATGCCGACCTATTATGCTATTGAGGAGGTAATTTCCTAGTTGATATTCTCTCGCGTATAAGACTTATTTATAATCTTCCATCCGTCTTTCAGCTTCAAAAGCAGCATGTAATCCGTAAACCTAGTGTTTCCAGAAATTATTTCCACTTTGGCATGTGCAGCATCGTTTACTATGTCTACAGATATGATTTTTCCTTTTCTATCTCTTGCTTGTCCTTCTTTGAAATACCCGATGTAGGTGGCAATAGGAAGGCGTTTTTCTGTCCCATCTGGATTTACAGAATACAAAGCTGCGTTTGGCGTAAAGGCTCTTTTAATTCTCGCAATTTGCCCTTTGGAGGTACCTTCCATGTAGTCGGTCAAAGTGGCCCTAACTGCTTTCAAATCATCTTGAGCGAAGGTTATGCTGTTGGCGAAAAGTAATAGTGCGGCGATTAAAAATGTTTTCTTCATTGTCTTGTTGTTTTTGTGAGTTATGAAGTCACAAATAGCAAATTACACGCATCAGAACAGCCCTTTTAAAGCCAATGGTTCTTCGGATTTATAAACTTGAAGTAAGTTTTCGGAAAGCAGCAGGCGTATGCCCTGTGGCTTTTTTAAAGGAGGTATGAAAGGTAGAAGTAGAATTAAAACCGCAATCAAATCCAATAGCTTCTACAGTGAGGTGTGGAGTTTCTACCAGCATTTTCTTGGCAGCTTCAACGCGATACCCACTTATGAACTGCGAAAAGTTCTGGTTCAACTGATCGTTAATAAAAGAAGAAAACTGATGCGGCGTTTGGCCGACTAATTTAGCCAAGACAGGCATGGTAAGGTTCGGATCTTTGTAGTGTTCTTCATCAAGGAGCACCGCTTTAATCTTATCCTCAAGTTTCCCTTTTTCAACAGTACCCAAGGGTTTGTTCGAGTTGGTTTTTGCTCTTCTTTTGGCGATAACTTGTTTACGCTGTGTTAGGAGTACCCAAGCCAATAGATAAACTAAAAAGGAAAAGGTAAGTGAACCCGTTAAATAGGAAGTGAAGCTTGAGGTGTAATATGCGATCCATATGGCCGATACCCCCAGAACGACACCAATTGTCCATCCATCTTCGTTAAACCTTTGCTTTAGAATAAGTCGTTGGCGTACGATTAAGAAAAGGGAGTAAAGTAGGTATACACCCCAATAATTGTAAATCCCTCGAACAATCTTAGTGCTCCAAAAGGCACGATTTTCACCATAGGATTCGTAGAATATAGCATAACCAGCTAAGAATACCATCGGTACCAAATGCCATAAACTTTTAGGGTCAAAGGTCTTTTCTCCGCTGATCTGTGTTTTGGTAAAGTAGTAGGTCATCGGGCCGATAGCGGCACAACCTAAAAGACCGATTAGTATGTAATTCTCATTTAGTCCGCTATCAAAATAAAAGAATACGGATTTGCCGATTCTAATGACTAGGGCCATGAGCAATAGTCCCAAATAGATATTGGTGTATTCTCTCCCCTTTTTGCTGAACAGAAAGTAACCTGTTAAAAAAAGGCCATTTATAACTCCTATAAGGCTTACTAGAAAGAGGTACTCGCGTGAAATAGCTTTTTGATTTTACTTAAATATAAGAATCCATACGCAATCTTAGGGCTATAGGATATTCGAATCAGCTAAGTTTCGATAGATATACCTTATCAGCCTTCAGAATCAATCATACTGGCTTCGTACAACAAGGCCCTTAGGCGGTCGAAATCAATTTCTTTGGTCGATCTGAAAGTCTTAGTTCTCACGTACTTTCTTTTACCACTGTCCAGATAGCCGTCATCATTTAGTAATAAATGCCCTTTAGCAAATCCGAATTGTACGCCTTCAAATGTACCACCCCAAGGCACCGAACCTGGCCAGATAAAACAGATGGTTTTCTTTGCCCGGAAAAAGGGAACGTTGTAAGAAAGCTTCTCTTTTACCTCAGGGATGCATTCATAGATCAATTGGCGCAAAACCTGAAGAATTTCTAATTCGCTGGACGGAAGAAATGCGAAAAGATCGTCTAAATCTTGAAAATCGACTGGCTGAAATTTATTCATTGAGTACTAACAATTGGCATCATAGGCCTTTTGTATCCACTGCGCTAAGTTAGCGTCCACCTGATCGGCAGCTGTGAGTTTTACACGATGAGTGACCATAGCATTCCAACTTCCCGCAGCTTCAACTGTGCCTTCGGGCGCCACACCTTTTAAATTCAAACCAATATCTACCCTTGTTTTTGTGCTTGGCTGTAGTAAAGCAAACTGCTTTTTAGGTGTTCTTAGACTGATATAGGTATTCTTGTAGGAGAATTCCACATCTCCTTTAACCTCTTTAAATTGGCTTTTTGCCTTTTGAAAGATGTCTACAATGCCGTCTTTTCCTTTGAGCAGCTTCTCATCTGCTTCGTCTCCACTTTCAGCCTTTTTTTCGAGCAATTCTGGTTTTAAATAGAGTTGTGAAATTGTATTGGCAAAGCCATGCGTGACCCCATGTTCACCTTTAAGCAATTTCATAAACTCACCGTGTTTGGCTAAACCCGAGCTTTTCAACACTGCATGCCAGTCATTCAGTGATTTACCTGTTTTTTCAGGCATATTGTTAATCATGGTTTGTAGCATTTCTTCAGGAGTGGCCATAACGAATATTTTTGTGGAGGATGAAAATAACCAAAGCCTTTTAAATCACCATGATTTGAAGCCTTGATCTATTTCCAAGGCGGTTTATGAGGATAAATTCATTTATATTTCACCATGCAAGTGCCTTTTTTGGACTTAAAAGCGATAAATGACCCAATCCGAATGGAGTTGGAGGCGGCCTTTCATGAGTCACTTGATGAATCACACTATTTATTTGGCAAATCAGTCACCGCTTTTGAAAATGCTTTTGCTGACAAAATTGGCGTAGCAAATTGTGTCTCTGTTGGCAACTGTACCGATGCCCTTTTTATTACCTTAAAAATGTTGGGCATTCAGCCTGGCGATGAGGTTATTGTTCCAGCCATGACCTGGATATCTGATGCCTCTGTTGTGAGTCAATTAGGGGCTAAACCAGTGTTTGTAGATGTAGATGAGCATGGATTAATTGATTTAGATCTTATTGAAGGGGCCATTTCACTCAAGACAAAAGCTATTATTCCAGTACATCTCTATGGTCAAATGGTTGCTATGCCAAAGCTGATGAATTTGGCCAACCGCCATGGCTTAAAAGTGATTGAAGACTGCGCACAATCTCATTTTGCGAAGCTACCCTCAGGAATGGCAGGTAGTTTTGGAGATGCTGCTGTTTTTAGCTTTTACCCTTCCAAAAACCTAGGTGCTCTTGGTGATGGAGGCTGTATTTCCGCAAAAGATGATTCACTGGCGTTAGCCTGTAGAAAGTTTGCCAATCATGGAGGAATTGGTAAGGACAGTCATGAATTCATAGGTATAAATAGCCGTATGGATACTATTCAAGCCGCAGTGTTGCTTCGGAAACTAGACCATATCGATGCCTGGACGCTGGCACGAAGGGAATTGGCGGCATATTATCATGAATCATTGAATGGGTTAAGTGAAATAGCATTGCCAAATGCTGAGGCGGGTGAATCGCACGTATTTCACATCTATGAGATTCGTTCACCGCGCCGAAATGATCTCAAAGCTTATTTAGAAGCCAATGGTATTCAGACACAAATTCACTACCCGAAAGCAGTGCCTTTTACCGATGCCTATAAGCAGTTAGAACATCAGCATACAGAATTTCCGAGGGCCTTTCTGCAACAGGAGCAAACTTTATCGCTTCCGTTGTATCCAAGAATGCCGAAAGACCATCAAGATAAGGTTATCGAAGGGATTAAAGCATTCATAAGCATATGAAAAAGAAGAAGATATCTTGGACTAATAGTTTTCTTCATGCTTTTGAAATTGGCTTTGTCTTTTCTATGGCTCTGGCTCATTTTGAGTTAGCGGAGAATTTTCCAGAGCGACTGAATGATAATTTTTGGCAAGATATCCGTGCAATTATTGATTACTGGTTTGGTTGGGTTATTGGGTCAATTTGGATTTACCTATTGGCATTTACCGTAGTTATGGGTGTTATAATTCATGGAATAAAACACCTGTGGAGGCGTGTCTTTGATTTTCCTAAATGAGAAATCGCGACACTAGTTGCCCAATGCCGCGATTCTTAATCTCAAAGTGTATCAGCTAGTTTTATAGATCGTAAACGATACTCAATAGCCAATATCTTTTCTGAATAAAATATTCATAAGTACTAATTAAACTTTCGCTAAATGAATCTCTACGAATTCCTGTGGTATTCAGTAGGTTCATTCCTTCGACTCTGAATTCCCATGGTGACTTGCCTTTTCTGTAGGTCAATTCTACGTCTAGGATTTCAAAGTCACTTTGGATGTCGTTGGCCTTGTTCTGGTAGTTGTTGTATTCATAGTCTACATCTAATCGGAACCCTTTCAAGAACCTCACGTCCATTTTTATGAATGGTTTGTCGTTCTCAAATCGATTTGAAATGTTATTTCCGTCATATCGATTGAAGGTTTTTTCAACCCCAATGTCAATATTAAGTTTCTTAAAGAAAGTAGTCGAAAGCCCTGTAGTATACGTTTGCTGGAACGATACATTTTCGTTTAAGATATCACCGATGAAGTTGTTACTGATACTTCTCGATACTCGGCCACTGAAGTTAATACTGAAACTATCGAAACGCTTATCTGCATTAATATTCCCCGACATCGTCTCATTCGCTACATCAATGTTGATTGGTGTATTTACCCTTTCAAGTCCATTGAATTGAATAATATTAGACACATCATCGAATCGCTTAGAGTAGTTTAGTCCACCATAGAGATTGAAGAAACTGTACATGCTAAAGTTCGAGTAGTTCATCGATAGATTATGGTAAAAGCTGTTCTTCAATATCGGATTTCCACCAAATAGGGAGTTGTAGCTTCTAACGATTAATCCCCTGGCTAAATTCTGAATGTCAGTAAACTCTGCCCTTGGATTGTAATTGAAACTTAGTGAATGTGAAGAACTGAATTTGTAACGAGCGGACACTGACGGTAATAATAACGTTTTGTCAAATCGCTCAGTAGTACCTCTTTGCACATTTTCTATTTGATAATAGTGCAAATTTAAGCTCGGTGTGAAAAGGAGTCTTCCAAACTTGGTTTTAAGGGTAACTCCTGCATAATAATCTTGGAATCGGTAATCTACATCGTTGATAAGGTCGGGATTACCCAAATCGAACTCATTATCATTTACTAGCTGTACCAAGTCTGAGGTCATGCTTTGTTCTGTATAAACATTACCAACACTCAAGTTTATGTGATTGGTCTTATTCAGAATTCGATAATAATTCAATATGGCTTCCTGATTGTTTGTCTTAATTACCCTTGACTGAAGAATGTTAAAAGGGTTGTCATCGCTGAGGGTGATTAAGGAAGCAAATGGTCTTTCTGAAGTTGATAGATCGTATAACGGATCTTGAAACTTGTACTCATAAGAGGCTTCCAATGACAATACGTTCTTATCATCCGCGGCATAGAAAGCACTCAACTGATTTTGAATAGACCAAGGTTGCTGTGCA
Source organism: Roseivirga misakiensis (assembly GCF_001747105.1). NCBI lineage: Bacteria > Pseudomonadati > Bacteroidota > Cytophagia > Cytophagales > Roseivirgaceae > Roseivirga > Roseivirga misakiensis. The sequence goes on along the minus strand of NZ_MDGQ01000003.1, from coordinate 1,069,256 downwards.
GTCACTCCACCAATCGCATTATTTATCCCTCCGAATTCTGAATTTTGAGTAGTAATGTTTTCAGAATCAGAAATTCTCACCAAAGCATCATAGCCCACCTGTAACAATGGATTAGGCGTATACTTTGTATTGAACTTGAATAAGCCTGCATTTGATCTTGTATTGGTAGCCGAAGTCAGGATTTCCTGATTATCTCCAGTTTGTAAGATGTAGTTTCGTCGGGAAACTGAACCTAGGGTATTATTTACCTTCGAGCCAATAGCAAAGCCACTGATGTTCCAACTTTTAGAAGGGGTAGAGTTAAAATTGAAGGCAAGTGTTTCATTTTTCAGTTCCTGAGCATTATTTCTTTCAGCCACTGGAAACCCAAGATTGTTAGAGCTTAGCCTTAGACCTGAACCTGATCTACCAGCAAATCCTCCTAAACCACCTGAGAATCTAAAATAGTCGCTCATGGTAAAGGTAAGTTTACCCACATTATTGGCCCCTCCTATAAAGTTTAGACTAGTTTTTGGGCTATAATAAAAGGCGTTTGCATGCCCTAAATACCTGTTTTCAGGTCCAGCCCCTGCGGTAAGATCACCAAAAAGAATGTTCTTTTTGTCTTCCTTTAGCATAATGTTCAAAGCCATTGCTTCGCTTTGGTTCACGCTACTGAGGGGTGCCACGTCATTGAAGTTTTTCAATAGCTGAACTTTGTCTACAACATTGGCAGGTAGGTTTTTGGTCATGAGTTTTGTGTCACCACCAAAGGCTTCTTTTCCATCCACCATCAGTTTGTTGATCGTCTGACCTTCTACTTTGACTTGTCCGTCTTCGTTGACCTCGAAGCCGGGTAGTTCATTCAATACATCCCCTAGTTTTCGCTCATTTCCCTTGGTAAATACGTCCGCCTTGTATGTGATTGTATCACCTTGGATTAAGACAGGCATTTCAGTGACTACTTCCACATCACCTAGTTGTTTTGAGTTTTCTCTTAGGGCTATTGACAATGGAGCACTCGTGTTATCATAGGCTTTTATCATTGATTCAACAGGTAAGAATCCGATAAAGCTGATTTTGATTTTATAAGCTTTACCTTCTTGAAGCGTAAGTCGGAAGTTGCCTCTAGGATCAGTCACACCAAAGGCAGCAATGCTGTTTTTGACCGTATCCATCGCCAGTATATTGGCAAACTGTAAGGGCACGCCCAAGGTATCTGTGATTTGCCCTATGTAAGGTACTTTCTTTTGAGCCTGTGCTTGAAAAGAGAAGCAGAAAAGCGAAACAATGGTGATGAGAATAAACTTTTTCATGAGTTTTTGACCTTTAGTTTAAATTATTGTCCTCCACCTATTCGAATGACACGACTTGCACCTCCGCCGCTATATTTCTCTGACATCTCTTTCATTTTCTCCTGCACAATTTCCTTGTATTCATCTCTAGTTACCTTTTTACCCTTTTTTGGCTTTTTGATTTCTACACCTTCTTCTGGGTTAAGGACAACTTTGGTACAAAGGAAAGTTCTAGATCCATCGTTGAGCTCTAGAATAAGCCCTGGAAGTCCCCAGTAGGCATCAGGTCCGTGAGCCACTGGAATTTCAGATGTAAACCAAGCTTCTACTCTGATGGTATCAGTATAGGTCTTAGTTTCGCCCGAGTTATCTTCGCCATCACCATCATCGAAACTGGTGAAAGACATTTGACTTCTTTCGACAGTTCGTTCAAATACAGCCTTCTGAGCTGTATAGCCACCGATTTCTTTGGTTTCGTCAGTAAGCACCCATTCTTTTCTGCTTGCTTCGTCTTGAATTAAGAATGGTTTTCCAAAGAGGTTTGTCTCTTCTAAATATTTGTTTTCCGCCGTATTTCTATACTTCAGAGATTCTTGACCTGTTCCAACAGACATCACAATAGCGGTAGTACCACCAGCACCAGCAGGGGCATTTCCTAAACTTGCATCTTCTTGCCAACTAGATTCACTCAAATTGAATTTCAGTGTGTATTCTTTCTGACCTTGTTTTTTAAGGGCACTTTCTAATTTCTCCTGCATATCTGGAGTAATGCCTTCACCCTTAAAGGATATCGACCTGCCTTTGGTTGCACTTTGGTAAGTGGCATAACCTTGGAAGTTTTGTGCATTCAATGAAACCATACCAATGGCCATGAGTGCAATAGTGAGTAAAAACTGATTTTTTAACTTTTTCATTTTTTGAACATTTTGAGATTTTACAAATGAATAAAAGGTAGACTTTACTTTGAGTTAACCAGTGTTAACGTGTGTTAAGCATCGAAAATCACTGTTTAAATCGTTTAAAGGCTGTTTCCTGATAGAAGATGCCTTTGCTCAGGGTCTGACATTTTTTATTGGCCCCCACTAAAACCCTTGAGGAATAAGTCTCTTTGCTCCTCTTGAATCTTTTTATACTCTTCTCGACTTACCTTTTTACCGATGGTTGGTATAGTGATTTTCACTGCCTCTTCTGGCTCGATATTTACAGTAACACACTCATACTTCATTTTGCCGTCGTCAAGAGTTAAGACCAAGCCAGGAAGCCCCCAGTAGTGATCGGGTCCATGCTTTATCGGTATTTCTTCGGTATACCAAGCCACTACTTCTCTAGCGTCTGATACTATCTCGGATTGCTGTCCTTTTTTGACTACACGCTGCCAAGTTCTAATGGCTGTGGCCTTTTTTGCCAAGTACGGTCCAATCTGTTTTGTCTCATCACTTAGTTGCCATTCTCCAGATGATAACTCACCCTTGACTAAGTAATTACTATTTAGAATTGCGGATTCTTCTATGAAAAGACCTTTGGCTAAGTCACGATATTTTCTTTTCTCGTCAGGGTTTTTCGAGTCTATCCAATTGGCCTCTTCTCCGTTAAAATAGAGTATGAAAGTCTTTTGAGCTCGGGCTTTCATCATAGCTGCTATCTGCTGTTTCATCTCTTCTGACATGCCATCGGTTTTAACTCCAGCTTTGCCATAATCTCGAACCGTATTATAGGTAGCGATTCCTTGAATTTGTTGGCCGAAAGATGCCGAAACTCCTAGAACAAGAAGCCCAAGGAGGAGTATAGATTTAAATAGTGTGCTTTTCATTGACGTGTTATTTATTGGATGTAAATCAAGAAAAGCCCAGTTGCATTTTGAGTTAACCACTGTTAACGTGTGTTAAGCCATTATCCGTACCCCCTGCAAACTCCGTATATTTGAATTGTGAAAGCCTTGAGGTTCAAACGTATTATCTATATGATTTCCGCCACGGTGATAATTACCGTGGGAATTCAGGTGTACCGAAATATTCAGAATTATCAGCTGAATAAAGAGCAATTCATGAATGAGGTACAGCAGGCACTGGATATTAGTGTAGAGGCTTACTATGCCAATCAAGTAAAAGGAGAAATCATTGTTTTGAACTCATTTGGGGATAAAGGATCAAGTTTTATTCCAGATGATTCCCCAGTCACTGGTAGTGTTATTGCTTCAAAGAGGCAAACCACGATTTTTGATGGGCTCACTATAACACAGGAAACTAGTAAAAATGGTTTTTCTAGTAAACTGAGGGATTCCTTGCTTTCTATTGCTTTGAACGATAATCCTACGATTAGAACTACGTTGGAATTAGATTCTATATTAAAGAATACGAATAGATCGGTCGAAAGCGTGAAGTTCAATAGATCTATTAATCTATCTGATTCACTGAACGATCTTAAAGGGTTCACCAATCGACTCTTCTTTGCCTTGACTCAGGACTTGGACTTTGTTAAAATGGACTCTTTCCTTACGCAAGAACTAGGCAGGAAGAACATGAAAATTGATTATGCGCTTTTACATAGTGTGCGTGATTCAGTTAGAAAAAGTAGTGATAAAGAGTATCCTTTATTTACGGTCTCTAAGTCTACTTATTTGCCTGATGGTCAGGAGCTTGAAATGAATTTTGAAAACGCTTCCATGGTCATTCTAAAGCGTGGAGCTGTTGATTTACTGATATCACTGCTTATATCTGCCGTTGTGATTGGTTCACTATTGTATCTATATCGTGTAATCGCGGAGCAGAAAGAACTCGCAGATATCAAGAATGACTTGATTAGCAATATTACGCACGAATTTAAAACACCGATCGCTACCGTTTCCACTGCTATTGAGGCTATTTCTAATTTCAACGAAACGAACGATAGGGAGAAAACGGCCAAGTACTTAGACATTTCAAATAACCAGCTACAAAAGCTAAACGGTATGGTTGAAAAGCTTTTGGAAACAGCATCGCTGGATTCTGATGATCTTGATTTGAATTTGGAGACTGTGGAGGTGGTAAAATTCACTCAACAGATTTTCGAAAGTTTTCAAGTGACAAAAGGGGATAAAAAGCTCCTTTTCCAAACGGAGGTTGCCACCTTAATGAAAGAAGTAGACCCTTTCCATTTAGAAAATGCGCTCTCCAATTTGGTGGATAATGCGATTAAATATGGTGGTGACGAAATTACGTTAAGGCTAAGTCAAGTCGGCGAACAGGTGGTTTGGCATGTTACTGATACAGGCAATAGCTTAGATGACGTGCAACAAAAACGAATTTTCGATCAGTTTTATCGCGTTCCGAAAGGGAATGTCCACGACGTGAAAGGGTTCGGTATCGGACTTTACTATACCAAAAAGATCGTTGAAAAACACGGTGGCACTATCTCTTTAAAGGTGGCTTCAGATACCCAGTTTACAATTTCCATTTAACATGTCAGAACAAACAACTATCCTATTGGCTGAAGATGAAGTGGCCCTCGGCACTATTGTAAAAGAGAGCTTAGAAACGCGTGGTTTCGAAGTTATTTATGCCGAAGATGGCGACATGGCCATGAAGCTTTATGAATCTAAAAAGCCAGAACTTTTGGTGTTGGACGTAATGATGCCCAAAAAAGATGGTTTTACGTTGGTGAAGGAAATTCGAAAAATGAACGACCGGATTCCAATCATCTTTCTAACTGCTAAATCTAGAACAGAAGATGTAGTGGAGGGTTTTGGCTATGGTGCAAATGATTACCTAAAAAAGCCTTTTAGTATGGAAGAACTAATTGTGCGGATTAAGGCACTTTTGGATCGTAAACAAGGGTCATCGGCATCGGAAACTGTGAATATTGGTAAATATGCGTTCAATTTCTCGAAGCAGTTGCTCTCTTATGAGGGTAGCGAAATTATGTTAACACATCGTGAGGCTCAATTGCTAAACGAATTGTATCGACATAAAAACGAATTAACCGAACGCACACTTATCCTGAATACACTCTGGGGAAACGATGATTTTTTCAGTGCCCGAAGTATGGATGTATTTATTACCAAGCTTAGAAAGAAGCTTACTCTTGATGAAGAAATTCAAATTATGAATGTGCGCGGGTTTGGCTACAAGCTCGTCTGTTAATGACTAACCTTTCCCGAGTTGTGCTTAACTTTGATCATGCACAATTTCCAAGCGCGTAAACCTAAAAAGCCGCTCGATTTAAAAACCGCTAAACTAAAGGCGGCGGATTTCTGTGCTTATCAAGAACGTTCTCAACAAGAAGTACGCGACAAACTGTATGCCTATGGCTTGCACGAAGCTGAGGTAGAAGATATCATTGTGGATCTTATTGTAGACGGTTTTATCAATGAAGAACGCTTCGCGAAGGCCTATGCGGGGGGTAAATTTCGCGTAAAAGGCTGGGGCCGAAGAAAAATAATGCAGGGCCTAAAGCAACACCGAATTTCTGAATACTGCATAAACAAGGGCTTAGCTGAAATTGATGCGTCGGACTACTACAATACTTTACTGAAGCATGCCGAGAAGAAATTACCCTCAGTTAAAGGCGACTCTGACTATATAGTAAAAGGGAAGCTTATGCAGTTTCTAGTCACCAAAGGATTTGAAATGGACCTTATTCGTGATGCCGTCGAAGAGGCTTTTTTAAATCAAGGCCATTAAGCCCGTTTGAAAACTAGCCCACGCTGCCATAGGAAACCGTACCTAATGGCAAATAAAATTACCAATGGAATCATCGCCGTGTTAAAAACCTGAATTTTGGCGAACCAAATCATAGTCATGGCCATCAAAAGGATAAAGAGAAAACGAACATAAACCCGTACCCATTTTGGCGGCTGTCGCTTAAGTATGTAAAATGCGACAACAGCATTTGGAGCGAACGCCCAGAGGATATTTAAATTTTTGACTGCTGTAGCATGGCCAGTTCCAAACCATAAGAACAAAAGAAAAGCACCCAATAGACCGGTGATCAACATCAAGGTGAAATCGAAATAGCGGTATCGGACGTTCCTTTGGTATTCTCTATAAGTGATAAAAACGAGTATCAGGGCTACAATGGACAAGACCAAAGTAGGAGAAACGGATGACACTTTTCTTTCATAATAATCAGACTCGAAGAGTTTTGTCTTGCGTTTCACGGCTTTCACAGGAGCGCTTCCTCGCCGAATGATGGCATTATCATAAGCCGCCAATACGTAGTCTGGTAAGTACATATATTCTTCCGGTGTCGCCTCTTTATCCAAAATGGCGCCCAAGGCCACGTCTATTCCGAAATCTACCCAAGGGTGGTTGAAAGAGTTTTCATCTACTAGGGTTCTAAGCGTATTTCTTTCTGTTAAGTGATCATTGTTGTAAACGATGGCCGAACCGAGTACATCTTTCACAATGTCTCGCATTCTGGTGGCACAATTATCAAAGAATGGATCGTATCGATAGGACTTGTTTTGAGGCAGTGCATTAGTTTCGAGGGCGTCGAATATGGCTTGTTTTTCTTCTAGGGTTAAGTTTAGAACTTGCTCGGTAATCCAGCGATTTTCAGCTACATAACTATTGTAAAAATTGGGAAACGGTCGTTTCGCTAATTCATATTGAGCAATCCCCATGGTGAATTTCCCTACAAAATTTCCCTCAGAGAAGTTATAGGTACCGTAATTATAGGCATCGTTGATCCCTAAGGTTGGGTCTACTACTCTAAATGCACTATGACCGAAACAGTCGTATAAATTAGCACCAGGGCCAATTGTTATGATACTAATTTCGGACTTGTCAGAAAGTGTAGGGAACTGAGCCTCAGCTTGAAGCGAGAAAAGCAGTGCAAGAGAAAAAATTAAGTACTTCACGGGTTAAAGCTATTTCTTTTGAAACGATTTGGTGCAAAAATACGCATCAATTTTGATGCCTAATTCATGCCATGTAACTTGACTGAATGAATAGGAACTGGCGAGACGGTTTGAATTATGTATCCAAATTGACGCCACTGCGGCTTTGGAACATGGTACAGCTTGTATCGAGTTACTATTTATCAAAAGCTACGGGGAAACCTATTCATTATGGTATGCCGACCAGTATTTCATTGGAACCTACTACGGCATGTAACCTCAGGTGCCCGGAGTGCCCAAGTGGTCTAAGAAGTTTTACACGCCCGACAGGAACACTCACGAACGAAACCTACCAGAAAGTAATTGACGAACTAGCGCCAAGGTTATCCTATTTGATTTTTTATTTCCAAGGGGAGCCTTATTTGAATCCAAAGTTTCTAGACCAAGTAAGATATGCAAGCCAGAAACGCGTCTATACGGCTACTTCAACCAATGCGCATTACCTAAATGATGAGCAAGCCAAAGCGACCGTCGAGTCAGGCTTGGACCGATTGATTATCTCTATTGATGGGATCACTCAAGAGACATATGAGCAATATCGGGTGGGTGGGAAGTTGGAAAAGGTAATTGCTGGTACAAAAAACATAATCAAATGGAAGCGACTGCTTAAGTCCAAAAAGCCACACGTTATCTTCCAATACTTGGTGGTGAAACCCAATGAGCATCAGTTGGATGAAGTAAGGGATTTGGCCAATTCATTGGGGGTTGATGAAGTTGCTTTTAAAACCGCCCAAATTTATGATTATGAGAATGGATCGGAGCTGATTCCTACCATTGAAAAGTACGCACGCTACAAGCAGGTAGGCAATGGACAATGGGCCATAAAAAACAAATTGATTAATCATTGTTGGAAAATGTGGCATTCCTGTGTTATAACATGGGATGGTAAAGTCGTGCCTTGTTGCTTTGATAAGGATGCACACTATCAACTTGGTAGTATGGAGGCAGATGGCTTTAAATCCATATGGAGAGGCGAATCATACCGCGCTTTCCGTCAGTCCTTGATTAATTCCCGAAGTGAAATTGAAATGTGTAAAAACTGCTCAGAAGGCACAAAGGTTTGGGCCAATAGTTAGACTCGAATTACTTACTTTTTTAGGGAGATCTTAATTATTTGATTTGGCTCGTCGGTGACCTTGATGGTTCGAACGATTAACCGGCTCATTTGAGAATTGGCTTTTTTAGCATTTATTCCTAGCGTGTATTCTCCAGGGCCTGCATTGAATCCTCTTTGTAGCGTATTTGAATCTTTATCTAATTGATAGAATGTGACTTTGTCGTCTATGAACTCTGACTCTATTTCTATTGAAAAATATTCATCGTTTTCTATTGAAATGATTACGTTGCCTTGATTCAATCTTTTCTGGACGACTTCAGCGGATAGACCAAAGACTTCAATGAGGTTTGTTATAAGTTTTGGTCCCCTCAATTCAGTGTCCTTCATGATTATTTTATTCTCTTCGGATAATAAAAAAGTAGATGGGTAGCCAGAGACTTTAAAGTCTTTCACAACGTTACCTGCATCAGACTCCATCATGTGCGTCCAATTCATTCCCCTCTTTTTGATAAAGGGAGTAACTTTTTGCTTGGTATCTGATGCGATACTTACAATCTCGAAGTTCTCGGCACCAAAAAGAAGTTGGGCATCTTTTAAATAAGGAATCTCAGAAATGCAGGGAGCACACCATGTACCCCAAAAATCTAAGAGCTTTACTTTTTTGTTATTCAGAGTATATAATGCATCAGTCAATGTCCAACCCTTTATGTCGGGTGCAATTAGTCCAATCTGTGTACCGACTGTTACTTCTGATAAGGGAAGTTTTTCTAAAGTGAGTTGTGTGCCATTTTCATCGATATCCATCAAGCGATATGCATGTTTAGCAGTTCTAAAAATATCTTCTTCTTCTAGTTTCTGTCCGTTAAGAAGACCTCGTTGTTCAATGGAACCATCGAAGGGAGTATCTGTGACAATAGCTTCAATTAGCTCTTTTCGGTATTGAATCCCATAAAAGCCATTGTTTAAGTAGATGTATTTCTCCTCTCCATCCAATGAGATTTTTCCATAGCGATGCTCACTTGTACCAATACCAACCATTACTGGTAATTTTAATATTACAAAATAAGCGGAATCCTGAACAATTTGTCGATTAATGAGCTTTTCAACACTTGCAGCATAAATAGTAGGCTCGATTAAGCTACTATAATCACCTTTCGGTACTGGAACATCAATAATTTTTTCCCCTAAAAAGCTCTCATCATTATCACTGTCTATTATGAGATAGGATTTACCTTCTATTTCGCCAAATGCAAGAGAAACTTCAGTATCTACATAATTCGAAGTCATTCTAGATAACTGTTTTGGCGTATCATCAGAGAACCAACCAGCATAATACTTTACTGAATCGAGTACACCTCTTTTAATGGCAGAGAAAGCCATTTGTGGAAAGTCAGTTGTTAGTGTACCTATGGTTAGTGATTCAAAACCAGTTGGCAAATCATTTTTGGCTTGTTCATGAAGTCCATAAAATCTTTCTGTTGAGTCTGTTGGTATAGGCTTAAATGGGCTTATACTCTGAGATAATGGCCCGGGGCCAGTCAATCTTTTAAGGCTAACAATAATTGTGTTGTTAGAAGGTGACTGTGCATGGAGCGTACTAACGACGACCAATAAGGTGTATAATACAGATAATGATCTTTTCATATAGAAAAGATAAGGTCTCTTTCCCTTAAATAAAAATATTTAGTAAAAATAGGACTTAAAGTGCTCAGGAAGCTTTACGGACTTTTTAGTAGGGGCGCAAGCGTCACAACCTGCCGAGGCACATCCGCTTGGGGCTTTATACTTCATATAAATCTTCCTACCCATAAATATGGCGGCGGTTATAAAGAGTATGACAACTAAAATTTCTTGCATTGCGATGAGTTAACGATCCGAATTAGCGGTTAGTTCTCAAAAGTCAGACAAATCTATCACAACCAGTCGACTAAGCAAACCCACTGCCGCTTTGGAACCATCATTTGATACATCTAATGATAGTGGGAAGCTACCTAACTGACCAAAGTCTTTTACTAGGGTTCCGTCTTTCTTGAATAGTTTTACATGGCCACCAGAGTGTGTTGATATAACAAGGTTTTTGTTTGGTATCTTTTGGGCAAGCAAAAATTTTGCATCGTCGGTAAAGTTGGTTTCCTCGCCCGTCTTTTTGTTTAAAAACCTTACGTAGGGTTCATCCGATTTAAAAATGTAATAGTCAACGATCATTAATTCATTAGGTGAAAGGTAGTTTAGCTGCTTTGCCAAACCCTCTAGCTCGCTTCGTTCGATAGACTGATCATTTGTATTTATAATCATCATTTCATCCAACACTGTGGCAATGACCAGCTCATCAGCATTTGGTGAAATTGCTCCTGTTGAATAGATTTCATCGAGCTCTACCTCAAATTTCTTCACCATTTCGCTATCTAATACATAAGCCTTTTTATCACAGGCAATTGCATATAGTTTTCCTTCTGGGTGAGCGATCAATTCACCTTCATAGTCACATGCACCAAAATCGTAAAGCTCGTAGGAGTCTGTACCAGACCATATTTTTAAGGAGTCTTTTCCGGAAGTATAGAATTTTCCTTCAGTCGGGAGCCAATTGGCAAAAGCTATTCCACCTTCTTGTCGGCCAATGGTAGCAACTCTTTCCTCTTTTTCTACATCGAAAATGTGCATAGTTAATTCACGAGCACCACTACCGATCAAGAGTTTTGCTCCATCGGGAGAAAAGGCCACGATGTGCACGCCTAAAGGATAACCTTCATAAGTTTTGACCTGACTGAAGCTGTAAGTTGAGAATGATAGTACGACTAGGCTTAAAAAGAGTCTCATTTATTTCCAGTGTTTTTGAATGGTGTTGAGCATTTCTGGTTGGGTAATATTGCCGGCCACTATTTCTCTGCCAAATAGAAAATCATCATTGCCTTTGAAATCAGTGACAATCCCTCCTGCTTCTTGTACTATAAGTGCGCCAGCGGCTACATCCCATGCATTCAAATTATATTCAAAGAAACCTTCGAACCTACCGCATGCCGTATAAGCCAAATCCACAGCGGCACTGCCCATCCTTCTTAATCCATGCGTGGTTTGCATAAATTCGTTGATGATGGTCAGGTACTGCCGCATTTGATCGAAATTATAGTATGGAAAACCAGTGGCTAGTAACGATTTCTCAAGCGTTTTTACCTCCGAAACTTTGATAGGCGCGTGGTTTAGAAAAGCGCCTTCGCCTTTGAGTGCGTGGAAACATTCATCCCTATTAATTTCGTAGACGATACCCATCGCCAATTGGCCGCGCTTTAATAAGGCAACAGAAATGGAATATATCGGCAAGCCATGGGTGAAATTGGTGGTACCATCTAGGGGGTCAATGATCCAATTATAGATATCTGATTGATGTTTGGAAGTTCCTTCTTCCGCAATAAAACCACTTCCAGGAAGTACTTCAGACAAACCTTTTACCAATCGCTTTTCGGCCTCTTTATCCACATAAGAGACCAAATCATTCTTCCCTTTATATTCGATTTTTGATTCGTCGAACTTTCTAGATTCTTGCCTAATAAACTCGCCAGTTTCCTTTACGAGCACTATTACGTCTTGGAGCAACTTCTGCATATCCCAAAATTACATGAATGGCTGGAAGAACGGCCAGTATTATCACCACCTTTTTAATTATTCTGTAACTTGAATCACCCAATCCTTTGTTATGCAAAAGCTATTTTATCTTTTGGCCTTCGTTCTCGTCGCTTTTTCTTCTTGTGAAAAGGAAAAGCCTAAAAACGAAGTGATCGTTATGGGCATGATCCATAGGGGGCACAGAACTAACCCCAATTATGATATTGAGGTCGTTAAAAACTTGGTTCGCGAGATTAATCCAGATTATATTCTTACTGAAATTCCACCCGATAGATATCCAATTGCAAGAAGGGAGTTTGATGAACTAGATACTATTTTGGAATCTAGAGTCCGCGTTTTTCCAGAATATGTAGATGCTATCTTCCCACTCACTAAAGAGTTAGACTTCGAGATTATCCCGACGGCGGGTTGGACCAAACCAATGAATGATTATCGGAACCAACGGCTTAGAGAGATTAGACAAGATACCGCTTGGGCCGAGAGGTGGGCAGCGTATGAAGCCGCAGGTCGAAGATCAAATGCTGCTATGGAAGCTGCTGGTGACCGAAATGACCCTTATTTTATTAATTCTGATGCTTATGATCAAGCAGCAGAAATTCGCTACGAAGCCTATAATCGAATTCTGAATGAAACGCTTTTACTCGGTGGTTGGGATAATATTAACATTGCCCACTACTGGCATATCGAGAAGGCGCTTGAAAAACATCGTTATGAAGGAAAGCGGTTTTTAATCACCTATGGTGCAGGTCACAAGGGTTGGTTTTTGCGCGAGCTTCGGAAACGAGACGACATCGTAATTAAAGAAATGAAACCATTTTTGGATAAAGTATTGAAGTGATATGGATCGGAGAGACCTTTTAAAATATAGCTTTTCTGGACTGACTGCGACTGCATTGATGGGGTCAGGTTTGAGAGAAGCATATCTTGAGAAAATAGAGAAAGTAGGCTTTAAACTAACTTCGAAAGCTAACGATGAGGACTATTGGAAACTGGTAAAAAGTGAATTTACCATGCACGAGGGTCTTTATTATTTCAATAATGCATCGCTAGGCCCGTGCCCCAAATTAGTGGTAGACGCTACCAATGAATTTAGGGCCTTGTTAGATGGTTTTCCATCGAGGTATATGTGGGGAGGTTGGCAAGACGAAAAAGAGGCCGTTCGCCAAAAGGTGGCTGATATGTTTTCTGCTGATAAAGAGGAAATCGCTTTAATTCATAATACCACTGAGGGCATGAACATTATGGCTCATTCTATGGAGTTAGGGCCTGGTGATGAAGTAATTCTTGCCGATCATGAACATCCTAGTGGTACCGTTCCTTGGGTGCATTGGCAAGAAATAAGAGGCTTTAAAATTGTCCGGCCAAAACTACCTATTCTACCTCAGTCTAAGGAAGAAATAGTAGAAGTCTATCGGAAAGCGATTACGCCAAAGACCAAGGTTATTTCTATGGTTCATGGAACCAACACTAATGGTATGATTTTGCCCGTTAAAGAGGTGAGTCAAATGGCTCATGAGCGAGGGATTTTAGTGGGAGTAGATGCAGCGCAAACCGCTGGTACTTTTGAAATAGACTTACACGATCTGGAATGTGATTTCTATGCTGGAAGTGCTCATAAGTTTATGTTTGCGCCGAAAGGAACGGGCATTTTGTATGCTAAAAAGGACTCACAGAAGTATTTGAAGCCGTTAATTGTGTCTCGCGCACACTTCAGAGATCCTTCTATCAGGCGATTGGAGAATTATAATACGAGAAACTACCCTGAAATGCTTGGTATGGGTACAGCAGTTGATTATTACAACTTAATCGGTGGAGAAAAGCGTGAAGCTCGATTGAGAGAATTGAAGGCTTATTTTAGAGGACAAATTGAATCGGATGATCGATTTAAGTTGAAAACCCCTGGTGCCAATGATTTATCGTGTGCGATTCAAAATGTTGAAGTTGTTGGTAAGAAGGCTACTGATGTAAAAAAAGTGCTTTTTGATCAATTTATGATCGATTGCCGACCGATTAGTGGATTTGATATTAACGGTATAAGGATTTCTCTGTCTGTTTTTACAACTAAAGCCGATGTAGATTATTTGGTAGAATCCTTAAAGTCGGTCTAGGACTACTACTCTTTTCCCGCTATCACTATAACGAACTCACCTTTTACCCCTTTTTCGGAGAAATGGGAGATGATTTCTGATATTGAGCCACGTACCGTTTCTTCAAACATCTTGGTGAGTTCTCTTGAAACTGATGCTTGCCGATCGCCCAAGAACTCTTTTAGTTGCTCTAAACTCTTAATCAATCGATGTGGAGATTCGTAGAGGATGATTGTTCTTTCCTCCTCAGCCAGTTTTTTCAGTCGTGTTTGACGACCTTTCTTATGAGGTAAAAAGCCTTCAAATGTAAATTTATCTGAAGGTAAGCCTGAATTGACTAAGGCAGGAACAAAAGCCGTGGCGCCAGGGAGGCAATTGACAATTAAATCTGCTTTAATAGCTTCTCGAACTAGTAAGAATCCCGGGTCAGATATGGCAGGCGTACCAGCATCGGAGATTAAGGCAAATGTTTCGCCAGCGGTCATGCGTTCTACTAGCTTTTCGGCCGCTTTGTGTTCATTGAAGATGTGGTAACTCTGTAGTGGCTTACTAATTTCGTGGTGCTTCAAGAGTTTTCCTGAGGTACGAGTATCCTCAGCCAGAATTACGTCCACTTCTTTGAGCACATTCAGCGAACGAATGGTAATATCTTCTAAGTTGCCAATAGGGGTTGGTACAAGAAATAGATTTGTCTTTTCAGCCATTAAACCAAGCCATCGATGATCTTAGCTAATTTACGATCATTATCGGTAACAATATTTCCCGCGTCATGTGTGGTTAACTCTATAACGACCTTGTTGTAAACATTCGACCAATTGGGGTGATGGTCTATTTTTTCTGCTGCAATAGCCACTCTAGTCATAAAACCGAATGCAGTTACAAAATCACTGAATTCGAATGTTCTCGTCAGTTTGTTGTCTTTTTCTTCCCACATAGTTTATCGTTTTTCAGCACTTATAATGTATTGATATTTGAGGTTTTTCTCGTTGATATCAATTCCTTTAAACTTGGCCTTTCTCAAAGCCGCTCTTACATCTTTTGGTGCAGTTTTAAATTCATTTGCAGGACCTACTGGTATATCTTCAACTTTAAAGTCGACGATGATCAGCTTACCACCTGGTTTTATACCCTCTAGAAGGCGCGGAAAGTAGGTTTCTTTGTTTGGGATATAGCTGTAAGTGTTAACGATGAGCACTAGGTCTACCTCCTCATTTAGAAGGTTTGGCACATCGGGTGGCGTTAATCTAGCCTCTATATTACTTGACCAATCTCCAACGATTTCTTTTTGGCTCTCAATATATTCAAGTGCCTTTGGGTCTATATCTAAAGCGATTACCTTTTCGGCAGTTCGTGCCAATTTAAAGGTGAAGTAGCCTGCGCCGGCCCCAACATCAGCTACGGTTTTACTTTCTAAATCACCAATAAAGTTTAAAATCAACTCTGGGTTTTGCCATTCTGTTCTTTCAACATCTTCGATTTTAGGCTCTAGTTGATTGGCTATTGACTCAGGTTTGGGTCCTTCGTTAAGTTTAATGACAGGCTCCTTCTGCTCCTCAGTTTTCGATTCATTGGACCCACATGACCAACATAATAAGGCGATGGATAATATGGTAAGCGCTGCCCTTTGCATTAAAGTGCAATAATCCCTTCTATCTTTTTGGCCTCTTTATAAATCTCTATCACACGATCGCTTGAAGGCATCATCACGCTTGCCGTTACGCTTACGTACTTTCCTTTGCTAGACGGTTTATAGTTAAGGCTGCTATTTGGAAAGAGCTTATCTACCGCTTCTGTTTTGTCTTCTGTGACAATAAACTTAAACATATACACGGTAGGGAAGTCGTGTATATCGTCTAGTTTCTTTTTGAATTCCGATGTTGTATAGTCGTTCATAGATCAGGCTAACACTGGATGATCAGAAAAAGTTACACAAAAAAAAATCGGCCAATCGGCCGATTTAAAAATTAATAGTATTTG
Organism: Roseivirga misakiensis; assembly: GCF_001747105.1. Lineage (NCBI taxonomy): Bacteria > Pseudomonadati > Bacteroidota > Cytophagia > Cytophagales > Roseivirgaceae > Roseivirga > Roseivirga misakiensis. Next base: position 1,053,365 of record NZ_MDGQ01000003.1, on the reverse strand, counting down.
TAACGTTCATCGACCACTTCAACTTTATCAATCACCGATTCTCTCAGTAAAGTTTTAATAGCGTTGTAAGCGTCTTGAATGATTTGATTTTCGTAAGAGGTATAATCACCGATTTCTGAAGCTTCAGACATTGATTTCAGTTCAATGATGACAACACCTTGGTTATCTACCTTGTGAGGGGCTGTTTTTTCTCCTGGATTCTTAAGCGCAAATGCAGCACCGATCGCTTCAGGAGCAATACCTGCATTTGGAAGGCTGTTGTCTGCCAATTTAAGTGTTGGGTTGTTTAATACAATAGCCTCATTTCCATAAGATTTTGCCATTTCAGAGATAGAGCCTGAAAGACCATTGAGCTTGGCCATGATATATTCGGCCTTTTTCTCTTTTCTTAAAATATCTGTGATCTCAGATCTAGCAGCATCAAGAGATTTAGTGCCTTCTTCAGTTTTATTTCTGTATACAGCTACTACATACTCATTATCAAGATCAAAGTTTTTAACGTCTCCAACTGATGCTTCTCCGTATAACCAAGAAACAATTTGTCTGGCGTTGTTCATACGGCCGATTGAAATCGCATCTCTGTTGATTTCAACACCACTAAATCTTGTGTATCCTTTTTCACTTACATAATCATCGAATGCGCTAATGCTTTTTGCATTGCTAGCAAACAAACCAGATTCTCTGTAAACCTTGTCGATAGTCGCTTGAGATGGCGTAAGCTCTACTATGATTTGAGCAACTTTGTATCTGTTCTGAATTTTAGTCTCCGTTACGTTTACTATGTAAATGTTGTTATCAGTTTCTACTAACCTTCTAACAATGCCTTTTCTTCTTGCACTGAATACTGCTGATTCGATGTCGGCTGATTTTGTATCACCTTTCTTGATCCAGCCCATGTCGCCACCTACATTGTTGTAAGCACCTTGGCTAAATTCTCTAGCTAAATCTCCGAAAGATTCACCGTTTCTTGCTCTTCTTAAAACGTCATTGGCTGTTTTTCTAACACCCGCTTTGTCAGAGGCAGATAGGCCGCCAGTATTGAATACAATCTGACTTGCTCTTGCGAATTCGCTATCGGTAGGTACTACTCCTGAAAGCTTGTGCAATGTGTAAATACCATTGCTTAGCTCAGGGCCAACTACATCTCCAACTTTTAAAGACGATAAGTTATCAGCTATTTGTAGTGGTAAAGCGGTCGGGTCGTAAGTTGCAAACCCAACACCTTGCTCCGTAATACTAGTTGCATAAGTAGAATCGTTTTGGCTTGATTCTAATTGTCTTTTGTAGCTTTCCATGTCTGCCATGTAATCAGCAGAGTCAGAAGAAGAAGGAATAACTGGGAATGAAACGTAGTCGATATCTCGTGTTTCCTCTACTTTAAAATCATCTTTATTCGCTGAAAGGTATTCACGGATTTCCGCGTCTGTTACCTGTCCTATTTGAGTATCCGTTACTGTTGCGTAAGGCACGTATAGGTAATCTACATCGGCAAAAGCTAGCTGTTCTTGATAAGCTTTTTTGGCATCTGCCAGCGTAGCGTACTCTGTTTTTGCCAACATGTTTTCGAACTTCTCGATAGTTCTTTCGAACATGGCTTGCTGCTCTGCATTGGCAAAAGCCGCTTGAACACGTGGGTCATAAAGGTTTAGCTGGCTTAAGAATGTTTTGATAGAGGGTACATCATTAGCCCCAAGGTTTCGTAGGAAGAAGTCGTTCATGCTCTGAGAAATATTCTTTCCCTGAACCATGTCAACTCTTTCGTTATTTCCAATTTCTAATCCTAGTTCGTTTAGCTTATTAGAGTACGCGGTATTTGCAACCATGCTGTTCCAAATATTATCTCTAATTAGCTGCGTAAATTGAGGAGTAGTAGCACCGTAACCAGCAGTTGCGTTTTGAACGTACGTTGCGAATACTTCTTGTGAAACTTCTTCTCCGTCAATCACACCTACATTTCTACTATTACCAAACAAGCTAGAATTTTGGCTTAAAAAGTCGGTTAGTACAAAGGCTAAGATTGAGAACCCAACTACTACTACGAGTAGTTTTCCCATTTTCTCACGAAGCGTATTAATTATTGCCATCAGTTAATTTTTAAACAGGCGCAAACATAACGGATTTATGGCCTAAAATCAAAGGAAACTGAGGACAAAACTCCCTAAAAATCAGGAGTCTCCGTGTTATTTGAGTCGGAAGAGAACATTATCGATCCTCGCATCTTCCATACTGATAATTTTAATGTCGAAAGTCTCGAAGTCGATCACATCGTCGACGGTTGGAATATCTTCGGTAATGGAGAGTATAAATCCACCGAGTGTATCATAATCACCTTCAGGAATATACCAGTGGAATTTGTCGTTGAGGTAGTCTATTTCATGCCGCGCACTAAGAATATATTTGTCGTCATCGAGCTTTTGTTCTACCCAGTCTTCATCATCGTCGTGCTCATCTTGGATTTCGCCAAAAATCTCTTCGATTACATCTTCCAAGCTTACAATTCCAGACGTACCACCGAACTCATCTACCACCAAGGCTAAGCTTTTTCTTTCTTGGATGAATTGAATCATCAATTCGTTGGCCAGCATTGTTTCTGGAACAATAATAATTGGGGTGAGAATGCTCTCGATATCTTGCGGCTTTTTAAATAGCTCTAGGACATGGCAGTAACCAATGATTTCATCAATATTTCCCTTGTGCACCAAGACTTTTGTGTGGCTACTTTCCAAGAACTCTTGTTTCAATTCCTCAATGTTATCTTCAATATCTACCGCTGAAATCTCCGTTCTAGGAATCATGCACTCCCGAACGCGCACGGTTTTGAATTCTAGGGCATTATTAAAAATCTTGGTGTCTACTTCAACATTGACCTGTTTTACATCTTCATGTGTATTTCTCTTGATGTAATTACCGAGATCTGTTAAACCAAAAACTTGTCTGTCTTCAGCGTATGTTTGTCTGAGTACATAAATGATTATGAATTTGGACATTTGCTCAATGATCCAAACGGGAATGAGCATTAGGCAGAAAATGATGAATAATGGGACAGCCAATATGTTCAAAAGGCTGTTTGGGTTAATGAGGAAAATACTTTTAGGCGTAAACTCGGCCGTGAACAAGACGATGATTGTGGATGCGATGGTTTGCAGAATTACCACTGAACTTGTTGTGTTTATGCTTTCTGGTAATAGATCGGCAATGATAGGTTCAAGCACAGCGGCCATGTAAATACCATAAATAACTAGCGCGACGGTATTTCCCACTAGTGCAGTATTGATTAACCTAGAGGGTCTCTGTGTAAAGAATGAAAGGATTTTGCCGCTTAATTTGCCTTGCTGGTTTTGTAGTTCTATTTGCAGTTTGCTGGCACTAACAAAGGCGATTTCCGTTCCTGAAAAGAAAGCGGAAAAAATCAAACAGATCGCTATGATGGATAATTGATAGGGGTCCATCAACGGCGTTTGGTCTTCTTAGATCGCGGCTTTTTCTTGGTATCCATCTCTTCTTTTTCCTTTTCTTTTCGGCGTGTTTGTCGATATCTATATAAAAATAGCAATCCCAATGAAAGCATAAAACATTCGTAGGCGTATCTTATACCCCATGTCATGGTTAAATGCACACCGATGATGAATAGCACAACGGTTAATGAGAAAATGATGGTATCACCTAAATTTTTCAATTGTCTTCAAATTGGAATTCGCCGTTTTTCGGCTTAATGAATTGATAGGTAGAAAAATCTTGTGGGGCTGTAAGCCCTTCAGCTGGTATAATGTCTGTGAGTGTTTGGACTGTTACGAACTTATCTGTGAAGATTTTCTTCGTTTCTGGGTTCCAAAATAGTTCTTCTGTTCTGAGCGTTTCTTCTTTAATTAGATTTCTAACAACTACATCACCATTGGCCCGATACAAGTTGTCTGTTGCTGATTTAAACCCTTTTTGAGCGGTTAGGATGGTTGTTTTTTCTCCGTTTTCGTCAAAGAAAGTCACTTCAAGACCTTCCGGAAATTCTATATCTCCATTTTGGAATTGAAGTTGTTTTTTGCCCTTCATGATGACCTTAACTACTGTAGCTTCAGTTAGCTTAATCACTACATTCTCTGATTCGAATGAAGGGCCTGTGTACTCTTCCATTTCGCTAAGTTTAGCGTCATCTTGAGAGCATCCAGCTACTAATGTGAATACAATAGCTATAAAGCAATATGTAATAAGTCGTTTCATAAAAAAACGGTCTTCCTCAGTATTGAAGAAGACCGTTAGATATTCGTTTTGTTATCTTATTGTTCTGGTCTTCTTACCAGTTTAACGCTTGTTTGAATCCAGCAACCAACTTTTAGGTTATCTCCTTCTTTCTTTCCTTCCGTAAATATATCACTAATCGTAGGGAAATATTCTCGTGCTTGTCCTGCTTTAAGGTTGTTCTTTCCTTGAATGTAATAGTTGTGTGCAGCAATAAATCTTGCTCTGTCAGTTACTTGACTCTCTTTTTTATCACATTCATCGCTACCCATAATCATGTCTCCAATCAATGTATACATGTCCTCTTTTAAAGTAGGATCAACTTCTGCTGCTTGAAGTGCGAACTTCTTGGCTTCAGCTTTGTTGCCTTGGATTCTTTCAGTCGCCGCTACTTGCTTTAGTGCTTTTGCTTTGTCTGTATTATCATCAGTTAGTTCGGCAGCTTGTGTAAAATAGCTCTTAGACTTGTCGTAATCTTTTTCAGAACCAAATTTCACTCCTAATAAGTATCCAACACCATACTGTGGATTACTTGCGAATACTTTTTCTGCTGCTTTAACAAACCAATCGGCATCGGTACATCCACCTTCAAAAGCGAATGCAAAAATCTTGTTGGCTAATTCAGCATTATCAGGATCTTGCTCGAATTCAGGTACTAGTTTCTCAACTACAAAATCACAGTCTACTAGCTTAAGGTCTGCTAGTTTTTTGTCTATGAATTCTTTTATTGCTACTTGGCGATTTGTGCTTTTTCCGGCGTTTTTCGACTTTGCTATTTGGTAGTCAATGTGTTCTGTACAACGATCGTAAATTCTTAAAACTTCGTCATCATCAGTGATCACTTTTCTCACATAGGCAAATGTTGCCATGTTCATGTAGTATCTACCCAATGGATAGTAAGCGTCGTTGCCTTTTAACTCATAAGCTTCTTCAAAAAGGTCTAGCAATTCCTGAGTCTTGCTAGCGTCTTTATAGTAGTATTGAAAAGCATCCATAGCCTTACGGTCTATCGCTTTCTTCTTTTCACCGTCGAAATTATCAAATCGCTTTTCATAAAGCGTCATGATTTTGTCAGCTGTTTCTTTCTTCACAGCTGCATCTTTGGAGTTCTTATAAGTATCCTTCCATACTTTCAGTCCATTGATGTAAACAGCTGTACTCAAGCCTGGAAATTTTTCTATGATTTGATCTAAATAAGGTTTCGCAGCTTCGTAGTCACCCTGTCCATAAACATCATCGAATAGGGTCCATAATGTTTCTGCTTCCGATCTCTCTTCTGGGTTTTCTGGCCAAAAGAACTGTGCTTGTAGTGAAGAGCACAATACCAAAAAGGCAGTCAATAGTAGTGCTTTCAGTTTCATATGTAATTTGTTTAGTTAAATTTTTGTCTCGTAAACCACGTTGCGTCTTGTAAGCTAAAGCCTAAATGAATCTTAACATAGTTTTCTCTTACTAATCCATTGGAAACGTTTCCTCGGCGACCGAATGTCGTTCCAAAGTTTAAGTAAGCTTGCCCCCAAAAGGCGTTTAGCGGTAACGAAGCTCCAATACTGATGCCAATATCGTCAATGGTTTCGTTATTCACTAAAAAAGGTGTTTGTTCATAATGTACACCAAACCTATAGCTAGTTACACTAAACAACTTTTGGGCTTGATAGTTTGGTATAAATTCTCCCCCTAAAGCAACACGATAAGCGCTACCATAACCACTTTCTGCAAGACCATTCTCGTCTTTGTAGCTAGCCCAGTCTTGAGAGAGGAAGTCAAGGCCAATGGTTAATTTTTGAAATTTTTCATAAGAAAGCCCAAATCCAAACTTCGCGGGGATGGAAATGGTTTTTTTATCTGAACGGTCATTTACTAATGTGTCTCCAGAAATAAAGGCACCTCCAGAGGTTTGATTTTCTAGGGTAGCCAAAATGTTTTGTCTCATGGTGAATTCAGGACTGTAAGTAGCACCGATATTCAAACGAGAGTCTGGGGTTAGTAAAAGTTTATATAGTCCTCCTACCCCAAAAGTAACGCTATGATAACTTTTAGTTTGATTTACCACGGCATCTCCAAAATTTGTAGTGGTCAAACCTGTAAGGGAAAATTTATCTTCTTTTTGGATAGAACCGAATAGGAAGGAGGTTTTAATACCAAGTTGAAAATTTTTGATTCTAAAGGAGTTGACGACCGAAAGCTCCTCTATACCCCCTCTTCCTTCAACTTCTACCACAGGTGTAGAGCCTTCTGGGCCGGCGCCATCGTTACTATCGATAAAGCCATAATTTACATTTGAGTATGGGTTTAGGCTTATCCCTAGATTCCATTTGGAATATTTAATAGGTAAGTTCAGGCCAAAATCTTTCACGCCCCCGGCAATGGAATTGTAGCTGTTTCCATCTTGTGTAAATGATCGGATGTCGAAAGATGACCCCAGTTGGAAGATCGCTTCTTGGTTAGAAGCCAAAAGTGCGGGGTTTAGGTTGTTGAGAAATAGTCTAGAGCCATAAGAAACACCCACGCCACCCATGAGGGCGTTTTGGCTGTAACCTCCCCAATTCGGGTTTCCAATACCAATAATGGAATAGCTGGTCTGATCGTACTGAGCAGCAGCTTGATTAAATAAAAAGAAGCTCCAAAAAAGAGCTAATATAATTCTTGTTTTACTCCACATTATATTCCAAAACACGATTCAACCCAACGAGCACAATTTCGAGGGAGACAAAGATGTCAGATTTTATTTTAGATTCAAACGTTTTGGAGCCTCCACCCGTCATAATCACCTTTAAATCAGCATTATTTAACAATAATTGTGAGATATGAGACTGAATTTCGGCGGCTATTCCATTGATCACGCCACTGGTCATACTACTGCGTGTAGACTTACCGATAAATGATTCGCTGTCAAGGTCGTGGAGGAGCGGTAGGTTTTTTGTGTAGTCGTTCATGGACTTGTACCTCAACTCAATTCCGGGACTAATAATGCCACCCTCATATGTTCCCGTGGCACTTACGTAGTCATAAGTAATACACGTGCCGATGTCGATAATCATTAATGGAGTGTCTGGAAACAGCGCTTGTCCACCAACAGCGGCAGCCAGCCTATCCATACCCAATGTGTTGGGCGTATTGTAATTTATTTGAAGTGGTGTCTTTGTCTTATGATTTAGGAATAAGGCGTTTTCTAACTCAGGAATTTTTGCCTTGATGGTCGCGGGGTCATGACTTACGCTGCAAACTCCAATCTGATAGTATATATGGTCGTTGATGTAAGCTCGAACATCCGATATCTCCTTAAAAGTTTGAGTATCGCGCAGGTGATCGGTGTCAAAAACTGCACACTTTATATTGGTGTTTCCAAAATCGATTACGAGATTCATAATAATTGAACCGCTATAATAACGAAAAGATTAGTTTTATAAATGCTTTCTCAAAAACAATCTAGTTTTCTAATCATAGGCGTAATGTCTGGTACTTCGTTAGATGGTCTCGATCTAGTGGCGTCACGTTTTACAAAAAATGGTGATTCTTGGTCTTATCAAATCGAATTGGCTGAAACCATTGCATACCCCGATCAATTAATTGATGACCTAAAAGAGGCCTTTAAGTTTAAAAAAGAGGATTTATCAGGTTTAGATAAGGAATTGGGAGAATTCATTGGAAACTCGATTCGTGTTTTTTCGAAATCATTGGCCAAGGAAGTTGATTTTGTAGCCTCACACGGTCACACGATTCATCATGATCCAGCTAATGGCTACACGTTGCAAATTGGAAGTGGAAATGCTATTGCCGAAATGTGCGGTTATCCTGTGATCAACAATTTTAGGGTCAACGATGTGAGTCTGGGTGGCCAAGGAGCACCTTTGGTGCCTATTGGCGATAGAGACTTATTTTCAGAATATCAGTATTGCTTAAACTTAGGCGGTATTGCCAATATCACTGTGATTCGAGGAAATGATCAAGTGTTAGCTTTTGATATTTGCCCCTTTAATATGGCATTAAATTTTTTGGCCAATCAACTGGATTTGAAATTTGATGAAGGTGGGGTTTTGGCAAACGAAGGACAGGTGAATGAAACACTACTCGAACAATTGAATCAAATCGACTTCTTACAGAAAGAAGCACCGAAGTCGCTTGGCTTTGAAGATTTTAGTGCGCTTTGGCTACCATTTTTGGCCAACAGTTCTTTCTCTACTCATGATTTAATGCGAACCTATATTGAGCACGCTGCGATCCAAATAAGTAAAGCCATCGGTAGTAATGAGAGCAAGGAACGCGTTCTTGTCACGGGAGGTGGGGCTTTTCATCAAACATTTGTGAATAGGCTAAAAGCGCTTTCCAAAAGGGAAGTTGTCGTGCCTAGTGACGCTCTAATAAATTATAAAGAAGCGCTTGTTTTTGCCTATCTAGGGCTTTTGAGATTTTTGAAGAAGCCAAATTGCTTGGCCTCTGTTACTGGGGCGAAAAGAGATAATATGGGCGGCGATCTTTATTTTTTCCCCTAAGACTGAAGAGAAAAGATCGGCTGTGATGCTTATTTAGCGGCTATGTGCTGTGCTTATTAACGTAGGATTCACACCATTGGATTTTAAATATTGAATATCTCGTCTATCTTAGCAAATCACGTCAACCTTGAATGAAGAAACGCATTACTTTCGTAATATTCCTCCTTATGCTGGGCTTTACTTTGCCCAATGTAAGTTTGGTTGCGGCCAATAGTACCCCTCTTCATTCAACGGAAATATTGCAAGACGATCACGGGAAAAATGGTCAAAATGGTCATGCACAAAATGACCATGGAGACAGTGCCTCCGATGATCATGCTTCCAGCGATGACGGCCATCACGGGCCTCCTCCGGGATGGACAGTTATTCCATTCGTGTTGCTACTTGGCATGATTGCCACAGGGCCGCTTTTCTATGAGCACTTTTGGCATAAAAATTACCCGCTAATTGCAGTATCACTGGCCTCACTGGTGGTTTTGTATTATTTGTTTGCATTGCACGATACCCACGCACCGGTTCATGCATTGGCAGAATATGTACAGTTTATAGCCCTATTATCCTCTTTATACATCGCCTCCGGAGGGATCATGATTAATGTGGATAAGAAAGCAACGCCGATGGCGAATGTCGGATTATTGATCGTTGGAGCGGTTATTTCTAACCTGATTGGAACTACCGGTGCTTCTATGCTTTTGATCAGACCTTTTATTCGATTGAATAAAGGCCGAATAAGACCTTATCATATCATCTTCTTCATTTTTATGGTGAGTAATATTGGTGGCGCATTGACACCGATCGGTGATCCACCGCTTTTCCTAGGCTTTCTAAAAGGGGTTCCATTTATGTGGACGCTTACGCATAACGTACTGCCTTGGGCTGTAGCACTGGTCATTCTAGCTGTTACTTTCTATTTCTTCGATAGACGCAATAAGGATACGGATTTAGACTTGGAACCAGAAGTAGCATTCACCAATAAGACGACGATAGTTGGAGGGAAGAACTTTTTATGGTTAACTGTTATTATTGCCGCTGTTTTTATCGACCCTAATGTGATCGACGGTGTACCTGCGATTGTCTATGATGGACAGAAATTCTCTTTTATCCGTGAGATTATTATGCTCAGCGTCGGGTATTTGTCTTTCAAATTCGCTAACAAGAAAGCTATCGATGGAAATGAATTTAATTTCGAGCCGATTCGTGAGGTAGCCTTCATTTTCGTTGGAATATTTGGCACTATGATGCCTGCTTTGGCGCTTGTGAGTGAATTTGCACAGTCTGAATCAGGGGCGGCACTTATCGGCCCTAACTCTTTATATTGGGGCACAGGCTTCTTATCAGGCTTTTTGGACAATGCTCCAACATACCTCAACTTTTTAGCGGCTGCATTGGCATCAGAAGGTGGAGATATTAGCGTGATTGAAAATGTACAAGCTTACGCTGCTGGTGGCACTTATGACAATTCAGTGGTCAATTTAACGGCTATAGCTGTTGGTGCGGTTTTCTTCGGTGCTATGACTTACATCGGTAATGGCCCTAACTTTATGGTGAAGTCAATTGCTGAGCAAACGGGTATTCACATGCCGTCGTTTTTCGGTTATATACTTAGGTATTCTATCCCGATCTTATTGCCAATCTTTTTTGTGATTTGGCTCATCTTCTTCGTTTTGTAGCGAAAGTTTTAAACCTAAATCATCGTATTTTAGTATATAAGAGGTAACAGTTCAATGGACACTTTCTTCTACGATATCTTATGGAGCGGCATCACTTATGTGATCCTCACTTACTTGGCCTTTCGACTTATGAAAAGCAAGGGCACAAAACGTGGAAATGATGAAGGTGGCGATCAAGAAATGTATACTCCTCCAAAGATAGATCTTCCTCCTGGTGTGGTCTGGCCTAAAGACTTAAAAAGCGTTCCAGACGAAGAGATTTTAGTCTAAGCGCATTTGGCGCAGGTACCTGTAATCAAAAAGTTACTTTCTGTTACTTGGAAACCCTCTGGTAGGGTTACACTTGGAATATTCACGTCATCTAGACATGTAGTTTCATTACAAGTCTGACATTTAAAATGTATATGGTTATGCTGGTGTTTGGCTTCGCTACAACTATCACTGCAAATGGCATATCGAGTGGCCCCAACGTCGTCTAGCACTTTGTGGATGAGTCCCTTGTCCAAAAAGGATTTCAGTGTTCTGTAAATAGTTACACGATCATACTTTCCGTCCATAGCGGTTTCAATGTCGCTATGAGAGATGGCTACATTCCTATCTAAGAAGGTTGTGAGTACATCTTTTCTTCCTTGCGTAAGCCTTAGAGAGTGATTTTTAAGTAAACTTTTTACCTGCGATTCCACGGTTAAATATAACGAAATTTGATTTTTGAAGTGGGGTTCAATGTTTCTGAAGATATAAAACGAGCGTTATTTTTTCCTCCTCGTTATTCTCCCAAACATTTTTTTCTCCCATGCCCAAAAGAACGCGAACTGACCGAAAATAAATCCATAGATCAGAATTAATATCTGATAAAGAGGAAAGACCAATATAATATAGAGTAAAATGCCTTTGGTTCCTTCAATGCTTTCTAGGCCAACTAATTGGAACAAATAGGGCTTAATAAAGAGAACAGTAGACCCTGTGAAAGCAAAAACGATTAATACCATGACGGTCTGGAAGAGTGATTTTAGGCCCCACTTACCTTGCAGTCTTTTTAAATAGCTCATTTATGCCTCAGTTTGTTCAATGCAACTGCAAATGTAAACAAGGAGGCTTGTTATCCCGAATAGCCGCGAAGTTTCATCTAAAAAAAACAGCTATGGCTGGAAAGGGGATGATTTATTCAATAAATTACCATACAAACTCAACCAAGAACTATGCAAGATCTTAGCAAGTTTCAGCGAATGATGGTCACGCTTGACCTAACCGAGATGGATGTGTATTTAATTAAATATGCTTCTATGATTGCGAAGGCATTTGAAATAGATGCTGTTTATTTTTTGCATGTTACCACCTCGCTCGAATTACCTGAGGAAATTCAAGAGAAGTATGGCAATATGATGGCTCCTGTTGACGAGACATTGGAAAGAGAAATGCAAACTGTTATAGATGAGCATTTCGAAAAACCAGAAAATTGCGATATGCATGTGAAGGTCCAAGCGGGTGCTATCACAGATGAGATTCTCAAATTTGCCAAAGTTAAAGTCGTTGACCTAATCATTCTAGGCAGGAAAGAAAAGCTTACGGGTTCTGGACTCCACTCTAAGAAAATTGCCAAAGGAAGCGCTTCTTCAGTCATATTTGTGCCAGAGGAACCTAACTTGGAGCTTAACAAGATTTTGGTTTCCATTGATTACTCTGAGCACTCGGAAATGGCCTTCGAAATAGCCATAGATATTCAGAAAAAGACAGGGGCTAAGCTATTGTCTAATAATGTTTATCGAGTGCCAGTCGGTTTTGCCAAGTCTGGTAAGAGTTATGAAGAGTTTGCTGAAATCATGCTGGAAAACACCAAAGAACAGTGCGATAAGTTCTTCAGGAAGATGAATTTAGAAGGCGTTGACTATGACCATACTTATGCCTTGGACGATGACCCACATCCGGCAGATAAGATTTATAGAACAGGAGTAGAAATGGGCGTTGATATGATCATCTTAGGATCTAAAGGTCGCTCAAGTGCTGCTGCTTTTTTAATAGGAAGCGTTGCGGAAAAGCTCTTAATGGAGGATAACGATATTCCAATGTTCTTGGTTAAGAAAGGGAATGAGAACATGAGTTTCCTTGAGGCACTTTTCAGGCTCTAATAGAGAATCGTGCCGACGATCGAGTAGTTTAAGTCTTCTTTTACGGCCATCGATTCGCCACCTTTTATGTTGAAACCGATCAAGTGTTCTTCGGCATTAAAATGAAGGCTCATCTCTTTGGTCATTTCGTAAACCGTATTCGACTCTTTGATGGACACTCTTACTTCCTTTAGGTTTTCACCCTCATAAGTACATTCCAAAACTTTGACGGGATGTTTTTGATTCTTGGCGGCAAAGATTTTCTTCGACAGCCCATTAATGACCGGAAGTTGCTCTTGATAGTACTCGCCATCGTACCCTATCTTATTAATATCGGCTTCGAAGAAGAGCTTCAGCTGCCTTTCCCAACCTTTCACAGAATCTGGGTCAATCGTTAAAGTCTCATTTGCACCCTGAGCGGTGAGTTCTTTTTGCAACTTGGCATCTGTTTGTGTCAAGTATTTGATCTGGTCGTTCAGTAGGCTTGCCAGGTCAAAGTAATCACTGTCTCCAGTGCTGATTTTTGACCTTTCTCCAGAACAGGCAACAATAACCAATAGGGTAAGCAGTAATACTGAGGACTTTATTCTATTCATATCAACAAATCACCGGTCATATCGGCTGGCGGATTTATTCCCATCAGTTTTAAAATAGTAGGAGCTAAATCACCGAGTTTACCGTCTTTTATTTCAGGTTGTACCTCTTTATCAACTAGAATACAGGGTACAAGGTTTGTTGTATGCGCAGTATTTGGCGATCCGTCAGGATTTATCATGATGTCAGAGTTCCCATGATCGGCTATTACTATCGTGGTATAATCATTGGCCAAAGCGGTTTCAATTACCTCTCCTGCACAAGTATCCACGGTTTCGCATGCTTTTACGGCCGCATTGAAATCGCCAGTATGGCCAACCATATCAGCATTGGCAAAATTTAAGCAGACAAAATCTACTTCCTGTAATTGAAGCTCAGTATTAATAGCGTTTTTAATGTCATGAGCACTCATTTCGGGCTGTAGATCATATGTTGCCACCTTTGGCGATGCACATAAGATTCTCTTTTCGCCATCGAATTCTTCTTCACGACCACCGCTGAAAAAGAAGGTAACATGTGGATACTTCTCCGTTTCAGCTATTCTAATTTGTTTTTTGTTGGCTTTTGAAAGTACCTCGCCCAAGGTATTGTTCAGGTTATCTTTATTAAAGATTACTTCAACACCATCGAAAGAGTCATCATAATTTGTCATAGTGACGTAGCGAAAAGCTTTCTTCTCCATTCCAAATTCAGGGAAATCTGATTGTGTTAGTGCCTGCGTAATTTGGCGACCGCGATCGGTACGGAAATTAAAGCAAATAACAACGTCTCCAGATTCCATCGTTGCTCCTTGGGCTCCATTTTGCGTAAAAACAATCGGTTCGATGAATTCGTCGGTTACACCACTTTCGTATGATGCTTCAATGGAGGCAACCAAGTCCGTTGATAGTTTTCCAATTCCTTTGACCATGGCATCATAGGCCAATTTCACCCTTTCCCATCGGTTATCGCGGTCCATGGCATAGTAACGGCCTGTAATAGACGCAATGGTGCCAGTTGTGGCTTCTGAATGGTCGATGATTTCTTGAATGTATGCCTTTCCACCTTTGGGGTCTGTATCACGACCATCAGTAAAAGCATGAATAAATACATTATCAATCGCCATTTCGTGGCAAATGCTCATCAAACCTTTCAAATGATTTAAATGTGAGTGAACACCACCATCTGATACAAGGCCCATGAGGTGTACCTTTTTGTCATTTTCTTTAGCAAAAGTCAATGCCGCTTTGAGCGTTTCATTTTGACCCAAGGTATTTTCTTCAACCGCTTTATTGATCTTGACGAGGTCTTGGTATACCACTCGACCAGCACCGATATTCATATGGCCAACTTCAGAGTTACCCATTTGCCCTTCAGGTAGGCCTACCGCTAAACCTGAGGCTTCTAGCGTACTATGTTTGTAGGTTTTGAAGAGGCTGTCAATAACTGGTGTATTGGCCTTATCTATAGCTGAAACGGACTTGTCTTGGGCTATGCCCCAACCGTCCAGAATCATCAATAAAACGCGTTTGTTCATACCACAAATATAAATATTAAAGGCTGGTTTGTTTGTGCAGGCACATTGTATTACTTTAATAATTGTTAATTATTCAATGAAACAATTGGCATTATTTTCGTTATCAAGAGGACAGACTTCTTAGGCATGAATAAACTACGCACGAATATTCTAATCATACTCGCATTATGTGTTTCGCTCAGCGTTGTTGCGCAAGAAAGTGATGACATCATGGAGCGTGTGGAAGAGGCGCTAAAGTCCAGCAGCTCCAAGGAATTGACGAAACATTTACATACCAAACTGGAGATCAGGCTTGATGGTGAAAGGAAGGAATACAGTAAGAATCAGGCCGAGATCATGCTCAAGCAATTCTTCCAGCAAAACCCCGCTTCTGGTTTTGAATTTATACACGAGGGCGACAACGATACTGGTGGCATTTTGTATGCTATCGGCACATATACCTCATCTTCAGGCAAACATCGTGTGGTTGTCAGGGCTAAGCAATACAACAAAAAGTACAAGGTATACCGCTTAGAGTTTTCCAAAGAGCGCTAATCCCAAAATTCTAGCCGTCTACTTGTCTCTTTTCCCTATTTTTGGGTATGAGACCTGCATACGTTACTGATGAAGCTTTAGACAACTTTATTGACTTGGCACTCGCAGAAGACCTCGGCGATGGCGATCATTCCACACTAGCATCTGTTCCAGAAACCGCGACTAATGCGGCTTATTTGATCATGAAGGAAAGCGGTGTAATCGCAGGCATGGAGTTGGCCGCGCGTATCTTCCATAAACTGGATCAGGGGATAGAATTAGAGCCGCTGGCTCAGGATGGAGACTATGTGCATCGTGGTGATATTATACTTCGCATTAAGGGAAATGCACGGGCTATTTTAAGTGGAGAGCGGCTATTACTCAACTGCATGCAACGCATGAGTGGTATTGCTACCAAAACGGCTGATTTGACTAAACTTATTGCTGGAACCAAGGCTAAACTATTGGACACGCGCAAGACAACGCCGAATTTGAGGATGTTAGAAAAATGGGCGGTTTTGATCGGTGGAGGGGTGAATCATAGATACGGTTTGTATGATATGATTATGCTAAAAGACAATCACAACGATTTTGCAGGTGGGATAACGGCAGCCGTCACAGCCACTAAGGCATATTTAAAAGAAACGGGGAAAGACCTAAAAATAGAAGTTGAAACGCGTAATCTAAAGGAGGTGGAAGAGGCACTTGCTGTTGGGGGTGTTGATAGAATTATGCTCGACAATATGAGTAATGCAGATATGTCTGCCGCTGTTGCATTAATAGCGGGCCGTTCAGAGACTGAAGCTTCCGGTGGCATTACTGAACGAACCATTCAGGGCGTAGCAGAGACCGGAGTTGATTATATTTCCGTAGGAGCACTTACCCATTCCATTAAAAGTCTGGATATTAGCCTTAAAGCCGAATAATACTTTGCCAAAGAACAAGCGCAATTTTTTAGTACTATTGATAGAAGCCTTGGTTTTGATCATTATGTTTGTGTTCCTTTTTCGACACTGTGTATAAAGAGGCTTTATTATGATTGTTAAAACAAAAAAATACGCGTTAGATAAGAAGGCTTACAGACGCGCCGGAATGCGCAATGTACTAACCCAACAATGGTGGGTTGGCCTTATCGTTTTAGCCATTTCTTCAATGACCTTTGTCATCCCGTCTAATTGGTGGTGGATTGGTGCGTTGATCGCTTTCACGTTATACTTACTCTTCTGGTTGATCCAATTTGCCGGTGTTACTCAATTAGAGCAAAGTAAGATGCTTTTCGAAAAGCTATCTTATGAAATCAATAGCCAGCAGATCCTGATTAAAATGAATTCCAAACAAGGCATGCCGATGAAGTGGGATCAGATTAAAAGGGCATGGGTCGACAAAAATCAAATTGTTTTGGTAGTGAGTAAAGCTCAGCTAATGCTTTTTCCTTTCACTGCCTTTAAAACGCAAAACGAAGTAAAATTCGTGGAGACGATTTTGAAGCGCAAGGGCTTATTGAAAAGCGATGCTCCTGCCGAGCAGAAGTCATAGGTTACTGCTAACACCTTAATAGCCTCTTTTCTAGGCTTTTGCTTACTGAGCCTTGATTGAAATAAGTTTCGATTACCTTTAGCCTCTTGAATTCTCGTTACTATACTGAAGGGCTTATCGCTGTTTTTCTATTTGGAATTACACCGGTGTTTATCAAAGAAGTTTCGGCTAATGCCTTTACTATAGGTATCGTTAGGCTTATCATTGGCTCAGTATTTCTGTTTAGTCTGGTTCGTGTCAGAAAGCTGAAGAAGCTTTCAAAGAAGGATTGGAAAGGACTGTTTTATATTGGTCTTTTATTTGGAGCCCATTGGATGACTTATTTCATCAGTGTGAAGCTCTCCACACCCTCCATGGCAATTCTTTCTGTTTCTTCTTTCGGTCTTCATATGATCTATTTAAACTGGATTATCAATGGCCAAAAACCCTTGTTGAAAGATCTTTTAGCGGTTCTGGTCGCATTGGTTGGTATTTTCTTGATTGTACCAGAATTTAACCTCGGTAATGATCTGACGGCCGGAATTCTTGTCGGACTTTCCAGTGCATTTTTCTTTGCCGTATTACCTTTTGTCCAGCGACGACATCAGCACATTGATTCTTTAACCCGAGCATTTGGTCAATATGCATTTGCGATGATCGTTTTCGTGGTCATGATTAGTGAGTCTAACTGGGATCTGACAAACCAAGATTGGTTGTTTCTAGGTATTCTGGGTATTGTTTGTACTGTTGGGGCGCATACGCTTTGGTTACGAGCATCTACTATGCTGGCTCCGGCAAAAATCAGTCTTATATTCTACTTGGGGACCCCAGTAGCTATGATAACGAGCTATTTGTTTTTAGACGAGGAAATGAGCGCCTCCAATCTGATAGGCGCAGGTCTGATTATTTCAGCCAATGTTTTTAGTGCATTAAAAAAACGAACAAAAACCTAGTTCAATACCTCCGATAAATACTTTGCGGTATGGTTATCTTTTAGTTTTACCATTTCTTCAGGAGTTCCTTGGAAACAAAGGTTACCACCTGCATCACCACCTTCAGGGCCTAGATCAATAATCCAATCAGCGCATTTGATCACTTCAGTATTGTGCTCAATGATCACTACAGAGTTGCCTTGTGCCACCAAAGCGTTAATAGACTTCATCAACTTACTGATGTCGTGAAAGTGAAGTCCAGTAGTAGGTTCATCAAAAATAAAGAGGATACTCTCTTTGGAGCTGTTCTTCCCTTTTCCACCTCCTTTGCCTAAGAAATAAGCGAGTTTTACACGTTGTGCTTCACCACCACTTAGTGAATTAGAAGATTGGCCTAGCCTGATATAGCCTAAGCCCACTTCCTGCAAAGGGGCTAGTTTACCGATAACTGAACGTTCATCAGCAAAAAACTCCATGGCATCGTCAATGGTCATGTCCAAAACATCGGCAATATGCTTTTCCTTATAAGTGACTTCTAGAATCTCCTGTTTGAACCTTTGCCCCTTACAGCTTTCACAAGTCAAGTGAATATCTGCCATAAATTGCATTTCGATTTTCACGACTCCTTCACCTTGACAAGTTTCACAACGTCCACCATCTACATTAAAGGAGAAAAATGCCGGCTTATAGCCTCTTTGCTTGGCAATTGGCTGGTCGGTGAAAAGCTGACGAATGGCATCGTAGGCCTTTACATAAGTAACAGGATTAGAACGAGAAGACTTTCCTATGGGGTTTTGGTCAACAAATTCAATCTGAGTAACTGATTTTAGAGCGCCCTCAAGCCCATCCATTTTTCCAGTTTGTTCCCCAACGGTTCCGAGCATTTTACCGAGCCCTGGATAGAGCAGTTTTTTGATTAAAGTCGATTTTCCTGAGCCACTTACGCCTGTTACCACAGACAAAACACCCAATGGAATGTCCACATTAAACCCTTTTAAGTTGTTTTCTCGAGCGCCATTAATACTAATGCTATCCCGCCATTTACGTCTGGCCTTCGGAATTTCCAAACGTGCTGATCCATTAAGATATTTCGCGGTATAAGTGTCTCCAACAGTTTTTAACTCTTCCAATGTGCCTTGGAACATCAATTCACCTCCGTTAGATCCAGCATCTGGCCCAATATCAATGATTTGGTCGGCGGCATGCATTACTTTTTCCTCATGCTCTACCACCACAACTGTATTGCCTAAGTCTCTAAGTGTTTTTAGAACAGAAATCAATCGATCGGTATCTCTTGGGTGAAGTCCAATGCTTGGTTCGTCAAGAATATACATTGAGCCTACTAGCGCGCTGCCTAAGGATGTGGCAAGTTTTATACGCTGGTATTCTCCGCCAGAAAGCGAAGAAGTCAATCGGTTGAGGGTTAAATAACCAAGCCCAACTTTATCGAGGTATTCCAGTCTGTTCTTTATTTCACGAATCAAACGACCAGCGATGTTTTCTTCGAATTCTGTTAAAGACAGCGCATCGAAAAACTGAATCGTTTGCTGGACTGATTGTAAAACGATGTCTGTGATCGATCTTTCGTTGATTTTCACATAAGAGGCATCCTTTCTTAAGCGAGTGCCCTTACATTCTGGACAATCGGTACGACCACGGTAACGGGATAACATCACCCGGTATTGAATCTTATGGGTTTTAGATTCTAAAAAGCTGAAAAACTTGTTAATACCCTTAAAATACTTGTTTCCTGTCCAAAGAAGTTCTTGCTCTTCCGCGGTAAGCTCACTAAACGATCGGTGTATAGGGAAGTCGAATTCAATGCCATGTTTTAGCAACGGTTCAACCCATTTTTTCATGGTTTCACTTCGCCATGGGGCAATGGCCCCTTCATAAACGGAAAGCGATTTATCGGGAATCACCAAATCAGGATCAATCCCCAATATTTTACCGAACCCTTCGCACCGTTTACACGCCCCATAGGGGTTATTAAAAGTAAATAAGTTCACGCTTGGCTCTTCGAAAAGAATGCCATCGGCTTCAAATCTATCTGAAAAAGAAAAACGACCTTCTCCTGGAATTTCGATGATACAATCTCCTTCTCCTTCGAAAAGCGCCGTTTGTACGGAGTCTCCAAATCTAAACTGGGTATCTTCATCATGTTTGACTACACCACGATCGATTAGAATCTCAAGTGATTTACCCTCTATTTCTGAAGGGTTTTCTAACAAAGCCTCGATGAAATAAGGGCTCCCATCAGAAAGCACCCTTGTATATCCTTTTTGAAGCAGGATATTCAATTCTTGCTCTATAGTTCTGTCCTCCTTTTCGAGTAATGGGCATAGTACCATCACTCGCGTGTCTTCAGGCTTAGACATCATAAAGTCTACGATGCCGCTTACGCTATCACGTTCAACAATTTTGCCACTTTTAGGAGAATAGGTTTTTCCGATTCGGGCAAAAAGTAACTTTAAGTAATCGTAAATCTCAGTTGAAGTACCTACAGTGGACCTAGGGTTCCTCGTGCTTACTTTTTGCTCAATGGCAATGGCAGGAGATACTCCTTTAATATAATCCACTTCTGGTTTTTCCATTCTGCCCAAAAACTGTCGGGCATAACTACTCAAACTTTCAACATACATGCGCTGTCCCTCCGCAAAGAGCGTATCAAATGCCAAGGATGATTTTCCCGAACCTGAAAGCCCTGTAACTACTACCAACTTGTTGCGAGGTATAGCTACACTTAAACTTTTTAGGTTATTTACTTTGGCACCTTTAATGATGATGAACTCCTTTGGGTCGAGGTCATCAATAGGGGTTTTATTCAGGACAGTTGTTGAATTCATGAGCGTGCAAAGATAACATAGCGATTAGCTAAATGTTACTTTAATTTTGAGTTGAAAAATCAGAATAAAATTTCACTCTTTGGCATTATCATTGCTTTTAATTTTGAGTGTAAGTCAAAAGACCAAAGCAAGAAAGTTAAATTTGAAATTAGCAATTGTAAATTTGCTTTGTATTCCAGATTTTCTACTTTTGAGATAACGATAAAATTAATTCCAACCCTAAAAACCGGCACAATATGATATAAACCTCTACGTTAACCTAATAATTACTGACATGAGGAAATATGCTGTAAGCGATAGTCAATTGATATCGCAGTATAAAAATGGTAACGAAGAGGGTTTCACTACGCTGGTAAACCGTCACACCAAGAAAATTTACACTACCATCTATTTGATCGTAAAAGATCAATATTTGGCTGAAGACTTGTTACAAGAAACCTTTGTTAAGGTGGTTAACACCATCAAATCAGGGCGATATAACGAGGAAGGTAAGTTTCTACCATGGGTCACTAGAATTGCCCATAACTTGGCTATCGACAACTTTAGAAAAGCTAAGCGATACCCAACTATTGTCATGGAAGATGGCAGTAGCGTATTTAATACTCTAGAATTTTCGGAGGACTCAATTGAGTCCAAACAAATAAAACAAGATACTCACGCTTTGCTACGCGACTTAATTAAAGAGTTGCCTGATTCACAGCGTGAAGTGCTTATGATGAGGCATTATATGCAAATGAGTTTTCAGGAAATTGCTGATACCACAGGTGTGAGTATCAACACTGCCTTAGGACGCATGCGCTACGCACTCATCAACCTTAGAAAAAAGATGGACAAAAAGAACGTTGCGTATGATCAAAACCTTTACCCAAGATGACTTAGTACGATACATTTACAATGAAACTTCCGCTGAGGAAGGTTCGGAAATAGAGATAGCCATGCTTTTTGATGAAAAGCTGGCCGAAACTTATGCCGAACTGTCTACAGTGGTGGGCGATTTAAATGGTGCTTTAAAGTCACCGACAAGAAACACAATTGATAGTATTATCAGTTATTCTAAATCGTATCACTTACATTCTGTGGATTAAGCTATTAATTTAGCACTATGACACGGAAAGAGCGTTACGAAGAATTTGTAAACTATTTTAGTGAGAATCAGCCGCAGGCTGAGACTGAATTGAACTACGGCAACCCGTTTGAATTACTGGTTGCTGTAGTTTTAAGTGCCCAATGCACTGATAAGCGAATTAACTTAGTCACTCCTAAATTATTCGCTGACTTTCCCACACCCGAACATTTGGCAGCGTCCAATTTCGACGAATTATTCCCTTATATAAGATCGGTTTCTTACCCCAATAATAAGACCAAGCATCTCATTGGCTTGGGAAAAATGCTAGTGGAGGACTTTAACTCTGAAATTCCTCAGACGATAGAAGAATTGCAAAAGCTACCCGGGGTAGGCCGAAAAACTGCTAATGTGATTACTTCAGTGGTCTGGAACCAACCTTCTATGGCAGTTGATACGCATGTTTTTAGGGTATCGAAAAGGCTAGGGTTAGTAAATCAGAACCTAACAACACCTTTGGCGGTCGAAAAACAGTTAGTCAAACATTTGGCTAAAGACGTGATTCCGCTGGCCCACCACTGGCTTATTTTACACGGGAGATACACCTGTTTGGCCAGAAAACCGAAATGCGAAGAATGCAATTTGATCCATTTCTGTCGTTATTTTGAAAAGAAAGAAGGCATAAAAAGGTGAGTGGGAATTGTTAAATTTGATTAGTGGCCGAACGCATTCTATATATACACCAGTATTTTAAGACGCCTCAAGACGGTGGTGCCATTCGTTCTTATTACTTATCAAAAGGCTTGGTAGAAAAAGGCTTTGAGGTTGAAATGATCACTAGCCACAATGAATCTTTCTACACCTTAAAAGAAATCAACGGTGTAAAAGTGCACTACCTCCCTGTCGCTTATTCTAACGACATGGGTTTTATAAAAAGAGTATTGTCGTTTCTGAAATTTGTAAGACTCGCCAAAAAGAAGGCCGCAAGTATCCAAAACATCGATAGCGCTTATATCACTTCCACACCATTGACGGTTGGTCTTATAGGTCTTTGGTTAAAGAGAAATTATAATATTCCCTATACTTTCGAAGTGCGCGACTTATGGCCGACTGCTCCTATTCAAATTGGTGCAGTTAAAGGCAGGGTTTTTAAAAATTGGCTCTATCGATTGGAGAGAAAAATCTATGAAGGTTCGGATAGAATTGTTGCTTTGTCGCCAGGAATGCGAGATTGGATAAAGCAGGTAGTTCCGAATAAGAATGTATACATGATTCCGAACATGGCTGATTGCGAGTTTTTCAAAAACGAGATCAAGGATCCAAAACTCATCAAATTCTATCATGCCGAAAAGCCATTTGTCGTGACCTATCTGGGAAGTATTGGTACTACAAACCATTTGGAGTTTTTACTGGATATAGCGTCATGTACCAAAGAAAATTCACTTAATGTAGATTATAAGATTGTTGGCCAAGGCTCGCAACTTGGTCATATTAAAAGTTTGGCTTATCAAAAAGGCCTAGATAATATAGAATTCATCGGTCATCAGGATAAAGAAGGGGTAAGGAGAATCTTGAATATCACGGATGCCACTTATGTCAGCTTTGCCGATTTACCAGTACTAGCTACAAATAGTCCGAATAAATTCTTTGATAGTCTGGCTTCTGGAAAACTCACAATAGTGAATACACCAGGATGGACGAAAGACTTGGTAGAGAAGTCAAAATGTGGCTTTTATGCTGATCCGAATGATCCAAATGACTTTTTAAAGAAGTTAAAGCCATTTTTGGAAAATCGAGAAGCTTTGGATCAGTTTAAGGCCAATGCCCGAAACCTTGCTGAAAGCTCTTATTCTAAGAAACTACAAATCGATAAACTGGTAAAAGTGCTGAATAACGAAAGCCAGATTAAGGCTAACGATAACGAGGTCTATATTTTGACTGCGTAAGTATTTTTTGAGCATCTGTCTCTGCCATCAGTTCGACAAAACCGACTTCTGTTTCCTCACGATATGCTTTAACGATCTGCCAGCCAAGCCACTGGCCTATCCTTCCCGGGCAAAGTTTATCTATTTCTGGAACAAAAGGACGTTCGTCTACATACTTCTTAATATTTGATGGATTATCACTGTAGAGTAATCTCTTGTCCAAAAAGTGAGACCAGATAATGCCTTCACTCACTGTCGCATTCGCCAATTGTTGAGGGGTATATCCCATTATAATGCTATCCGCAACACATGGGAGCATTTCTTTTGCAAACTCTAATGCCTTGCCATAAGAGATCATTTCCTCCAAAACCGTTCTTTTACCCTCTTTGGCACTATTGAACTTAAAAGAAGTGAACTGTATAAGTTGAGGGACTAAATGCGCTGGGGTAAGCCTTGTTCTTAGGTAATCATATACGTTAGGTCTGTAAGAAGCTTCTTCCCCAAGGTAATAGTCTAGCCCAATGACGACTAGCGTATCTGAGAAATGAAAATCTGACCCAAAACCCGAGTAAACAGCTTTTACCTTCGGCAACTTAAAGTCAGGATAGTATTGCTGAATTCTTGCATAAGCTCTATCCAATTCATAACTCACTACACCCATATCAATCAAATCGATGGTTTCTTGGTAAAGTGTATCAATCGAAGGGTTTTGAAGTAGCGCTAGATTGTCCTCAAACAACTTCTCTTCTGACCGATATTCGAATAGTGAATAGAAGTAGTTCTGTTCTGTCAAATTAGATGATAGATAGTTTAGAAGGGTGCTGGTACCTGTCGATTCTGTCACGGGTATGTTCGGCAAGTTCGATCCTGAGAAAATATCGTAGACATCCTTGAGGCTTTTCCCAGGGTTGTTGGACAAATAGCCATATGTCACAAACTGGCGTAAACTTCTGTCATTATCTAGAATCTTATCGAACTCATCATATGATTTAGCTCGAAATAGACTCCCAAATTCTTTTTCTTGGATTAGGTTTTGGAGGTTAATCAGTACTTGGTTTTCCGAAGGTCTACCACCAAACTCAAAGAAAACATCCTTAATGATAGGGTGTGCATTAAGGAATTCGACCAAGGCATCCATGGTTTGGATACCATGAATTTCGTGTGTCAGGTTTTCAACAGAAAGTTGAATTTCTACATCAGAGATATCAACATTACCATCGCAAGGATCATTATCTGAGCAAGATAAAAACCCTAAAAGCAAAATCAGAAAACAAAACCTTTTAAGCATCTACACATTTTAAATGACAAATGTATTTATTTATTTTATCGAACATGAAGAAATACATAATCTCCGCCATTTTGGTGGCAATGCTTGGTCAGCTCTCAATAGCTCAGGATTATAGAATAGGGATTAAACTCGGTCCAACACTTTCACTATCCAGAACGTCGACAGATGGTAATAGTACGAGTATAGAAAGAGATGGATCTGCCGTTAAGTTTTTAATTGGTGCTTTTGTAGACCTGCCGTTCAAGGAAAACTATCACTTTCATACCGGGATAAATTTTGCTTCAAAAACCACCCGAGTCAGTGTTACAGATGCCAGTGTTTTAGCCGGTCGTCCTGTATCCGAAAGGTATGACCACGAATACTTGCAAATACCGCTTCTTTTAAAGCTCTATACCAATGAAGTAGTCTTGGATACACGCGCATTCTTCAATTTTGGTGTGGTACCAGAACTAAGATTAAATACGGACAATGAAAGTAATGCTGTGGAGTTAGTTCGAGAGTTTAGAAGTTTCGATTTGTCAGGGAATTTCGGTGGTGGACTAGAACATAGTATTGGGGTAAATACCCGAGTATATGCAAGCTTGAATTACTATCTCGGATTCTTAAACCAGGTAAAAACGCAGAACGCGCTGTACGATGATTTTCAAATAAAGAGTAATCTCTTTAGTCTAGAACTGGGGATTAAGTTCTAATAAAAAGGGCCTCAAATCACTGATTTGAGGCCCTTTTTTGAATGAATAATCGTTTACCTGCCTTTGGAATCTAAACTGGTAGGCTCAGGTTTAGTCGCCGCGTTTTTCACATACTTTTCAAGCCAAGTATCCATTTCCCACAGCATATGTAAGATTGATTCTTTCGCTCGGTAACCGTGACTTTCATCTGGCAACATCACTAGTCTTGAAGTGCCACCATGCCCCTTAATTGCATTGTAGTACCTGATACTTTGGATCGGGAATGTTCCAGAGTTATTATCAGCTTCGCCGTGAATTAGAAGCAATGGTTCGTTCACCTTGTCTGCATGCATAAATGGCGACATATAGTTGTAAAGCTCAGGTGCTTCCCAATAAGTTCGCTCTTCACGTTGAAAACCAAAAGGTGTTAATGTTCTATTATATGCTCCACTTCTCGCTATTCCAGCTGCAAAAAGATCGGAATGCGCCAAAAGGTTGGCCGTCATGAAGGCACCATAAGAATGACCACCAACACCCACTCGATTTCTATCGCCAACACCAAGGTCAGCCACCGCATCAATTGCCGCTTTTGCATTCATTACAAGCTGTTCACGGAATTTGTCATTTGGCTGATTGTCTCCTTCCCCAATGATCGGGAATTGAGTATTGGCCATAACAGCATAACCTCTCAATACCCAAAACAGGGGCGAACCGGAGCTTACGCGCGTAAAAGAATAAGGGGTGCCGCGTACTTGAGCAGCAGTTGTTACAGACTTGTATTCAATCGGATAGGCCCACATCAAAACCGGGAGTGGTCCATCTTTTTCTTTGTCATAGCCCTTTGGTGTATACAATACCGCCGTTAAGTCTACACCATCTTCTCTTTTATATTTAATAATTTCCTTATTTACAGCCATCATATCAGGCTGAGGGTGTGGAAAGTCAGTAATTGCTTCCATAGAACCCTTTTTCAGGTTGCGAACGAAGTAATTTGGTGGCTCATTTTCAGACTCTCTGATGGTAATAATCTTATCCGCTTTGGCAGAAATAATGTCTACCGGACGCTCATAATAAGGCGCTTCTGAGCGGAAGATGATGTTTTGTTTTTGGTTCTTCAGGTTGAACTTACTCAAGAAAGGTCTGTCTCCTTCGGCAGAACCACCTGTACTGCTCATAAAAATATTATCCTTGTCAAACTTCAGTACAGACCAACCATAATCATTCGAAACCATCATAGGTCTTCCAGGATCATTGTAGCGATCAGTCGTACTGCGATCAATAATCACTTTACCAGCAGTTCCAGGCTTAGACGGGTTAATGAGCGTTCGTTTGTCCAATCGTTTTGCCCACCAGCTCTCATTCAGAATTGCTCGTGAGTCATCACCCCACTGAATGCCAGCGTAGCGTAAGCTAGTACCAGCAAGTTTTGTTGGTTTGGCTGTAAATGGAGCGTTTACCATATAAACTACATCCCTTTCTGCGATATCGGCTTTAGGATCGCCACCATCTTTCGCTTCAGCCCAGTACAGTGTGGCTGGCTTATCGGCACGCCAAGTCATACTTCTAGCGCCCAGTCTTGTCGCATCAAAACCCTTAGGTCTTACTTCGTCCAAGGCAATTTTTGCCATTTCTTTCACCATGTTTCCTTTGGTATCCCAAACTTCATAGTTAAATGGAAATCTAGAAGCTGGAACAAGGTAAGAAAACGGTTTTTGAATGGTTTGAGTCAAGATATACTGCCCATCAGGAGAGATACTGAAGGCCTTAATAATATTGGGGCTACCAACCTTAGTTTGGTTTCCGTCTAGGTCGATCATTTTCAACTGAACGGTGGTATAGTACTCAAATAATGAAGCATCATAAGGGTTCTCCAATAAATCTTGGTACGTTCTAGAAGGTGCTTCTGCACCAGCGGTTTCTTGCGTAACAGGGCCTTTAGGTGCACGAGGTTTTTTTGGCGCTTCGCCACGACCTTCCATAATAGTACTCACTAATAATTGATTACCGTCTGGCATCCAGTCAAAAGCAGAAACGTAGGCATTATTAATAATAGCCCCAGTCAGCTTTTTAGCTGATTTTGATTCTACATCGGCAAGCCAAAGCTCTATCCCATTATCGGTAGTATGGGTAAAGGCAATTTTAGATTCATCAGATGACCAGGATACATTGCTAATCTGAGGTTTGGCAGGTAAGCCTGAAAACGAGTATTCTTTACCCGTAGCTATTTCCTTAAGCGTAAGGCCAGTCATAAATGTACGCCTACTTCTTCCGTTCGTAGCGGGATTAATTCGGGTTCCACCAATACGAAGCTCTGTAGCAGCAACTTCTGCTATACTTGGGTAGCCGGGTCTCTCCATCAAAAGCATCCACTCAGCTTTAGAGTCTATACTCACTGATGGTGTCGATGGTGCATCGATAAGTTTTGCTATGGCTTCAGGAGGGCGTTGATAACCTTCTTGAGCTTGCGCCGGTGCGGCATAAAGCCAAGCCACCATTACGCAAATACTGCATATGCGATAGATATTTTGTTTCAGTTTCATATTGTCATGTATTTAACTGCTTTTGAAATTATGATTTCACGGCTGAAAATCAACAGCTAATACACTGATGTACCAAATGTGGGATAGAAGGCTAATTGAGATCTGCAGGTTCAGTAGCGCCTAGCTTTTCCATATTGATGTGAATTTTGCCTTCTTCTAGACTATTATAAATGGGAGTAAATCGCCTTCCCCATTCAATTTCGTCGGCGATGTAGCTGGTGCGATCATAAACCTGTCTGGCATAAGTATCGTCGAAAGCTTTGAACATAATAATCACTTCGACTTGTTTATCCTTAAAATCTTCCTCCGTCCATCCATAAACAGGGCTTTTTTCAGTAATCGGGTGAACGACGGTCCAACTCATGGAAAAGAAGTTGATTTTTTTACGTTCAAGCTCTACTGTTTTAAAGATTCTCCTTTTTTCCCTGTTGCTCCAATAAGTAATGACAAAGTCAACCTCAGATTCAATCAGCTGGTTTTTACTCTTGTTAGAAAACCGAAACATTAAGGCGTTAATATCCTTATAAGGAGCCACAATCGCATTTTCACTATAAATCAGACTTCTGCCGGGTCTGGAAAACCTCGCGAACATCAGACCAGTAGCCAGGGCAAACCCTAGTAAGCCTAAAAAGGATTCGATGGCCGCCAAGAAACTTACAGCATTGCTTTCCGGGCTTAAAGCCCCAAAGCCTACTGTGGTAATCGCCTGTGTACTAAAGTAAAAACAGGTAATGAAATCATTGGCAATTGTATCAGATGAGTAGCCCGCTATACCATCTACGCCAGCAATAAAGTAGCATAAGGCAAAAACAAAGTTGGCACCTAAAAAGAGCAAAAAGAGGATGCCAAAAAACTTCCACCACTTAATGGAGATTAACTCGTGATATAAATCCATAGAGTCCCAAAACTGAAGCCCCTCTTTCTCCACATTGAATTCACCATTCTGAGAAATCAACCTTGTCGTTCTAGAATAGGCTTTTTGACCAAAGCCTAACTCTTGACTTTTACCCTTCGTTTGTTTTTTCGAAGCCATTGTAAATCAAAACTACAACTCTTAGAGAAAGATAAAAGAAGAAATTAATACGAAAGATTTCGTATTGAAATTTGCTTCTACGAAATTGTTCGTATATAATTGTAGTACGAAAGACCTCGTAACTATGACAAAGCCGACAGAATCAGAACTAGAAATACTTAGAATACTTTGGGCAAAAGGCCCTTCAAGTGTCCGAGCAGTCAATGACATCATCAATGAGTCGAAAGACTCAGGATATACTACTACCCTGAAAATCATGCAGATTATGGTGCAAAAAGGGCTAGTGGATCGTGATGAATCTAGCCGAACTCATATTTACCGAGCACTTATTGGGCAAGAGAAAGTCCAAACCGCCATGTTGGACAAGTTGATGGACACGGCCTTTGGTGGATCTGCCTCTCAGTTGGTTTTACAAGCACTTGGTCGTGGGGATACCTCCAAGCAGGAACTTGAAGAAATAAAGGCACTCATTAAAAAGCTAGAAAATGGAAATCAATAGTAACATTCTAGAAGCGCTAGGCCTAACGCTATTAGATTCCTTATGGCAGGGCGTTATTATACTGGCCATTGCTTTTTTGGGTCTGGCAATACTCCGAAAGGTGGAAGCAAAATGGCGACATAATTTGCTGTTGGTTTGTATTCTTATGCTTCCAATGGGTGGAACGCTCAGCTTTGTAAAACACTATCAATCAATTGAGGTTCAGACAGAGTTCTCAGAGCGACAGTTTGTCACCAATAGTATTGATGCTACTCAGTCTCAAGAACAAGAGGTAAGAGAAAGATCGATTGTAGTTGTTCCACCAATTATTCAAAGTACATGGATCGCCGATAAAGCACACTGGGTAGCGAAAATTTGGTTAGTAGGTTTGATCCTTTTTTCTATTCGTGGCATTGGCGGCTTGTTCTATTTGAACCGAATTAAGCGTAAAGCAATAGAGATCCAAGACTCAAAGCTGAACATACTTTTAAATAAGCTAAAAAAGGAATTCAGTATTCGTTCAGAGGTCCTCTTAAGAGAGTCTTCAATGGTATTGAGCCCTATGGTTTCGGGTTATTTTAAACCCATGATCATTTTTCCCATTGGCCTGATTCAAGGTTTAACCTCAGATGAGGTAGAAGTGATTTTGGCACATGAATTAGCACACTTGAAGCGAAACGACTTTATCGTTAGCCTGATCATTACGGCACTCAGGTCAATATACTTTTATCATCCAGCTTATTGGTGGCTACAAAGTCAGCTTGATAATGAGCGCGAATATGCATCAGATGAAATGGTCATGAGTAAGCAGTCCAACGGTCTACTACTTGTTAAAGCCCTGGCAAAAACTCAAGAATATACAATGACAACACCTGCGGTTGGTTTCGCAGGAAATTCAAAAAATCAATTACTCAAACGTGTAAACAGAATTATGAAAAAACAACAACGTCCGAATTGGCTCAGCGGCTTAGTGACCGTACTGGTATTAGGCTCCGCTTTTATGCTGATGAGTCAGAGTCAAAAGAAAGAATCCGATAATAAACTTAGAAGTTCGTTCATTATTACCCCTGACACACCCAAAGAGATTAAGGATAGCCTTTATGAGACCCTTGGTTCTAAATTCAGTATGTCTTACGATATAGACACTGGCATAAGCGCTTATAATGGTGCTGCTATTCCTAACGATACGACCAAATTAGCACTGGCGATTCAGGAGATTATTCAAGATGAAAGCCCTATAAAGGTGAATACAAACGATCGTGGTGAGGTGGTTTCGATTAAGCGGAATAGCGAATCACTGAAAGGCGATGAATTCAGGGTTTACCGAAAAGCATATCGTCAACTGAGCCAATATGCCCTAACAAAAGCAGGTGTTGAGGAGCTTGAGAAGTTATCAAAAGCTGAACTGACAGAAGTAGAAAAAGTCGCTGTGAAAAGAAATGAGGTGCTACAAAACCAACGGTATCTCCAACAACTCAAAGCGCAGGACTTATTGGACGGTTTGGTAGATGAGCTTGAAGAACTTGATGAGTTAGATGAAAAAGGAGGCATATCTATAGTCTCATTGAAAGAGAAGAGTGAACAGCTAAAAGAAATTGCAAAAAGATATGGTGCCTTAAATGTTGAAAAGGAGGCAGAACGACTGAAGGCAATAAATACAAGAAGTCTTGTCATTCAGGACTATGCCAGGAGCTTAGAAAAGCAAGCGCAGCTTTTAGAGTATGTCTCAAAAATTCGGGAACAAGCAATAGCAGAGGGTTTACCGAAAGAGGAATCGGATAAGTTATTGGAGCAAATAATAGCTTTGGAAAAAGAAATTAAAGCTAATGCTGTGAGTCTAACGCCAAAAGTTAGCTTAAAAGGATCGGTTTCAGAGATTTATGAAATTAAGACTGTCGCAGATAGAGTGGCAAGCCTGCGAAAGGAAATGAAAAGGGTTGAGAGCCTCATGGAACAAGGAGATGTTTCTAAAGAGGAAGCTCTATTGATGATGGAGGAACTCAAGCTAATGGAAAATACGATTGGCGAATACAGGGCCAGAAAATATGATGAGTTTGTTCAAAAAGACTCACGAAATGCCTACAATATTTTCATCAATGAACAAGATAAGACAGGCAAGAGTGGAAATGATGAGAATGACTTAATGGTCCACACCAGAGTCACACCTACTTATGAAACTTTCACCTTTAAAGAAGGAGAATCTCGATTACATTGGGTTGGGTATGCACTTGATGGCTTGTTTAGTAAAAAACTAAACAAGAAAGTCTTTCTCTTGAATGGAAAGGTGATGAAAGACTGGACATTTAAAAACTTCGAGTCACTTGATTTCAATAAAGTCAAAGCCATTGATTTCGCAGCCGATAAAGACATGAAAAAGTATTTTGGTGATGTCCTGTCTAAGAAAATACTCAGAAACTATGACAGCGTGATTAGTATTACCACAAACTGATATAGTTACCCTTAAAGAAAGCCTCAACCGACATGCGGTTGAGGCTTTTTTGTTTTATTGGGGGTAACATTATTGAAATCGATTTATCCCTTAGAAAATTGTTTTATTTTTATTCCTTGAAAGTACTTTTTAACTGAGACCAAAAATGAAACGCCTCTTGACCTTTGCGATCCTTATAGGGGTCATTTCTTACATAGTCGTTCAGTACCTGAAAGACAGAAGGTTTAATCCGCAGGGCGATTATGACTACGTTATTTCCGAAACCATCGACAAGGATTTTTATGACCCAATGGTAGTAAAAGAGTACTACAAAAGCGCTCTTGAAATTGGTGCATATGCGCGCTCCCTTTGGAATAATGATGGTATAGACGTACGGTTTATGGATCGTGAGAATTTCGAATCCACTCAGGCCACTGAGTATTATAACCTGCTTATTGCCACCACTAAATTGCTCGAGGACAAACTTGAGACATCGGCAAAATATGCGGCTGAAGGATATACCAAAGATGAGATTAAGGCGATTATGGAAAAAGGCCTTACCCCAAAAGACATTGAGTTAAAAGAGAAGAGCTATTTCTTAGGATTGGGCATCGGTATAAATGGACAGGCAACTATGGAGTTGCAACAACTTTTAAACGAAAAGGGGCAAGACCTACTCGTAGATGGTATTTTCAACATTATTACAAGGAATGGTCTGCGAGAATTCCAGACTAAAAATGGTTTATACCCATCAGGAACAGTAGATAAAAAGACATTACAGGCATTACTAAAATAAATTATGGCTAAGCAAAAAGAAGAACAAGCGCCACAAGGCACTGGAGTAGATCCAAAGATAGAGGCGGTAAAGCAGCTGATTTTTGGTGAAAACATGCAGCAATACGATTCTGAATTTAATGAGATAAAAGCCCTCATTAAAAAGACCCGTACTGATGTAGAGAATGAGATCAATGATACGCGAGATGCATTGAACAAGCTCATTAACCAGACTAAGGAGAGCCTAACTAATGATATTTCTGATCTCAGAAGCGATATGAATAAAAAAGTGACCCAACTTCGCTCAGATATGGATGATTCTGTGGCCGATCTTGACGAGCGCAAAGTAAATCGCAAGCTCTTGGGTACTATGCTACAAGAAATGGGTAAGCAAATCGCTGAATAATCATTTCAAATGAGTCAGAGCGCAGGTTTTGATCAACTTAGAAAAATCTTGCTGGAACAAGACCGGGAAGATCGGCAAGCGCTTGCCCAAAAACTAGAGGAACTCGATGCTCAGGTTAATGACAAGGAGAAATTAGAAGAGCGAGTAAACCCTATTTTGGTTGATCAGAATGGTGCTTTAAAGAATAATTTTTCTCAGCTTTTTGGTCCACAAATCACAGAGTCCATTCGTAAGCAGATTAAAGAATCTCAAGACGAAGTTGTGGAGGTGCTTTACCCAATTATTGGTAGAATGATCAAGAAGTATATTACTTCAGAGATTGAAAAACTATCGGAAAAAGTAGATGCACAAATGGAAATGGCCTTTTCGTGGGAAGGCTGGAAAGTGAGAATAAAAGCTTGGATTTCGGGTACCCCACAGAAAGACATGGTCATGTCAGGGCTGGTAGAACCAAAAATTGAAGAAATATTCGTAATTGAGCGTAATTCAGGTATTCTACTAGGGAGCTACACTAAAAAAGAATCATTGGATGGCGATATGGTGGCAGGTATGCTCACCGCTATCAAAGCCTTTGTAGAAGATGCTTTTTCTGCCGATAGCCAAGAGCTTGAAAGCATCGATTATCAGAACTACAAAGTAATTCTGAAAAGCTTTAATTCCTTCTATATTGCAGTAGTCACCTCAGGCATTGCCAACGCTAGTTTCAAAGATAAACTAGACGATCAGCTGCTAAACTTTGCTCAAAAAGTGTTGACAAAAGCTAAAGAGGGAGAAGAACCGAACCAAGAGCAAATCACAACCGGACTAGCCGAATACTTTAACGATTTTGAAGATGTCAGTGAGTAAAAAAGTTATACTCATTGGACATTTTGGTGTTGGGAAGTCTTCATTGGTCAAACGATTTGTACACCAAAAATTTTCTGAAGACTACATTACAACGATCGGTGTGAAAATCGATAAAAAAGTAGTCAATGTGAAAGGCCTCTCGGTGAACATGATCATATGGGATATTGCTGGAGAAGATTCTCAGCAAAAAGTACCCGCAAGTTATCGGCTTGGAGCTCACGGTGCCTTGTACGTTTTCGATGTGAGTCGCCCTTCTACTTATGAAAAGTTGACTGAAGAATTAGCCTTCTTAAATGACATTATCCCAGATATACCAATACAAATTCTAGCCAATAAATGTGATCTTCTTTCCGAAGAAGAATTAAAAGAAGTTTTAGAAAAAGTAGCTAACCCTCAGGTCTTTCAAACTTCTGCCAAAACGGGCGACCATGTGGAGGAAGCCTTCGAACTTTTGGCCAAATCGATGGTCTCATGAGTTCGGCGATCGATGAAATAAAGCTTGGCCTCGTCCAAAATAAATCCCAGGTAGTCATCTTCCATACCGATGGCCAAGTACAAAAAAGTTGCAACACCCTGTTTAATGTAAACTCAGCCTCTTCCATTTATAATCAGTTCGATTTTCTTAAAAGTTTGGAAGAACTCATTCCAACATTGCCTTTGGCAGAAAGGCTTCATTTTGGGGCAGTTGAGTGGGAAGAGCAGGTCAACGGACTATTTTCGATCAGCTTGGAAAGAGTTCAGCCCGAAACGGTTCATTGGGTAATTCAAGATAAGACGGAGGGAAAATCTGAAACGCAGAAAATTCAGCAGGAGCGAAACGAGGCCACTATCAACGAAGAGTTTCTAGATATTCAGCGCAAGTATCTTGAAATGGAGAAAGAGTTGCTTCATTATAAAAATCAGGAACTGGAGAGAATCCAAGCCTTTAAAACCCAGTTTTTTGCTGAAGTAAGCCACGAAATGCGAACCCCTTTAAACAGCATTGGCGGTTTAATTAATTTGTTACAAGAAGGACCGAAAAGTAGATCATCGGAATACCTGAAAGCGTTAAGTGCTACATCTACCCACTTAAATTCCATTATCAATGATATTCTGGACCTGTCGAAAGTCGAGGCGGGTAAACTTGAGCTAAATAATAGCCCTTTTGATCTACGGAAATCGCTCCAAAATGTAGTCACTGGCTTTTCTCATATGGTGCAGGAAAAGGGACTAGAACTGATATTGACTATTGATCAAGAAGTCCCAAAAACACTAGATGGAGATGCGGTCAGGTTAACCCAAGTCGTCTACAACCTACTGGGAAATGCTTTAAAGTTCACTGGCAATGGCCATGTCGAATTAAGGGTAGTGCGCCTAAAGAAATCATCGGAACGCTGCGAGCTAGGTTTCGAAGTTTCTGATACCGGCAAAGGTATGTCCCCTGAGAGTATTCAACGGATACTAGAACCGTATGGTCAAGCCGAAGGTCAGGATTACGGCCAGTACGGCGGCACGGGTTTGGGAATGGGTATTGCTAAAGAACTGATCAACCTCATGGGGGGTCAATTATCTATAAAAAGTGAGGTCGGTGTTGGAACTAAAATGGCTTTCTCGATTAATTTTGGGATAACTGGCGAGTCAATTCCGTCTAGCGATGAAATCACCCTTAGGCTAGGTCACTTGAACGTGCTGATCGCCGAAGACGACCCGGTGAGCCAAATGGTACTTAAAGACTCTTTGGCTAAATTTCAGATTTTGGCTCCTCAACTGGTGTCGAGTGTAAAAGAATTAAAAACAGCCCTTGAAACTTCAAAGTTCGACGTTGTTTTATCAGACCTGAACTTAACTGATGGTAATTCATTAGCGCTTTTTAGTGAGATGGCTGCGCAATCTTTGCCTCCAATAATTTTTCTATCTGGAGACATTAGCGAGCAACCAAAGTCCTTTGAATTCGATAATTGGCATTTTCTTTTGAAACCCGTCAATTTGAATGCCTTGGGTACACTTTTGAAAGGTATCAAGCCAACCTCCATGGTCGATCTTTCAAACTTAAAGGTGGCTACACACCAGAATGTGGATCTGATGAAAGAGTTGATTCAGATAATTCTAGATACACTACCAGAAGAAATAGAGAAGATAAATGTGGCGCTATCAGAAAGCGAATTAGTGATTGCCAAAAAGGGATTGCATAAAATAGGGCCAAGTGTGAGCTATTTGGGAAATGACCAATTAATTGATACGAGAAGGCTATTGCACGATCGCTTGGAAAATAGTGACGATATCACCGTTGAATTTGATCAATTCTCGGTTGAAATTTTAACCGCTCTTGGAGAATTGAAGGCCATTGAGATATGAAGTCTTATTAATTATTACCGAATTCTAATTGATAAATACCGAATCCTCATCCAATAGAAATATCTCCGAAACATCCCTGTTATTCGTACTGAATCAAAAACTCAAAATAATGCGAATTTTAATTTCAGTACTCTTATTCTTTTGTTGTGCCTCGGTCAAGGCGCAACAAGCAATCATTACAACCAGTGAATTGCCCTTAGGCATAGAGATAATTAACCGAGCCGGAGATTACTCCGATATTTCTGACTATTGCGATGGATTTGACGAGAACGGATTTCCAATTAATCTGGTCATTCCGTTTGACATGTCAATAGCTTATTTTTTGCCAACCGTCACTGCTGACAATAATGAAGGTTATTCTTATACTACACGCAAAGAGAGGAAGCTGGGACCAGTGGACAACCTTATTTACGAGTATGAGGGGAAGTCAGTCGGGTTCTTGGGCTCCTTGTCCTACAGCCCTGGCTCTAGGGGTTACCTACAGGTAAATTTCGAAGATGCAGGACAGTCAAAACAGCTCATTAACTTTCAGTTCCGAGTAGATTACAAAGAGCCTCATATTGAAGAGGTCTTGCTAGGTAGCGAAATAGTAGAGCTTATTAAAGAATCTTATGGCAAGGATATTTTTGATATTACCACTCGGAAATACGACGCTTGGAAGGAGAAAGGCTACTCCTCTACTGGTGGAGATACAATTCCAACGGACCTAGTGCTACCGAGATATGAGAACAGCATTTTTTTCAATATCACAGGAAATTATGACGTGACCAGGCTCATTCTAGAGCGCAATGGGGAAGAGATAGCTTACGATAAAAGTGAAATGCTATTCAATTGGGTGATGGATTTGTCCGATCTAAAACCTGGTAATTATAAACTGACTGTAGTTAATGATGAAAAGGTATACGGTGAGAAAATCGATAGTTTCGAGTTTACCATCAAGGAAGATTTCTGGGGCACATGGGGTTACTGGTTGATTGGAACTTTAGTTGTAATGGCCATCTTTTTCATCATCTATAGAATCAATGCCCAAAGAAAACTAGACCAGGCCAATGCCCTAAAGCAGATTTCGGAGGCCGAACTTAAAGCGATCCGCTCCCAGTTAAATCCACATTTTCTTTTCAATGCCTTAAATGCCATCCAAAACCTTGTCAACAAAAGTGAGACAGAAAAGGCGAACGACTACATAGCAAAGCTTGCCAAGCTGATGAGAAATGTACTTTCCCAGTCCGATGAGTCTTTACATGCTTTGTCCAAGGAGATAGAGTTAAGCAACCTTTATTTGGCATTGGAAAACATGAGAGTTCCTTTTGACTTTGAAATCCAAGTGGATCGTTCAATTGACCAAAACATGTTAGTGCCGACCATGATTTTGCAGCCTTATCTGGAAAATGCTGTGGTGCATGGTGTCAATAAGGCCTTTGCAACCATTGTTTCGGTGAAAATCTTTGAAAAAGAGGAACATTTAATCCTTGAAGTAAAAGACAATGGAAAGCCTGAGTCAACTTTTATTAATGAAGGGAGAGGCATGAGTTTAGGCAAAGATCGAATTGAAATAATTAAGAAGCAGTTGGGATCAGAAGCTAAGGTTGGGATTAAAACAAGAGCGTCTTCCGAAGAAGGCTTTTTAGTGACAATTCAACTACCGACTAATTTATAGTATGAAACAGTACACCGCCATTATAGTAGATGACGAACTCAACAATAGGGAGAACTTAAATGGACTTTTGGTCAAATACTGCCCGAACATTGAGGTAATTGGTCAAGCTGCCAGTGTGGCTGAGGCAAAAAAACTGATTAATACCACTTCTCCTGAAGTGGTGTTTTTAGATATTGAAATGCCAGGCGGAAACGGTTTTTCGCTCTTAGAAGGGATTCCTTCACAACCTTTTAAGGTGATTTTTGTCACCGCATATGATTCTTATGCTCTAAAAGCAATCAAATTTAGTGCGCTAGACTATGTATTGAAACCGATAGATAAAGAAGAGTTGATCGCTGCAGTTGAGAAATTATCGGATGAGTCTCAGAACAAAACTAAGATTGAAAACTTAGGCCATTACTTAAATGGAGGTGCTCAGAAAATTGCCCTTAGTTTAATTGACGAAGTGCGCCTAATAGATATCAACAAGATCATTAGGGTTGAAGCGGATAACAACTACGCTACGTTTGTACTGCAAAGTGGTGAAAAAGTGATTGTGTCTAAGAATTTGGGTCATTTCTATGATTTATTGAAAGATCATGGATTTTCCAGAGTACATCAGTCACATTTGATCAATCAGAAATTTCTGGAGCGGTATGTCCGAAAAGATGGAGGCTATTTGGTCATGGAAAATCAGGACCAAGTCCCAGTTTCACGTACCCAAAAGCAACACGTAACGAAGTTGTTTTCTTCGATATGAAAGTAATTATTAGAGGTTCGGATCCTTTATATCTGTAAACTTTGCAACAATACTTCCGATTTGCTTTGGTGTTAATGTGAGATTGTCGACAGGTATGAGAACAGGCTCATTTTTACTATGAAGTTTCAACAAAAGGCTCGTCTTTTCAGCATCAAGATATAGATAAGAGAATTGTATATCCGTCCAAGCTAAATACTTGTCTTTATCCCATTTTATACCTTTCTCATCGATAATAATTCGCTCACCTTTTTTAAAACTTAAAAAAGCTTGAAGAGAATAAAGTATTAAGAGAATTGCTATTTCTTTCGCACTCAAATTGCGATTCAAGTAATAAAATGCTCCGGCCAATAGAACGAAACTAAATAGGAATAGTCCTAAATTAAATTCTGCAGATTGGATTTCATATGACCTTCGGTATACCTTATTTGGGTTAAAGTTGGTTGCCTTGAAACTGCCACGGTATTTTTCCTCTTCAAGTTGGGCTTTATATTCCTGGTAGGCAGTTGGCTTTGTAGTAATAGGATCGACTTTTGCGTTTATTTTTTCGGAAAAACGCTCTAGGTAATCGATAATAGAAAACCAACGCTTATGAATTAGGTTGCCAAGGAAAACCAGCAGAACTGCTATGATTAGTTTTAAATAAAAGTTGTACTGATTTCTATTCTCTATTGATTCTTCATATTCTTCAAAATCGACGAATGTGTCGTCATCTACCCAATAAGAGTAAGCTTTGATGGTTGATTTTATATCTCTGCCTTTGCGAATCTTTACATTTAAATTATAACTTATACTAAACTCCAAGTACTGATTTGGCTCAGGTAATGTATAATCTTTAGAGAGTAACAGGCTTTGAAGATCACTGTCGAAGATTATTCTGACAGTATCAGCTAACTCGTAGGAATATAAGGTGAACTCCTCATTTACATTTTCGCCATTTATAAGATATCCGCTCAGTATATATGGTGCATATACTGGTTGCTCTTTGGACATTTCAGCGTAAAAGGGAAAAATAACTAACAAGCCGAACAAACCCCTAAAAAGGACTCTGTTCGACTTGATAAACTCTTTTAGGCTAGTAGAAATGATGGGAGTCTTTTACTGACCTACAAAGAATATGGCATTAGCCATAAACAGCTTTCCGTTTTCCCAGAAAGCTCTAAAAAGCGGGTTATCTGCAAAATAGACCATTGCTCCACCACCTTTATTTTCCACGCCAAACACCATGGATTTTGCTAATTGCTCTTTGGCGTTTTTGCCTGCCACACCAGAAACATGCGACTCAGCACTTTCAATTATGCCAACATTCCAACCATTTGGTAGATAAGCTAGTCTTGAACTGTTATTCTTAATAGTGAAGTATTGGTTGGCGTAACCGAAGCCCAGCGGATGAGTGTTGTCAATTTTTAATTTAAAGATTGCCCCTGGAAGACGAGAATCTTCGAACCTTTTTCCACGATCGGCATATGAAGTAAGCGCTGCTTGTTCTCTTTCTTCAGCGGTTGCTTTTTTCGGTTTATCGTCACTAGATCTACGCTTCAATTGGAAACCTTTTTTGCCCACAAACGAATTGATAGCTCTTTCAATGGCAATGACTTTTCCTCCGCCTCTTACCCAAGCGTTGAGAGATTTCATGCCTTCTTCGTTCAAAATACCACCATAGCCGCCAGAAGGCATCACAATAACATTATAGTCATCCAAGTTTACCCTTCCGAAAGAACTCGTATTGACCATAGTGATCGGGTAATTGAGTTCTTGTTCCATAAAGTACCAGAATTCACCAAATCCTAGAGACGATACGCCATTGCCCCTCAATGCTAGAATTTTAGGCTTTTGGATAAAAGGAACATTGTTTGACCCAAAGTCTTTACCAGCTTCCACAAACGTTGTTGGGGTAGAATAGAGACTTCGGTTATACTTGGAAGCCGTGCTTTTTACAAGTTCGTCGAATTTACTCTTCATATGAGTATTTCCTTTCCTTGTGATGATCAATGTACCCGGATTGAATTCTCGGCCCGTCACCGTGAATGTTTCAACCGCAAACCGAATTTTGATATCGTGTTTAAGTAATTCACCCAAAAACTTAGCATCCTCAAGCGTTTCCCATTTGGCTAGGTAGGCTGCTGGCTTATTACCAACTAGTACCTTTTCAGGTTTTGCGATCGTGATTTCTGCTGGGCTTACATTCACCTTAGTTTCTGTGGCAAAAGCATCTAACCCTAGCATATATGGCGCTGCCCAGGCGGTAATATCATAAGTATTAGAAGTACTGGTATAAGTGTCAGGTTCAAAGAACGCTTGAACTAAAACCGCCTTTGGCTGATAAGCAGATATAACGATATCACCATTCTGAATAGACATATTTTTGGTCGTACCTGTCATATAATCAAAAGCCGAAACAGCTTTACGGGTGGAACCTGTCCCATAAAGGATCTTATGCCTTTTGAGGAAGTCCTCTAATTGCTTCAGCTTATCAGGGTGGTTCGTACCTCTAATGACGTAAGTCTTAAATTTTGCTTTTGGACTATTAACAGCATTGTCGAAATAGGCGGTGAATTCATCCACCATTTTTGCTGAATTGACCGAAGCAGTTTCAACCGTTGACATACCTGTAGTGAAGTGGTGCGCGATGGCATCTGCTAATTTAAGCGTATCGCCTTCGTCAGTCAGAATTGCCAAATCACTACTGGCTTGTTCGTATGTCATTCCTATAGCGCCATTGTACATAGGGTAGGAGTCGCCATAGCTCGGATAAAGAATATCAAAGCTCTCTTTAGTAAAGAATAACCATCCGTTTTCATCGAAATACTTTGCATGGTTCTTCCCAATCATCTCCTGAAAATCTCTTTGCCATTGGGTGACTTGCTCGTGAACAGGTTCTGCCGCTGGCGCGAAGTAATAAGGGCTATTACTGCCTTGCTCGTGAAAATCAACATGAATGTGCGGCATGATTGTGTTATAAAGCTTCATTCGGTGTTGCGATTCCACCTGCTTTTGCCAAGCCCAATCTCTGTTTAAGTCGAAAAGATAGTGGTTGGCTCTTCCCCCCGGCCATGGTTCGTCGTGCTCAGCAGCCTCA
Organism: Roseivirga misakiensis; assembly: GCF_001747105.1. NCBI lineage: Bacteria > Pseudomonadati > Bacteroidota > Cytophagia > Cytophagales > Roseivirgaceae > Roseivirga > Roseivirga misakiensis. The sequence continues at coordinate 1,011,690 of NZ_MDGQ01000003.1, read as the reverse complement.
CGACTTGGATTTGGAGTAGTACCTGCTACTTGATTGATCCAATTAGAATATCTATCCCGACCATCAGGGTTCACGCAAGGGTCCATAATAATCACTGTATTCTTTAACCAAGCTTGAGCTTCACGATTCCCAGGTCGGACCAATTCATACAAAGTCTTCATGGCGGTTTCCGTGCTGTTCGCCTCATTTCCGTGAACATTATAACTCAACCAGACAATTCCGATCTTTTCTCCAACCGGATCGCCTTCCATCAACTTAGCGCGTTTCAAGTTATCGGTTCTAATCTGTTCCCAATTATCCATGTTCTGTTGTGAAGAGAGGATATTGACCACTAAAGGCCTTAGTTCGTTGGTTTGACCATATTCTTGAGTAGTTACATTGCTCATTTCTCCGGCTACATACTGGTAGTAGTCTACCACCTTGTAGTGAGGGGTAAATCTTGTGCCAAGCTCATATCCTAAAAACTCATCGGGACTTTTTAAGGACTGTGCTTGAAGGCTAGCAATAGTAAATACAAGTAAAATAAGGGTACTGAAAAGTCTTTTCATTATGAGATTTTTAAGGAGGCGGAATTTACATGAAATGCCCACGAGATACAACACGATCTTATGCGGGGGATTTTATCTGCAGAATAAAGAATTGGCTTTTGAGTAGCAACTAATCTCACACTATATCGAGAAAATTATAGTAAACTGATAAGATAATATTGAAAAAATGAAGTTAAGAATATAAATATATATTAATTAAAATGTTAATTTTCTGATGAGTTTTTGAAAAGGCTGGCAGCTCTCTCAATACTGATTAAAAGGAGTCTAACATGGCAGCCATCAAAATACACTATTTCAAGGGTCTAAAGGCCTATTATGCAAGGTTTGGTCGAAAATGGGTCGTTGAAGAGAATGGTCAGCGCACGTCTTTCAATTCTTTTGAAGATATGATTAGCGAGTACCCTATTTTAATGGAGTTACCTGTGATGCAGGTTGCCGCGCTCCGAAGAATGCGAGGTAAGTATAAACCAGCAATGAAGAGAAAGGGAAAACCGCCAATCAATGTAAGAATAACGGTAGTGAGAGAAAAGTTGGTTACCTGCTACTATTGCTCAGGTAAGGGAGAGGTATTTGATGGGTTTGTTTGCCCTAATTGTAACGGTAAAAAGCAGTTTTTGGTGACAACCCGAGGTTTGGGTTAGATAGAGAATTCGCTAAAGCACTAAACTTACCTTAAAGATGCTACATGGCTAGTATGTCCAATTGAATTTTAGCGTTTAAGCAATACTGAAAATGGAATAATGATTAGTTTTCCATGTGAAGCCGAATCAACGCCGATACTTTATCGCACTCATCCCACCCGATCCACTCCAAAGTGAAACCCAAAGGATAAAAGAATCTTTCTACCAAGTTTATGCTAGTAAAGGTGCTTTAAGGTCTCCTGCACACATCACACTACATATGCCATTTCTCTGGAGAGATGATAAAGAGGAGAGGTTATTCAATTTGCTTGTGCATGCAACTAAAGAGACTGAATTTACCCTCACGCTAAATGGATTTGGCTGTTTTCCACCCAGATCAATCTTTATTAATGCTGAGAAATCACAAGAGTTAATTGACTTTCAGAAGCGTCTAACGAATTATACGAAAAGAGCGATGAACCTCTTCAACTCTACCCATAATAAGGGCTTTCATCCCCATATGACGGTCGCCTTTAGAGATTTAAAGAAAGACAAATTTGCTGCTGCCTGGGAGGAGTTCCAGTCAAAGAATTTTCGCGCCGAGTTTTTAGTCAACTCTTTTTGGTTGTTAAAGCACGATGGAAAAGTTTGGGTGCCCTATCGAGAGTTTCAATTTGAAGTGTAGGGTAGTTTTATTTCTATCCTGACATTATCGCCAAGTATTAGGTGGTTTTTACCCACTTTATAATCTCTTCTGTCAAGCTCCAATCCACCAACGAAAAACCAAGTAGGATTACTTTGGTCAATGGTGAAGTCAATCTGTACCTCCCGTTTAGTTCCTTTGATCTTCAAATCGCCCAACATGCTGTAACCCTCGGCGGTTTTTTTAATGCTGGTTGATTTAAATGTAAGATTTGGATGATTTTCTACGTCAAAGTATTTGGCTTTTCTGAGATGTTTGTCCCGCGCCTTATTTCCTGTGTTGATGGATTTAGTAGGAATACTGACTTCAAAACGCGATGTTTCAAGGTTCTCTATACTAAACTTTTGTGTGACGGTAATCTCATCAAAAGTGCCATCAACGGTTAATCCAGCATTTTTAATGAAGAAGGTTACTTCGGTCTTATCGGATTGTGCATAACCAAAAGAGGTTAAGCATACGAGTATAAGTATGGTACTAATTCTTGTAAGCATGGAGAACTCCTGTGTCTTTAATTAATTTGACATAATCCGTCAACTTCAATTCTAATTCTGTTGGCCCAACGGCATATGGGGCGATTTCGAATGGGTTGAAATAAAATATTAAACTCTTATTGATAATGGCGAAGTTGTCGTTCAGTTCAAACTTTCCATTTTCGAAGTAGTAGCCTTTTACCTTCAATGCTTGTGAAGGAGGTATTTCTTTTAACATTCTGAACTCAATTTCAGCTGCATCATTCAATTCCCTTTCATAACCAACGCTGAGTATATCGCTAAGTTGTATAGGATCGCCAGTGGCTAAGTCGTAACTTCTATAGACCTGATAGGCGTTCGGGTGGGCCCCTCCAGTATAGGAATATATGGTGGATGCTACGCTAATGAAAGCGGAGTCTTGGTAGATAATGTCCGAATTTACTTCCATTGACCAAGAAGCTTTGTATTCGGGCAAATCCTTCAATACATCTTCATAGGCCGTCGATAATTCACTAATTAAGCTTTCGAAGCTATCGGGTTTATCAGAGATAAAAGCGTATTCAAAAATGTTGAACTTTATGTTCTCGTTGATTTTTTCAATCACCGCTGCAGGAACTTTTCCATTGATTTTTGGGTACTCGACGCTATACTCAAGGCACTGACTGGATAGGCTATCCGTTGCACATGGTCCCTTTTGCCCAACGAGGCGCTCCACCTCATAATCAACATAACTTGGAATGGCATCGGGCACTTCGATCGGTAGATTTTGCTCTGATTTAGAACCAAAATCGCAAGAGGAAAGTGAAAGTGCTGCTAGGAAAGTAAGGAGGTAGGGTTTCACTCGTCGAATTTGAAATTGATAAACTTGGTGTCTTTGTCAAGCTTATAACTCTTAAGCTTTCCTTTTGATTTAAAATGAACGATGTTTTGTTGATCGTCGAATACTTCCATAAGCGCTACATTGGTTACTTCAACTTCATCTACCTTTTCCACATCTAATATTTCGTAGTAGCACCAGCGGCCATCGCCTTCCAATTCTGAGCCCAAATAAGTGATCTCCTTTTTAGAACCGTTGATTAAAAAAGACACCTTCGTCTTGATATAATTTCCGATCAGGCTATCCAAAACCTGTTCATCAGACGGCTTATAAGTATCGATTCGATCGATTTTATGAAACTTCTTTAACCCAACTTCTAGGTCATCCAGAAATATACGGTGACTCACTTGTACCGACTTACTCTTAACATCGTGTTCTATATCCGTAACACTAACGTGAAAAGGGTGCCAAAACAGATAAGCACTAAATAAAACCGAATAAATAAGGTTTAGCTGCATGCCTTTAAGTTTTATAGGGAGATTCAAAATTAAACTTTATTATTGCATTCCTTACAAATTCCAGGCCCTAATTAAATCCTCATTATGAGCCAGTTTGGCATGTATTTCGACATTGGACGAGCCCATATTTTAGACTGGCAGGCCTATGATCACATTTTGTTTGTGGTTGCATTGTGCGCGATCTACCTACTCCAAGATTGGAAGAAGGTTTTAATTCTAGTGACCGCTTTTACGATTGGTCATTCTATTACCCTGGCCTTAAGCACCCTAGAGATTGTAAAAGTCAGGTCGGACATTATCGAATTCTTAATTCCTGTGACCATTTTTATTACTGCGCTTTCAAACCTTTTAAGAAAACAGAGTGCGCTTACACCCTCGAATTTGAACATGAATTACTTTTTCGGGATGTTCTTTGGCCTGATTCATGGTTTGGGGTTCTCGAATTATTTAAAAAGTATTTTGGGGAAAGAGGATAGTCTTGTGACACCGCTTTTATCCTTTAATCTGGGCTTAGAACTGGGTCAGATTATCATAGTATTGGTATTTATGATTATCTCCTTTGTCTTTGTGAACCTCTTTAATGTGGCGCGAAGAGATTGGAACTTAGTAATTTCATCGGCAGTTGGGGGAATCGCCCTAACCATGATGATGGAAACGAAATTTTGGTAAACTTAACATAATAAAGAATGAAGAGACTTTGTCTTATTACACTGGCTATGACATTTATGGGTGTCGGTGCTTTTGCTCAAGTGGTAAACAGCAACCACGGTAAGCGTTTTGAACAGCTTGAGCGCATGCTGCGTGATCCGAGTGTATACAGATCTGCCTCTGGAGCACCAGGACCACAGTACTGGCAGCAAAAAGCAGATTATAAAATTGAGGCAACCTTAGATGATGAAAATCAGAGGTTGACTGGTGCTGAAACCATTACCTATTACAATAACTCACCAGATCCACTGGAATACCTTTGGATTGCTTTGGATGAGAACGTAAGAAAACCTGATAACGATTCTTATAAGTTTGAACCGAGTCGTATTCGTCCACGAATGACCTACGATCAACTCGACGCCTTAGATGGGCATGATAATGATTGGGGTTTCCATATTATGGAAGTGAAAGACGCCAAAGGAGCCGATATGAAATACACCATCAACCAAACAATGATGCGTGTAGATTTAAAATCCACTTTAAAGCCTGGGTCAAAGATTGAATTGAACATCAAATGGTGGTACAATACAACTCCTAGAGCTATTTCTGGTGCACGTGGAGGCCATGAATATTTCCCAGAAGATGGTAATTATATCTACACTATGACAGGTTGGTTCCCTAGAATGGCAGTTTACTCTGATTTCCAAGGTTGGAACAACAAACAATTCACAGGAAGAGGCGAATTTGCTTTAACTTTTGGTGATTATGATGTGAAAATGACTGTACCTGCCGATCACGTCGTAGGATCGACAGGAGTATTAAGCAATGCTAAGTCAGTGCTAACCTCAGAACAACAAAAACGATGGGAACAAGCAAAAAAAGAACTTGTTGAACCTGTTAAAATTGTGACATTAGAAGAGGCGAAGGAAAACGAAAAGAACAAAGCTTCTGGCACAAAAACATGGCACTACAAAGCAGATGACGTTCGTGACTTTGCGTGGACTTCCTCAAGAAAGTTTGTTTGGGACGCTATGGCAGTGGAGATAGAAGGAAGAAGTGATAAGCCAATGGCCATGTCTTACTATGCAAAAGAGGCCTATGGAATTTATGAAAGATATTCTACTAAGGCTGTAGCCCATACGCTTCGTACCTATTCACGTTTTACAATCCCTTATCCATACCCAGTTGCTATTTCAGTAGAGGCATCTAATGGAATGGAATACCCGATGATTTGCTTCAACTACGGTAGAACCCTACCTGATGGTACTTATGCTGAGTCTACAAAATATGGTGCTATCGGCGTAATCATTCATGAAGTGGGACACAACTTCTTCCCGATGATCGTGAACTCAGATGAGCGCCAGTGGACATGGATGGATGAAGGCTTGAATACGTTTATGCAGTATCTTACTGAGCAAGAGTTTGATCCAAATTATCCGCATAGAAGAGGACCAGCGCATAAAATCGCACCTTATATGGCCTTACCAAAAACGCAGTTAGAGCCAATAATGACCAATTCAGAAAATATTATTGGTTTTGGTAATAACCAATATGCAAAAGCCGCAGCTGGACTGAATATACTTCGTGAAACGATTATGGGAAGAGAGCTTTTCGATTTTGCGTTTAAAGAATATGCGAGAAGGTGGGCCTTCAAACACCCAACGCCAGACGATCTTTTCAGAACTTTGGAAGATGCTTCAGCGGTAGATATTGACTGGTTCATCAAAGGATGGTACTTCACGATCGACAATGTGGATATCGCAATTGATGATGTAAAATGGTACCAGTTGAGTACTAAAAACCCAGAGATAGAATATCCAATTTTGAAAGAACGTGCTAAGCAATCTCAAAGTGACTTAGCCGCGAATAGAAATAGAGCAGAGGGACGTAAATTCTATGTGGAGGAAGATGAAAGACTACAGGATTTCTATTACTCTTATGATCAATTTGAAGTTACCGACGCTGCCAAAGCTGCTTATCAAAGGTTTGATGCTACGCTTAGTGATGAAGAGCGAGCAATCTTAGGAGACAAGGCTAACTTCTACGAGATAGAATTCTCTAATGTTGGTGGTTTGGTTATGCCGATCATTATCGAATGGACATTTGCTGATGGCACCAAGGAAGTGGATAGAATTCCTGCTTACATCTGGAGAAAGAATGAAGAAAAGGTCACTAAAGCCTTTATGAAGAAAAAAGAAGTAGTACAGATCAAACTAGATCCGGATAGAGAAACAGCAGATACAGATGTTTCGAATAACTACTTCCCAAGAGTGAACAAGCCTTCTAGGTTTGAACTATTCAAGAGCAGAGGTGGAGCGGCTAGAGGCCAATCTTCTGGTTCTAACCCAATGCAAAGAGCTGGCGGTAGATAATACCTTTAGTATTTATACAAAAAAGCCTTCCCTGAAAAGAGGGAAGGCTTTTTTATTTGCTTAAGCATTAATCGATTTATAGATCGCAGAGAAGTCAAGTTCCCCAAAACCATTTTCTATAGCCGCTTTATATAGCGTTTCAGTTTGCTCCAAGCTTGCCATTTTTACTTTCAGTTCACTGGCAGTATCAAGAGCCAGCATTATGTCTTTATGAATCCACTTTAGAGGGAAATTCGTTTCGAAGTTGTCATTTGCAAGTCTTGTTTTTAAACCTCCAATGAAAGGTGCCGTCACAGGCGTTACAGTTAAGATATCCAGCAACTGATTAGAAGGTAAGCCCATTTCTTTACCAAGGGCCATTGCTTCTGAAAAAGCAGTCATTGATTGGGCTAGTAACAAATTGATGAGCATTTTTAAGTTTGCCCCGTTGCCAACTTCATCCAAAAAGATGGACTTTCTGCCCATACTGTCAAAGTATGGAGCCAAAGCTTGAAGCTCTTCTTGTTTTCCACCTACGAGGAAAAGGAGCTCACCATTTTCAGCAGGAGCCTTACTACCCGCCACTGGAGCATCGACAAAATTCACTTTCGCCATAAGCGCCTTTTTGGATAATGCTCTACTAAATGATGGATTCACAGTACTCATATCTACCCACCATGAATCATGCTTCAAATTGGGTAGAATTTTATCTGAGACTTCTTGTACAACTCCTGGTGTGGAAAGCATCGTAAAAACAATATCTACAGATTTGGCTAGCGCCTCAGGACTTTCGACGAATTCAGCGCCTTTTTGTAACAAGTCCTGCGCCTTCGACTTTGTGCGGTTGTATAACACAAGTTCGAAGCCTGATTTGATTAAGTTGGTAGCCATTCTGCTACCCATAATTCCGAGTCCGATAAATCCAATTTTCATAAAATGCTTTTAGGTTTTTCAATAATATATAGCGGCAAATAGACCATATGGTGAGTACAGAAGTTGTGTTTTTCGATCAACTTGGCCAATTGATCGAAAATTACTTCACTTGGGTTAGGGCATACTGTTTGGGAGTTATGTTATACTGCTTCTGGAATGTTTTAATGAAGTGGGGAACATCGTTAAAACCAGATAGCTGCGCTGCATAGACTATAGGTATATCTTCTTCTACGAGTAATTTGCGCGATTTTTCAAGGCGTTGCTTAATCAACCAAGATTTGGGGGATGTACCGAACTGATGGTGAAAAGCCCTGCGAAAAGTTGAAACGCTCCTGCCAGAAAGTGTAGCATAGTCTTCAACAGCCAAAGGCTTATCATAGTGTGCTTTCATAAATGTATCCAAGTCCTTTTTTGGGCTTGTGTTCAATGTCCGAAATCTGCTAATGAGCTCACTGTTATCTGTTTGGATGAGCAGGTTGAATGCTTCATGCATTTTAGTGGTCGCTAGAACGTTATCGGCTTTAGCATCTAAATAAATAGAAAGGGTTTGCTTGGCAAAAGTGCCGAACTGCGTCGGTAAATCAAGTTTATAAGGTGCTCTTTTAGCATCAGAAGTTGACTTTTTCATTAAACCACTTTTGCCTAAGTAGTCATCCAAAAACGTGCTGTTGAAAAAAAAGACGATAGCCTCAAAGCCGGCTGCCTGAGCGAATATGTCAGTGATGGCATAAAGACCCGCTGGTAGCAATACCATTTGATTCGCCTCTACTTTTAATGGCAGACTATCATCCGAATGTACATTTAAGGCACCTTGAAGTACCAAGGTGATGGCATGTGATGAGAGTAGTCGGTGATTGTCTAAAGTATGTCTATTCGTTTTTTTATGAACGATACCGCACTGATTATCGGCCATTAATGTCGTAATCTGCTTAGAATGATAAAATGCTTGCGGTAGTATCTTCATTTCTGAACGGCTCGATGCCAATATCGGAAAGAAGAATTAAGAAAAATTGTGTTTTTCGATCAGATTTAGTTTTTCATGTCTGTTCGGCTTATTTACCCTGAGGGCTGAAGGTTACGTACTTTCGCTTAGGTTCTTCCAGGCCATCGTAAATCGGAAAGAAAATTCCTTTGATTACATTCTTTTGATCTTGAAATACGTAGACCGTACCCAATTCTTGTTCAAAGCCCGTTCCAGGTTCGGGATAAAAGTCAAACTCAAAGGCACTAATGCCTTCTAGATTATATGTAAAGAAAACTTTACTCAAGGCTTCCGATTTATTGACTACAGCTTGGGTAGAATCAGTTGTAAAAGCTATCTGATTATTACTGAGGATATGATTTTCGATTTTGGCTGTGTATTTCGATTCAATTAAACGCGATGTGGATAAACTTTTAACATCCAGCTTTTCAAAATGGTAAAATGTGGGGCGATCGTCTAGTGTAGAACTTAAAATGATCTGTCCATTATCAACTTTTCCGAATAGCGTATCCCTTGGACCGTAAAGTTGAATGTCTTCTTTGTCCAGGTCGAAAGTCCACCTTTCTTGCCCATCCCATGAATGACTAATCGCCTTGTTTTGCGCTTGAAATTTAAAAGTCATCAAACCTGAATTATAAAGGAAGGAAGAGTCTTGGGGTGCAGAATCATCAATCTCAAACGACCCATTATTATCGACCATAGTGTAAACAGGCTGAAGAACCTTTACATAAGTCATAATCCATAGTTCGTTCTCTTTCTGTGCGAGAGCGGATAATGAACATAGAACTAGGCTAAATGCAATGATTTGTTTTCGCATAGCCAAATATAAGCCGAATCTACTTTTTCCTAAAACCTTAGTTATGCCAAGCTGGCAAACTGCTGCTGCCAGGTTTTTTTAAAGCGAACAAAAATAATGGTGCCTAAAAGCATAATACCAGCTGTTGCGATGCCGACCATACCAAAAAAGGGCGTTTCTGGAATTCTAGTCAATGCTTCAGATGCAAAAGCAGCATAAAGCCCGATAACCGACCAGTACATGAATGAGAAGTGTCTGTAAATCCAGCCTTTCTTTTTGCGTTGTATCACTGGAATCATGCCGCCAATGAGTGTGAGTGTGCTGGCAATAGCTGCGTAGTGAAAAATGCCAAATCCACCAAAAAGTCGATAAGTCATAAAAGCAGTAACATTCAAGACTAACATAGAAGCCACATAGACATAGCCAATTTTTACATGTTGTTTAGTGCCTTTTCTCACGATTAGCACGAAAACACCAGTAATCACGGCCACTAAAGCTGAAATTAAATGAACTAATCCTACGTTACTACCAATTAAATTGTCCATGCAACTATTTGTCTAACCAACGTTTAAAAATCTGTACTTTATCTCTACTCACAATGGCATCCATTTCATCAGAACCGTTGAGAATTAATCTTAAACGACTATTTGAGTAGGTCACAATGTCATTTACAGCGTCAAGGGAGACCAGGTACTTTCGATTGATGCGGAAAAACCGTTCTGGATCCACTAACTGTTCTACTTGCTCCATGGTATAGTCGATAATGAAGCGTTTGTTTTCTGTGGTTTGTAAGTATGTGGCCTTCTCTTGGCTAAAGAAGAAAGCTGTCTCAGAGACTGGCAGCGTACGAATATGTTCCCCTATTTTGACAACAAATCGTTCTTTATACTTTTTAGTCATCATTTGAACAGCTTGTTCTATGAGCGTCATATTCACCTGCGGTGATTCTTCTGACTTAAATCGCTCTTCATACTTATTCAGCGCATGTTCTAGTTCTTCTGGGTCAATTGGTTTGAGAAGATAGTCGACACTGTTGAGTTTAAAGGCTTGAATGGCATATTCGTCAAAAGCTGTAGTAAATATGATGGGTGCATTGACCTGCACTTGGTCTAAAATTTCGAAACTGAGGCCATCGGCTAGTTGAATGTCGAAGAAAAGTAAATCGGCTTCATTTTCTTTTAACCAGGCCACGGCTCTTTTTACAGAGTCTAGTTTGGCTAATATTTCAATATTCGAATCAAGCTTTTCTAATAGGGTGACCAGCCTTTTTGCCGCCATTGATTCGTCCTCTACAATAAGTACTTTCATGATGAAAATGACAATAGGGGAAGTTTAACAATAAATTCAGTATCTGTTTCTTGTATTTCTACCTTGTTTTCGCTCAAAAACTCGTATCGAGCAGCTATATTTTTTAAGCCTACACCAGCTGATTCCTCGATAGGGATATTCTTCTTTTGAAGGTTGTTTTTGACTATGAGAGTTTCGTTATTTTCGACATATATATCTATGGTGAGGGGCTCTTCTTCGGCTATTGTATTATGCTTAATGGCGTTTTCAAGGAGCATTTGCAATGCAATTGGAGGTACCAAACGTTGTTCGTAGCCTGATATTTCAATATTGACCTTGAGTTTATCGTCGAACCTGATTTTCTGAAGAAATAGGTACGACTTCACAAACGCCATTTCTTTTTCCAAAGAAACTACCTCTTGAGACTGTGTATCAAGTACGTAACGATAAACTTTTGACAGCTTTCTAATGAAATCTGCGGCCATATCTTGGTTTTCATAAACCAAATTTGTTAGTGCATTTAAGCTATTAAATAGGAAGTGTGGATTCACCTGATTCTTTAGGGACTCATACTTAGTAGACATCTGTTCCCGCTTTATGCGCTCGGTATCTATAGATGCTTTTCGCCAATTGTCTAAGAAGGTTTTAGCGAACAGGAAAAATGATATAAAGAAGGTGATACCAATGGAAATCCACACATCTCTACTGCCCCAACTCGTACTGATACCTGGTATAAGATTGTAAGACCAATTCAGAAAAACGATTACTAGAGGGGTGTAGATAAATACTGTTATAACGCCCAGAATGAATCGCTTCCCAGGATTTTCGAGCCAGGAAATTTTGTTGTTCCAAAAGTCGACTAGGTACTGGTTACCCTTCCAGAAGAATAACCACATAAAACCTGAATAGGAAACGCTATACTTTATGAGTTTCCAGCTCTGCTCTACCATGTCTGGATTGAATGCGAATGACATGGCACAACCCAGCATGAATATTAGAAATCCTTGGAAGATTTCGTTTTGCCAGCGCTTCTTAAATTGGGGAATCCTCATTTCTAAATATAATATTTATACCGATTGTGACTTGAACTGTGCTTTATATTTCCGGCTCCAGTAACTAATAATCGGAGAGCCTACAAGCGCTGGTAAAACCCATAACACCCAACTCATTTCGGAAGGAATCTTGAAGATTTCTCCATTTTGAACAAGGAAAGCCGTGATGGAGGCGATGAGGCTTCCTGCCATGGCATTCATATGGGCAAAAAACCACCACATTTTTTCAGCATTGGCCAGATTCTTAAAACCTTTGTAGCTCAGTCTGCCAGTTTGTGTTGTAAAATACCCAAAGAATAGGCAGAGATAACCCAGTATGGACGAGAACTCTGATTTGATAAGGTAATTAACACCCATGCCTATCATTACAATCCCAAAACCCATGGTCACTACTGCTGCAATCCAGTCGATCGGTGCGGCTTTTTTAGTTCTTTTGATCGTGATAACTCGGTAGCCTGAAAAAGCCATATAAAAGCTGAAAACTGCGATTACCATCAGAAATGAATTGAACCGAATCAGGCTGATAATGAGCATCGCACTGATAAACACCCAAAACATACACCAGAAGTATACTTTACCTACTTGTCTGTGCAACTTTCCACCTTTCTTCCCGAAAAATGCCGCGCTTAAACCAGTCAATAGGGAGATAATTGCGGTTACAACGTGAGAGGTTATGAGTATTTTTTCTAGCAATTCCATAAGGGTATCAAAAAGTGTAAACGTTGGTTCCCTATTAAGAGAACCAACCTTAATGTAAAGTATTATTTACCGCACTGTGCTATTAACGACTCCGCCATGTCCTTACCCCAAGTCGGGTCTAGGCTTTTGCCAGTTTCTTGTGCATCAAATGCTGGTAAAGTCTTTTTAACCATAGCACAAGGCTTATCAGTTGGCGATCCAAAGAATTGGGCCATACCAAACTGCATTTGTGCTAATAGCGCTTGAGCTCTTGGGTTTTCTGGGTTTATTTTCAATGCAATGCTAAAGTGCTGCATTACTTTTGGAGAAAGCATTTGACCTCTGTTTCCCGAGTCAGCTGCTAATTGTGCCATATAATTATAACCCTGTAGGGCTACCACTTCTGAGTTGTTAGGCGCCGCTGCTTTTGCTTTATCTATAAACGTTTGAGCCTTTGAGGTATAGCTATCTTTTGTTGCAATATCTTCGGCCTTAAAAGACATATTAATATAGCTTAAAGCGGCATAGTAATGTGGATGCCATTCACTATCTATTTTAGCCGAAATTCTTTCAAATTGGCTAGCCACTGCTTGAGTTTCCTCAAGGCTTCCTGCTTGACCTAAGGCAGTCAAACCCTTTTGCATGGCTTTGATATATGCCTCTTGGCCTTGACCGTGAAGTGAAAAACCTGCTATTAATAATGCGATTAATAAGAATATCTTTTTCATGTTTTTGAATTTTGCGTTTGTGATGATATAAAAGTAGTGTCCCCATCAACCGGGTTGAAAAAAGACTTACCCAATCGTAGTATTTTGAGGATGAGTCGTCGGTATTGAAATCCTAAATCCATGTAGTTCTAAACCGAGGTGATCATAGTCATGGTTTAGAGCGGAATTCTACCATCAGTTTAAGGTAAATAGATGAAAAAAGCCCATACGCTACTACGCGCATGGGCTCGACCTTGTGTGTTTGATTTAGTGTTTAATATCCACCTAAGTACATAATTTCTACATACTGATCGCTATCTTCTGTAACCTCAAATGCTGCATCATCGAAATCTGGTGGGCCCATTTCTCCTTGAGCTTCATTAGAGAATCCATAGCCTTCAAGTGGCATACCATAACTATTGAAATCTAGTTCTTCGTTACTGTTTTCATCATGCATAACGGCAATGGCATACTCTCCAACAGGAACTTCCTCAAATACTATTTCGACGGAACCTTTTTCCACTGCTATCGACTTTGTCATAAAGGCATCGTCACCCGGAAATTCTGTTTCCCCATTGTGGAGTGCTACCATCACATAGCCATCTTCGTTTCTTAAACCATCAACCGTTACGGTGATTGTTACCTTTTCTACTTCTTTTGCTGGAACCATGCCCAATGCCAGTCCCAAGGTTAATATCATTGCTGTAAGTGTTTTCATAATATGCTTTTTTCGTTTTTGATATTATAAAAGTAAGGGTGGCCCGTGCGTCTAGAAAAAAGGTCTTACCGAATCGTAGAATCATACGGATGAATCGTAGTTGTATCTTTTATCGAAGTATGATGCGCTTCTAAAACGCAAAAAGCCCGCTAATTCTAGCAGGCTTTTTAATCAGGGTAAACAGCTATTACATGCCCATATATACTATTTCTACGCTATGATCAGTATCATCTGAAACTTCAAAAGAAGCATCATCAAATTCTGGAGGGCCCATTTCAGCGGTCGCCTCATTTGAGAACCCAAAACCTTCGATCGGCATGCCATATTGGTTAAAGTCCATCTCGTCATTTCCATTTTCGTCGTGTAACACGGCAATAGCATATTCGCCTTCCGGTACTTTTTCGAAAACTACTTCAATACTGCCTTTTTTGGCCTCCGCTGACTTCATCATAAAGCCCTCGTCTCCTGGAAAATCCGATTCTCCGTTATGCAATGCGATGGTAATGTTGCCATCACTATTTCTAATCCCGTCAATGGTTACGGTCAGCGTTACTTCTGCCTTTTGCTCCTTAAATGGCACGAATAAAATGCCTAATGCTACGATAATTGTTGTAAGAGTTTTCATATGTTCTGTATTATAAGTTGTCTAATTGATTTTCTTGGCCATCTTTCGTTAGTGTGATAAACAAGCCGAGGAATATAAATCTCTTGGCGGCCTGTTTAATCGGTTGACTATTGTAAAATCCATTATTGTCGGGTTGAGTAGCATATTGATAGCCAAATATGTTGTCCCTTCCCAAAACGTTGGATGAAGACATGTAAATAATGATGTTTTGCTTCACTAGTATGGCAGCACCTAAGCTTAAATCATGAAAAGCTGGTGTTCTATCGTTTTGGAAACCATCTCTATTCGGGTTGTGAAAGCTTCTTGCCGATGCATAATTATAGGTAGCACCGAACTGAACTCTCAGTGGCTGCACAAAGTGCTTTAAGACGAAAGAGAAATTGTGTTTCGATAAAAAAGATGGTGTTGCCACGGTGTTAAAGTCTTGGTAGTCGCGCTGAGAGTCTACATAGGAATAAGATACCCAATAGTCAGTCTCCTTGAAAGTTTTACCATCTCTCCAGAATACGTCTACACCTCTAGCTTCTCCAAAACCATTGTTATTGAAATTTAATGGATTAAAGTCGTTCAAATCCTGATACTTCACTAAGTCGTCATAATCCTTCAAATAAGTCTCAACTCTAAATACACGACTGTCTTTAAAATACTGATAGTTCAGAATGTAGTGCGTCGCACGTTCTGGCGCTAAATTGTTGTTTACAAGGGCAAATTCATTTTGAGGTGCCTGTAAAAACTTTCCATATGCCAGCGAAAATTGGCCCGTTTCGTTCACTTTATAAGACATGGCAATTCTTGGGCTCACCCATGCCTGGTTTAAGAGCGACGAATGCTCGAATCGAAGCCCCGTTCTAAGGATTAACTTATTCGAAGCGAAATAATCTGACTCTACAAACGTGGCCAAAGTATTGTCTTCAAAGTTGAATGCTTCTTGTGTACTGGTTAATTCAAATTCACGGTCGAAACGCTTGTGAAGAACTTCCGTGCCTATGTTTACAGACACTTTTTCACTTGCATCCCAGTTGAAGGCAATTTTACCATGTAAACCACGCTCTATCTCATCGATTTGATCTGCATTGAAACCAATATCTTCCCTATTATATGTAGTAGAAAGACCTCCACGAACCGACCATTTCTTGTTAAGTATATCTTTATAGTTCGCGTTTAAGTAGAAATACTTATTGTCAATGCTGATGGTGTCCTTGATACCATCTCGATCAATATTTGGCTGTCTGATCGTGAAGTTGGACAAATCTGCGTTAGCGTAAACCTTCAATAAACCAGTTTCATTCACCTTTTGACGGAAGACAAACTCGCCAACCTTGCCTACAGGAGCGCTTTCCCAATCAAAGTTTTGACTGATTAAATCCTGATAAGGGCGTAAATCAGTGTATTGAACCTTACCTGAAATGGAAGTATTGTCCCATCTTTTAGTGTACGCCAAATCACCACCTACTGACATTAGCGAGATGTCGCCTTGTGTTTTATCTGCGATATCATTTGAGTTTAAAACGAGTGCCGAAGAAAGGGCTTGACCATATTCCGATGAATATCCTCCAGTGCTAAATGTAGTTCCTTTAAAAAGGAAAGGGCTAAACCGTCCTCGCGTCGGCACATTTGGGGCTGTGGCACCAAAAGCGTTTCTAACTTCTAATCCGTCGATAAAAACCTTTGTTTCATAACCTTCGCCACCACGAACGAACAAACGACCTGACTCACCAACCGTTGCTGTACCTGGCAACGTATTGATAGCACCCATGATATCACCAGCTGCGCTGGCTGTTGTTACGATATCTAAAGGTTTTAACACCGTGATTTTCTTCACATCACTGGCTTCAAAGGCTCCTGCCGTAATAGTAACACCATCGAGTTTATTGATCGCCTCTTTGATAATAAGCTTTAGATCGATGACCTTTCCTTCGATCTTTACAGGCTGTTCTAAAGTCTTGTAACCAATAAAACTTACAATTAATATTTGGTCACCGGTTTCTGACGTTTCGAAAGAAAACGATCCATCTGATAAAGTACTGGAACCATCGAAAGAGTCTTTGATGTAGACATTTGCCCCTGGAATGGACTCTCCTTTATTATCACTGACGCTACCTTTAATGGTAGTTTGCGACCAAGCATTGACAGTGCTAAGGAGTACAATTGTTAAGATTAATTTGAGCTTTTGCATAACGTGCTGTTTTGATACTCAAATGTGCAATGACTCATGCACTCCTATAAATAAGAGTTACCGAACCGTAGAATTTCTATGATGGACCGTAGGAAGTAGGGCTGGTTCGTAGGGCTTAGTACTTCAGCACTTCTTTGAGCTTACTGTGCCCGCTACGACTTACTGGTAGTTGACCACCCGTTTTTAATGAAAGTAAATAGGAGTCTTTTTCGTAGAGTTCGAGCTTTTCAATCTGCTTTACATTTACGATGTGGGACCTATGAACTCGGACAAATTCTCCATGTGGGAGTTTGTTTTCCAAGTGTTTCATACGCATCAGTTTTAAAAACTTGCCCTGGTCTGAGTGGATGGCTACGTAATCGTCTTGCGCTTCGAAATGAGCAATTGCTTCTAGTGGGAGAATTTGAATTTTATTACCCGTTTTTACAACAATCCTGTCTAGCGATTCATCACTTTCAGATCTGGTTTCTTGTAGCTCAGTAAGTTCCTCTTTGATGACACTTGAACTTCCGATTTTGGCTTTTGCCTTCGTCACGGCCTCGTTAAACCTATCTTCTGCGTAGGGCTTTAGGAGATAATCTGTGGCGTTTAGTTCAAAGGCTTTGATTGCATATTGATCAAATGCGGTACTAAAAATAATAACTGGCGGTTCTTCGAGTAATTCCAGCATTTCGAAGCCAGTAATTTTCGGCATCTGTACATCTAAAAAGATAAGATCGGGTTTGTGTTCCTGAATAGCTTTTAAGCCCTGAAATCCGTCGCCACACTCTTGAATGACTTCAATATCATCGAATTTTTGCAAATAGGCTTTGATCAAGTCTCTTGCTAAACTTTCATCGTCAATAATTATGGTCCGGATCATACGTCGGTTGCAATTTGTGGAATGTCGAGCCTAACAGTGAATAAGTTATCAGTCTTCTCGGTAACTACCAATTGAGGAACACCATAAATAAGCCTAAGTCGTTCAGTTACGTTTTTCAAACCGATTCCTTTCCCTTTTTTGCCCACTGCATTTGGGTCAAACTGATTACTTACCTCTATTCTTAATAAGTTTTGCTCCTGCCAAGCTTTCAATTTAATGGTAACCTGTTCTAGGCTCTCATAAATGCCATGTTTGATGGTATTCTCGAAGATCGGTTGAAGAATCAAGTTGGGTAAGTGCAATGCGAGACAGTCTTTTTCAATATTAGTTTCTACCGAAAGCCGATCGCCAAACCTGACTTTCTCTATGTCCAGATATAACATGATGTTGGTGATCTCATCATTCATAGTATTCATCTGGTCATTTTCTTTGCCTAATGAATACCTTAAAAATTCAGAGAGTTTCACAACCATATCCCTCGCCTTTTCAGGAGATATAATAGTAAGCGATGCAATTGAGTTTAAGCTGTTGAAGATAAAATGGGGGTTGATCTGCGACTTCAACATTTCCAGCTCTGAGCTTTTGAGCATGGTTTCTAACTGAGAGCGCTCTTGGTTTTTTTCATTTACATCATCGTAGTATAAAATGAGGTAATACACCAGTATGATGATGAAGTAATACATAAGGCCAAGGGCACCACGCCATGGCAATGACTCGCGCAAAAAGTTTAAGTACTCTTCTTCACCAGCTAGTCTGGTTAATATACTATTGCTGATAAAAAGGGCTAACCCGACCGAAATTACCAGCGCTGCCACATGGCTAATAATTAAGTTGAGGAGCTGTGATTTATCAAAGGAGCTATACCTAACATTGAACCAGTAAGATAGCCCCAGCCCATAGAAAATGCCGTTGAAAATGGCACTATCGATCGCGGCCATTTTAACTTCTAAATCGTTGAAATAGAAAAGTCCAAAGGCAAACAGTATGCTGATCACAAGCCAGATGCCTGTGTAAATGATAATGTTTCTATTTCGAATGAAAGGGTGATTCATAAAAAAATCCGCGCGAAGCGGAAATTACAAAAAAGCTAGAAGTGATTAACGGTGAGCCGTAAGAATAAACTTTCGACCCACCGTTTTAAAACTTGGTGTTATTTAACCTCTCCTCCTCCAAAGAGCACCAAACCTTTAATTACCAATTCTTTTCCATCATTAGCGTCATTTTCGTTGATGACCTTGCGCTCATCAGAGAAACCTCCAAAAATTGCAGTGACTTTTACTTTCACATTCATGTCTGCAGGAACTCTAATGTCGCAACCTCCGAATAGAACAAATACATCCAATACGTTCGTGCCCCAGGCTAAATCAGAGTTAATGAGGTTTAAACTTGTTCCTCCAAATATCGAAGTGAGTTTGCCTCCTTTGAATTCTTTGGATGTGACCACTCGCTCGGCTCCTGAAAATACTGCCAGTTCGTCGACGTAGTCGAGTTCATTCTCAAAACTTTTTTTTTCATACTCGTCTTTGTGGCTATTACGCTTCAAGATTAAGGAGAGACCAACTCCTACAAGCGCTAGTGGCCATAAGTCGAATATATCATTGAAACCAAAGTTCCAGTAATAGTAATCGGCCATATCATCCAAGAGGAAAATTCCACCTATAATTAATAAGGTGATACCTAATCCAACTTTCTCTCTTACCGATAACATAAATACACCAACAATGATGAGTATTGAATGCCACCTGAATAGATAGTATGGTAAATTAAATCTGAAGATTTCTAGATTATCGAAAGTCAGTAAGAGACCAATGATTAAGAAGGCTGCTCCTACAAATATTCGTCTGTTTATTTTTGATTCCATGATTGTTAGCTTTTTGCGTTTCGTTGTTTTTTGAGTTTTGACTTTTGGGCTTTTAATGTCTCCGACCAAAGAGACGTACCGACCAAAGTTGTTTTGTTGTTTTTGACTATTCAAATGTACGCCGATCACCTACCAAAATGGTTCGTGAAATCGGTAAACAAACGCCATGTCTCGGTAAACGGTCAGAGCTTTCGACTAAGATTTTTTGCTTCACGCTACCGTTCGGTGAATAACCGTAGTTTTCCTTTATCCTAAACACCCCAATGCCTAATTTTGAATAGCTTTAAAACATCTCATTCACTATGGAATACAGAATAGAAAAAGATACAATGGGCGATGTGGAAGTACCAGCAGACAAGTACTGGGGAGCCCAAACACAAAGATCTCGCAATAACTTTAAAATAGGACCGGAGGCTAGCATGCCGCTAGAAGTGGTACATGGCTTTGCTTATTTGAAAAAAGCCGCTGCGCATACCAATTGTGAGCTAGGCGTTTTGAGTGAAGAAAAGCGTGATTTGATTTCTGCTGTTTGCGATGAGATCCTAACAGGTTCGCTGGATGATCAATTTCCTTTGGTTGTTTGGCAGACAGGTTCAGGTACGCAGTCTAATATGAATGTAAACGAAGTGGTTGCCAACAGATCACACGTTTTGGCGGGTAACAAACTGGGCGAGGGTAAAACGTTTATTCATCCCAACGATGATGTGAATAAATCTCAATCATCCAATGATACATACCCAACAGGGATGCACATTGCTGCCTATAAAATGATAATTGAAACTACTATTCCGGGTGTTGAACAATTAAGGAATACCCTGAAGGCCAAGTCTGAGGCTTTTATGAATGTGGTTAAGATTGGTAGAACACACTTAATGGATGCTACACCGCTTACTCTAGGACAAGAATTTTCGGGTTATGTTTCTCAATTAGATCATGGACTGAAAGCTTTGAAGAATACTTTGGCCCACCTTTCAGAGTTGGCCTTGGGGGGAACTGCTGTAGGTACTGGAATCAATACACCTGAAGGATATGCTCCTTTAGTCGCAAAGAAAATAGCAGAGTTTACAGGACTGCCGTTTGTTTCTGCTGAGAATAAGTTTGAAGCCTTAGCGGCTCACGATGCTTTTGTGGAAACACATGGTGCGTTAAAACAGCTAGCTGTTTCACTGAACAAGATCGCGAACGACATTAGAATGCTAGCTTCAGGGCCAAGGTCGGGTATCGGAGAAATCATTATCCCGTCTAATGAGCCGGGCTCTTCAATTATGCCAGGTAAAGTAAATCCTACGCAATGTGAAGCCATGACCATGGTTTGTGCACAAGTTATGGGTAATGACACTACCGTATCAGTAGCTGGCGCACAAGGTCACTACGAATTGAACGTGTTTAAACCAGTTATGGCTTACAACTTATTGCAATCGGCCCGTTTGATCGGTGATGCTTGCGTTTCTTTCGAACAGAACTGTGCGATCGGCATAGAACCAAACCATAAAAGTATCCAGCAGCACTTGAATAACTCTTTAATGTTAGTAACCGCGTTGAATACGAAAATTGGTTATGAGAAGGCGGCAAAAATTGCCAAAACAGCCCATGAAAACGGCACTACCTTGAAAGAAGAATCAGTAAACCTGGGGTACTTAAGCGCCGAAGAATTCGACGAGTGGGTGAGACCTGAGGATATGATTGGTAGTTTGAAAAGCTGATGTTATTGTCATAACTTGTATTTCTGAATCTAATTTTACCCAAATGAAAGGTCAAAAAGCACTTTTTACCATCCTTCTTGGTGTTTTTGTTGCCACGGCGGCATTAGCCCAGACCATAGATGTAAGACCACTGACTAAGAAAGAGCTCAGTGAGTGGAAAAAGCGAAAAAAGAAACTTACAGTAGAGGAGTTTAAAAGGCTTTCTGATGAAAATGTTGCACAGAAGGCTCAAATAGCGGCCAGTCAGGGAGAGATCGAAAATCTGGAGAGACAATTGTCAAGCAAAGATGATAAGATCAGTGAGTTGCAAAAGCAGGTTACTCGAATGCAAGCTGCTTATCAAGTGTCACAGCGTGAAATTAATAACTTAAAATCTCAACCAAATCGACTTCCTATGAAGGTTGAAAGAGATGGCGGAGAAGATTTCAGCGTTGGTGTAGTGTTCAAAGTGCAAGTAGGTGCGTTTCGTAAAATTGATCTAAATAAATATGCTAACAGTTCGAAAGATTTCTCTGAAGAGGAAATGGAAGAGCTGAGAAAGTATGTGATAGGCAATTTTAGAAATTATGATGACGCCAACGTATTAAAAAGGTATTTAAGAGAAATGGGAGTTGAAGATGCTTGGATTGTCCCTTACAGAGATGGCAAGCGTGTTCCACTTAAAGATGTACTAGACATTAAGAAAGTGTCTAACTAGTATTTTTGAATTTATCTTAGCAGTGCCTTCTTGAGGGCACTGTTTTTTTGTGCCCAAATAACTGATTAACCCTTAAATTTAACTTATGCAGAAACGGTGGCTATTTGAAGAGGGGCATAATCCTGATGTACTCAATGTACTTCAAGAAGAAGTCAAGATAAATGAGACAATAGCCAAGTTATTGGAGCAGAGAGGCGTTTCTACTTTTGAAGAGGCCAAAACCTTCTTTCGTCCTTCCTTAGATCATTTACACGATCCTTTCTTAATGAAAGATATGGCGAAAGCCGTAAATCGACTAACCGATGCGATCGGTAATGGTGAAAAAATCATGATTTACGGTGATTATGATGTGGACGGCACTACGTCAGTCGCCACTTGCTTCGGATTTTTGAATGAGTTCTATGATAACCTCGGATACTATATCCCAAATCGGTATAAAGAGGGTTACGGTGTTTCGAGTCAAGGCATTCAATACGCCAAAGAGGCAGGATACTCCTTGATAATCACCTTAGATTGTGGGATAAAAGCCGTTGATCGCGTGAAAGAGGCCAACGATCTTGGGCTAGATGTGATCATCTGTGACCATCATACTCCAGGAGATGAGTTGCCTGCTGCATATGCAGTTTTAGACCCAAAGCGAGCTGATTGCGAATACCCATATAAAGACCTATCGGGGTGTGGCGTTGGTTTTAAGTTATTGCAAGGTTTCTGCATCCAATCTGGCATAGCATTGACCAAACTCTACCCGTATTTGGATTTACTAGCCGTAAGTATTGCTTCGGATATAGTACCGATTACTGGGGAAAACCGAGTGATGGCATTTTTTGGATTGCAAAAGGTAAATCAAGACCCTAGACCAGGACTTAAAGCACTTATTGAGCTGTGTAGAGCACAAAAAGAACTCACCATTTCAAGTATTGTGTTTGGTATAGGCCCTAGAATAAATGCGGCCGGAAGAATGGATGATGCTGGCGCGGCTGTAGACTTGTTATTAGCCAGTACCGAAGAGGAGGCGTTAAGCTTGGCCGCCACGGTAAACGATAAAAATGACGCTAGAAGAAATTTTGACAGCGCAAATACCGAAGAAGCACTGGAAATGATCATGTCAAATGAGGAATTTCGAAATGCAAAGTCCACAGTTTTATATAAAGAGGATTGGCACAAAGGTGTCATCGGGATCGTAGCTTCTAGGTGCATCGATAAGTTTTATAAACCCACGGTAATTCTAACTGAATCTAATGACATGGTTACTGGCTCGGCTAGATCGGTGATGGGGTTTGATGTTTACGCCGCAATAAGCGAATGTTCAGATTTGCTTGAGCAATATGGAGGACATATGTATGCCGCAGGAGTTACCATGCCGATCGATAATGTGGATGCCTTTAGAAAAAAATTCGAGGAGGTAGTTTCAAGAGATATTACCGAAGATCAGCTAACACCAGCTATTAATATTGATAGTCTTGTGAATTTAGAAGACATCAACGATCGATTTTATAGTATTATCTCACAAATGGCCCCATTTGGGCCAGGAAATCCACAACCCCTGCTTGTAACCGAAGATGTTTACGCCGAAAATGTTAAAGTCCTAAAAGAACAGCATTTAAAATTCACAGTCAGACAAGAAGGTACGAATGTTGCTTACGATGTGATCGGTTTTGGGTTTGCAGAGTATGCCGATTTAGTCGGTAGTGGAATGCGATTTCATATCGCATTTTCGGTAGAAGAAAATGATTTTCGTGGAAGAAAATCGCTCCAACTCTTCCTAAAAGACCTCAAGTTTGATTGATTAGCGTATTTTTACAGAAATGAAGTTATCTGCTGAGCACCTTGTTAAAACCTACAAAAAGAGAAAAGTAGTCAACGATGTTTCAGTTGAGGTAAAGCAAGGAGAAATTGTTGGGTTACTCGGGCCAAATGGTGCGGGAAAAACCACCACCTTTTATATGATTGTTGGCCTTGTAAGACCAAATGAAGGCCATGTTTTGTTAGACGGTGAGGATATTACCGCACTACCAATGTTCAAGAGGGCCCAAGCGGGCTTGGGATATTTGGCCCAAGAGCCGTCGGTTTTTCGAAAACTTACGGTGGAGCAGAATATAATGGCAGTGCTCGAAATGACTAAGCTACCCAAGCAAGTGCAGAAGGAAAAAATGGAGTCCTTGCTGGAAGAGTTTAGCCTAACGCACGTGCGGAAAAACTTAGGGCGGGTGCTTTCGGGAGGTGAAAGGCGCCGAACAGAAATTGCGAGAGCACTTTCGGTAGACCCCAACTTTGTATTGCTTGATGAACCATTTGCTGGGGTAGACCCAATCGCAGTGGAGGAAATCCAAACCATTGTCGCCAAGCTAAAGGACAGAAATATTGGTATTCTAATCACCGATCACAATGTTCAAGAAACCCTGTCAATTACAGATAGAGCATACCTAATGTTCGAGGGTAAACTTCTAAAAGCTGGTACAGCCGAAGAACTAGCTGCTGATGAACAAGTCAGAAAAGTGTATCTTGGAAAACACTTTGAGTTGAAAAGAAAAATTTAAGCTTTGGCAATCCTGAATTCCATTCTCACCTGGGTCATGAAGAAACGCATGCATCAGATTGAGCTATTCATGAAATACCCTCATGATGTTCAGGAGGAACTATTTAAAAAACTGGTAACCACAGGCCGAAACACTGAATTTGGTCGCACCCACGGTTTTGCCGACGTTCATACTGAAGAACAGTTTAGGAAACTCATTCCAATTTCTTCATACGAAGACATTTGCCCCTATATAGAACGAAATATGGCAGGAGAACAAAACCTCCTGTGGCCGTCAGATGTCAAGTGGTTTGCTAAATCATCGGGTACCACCAACGCAAGAAGTAAGTTTATACCCGTTTCCTATGAAGCATTAGAAGAGTGCCACTTTAAAGGTGGTAAGGATATGCTTTCTATTTATTGTAACAATTATCCACAGACTAAAATGTTTGATGGAAAAGGACTTACAATTGGTGGAAGCCAGCAAATCAACCAATTTGATAGCAATAGTGAATCATTCTATGGCGACGTTTCCGCGGTAATTATGTCCAATCTTCCTTATTGGACTAAGTTCGTTAGAACACCCACATTAGATATTGCGCTCCTAGAAGAATGGGAATCCAAGATTGATCTCATGGCAAAGCATACCATGGATGAAAACGTCACAAGTATTTCAGGCGTGCCGACTTGGACCATCATATTGCTTCAAAAGATTATGGAATTAAAGGGGGTTGATAATATCCATGAAGTTTGGCCTAACCTAGAAGTTTTCTTCCATGGTGCAGTCGCTTTCGGCCCTTACAAGAGTATTTTTAAGAGCATTATTCCATCCGATCAAATGCGCTATTTGGAGACCTATAATGCTTCAGAAGGCTTTTTTGGAATTCAGAATGAAATTGGATCAGAAGATATGCTACTGATGCTCGATTATGGTATCTACTACGAGTTCATTCCGTTCTCAGAAATTCATAAAGAGTCTCCAAAAACGGTAGGTTTAAGCGAGGTAGTGGTCGGAGAGCAGTATGCTTTAATTATTTCTACAAATGCTGGCCTTTGGCGCTACAAGATCGGCGATACCATTCAGTTCACATCTACTAACCCTTTTAGATTTAAAATATCGGGCAGAACCAAGCATTTCATTAATGCTTTTGGTGAAGAAGTGGTGGTCGAAAATGCAGAAAGAGCGATTGCCATGGCCGCGGAAAAAACGGGAGCGCAGATCAATAACTTTACAGCTGCACCGCGGTATTTTAAGGAAAATGAAAAAGGTGCTCACGAGTGGATAGTTGAATTCGAAAAGGACCCAGACGATATCGATCGTTTTGTAAAGTTACTGGACGAAACACTTAGAGATATTAACTCTGATTATGATGCCAAACGTCACAGGAGTTTAGCCCTGACTCAACCGATTATTCATCACGCAGCACCGGGTACTTTTTACGAATGGATGAGAAACCGAGGAAAGTTGGGTGGCCAGCATAAGGTGCCAAGGCTTTCAAATTCCAGAGAATATTTAGATGACATTCTCAAGCTAATGAGCGTTGATCATATTGATTAAAAAAGGCTGCTCAAATTAATTAAACCGTTTCTAATATTCTATCAGGAATTAGTCCTAGAACTAGGATTTAATGGAATGCAATTTTTTGAAACTGACAGCCATTAAAACGAAAAGTTCTTCATTTTCAAAAATTGTATTATTCTTATAGTGCCAATTTTAAATTTTCAGTTAGTGTTTGCTTTAAGTTATCGGAATGTGAAAAACGAGCGTTACCAATTCGACCCCTCATAATATTTAGGTAATCAACTATTTAAAACATTTTTGGGCGCTGGGGTAGGCCCAAACTAATTTTATGTATAAAAAGTTTGAATTTTTTTTAAGCTTAATATTAAGCGAAATACTGGTAAAACCATATTTTTTTTGTCGCGATATTTTGACAGTTTTTAGACAAAAAAAAGAATCAAAAATTTGGCTCATTTTTTTTCCACAATTTCGATTTTTTATCCACAGACTTTATCAAAATTGCTATAATCACCTGATTAAAAGATAGTTATGAGTAAAATTTAAAACTAGAATTTTGTTGATAACTATTTTGAATTTTAGATCAAAGTAAAAATTCTAAAAAATCATCTTGTTGGTTTTCAGGGACTTTGAGGCCGTTTTGAGAGCCTATTCTTTATTTTGCCGTTTAAGCTTTGTGCGGTAAGTATTGAAAATTCTAGATTTAGATACGATGCCTATATATTCATCATTATCGATGACAGGTAAGTTCCAAGCGCCTGTTTTTTCGAATTTGCCCATAACCTGCTGCATGTTTTCATTAGAATTTACTGTTTCAGGCGGTTTACTCATTAATGTTCCAACAATTACATTTTTCTGAGATTCACTGTCAAACATGATTTCCCTAATATCATCGAGTGTGATTATGCCTTTTAAGACATTATTTTCATCCACTACTGGAAAGATATTACGCTTAGATTTTTTGACAAGATCCACCAAATCGTCCAACTTATTTTCTGGATGGATGGTCAATAAATCCTTTTCAATCAATTTGCTAATGTTCATCAAACTGAGTAATTGCTTGTCCTTATCGTAGGGTATTAAGTCTCCAGACTCTATCAATTTGGCCGTGTAAAAGGAGTGCTTTTGAAAATAACTATTGGCACTAAAGGCCACTGCCGACACGAGCATCAGGGGTAGGAACAATGTATAGCCACTCGTGATTTCTGCAATCAAGAAAATGGCGGTTAATGGTGCATGCAAGACACCACTCATAACACCACACATACCGACTAATGTAAAGTTGCTGACAGATAGTGTTTTGCCTAGGTCTAGGAGGTTGTTAATGGAGGCAAATAAGAAACCAGTAATGCCCCCAATGAAAAGGGAAGGGGCGAAGATACCGCCATTGCCGCCCGCTCCGATTGTAAAACCAGTGGCGAATGGTTTGAGTAAAAGCACCATAAATGCGAATGCCACAATGGCCCATGGATCTGAAATTCCTGCGAACAATTCGCTATTACTGAATACTTCCGAAGCTTGACCGTTTAAGATCAGCTTAATTGTATTATAGCCTTCACCAAAAAGAGGGTTGAATAATAAGATAAGTAAGCCTAAGGCCAAGCCGCCTATGATAGCCTTAAATATCGGCCGCTTGATTTTGGCTACTAATTTCTCGGCAAACAGTGTGGTATTGGTAAAATAATAGGCGACAAGCCCACAAATAGCACCCAAGACAAGGTAGAACAGAAAGTCACTTGTTTGAAATGGATCAGTTAGATCGAATGAAAACAAAACATTGTCACCAGAAAAGAGCATCGATATTAGGGAACCAAGTACGGAGGCGATAAGTAATGGTATAAACGCTCCAATGGTTACCTCACTTAAAATGACTTCTATACTAAAGATCACACCCGCCACAGGTGAATTAAAGATGCCAGAAATCGCGGCAGCGGCGCCACAACCAATCATCAGAGTTCTCTGCTTATAGTTCAGGTGCATTAAGCGCCCAATGTTAGATCCGATGGCAGATCCTGTCACTACAATAGGTGCCTCCAAACCGACAGAACCTCCAAAGCCGACGGTCAGTGCAGAAGTTAGCATTCGGCTATACATTTTAATTCGGCTGACGATACTCGATTTTTTAGATATATAATAAAGAATAGAAGTGACGCCGTGGCCTAGAGTTTCTTTTAACACATATTTGGCTAGGAGTGCAGTCACCAGAATACCAACTACAGGTAGAAATACATGAATAAAAGAGATGTCTAATGAAAGTAGCTTGGCCTGTATGAAATGAACAGTTCCTTTTAAAGTAACTGCGGCTAGCCCTCCGATAACACCCGTTAAGCCCGCCAAAAGAATTACAAAATTCTTAATGCTTAAATGTCGGATTCTCCAGACTAGAAATTTACCCAGTAACCTTTTCAAAATCATTTGATTGATTTGGCTCTCTCCCAATATTCATCCATTTCGTCTAGACTCATATCAGAAATGCTTTTGCCGTCTTTCTGCGACTCACTTTCTAAGTACTGAAACCTTTTGATGAATTTGAGATTTGTTCGTTCCAGTGCCTCTTCAGGATCGATATCGATGAATCTGGAATAATTTACTAAAGAGAAAAGAAGGTCTCCAAATTCTGCTTGAGCCTTTTGTTTATCGATCGGTGTATCGGAATCTACATTGAATTCATCCTTAAATTCCTGCATTTCCTCTTCGACCTTTTCCCAAACCTGTTCTTTTTTCTCCCAATCAAAGCCTATTCCTCTTGCCTTATCTTGTATCCTAATGGCCTTTACCAGAGCGGGTAAGGAGTTGGGCACGCCGCCTAAAACAGAGACGTTACCTTTTTCTTTCAATTTGATTTTCTCCCAGTTGGCTTTTACAGCTTCTTCGTCATCGGCCTGCACATCGCCGTAAATATGAGGGTGTCTATGGACAAGCTTATCGCTAATCGCCGAGAGCGCATCTGCCACATCAAAAGCACCTTTTTCGTCTGCGATTTTCGAGTAAAAAACCATATGCAACATTAGGTCACCGATCTCCTTTTTAACCTCATCTAGATTCTCGTTGATAATGGCATCCGATAATTCATAAGTCTCTTCAATTGTTAAGTGCCTAATCGTTTCAAGAGTCTGCTTTTTATCCCATGGACAATTGAGCCTTAACTCATCCATTATGGTCAATAATCGATCAAAGGCCTCAAGCTTTTCTTTCCTTCGAAGATCTTTTGGGGGTTGAATCATGGAGCTTATGGGTTTTATCGAAACTTATGTTGCAAAGGTAGTGTTATGAACTCAAGTATATTTAAATTTGAGCCAAATTAGTCTGTTATGACCACGCTTGTATTAACATTAATTTTAGTAGGGTTATTCTTTGTAGGGATGTCGGTGAGACTCATTTTATTAAAGAATGGCGAATTCAAAGGAACGTGTGCTTCTCAAAGTCCCTTCTTAAATAAAGAAGGCGTTCGATGTGGATTCTGTGGTAAAGATGTGCAGCCTGGCGAGTCATGTGGCAACCCTGATAACGAGGTTGATAAAGTCTTGGCCAAGTTTAAATAACCCCTCATTTTATTTCCTTTTACATCCTTTATTATTGACTAGTTTCTGCACTTGTTTTGCTACTTTTGTGGCTGTAACAACCAAAACACTGTGACATTAATTAAGTCAATTTCAGGAATTCGCGGAACCATCGGTGGAAGCGTAGATCAAGCCCTGACACCCATCGATGCCGTAAAATTTGCAGCAGCATTTGGTACTTGGGTCAAAGAGAAATCAGGTAAATCCAAAATAGTGATCGGTAGAGATGCTCGCCCTTCTGGTGAAATGATCGCGAACCTCGTTTCTTCTACTCTAGTTGGTCTTGGTATAGATGTCGTTGACCTAGGATTGTCAACTACACCAACGGTTGAATTTGCCGTGCCACTGGAAAATGCTGGTGGAGGTATAATTTTAACGGCTAGCCACAATCCGGTACAATGGAATGCCCTTAAACTGCTGAATGAAACTGGTGAATTTATCAGTGGTCAGGATGGAAAAGAGGTACTGGCAATTGCTGAAAGTGATGCATACCAGTTTGCGGAGGTAAAGGAGTTAGGTAAAATCACTCAAGACGACACCTACATTGACAAGCACATCCAATCAGTTTTGGATTTAGCCTTGGTAGATGTTGACGCCGTAAAAGAAGCGCGTTTCAAGGTAATTATAGACTGTGTAAACTCAACGGGTGGAATTTCTTTACCACCACTTTTGAAAGCACTTGGTGTAGAAGTGGAAGAAATGTTCTGTGAGCCGAATGGAATGTTTCCACATAATCCAGAGCCACTTCCTGAGCACTTGAGCCAGATTTCTTCGGCAATGGAAAGTCGAAAATATGACCTTGGAATCGTTGTAGATCCAGATGTCGATCGTTTGGCATTTTTGTCAGAAGATGGGACTCCATTCGGTGAAGAATATACATTAGTAGCTGTGGCAGATTATGTTTTGTCACAAACCAAAGGCAATACTGTTTCCAACCTATCTTCGACTAGGGCTTTAAGAGACGTTACTGAAAAGCATGGCGGTACGTATACTGCTTCGGCTGTGGGTGAAGTGAATGTTGTCACGAAAATGAAAGAGACGAATGCTGTAATTGGTGGAGAAGGGAATGGTGGTATCATCTATCCAGACTCGCATTACGGGAGAGATGCCTTAGTCGGTATCGCTTTATTCCTAACGCATTTGGCAAAATTTGGCAAGCCTGTATCAAGACTTCGGTCTACTTATCCGAGTTACTTTATTTCTAAAAACAAGATCGATTTATCTCCAGATATTGATGTAGATAAGGTATTGACAGCTATGGAAGAAAAGTATAGCGACAAGCCCGTAAACACCATTGACGGGGTAAAAATCGAGTTTGACAAAGAATGGGTACATTTGAGAAAGTCAAATACAGAACCGATTATAAGAATATATGCTGAGTCTGAATCGTTGAATACGGCAGAACACTTAGCCAACAAGATTATTTCTGATATAAAAGAAATTGTGTCCAATTAATGCAAATGAGATGAATATCTATTTCGACAACGCGGCAACAACACCATTAGACCCTGAGGTTTTTGAGGAAATGAAACCTCTAATGTTAGATGTCTTTGGGAACCCATCTTCTACACATGCCCACGGCCGAGAGGCGCGGACAAAAATTGAACACGCCAGAAGAAAAGTTGCTGATTTGTTGAATACCACTCCTTCAGAGATCTTTTTTACTTCTGGAGGTACAGAAGCAGATAATACAGCGATTACTTGTTGTGTAGACGCTTATGGACTAAAGCATATTATCACTTCGAAAATTGAGCACAAGGCAGTCTTGGAAACCGCTATGAAAATGGAGGAACTTGGGCTCGCCAAAGTAAGTTTTGTTGACCTTGATCATCAGGGCCATATAAACATGGATCACCTGCAATCATTGCTTAAAAATAACAGCCGTTCCTTGGTGTCAATTATGCATGCCAATAATGAAATAGGCACTTTAAATGATATAAACGCTATCGGTGAACTGGCATCTGAGTATGATGCTATATTTCATTCCGATACCGTTCAAACCATGGGTCATTTTGCCCATGATACCCAAAACCTAAAATGCCATTTTTTGGTAGGCGCCGGGCATAAATTTCATGGCCCGAAAGGAGTTGGCTTCTTGCGAGTTTGTAAGAGCAAAAGAATTGGTCGTTTCATTCATGGCGGTGGCCAAGAGCGCAATCATAGAGGAGGAACAGAAAACCTATATGGTATAGTAGGAATGGCTAAAGCGCTTGAAATTGCCTATCGTGAAATGGAACAACACGAAAAGCATATCAGAGGCCTGAAGGATAGAATGATTGCTGGCCTGACAGAAAGAATTCCGGGTGTTTCATTCAATGGTGATGTAAGAGATGGCCATAGTCTATACACCGTTTTGAACGTAAGCTTTCCGCCATCAGATGATAACGATATGTTATTGTTCAATCTCGATATCAACGGGGTGTCTGCCTCGGGAGGAAGTGCTTGTAATAGTGGTGCATCTACTGGGTCACATGTTTTAACTGGAATAAACGCGGCATCAGATAGACAAGGCATTCGATTCTCTTTTTCTAAGTACAATACAGCCGATGAAGTTGATTTCGTCTTAGAAAAACTGGTGGAAATTTTAGAGCCAGTGATGGCCTAATACAACCTTTTTTCCTCTTGGCAGTCTATCTTAAGTAACTGTTTGCAAGTGATGAACCTAAAACCTCTTTTTTTATGTCTTTTTTTGTTTGCTATCGTAGCATGCAGCGATGATGACATTGAGGTAATTACCACTAGCGGCACCATTGTGGACGGTTCTACCCAATCAGGATTGGCCGACTGTGGTTTTTTACTGCGAATAGAGGGAACGCTATACCAGCCAACTTATTTGAACTTGGAATACGAACAAGACGGTCTTGACGTTTTTCTTAAAGTTGAATTTTTAAACCAAATAAGTGGCTGTAATACGAGTGGTGACGATATTTCAATGGTCAGAATTCAACAAATTAGTCCTTCGGATTGATATTGTCCGTATATTGTAAGCGAAATCCTCAACATGTATGCTTACCGATTCATTTCACAAAATAGTTACGTGAATTAAGGTGATAGAAAACATGAAATTAAAACACATAGCATTTTTAAGCCTGATATTATGCTTATACGGTTGTAAAACGGTAGAAGTAAAAGCCGAACAGTTGGCTACTATCAGAGATGGGGCAAACGTTGCAGGCTTCCAAACCTGCGGTTGGGTAATCCAATTCGACAATGAATTTAGTTCAATAGTAGTTCCTGTTGATCTAGACCCAGCTTTTCAGCAAGATGGCTTAAAAGTAGAGGTAATATTGACCAACAGTACACAATTAGCTACTTGTAGAAGAGATTCTCCACCAATGGTAGAAGTAGTCTTTATTCGAGAAATAGAGAGTAACTAAGCCGTTTTTACTAAATCTTCAAGGCATTCAATCCACGTTTCAGAATCATTTAAGCTCGGTACTAAGTCCCAGACTTCACCGCCAGCTTCCATAAACTCTTCTTTAAATTCTTCACCGACTTCAATCGTCGTTTCTAGACAGTCTGAAATGAAGGCTGGAGAAAATACAAGTGCCTTTTTGATTCCTTTTTCTGGTAATTCTTCTAGAACCTCGTCCGTATAAGGCTTAATCCATGGGTCTTTACCTAATCTAGATTGGAAAGTAGTGGTATAACCATCCTCTTTTAAGCCTAGTCTTTTTGCTAATTCTCTGGAAGTATAAAAACACTGTGCCCGGTAGCAATACCGGTTTCTTTCATGCAGTACACTGCAACAAGATCCAAGTTGGCACTGATTACCAACGGAGCCCTTTCGAATATGTCGCTCTGGAAGTCCATGATAACTAAAGATGACATGGTCATAATCCTGCTTCTCCATTAGCGCCTTGCCATTATTGGCGAAAGCTTCAAGGAATTTTGGGTGATCCATGAACTGATTGATATGTGCAACAGATGGGATAATCTGCCATTTGCTTACCAATTCATTCACTTTTTCTGAAACAGAACCTGTACTTGCGGAAGCATATTGAGGAAATAGAGGTATTACAATAATTCGCTTAACATTTACTGCCTTAAGCTCATTTAACCCTTCTTCAATACTCGGGTTTTGGTATCTCATGGCCAACGTAACCTTATAGTCATCGCCAAGCGACTTCTGAAGCATGTCTCTTACGTCGTAGCCATAGAATTTCAGAGGAGAACCTCTTTCGACCCAAAGTTTTGCATACTCTTTGGCCGATTTTGGCGCTCTTAATGGGGCAATAATTCCATTGACGAGAATAAATCGAGGAATTGCAGGAATATCTATGACCCGGCCATCCATTAAGAATTCTCTTAGATACTTCCTTACATCTTTAGTAGCAGGACTATCAGGTGTTCCTAAATTGACAAGTAATACGCCTATTTTTTCTTTTCCCATTTGTGTAGACTATTGCACCAAAACAGATCGCAAAGATATTTGTTTTGCTGATAAGGCCTATTTCTTAAGAAAGATGATGTCGTCGAAAAAATAAAGCCCCATCTAGGTAGACAGGGCTCGTGATTTATGGTCTCGTTACCGAATCGAATTTTTGTTGCAACCAGTAATTTCCTCTCTTTCCGGTAGCTATCGATATGAACAACGGACTTAAATGGTAGTCCTATAATTAACAATCGAACGCTGAAATACCCTTAGGATAATAGAAATTACGCCCTTATGTTGTTTAAAAGACACCTTCTATCATCTCAGTAGTCGATTTTTGTTTGGTCATGGGTCAATTACGGGTACACAACAAAAAGAGAAATTTGTTGAAGCACATTTTTTCGGATAAGTCCAATTTGGTGCTCGCTATTAAAATGTCACTTGTTGTCGGTACTATATTGAACTGCATTAATCAAGGAGAGTGTCTCGTGAATCAAGAGTTGGATCAGCTCAATCTTCCGAAATTGTTGATCACCTATTCAGTACCCTTTTTCGTTTCCCTATATTCCACCACCATCATTAAATTCAAAAGGTGAGTTCGAACTTTTTTGATGGCAAGAGGCTTTTCTAATAAACCTGAGCTATGAAAACCATCAGACTTCAATTCCCCAATGCAAATGGCGAGCAACTGTCGGCTAAGTTGGAAATGCCGGTAGACAAAAAACCAGTGGCTTATGCGCTTTTTGCGCATTGTTTTACCTGCTCTAAAAATCTAATGGCCGTAACCCATATTAGTAGAGGTCTTACGGCCAAGGGAATAGCCGTTTTAAGGTTCGATTTTACAGGCTTAGGTGAAAGTGAGGGAGATTTTGAGGACACTAATTTCTCTAGCAATGTAGAAGACTTAATTGTGGCTGCCGAGTACTTAAAATCGGAGTATGAAGCGCCGAAACTACTAGTCGGTCATTCATTAGGCGGTGCAGCCGTATTGATTGCCGCTGGAAAGTTAGCCTATATTGAGGCTGTAGCGACTGTTGGAGCACCAGCCGATCCACCGCATGTTCAGCACCTGTTTGGCAATTCTATTGAAGAGATTAAAGTCTCTGGAAAAGCAGATGTTTCCCTTGGCGGTCGCCCATTCACCATAAAAAAACAATTTATAGATGACCTTCAGCACTATGAGGATTCTGAAGGCATCAAAAACTTGAACAAGCCATTGCTCATTTTACATTCGCCACAGGATGAAACTGTGGATATTAAAAACGCGGAGAAGATTTATACCGCTGCAATGCATCCTAAGAGCTATATTTCCCTCGACGGGGCTGATCACTTGTTATCTAAAAAAGCTGATGCTCAATATGTCGGAGAGGTGGTTGCCTCATGGGCGAAAAGGTATGTTAGTTACGAAGAAAAACTAGACCTAACTACCGATCGGCAGGTGGTGGTTAGAAATGAAAAAGAAAATGGCTTACTGACCGAAGTCTTGGCCAATGGGCACTATTTGGTTACGGATGAGCCCACAGATGTCGGGGGAACTGATTTAGGTGGCACACCTTACGATCTTTTAGTGGCTTCCCTTGGCGCTTGTACTGCGATGACCATTAGGCTTTACGCCAATGACAAAGACATCGATTTACAGGAAGTAAAGGTGCATTTATCAAGAGAGAAGCGGCATGCTACCGATGCGATCAACTTGGATGAAAAAAGCAAAGTGGAATTTATAGACCGAGAATTAGAACTGACAGGCAACCTAACGGAAGACCAAAGGAATAGGATCGTTGAAATTGCCGATAAATGTCCTGTTCATAAAACATTGACTAAGGGGCTACAGGTAACCACTGTCCTAAAATAATCCCGTTGATTTGTCCCCATTAGACGCGTTTCGTAAGCGAAATTTGTTAATTTGGTAGCTTACGCAAAACTGAATTTTGTCAAAAAACCATTGATCTGTTCGTGAATGACTGATTATCAACAAGTTTTATTATTGCTTGGAGGCTTTATCATTGTGGCGGTGGCTGCAAATCAAATAGCTGGTTTTTTTCAGAAAATCAAGCTTCCCTTTATCACGGGAATTCTAGTGGTAGGCCTCTTTTCAGGCCCTTTTATCTTCAAACTATTGCCTCAGAATACGGGCACTGGGCTTCAATTCATTAATGATATATCTCTGGCTTTTATAGCCTTTGCCGCTGCGGCAGAGCTCTATTTGAAAGAGCTAAGAGGTCGTATGAAAAGCATCAAGTGGATGACATTCGGACAACTCATGGTAACGTTTGTCGGAAGTTCCGTCCTAATCTATTTCTTGGCCGATCAGATTGAGTTTATGAGCTCCATGAACTCAGCGTCAAAAATTGGAGTATCCATAATGATGGCCACAATTTTTGTGGCGCGATCACCCGCCTCAGCCATTGCCGTGATCAATGAAATGAGAGCTAAGGGGCCTTTCGTCCAAATGGCCATGGGCGTTACGGTGATTAAGGACTTTCTAGTCATCATTTTATTCGCGGTTTGTCTATCAGTTGCTACCACATTAATCAACGGAGACCCTTTTAACATTCAGTTTTTACTCGTTTTACTAGCAGAGTTGGCAGCTTCGTTTGCCATTGGCTATATAGTGGGTAGGCTGCTAATATTGGTCTTGAGCATAAGACTTAATGCTTATGTAAAAATGGGGCTCGTCTTAGCGGTGGGTTATGCCGTTTATCTCCTCTATTATTTCGTAAAGCATTATACGGAAGATCACTTTGGATTTGAGTTCCATATAGAACCACTCTTGATTTGTATCATTGGTAGTTTTATTGTCACTAACTATTCTCGTTTCAGACATGAGTTCATCAAGCTTCTGGAGGAAATGGGGCCTATTATTTACATCTGTTTCTTTACCCTAACAGGCGCCTCAGTTTCTATAGATATACTTGTTAAAGTAATAGGTGTAGCATTTATGCTATTTGGTATTCGTTTGGTTACCATGATCGCGGGTTCCCTTTTAGGAGGTTCTTTAGCTGGAGATTCAGCGCTGTTCAGAAAGATCGGATGGATGCCATTCGTTACACAAGCCGGTGTTGGTCTAGGACTTGCCACCATTGTGGCGAACGCATTTCCTGCTTGGGGCTCAGAATTTCAAACCATTGTAGTGGCAGTGATTGTATTGAACCAGTTCGTTGGGCCACCGCTCTTTAAATGGTCAATCCAAATGGTTGGTGAAGCTAGGGTAAAAGCAAATACGCCTCATTTTGATGGAATTCGTGATGCTATGATCATTGGAGTAGAGTCTCAATCTGTAGCACTCGCTAAGCAATTGAAAGAACACGGCTGGGAGGCTGAATTAATTACTAAGAAACAAGATATTCAAGTAGATGAGTATCCCGATTTGGTTATCCATAAAGTCGATGAATTCACTTTGGATTCTCTCACGGCTCATAATATTCAAAAGGCGGAGGCTGTAGTACTTACCTTAACGGATGACGAAAATTTGGCAATCGCCGAGATTCTCTACGAACAGGTGGGGACGAAAGACATAGTCGTTCGATTAAATCATCGATATAATTTCGAGAAGTTCCATAAACTCGATTGTTTAATCGTAGACCCATCTACCGCTATGGTAAGCTTGATGGATCACCTCGTAAGATCTCCGCAAGCAGCGACACTTTTATTGGGTATGCAAGAAAATCAGGATACTATGGATGTCGAAGTTCAGAACCCGAACCTGAGAGGATTGCCACTTCGAGATTTGCGTTTGCCTTCCGATATCATTGTGCTTTCTGTGAATCGTGGAGGACAGAGCATTATTACCCACGGCTATACCAGACTTCGGTTAGGCGATGTATTGACCATGGTAGGTTCCAACGATAGTCTTCAAGATGTTGCTCTACGTTTCGATCGCTAGGTAAGGGCTGTCAAACAAACCGTATACTACTTCTTTCCAAGTTTAGTAACTTTCGGTAAACCTTAAGCGCATGAAAACACCTTTATCGTTCATTTTTAGCCTTTTGTTTTGCCTGATCGGGTCTTCGCTCATGGCGCAAAACCTTTACATTAAAGGAGGGCACTACTTCGATACAGAAACCGGCGCCATGATTGAGAATAATGGCATTGTGATTCGAAGTGGAAAGTTTGTTTCAGTAAATCAAAGACTGGATAATACAGAAGAATATGAAGTCGTTACGCTGAGCGATGATCAATATTTGCTACCTGGTATTTTCGACTTACATGCTCACTACCGTGTAACTTTTGATGGTGTTCGTAGAGATGAAGTTGAAGCGAACCCGGTAATTTTTCT
The DNA here is from genome assembly GCF_001747105.1 of Roseivirga misakiensis. Classification (NCBI taxonomy): domain Bacteria; kingdom Pseudomonadati; phylum Bacteroidota; class Cytophagia; order Cytophagales; family Roseivirgaceae; genus Roseivirga; species Roseivirga misakiensis. Next base: position 973,693 of record NZ_MDGQ01000003.1, on the reverse strand, counting down.
TGCCAATGGTGTGACATCTACTTTTCCCGGCGGAGAAATCCAACCAGAGGTGATGCTTGAGGCGAGAAGAAAGATCGATCGTGGTGAAAAAGTTGGTGCTCGAATCCATAGTTCTGGCCCATATTTCGGCACAGCATTTCCTGCTTGGAATCGAGGGACTACCATACAGGATATTTACGATAAAGTAGATAAATGGGCCGAGTTAGGCGTAGCGGGTTTCAAGGCAAAGGGAATTTCTCCAGTACTACTGAAAGCTTTAATTGAAAGAGCGCACATGCATGGCCTACCCGTAACGGGGCATTTGGGTTCAGGTTTTCGAAATACCGTCAACCCACGTGATGCTATTACCATGGGTATCGATCGGATTGAGCACTTTTTAGGTGGCGATGCACTGCCCAACACACAATCGGCTTACGCCACACTACAAAACTTGGATACCAGCGACCCAGCAATCGATAAACAAATCGATCATTTCATTCAAAACGGGGTCTTTTTCGATGCCACCTTGACTGCATATGGCTACTACGGGCATAGGGAAAGTTTTTATGACTATTGGCACGATGAGCGCAAGTATTTAACTCCTTATGCCTTTGAAATCACGAAAGAAACGCGTCAAGAATTGGGCATGTTCCAGAAAATATTTGACGTGAAAAAAGTAACGATCAAAAGATATTTCGACAAAGGAGGAAAAATTACGCTAGGGACAGATCATCCATCCGTTGGAGAGTTTATACCTGGGTTTAGTGCCCATAGAGAAATGGAAGCTTTGGTTTCTATTGGAATTCCAAATGCCGATGTATTGAAAATCGCGACCATTAACGGGGCTACTGCCCTTAGAAAGAGTGATATTTTGGGTAGTATTTCTGTGAGTAAACTGGCCGATGCCTTTATTATTACTGGTAATCCTTTGGAAGAGATTACTAACACCAGAAATGTGAGTGTGGTGATAAAAGGAGGTAAGGTTTATGATGCAAAAGCCCTTTTAAAAAGTGTGGAAGGAAAAATGGGCCCAAAAAGTGAAACGGATTGGAAATAAAAAAGGGGCCATTCCCAAAGCCCCTTTTTGCTCAGAATTAGTGGAAACTAGTTTCCACCACCATTTTCTTTCTCCTCGGTTTCTTTTTTCTCTTTAAGCATCTCTACCCTTCTTTTGACTACTCTTCTTCTAAGCGTATCTCTCATCGGTCTTCTTCCATCTTCTCTGATTTGGCCTCTTCTCTGAAAACGTCCTCCTTGTCGTGAATCTTGACCTCTTTTAGCCCTGTTAAGCATGGCCCCTCTGCCTCTCTTTTTGGCGCTTTCGTATTTAGCCCATTGCTCCTCCGTAAGAATGTCCTTCAATTTTGCTTCGCGAGCCTCTCTCGCTACAAAAGCATCTCGCCTCATTTCTTCTCGGATTGCCTTCGCTTTTTCCATGGCCACTTGGCGTTCCTCTTTTGCCGCTTTTAGTTCTTTATCTAGGGCCGCCTTTTGCTTGTCTGTAAGCTCAAGCGCCTTCGCCATGCGTTCGGTTTGGAGTAGCGTTTTATTCTTGTCCTGAGCTAGGAGTTGGCTGCTGGAAAAAACCGCAGCAGCTATAAAAAATAATTTAATAAATGACCTCATGATTTTTTTCTTTTAATGTGCAGTTTGGATGTACTGAAAATCAAAAGGTTTAATGAGCCACCAAAAATTTTATTGGTTAGAAAGCCTGAAAGATGGAATTACTGAACTGTGAAAGGTACAGTCACTTTGGTGTCGTCCCAAGCAAAAATCAGCACAGGAGTACCGTTATTCTCAGTAAAGTCGATAGTAAATAACTCAACTACATCGGGTAAATTCTCTACTTTCCCGGGGACTCTGGCTACATCAAATTCGGGATAATAATCCGTACCCCAATCTGGGATTTCAGTGTTAAAGATGACCGTCCATTCCTCTTTATTTGGGATGGTCACCAAGGAGTAATTACCAGCTGGTAATAACTGATTATTGGAGAACAAAATATCTTTTGAAAGCTCTATTTCTGTCGTTTCGTTGGCACCAGTTCTCCACCATTTTCCGAAAGGGACTAAATCACCAAAAATCACTCTCCCGTTTTTGGAAGGTCTACTATAAGTTACCCGAATGTTTACCTCGCTATTGGTAAACTGAGATGTGGACTCTGGGCTATATTGTTTAGTCTGATATAACTGATATTGTTGTATGGCAATGATGGCCAACAAAATGACAATTATACTTCCAAAAATGACTGTTAACCGCCTAGACATCGCTTGTAAAGATACCCAAATACCTGAATAGAGCTGTTTTTTTAACCGAGATATTACTTGTGCGGAGCGGCTAGGCCAGTTTTCCTTTTTTCTATCCGCCTTGTTTTAGTTGCCCCCCTTTTGCATATCTTTGCGGCATGGCACAGAATGAAGATAATTTGCTCAAAAAAATCGCGAGTCACGCAAAGGAATACGGCTTTATATTTCCGTCTAGTGAAATATATGATGGCCTTGGGGCTGCGTATGACTATGGGCAAAACGGTGTAGAACTTAAGAACAGTATTAAGCAATATTGGTGGAAAGCAATGGTGCAAATGCACGAAAACATTGTGGGTATTGACGCCTCTATTTTCATGCACCCTACTACTTGGAAAGCTTCTGGCCATGTGGATGCCTTTAACGATCCGATGATCGATAATAAGGATTCTAAAAAGAGATATAGAGCCGATGTTCTGATTGAAGAATACATCGCTAAAGTAGAGGCAAAAATTCAAAAGGAAGTAACCAAGGCCGAAAAGCGATTTGGTGACGCGTTTGACAAAGAGCAGTTCTTAGCTACAAATCCAAATGTTCTGAGAAACCAATCGAAAATCGATAGCATCAACGAAAGGCTAGGTAATGGTCTCGAGAATGGTGATTTAGCCGATATCAAAGCACTGATTGAGGAGTTAGGCATCGCCGATCCCGTTTCTGGGTCTAAAAACTGGACCGATGTGCGTCAGTTTAACCTAATGTTTTCTACCGAAATGGGTTCTGTTGCCGAAGACGCCAACAAGATTTACCTAAGACCTGAAACGGCACAAGGCATATTTGTCAATTTCTTAAATGTGCAGAAAACTGGTCGGATGAAGATTCCTTTTGGCATAGCCCAAATTGGAAAAGCCTTCAGAAATGAAATTATCGCCCGACAGTTCATTTTCCGAATGCGTGAATTTGAACAAATGGAGATGCAATACTTCGTGAAGCCAGGAGAGGAAATAGAATGGTACCAAACCTGGAAAGCAAAGCGTATAGCATGGCACAAATCACTGGGCTTAGGTGAGGATAATTACCGTTTCCACGATCACTTGAATTTGGCACACTACGCCAATGCCGCCGCCGATATTCAGTTTAATTTCCCAATGGGTTTTAAAGAGCTAGAAGGAATTCATTCGAGAACGGATTTTGACTTAAAAGCACATGAGGAACACTCAGGCAAGAAGCTACAGTTCTTTGATACGGTAGAAAATAAGGCTTATGTGCCTTATGTGGTAGAGACTTCGCTTGGTTTAGATCGTATGTTCTTAGCCGTTTTATCAAGTGCTTATACGGAGGAAACGCTAGAGGACGGAAGTGAAAGAACCGTACTGAAATTACCGGCGCCATTGGCACCATATCATGTAGCAGTACTTCCTTTATTGAAGAAAGTTGAGTCTGGCTTGCCAGCGAAAGCTCGTGAAATCTTGACCGAACTTCAGTTTGATTTCAACTGTCAGTACGACGAGAAAGATGCCATTGGTAAGCGTTATAGAAGACAAGACGCAATCGGAACACCGTATTGTATAACGGTAGATCACCAAACTTTGGAAGATAATACGGTAACCATTCGTGATAGAGATGATCTTTCGCAAATCAGAGTTTCGATAGACGAAGTCAAGGGCAAACTGAAAGAAACGACTTCTATGGAGTCGCTTTTAAGGAAGCTCTAAGGGCTAAAACAGCCCCATTTGGCCTTTGTTGGTTTTGACAAAGAGATCGGTTCTTAGCGGAGGTCGGTGGGGAATCCCCGTAAAACATTTGGCTTTGCTAAGTTCAAACATTCGGTGAATCGACTGCACAATCCTGCCGTCACCCCGCATGCGTTTACCAAATCGACTGTCGTTTAATTTACCGCCATGAGCACCCTTTATTTGACTTAGAATTTTTTCAGCCCTATCAGGAAAGGCTTGCTGCACCCAATTCTCGAATACTTCCCCAATTTGACCATTCAGTCTTACCATGGTAAAACCAGCGCCTCTTGCGCCAGCATTTGCCGCGGCCTTTATGAGTGCTGGAATTTCATGATCATTGAGACCTGGTATTACGGGCCCAATCATTATACTCACAGGAATACCGCGTTGACTCAACTTTTCAATTGTTTTTAATTTCTGCTTGGCTGTAGCCGTTCTGGGCTCAAGCTTCCGTCGAACTTTTTCATCTAATGAGGTAAGTGAAAAATGTAGCCCGACTAAATTTAAGTCAGCCAGTGGCCCCAGCAGGTCGATGTCTCTGGTAATGATCACATTCTTTGTAATGAGCCCTACCGGGTGCTTGTACTTTAAAAAGACTTCTAATAAACTCCGTGTGATTTTAAGCTTTCTTTCAATGGGTTGGTAGCAATCTGTATTTCCAGAAAGCACAATGGTTCTGGGATTCCACCTCGGGTTTTGAAAGTGTTTTTCAAGTAATTGAGCGGCATTTGGCTTGTAAAGAATTACTCGCTCAAAGTCCAAACCAGCATTGTAGCCCCAATATTCATGCGAATTTCTAGCGTAACAGTAAATACATCCATGCTCGCAACCTTGATAAGGATTTAAGGAATAGTCCATGCCTACATCAGGGCTTTCTACTTTATTGACGATAGTTTTAGGAAAGATTTTGATGTATTTCGTGCCTGGTGCTGCTTCATCAAATTCATCGATACCTTCTATGTGTTCTTGAACGTATTCATGCGCTAAGAACTTGTTTTTTACTTGAATTTGGGCACCTCTTCCTTTAAACAATTGCTATAATATTTAGTAAACTAAAAATAATAGCTTAATACTAATTAAAATAGCCAACGATAGATTTTAACCTCAACTTTCTGGAAAAAGGTTATTCGAAGAATTCATCGGCGTGCCAATCCTTCTCTTAAAAGGTAATGGATAAGTGCCCGATTAAACTGTAAGGAAGGCTGCACCAAAAACACCAGCGCTATCGCCGAGTTTTGGTCTTACGATTTTTGTGTCTAACCTTGGGTTGAAAACGTGTTTTTGAGCAGATTTAATCCCTTCAGTATAGAGTTCCTCTATATTTCCAACACCACCACCGAGTACGATCACGTCTGGGTCAACAATATTAATCACCGTAGATATCCCTAAACCAAAGAAATGAATCAAACGATCGAGGGTTTTCACAGCATTGGGGTCTTTTCCAGATCTGGCATCAGGAATAATTTCCTTTAGACGCTTTCTAACACCCGTGATTTCCTCATAATAATTTTCCAAGCCAGTGCCTGAGATAATTTTTTCTGTGCAGCCAGATTTACCACAGTAGCAGTCACCACCGGAGCTGTCTAAGAAATTATGACCCCATTCGCCGCCGATACCCTGTTTTCCGTTGATCACCTGTCCATTTACCACTAAACCACCACCGCAGCCCGTACCCATAATGACACCGAAGACCACTTTTGCCTCTGGGTCTACTTCTGGAACTACCCCCATTTTGGTTTCGGCTAAAGCAAAGCAGTTAGCATCATTAGCCGTAATGACGGGTATGCCTAAAAGAGCTTGCAAATCTTTTTGGAAAGGCATCTTATTGATGGATTGTGAGTTGCTGTTTTTCAACAATCCAGTAGGCGGATCGATTGCCCCTGGTGTACCAATGCCAAGCTTGATTGGGTGGCTACCAACCGATTCAGCCATATCGTCGATGAGGTTCTTAATTCTGTTCAGCACATGCTCATAACCCTGATCGGATTCCGTATCTATACGTTTTCGGATCAAGACTTCTGGTTCTGTGGGAGATTTCATCACAATTCCCTCTATTTTGGTACCGCCCAAATCAATTCCCCAAAGCTGCTCTGACATCGCTATAATTCTTTTTAACTTCTCATAATTTATAAATAGATAAGCAATGCACAAACCGATTTATCAATTCTCGATTTTGGTGTTAATCGTCGCCCTATTTTATGGCTGCAGCAGTTCTACTGAAGAGGCTAATAACAATGGCGAGGCAATCTCCAATTATAAAGCTGAAATAGCTGATTCTGTGGTTGTTCAAAGACTTTCAGTTGTTTCTATGCAAGCGTATAATGCCAATAATGAGACCCTGTTATTGATGGATGAGCAGCAAGGCGATATGCTTGTGGTAGATAGGGAAGGAGAAGTAAAAGTGAGTTTTAATCCCTTTGTCGAAGGCCCTAATTACATAGGAAATGGAAGCTCTGGTTGGAGTTTTTATGGCCAAGATGAAATTGTTGGCTATGGCTGGACCCATACTTACCGTTATTCCCCAGCTGGTAAACGTGTTCAAAGAATTGCACATCCTGTTGAAACTGGAGGTCAGCTTACATTAAACTACAATCCAAGACGTATTTTGACTTACTCTTCAGGGGATAAATTAGGTGTTGTTTCTTTAATGCCTATTGCTTTTGGCCAGGTTAGCCGTAACCAAGAATATCATGACAGTGCTCAAATAGTTTTTAAGTTAGACTTCGGTTCACAGTCCACACAACCCATTTTTGGCAAGCCCGAAGAAAGTATTTATAGAACAGGTGGAGAATACTTAGGCAATGGTTTTCCTACCATAGATCATTTGGATGGTAGCGAGTTTGTGATAGGCTATGAAGCAGACAAAAACATCTACATTATGGACGCGGAACGTGATAGTATAATGGCCACCTTAACGTTGCCAGAAGCGTATTGGCCTATTATCGAACCAGTTCCTTTTGACGCTAAAGAGGCACCGAATAAGTTGAAGGTTATATCAAATGTTTACAGTCTTGGAGATCGGTTCATAGTGAAGTATCAAGGTCTGATACCTGAACCTGAATTTAAAGCCCTGAGGAAATTACCTCGTTGGTACGAATCTCCTGAGCTCAAGCAATTAGAGAAGAAATACATAAAGTCTGAATTCTTGCTTTTTGACAGAGAAGGGTTTAAAGGCCCCATTTCTTGGGACTTAGGCACAACGGATTACCGATATTTTGGAGACAAAAACGGGTATATCTGGGTTCGTCGAGAATATCAGGACGAACGAGATTATTATACTTTTTTAAAGATTAGAATAGTAGAAGATAACTAGTCGTTTACCCTAAATATTTTGGCTTCCCAAGGTCGCATTAACAGATCTTCTGTAGCATCAGAATAATTGTAAATCAATAGTTCTAGTCCAGTAATGATCGGGTTGAAATCTACTTCCTGATCAGAAAAGTTTAGCACGACTAAGTACTCATTAGTCTCGTCCCATCTTCGGTAAGCGTAGATTTGCTCATGATTATTCTCAATCGACTCATAATCGCCATAAACTAAAGTTGGGTTGTCTTTTCTGAATTGAATCATTCTTCGGTAAAAATTCAATACCGACTCCGTATTCCTTTCTTGGTCTTCAACATTGATATCAGGGAAATTCGGATTCAAATTAATCCATGGCGTCTGTTCAGAAAAACCTGCATTTTTGCCATCCGTCCACTGCATCGGAGTTCTGGCATTATCCCTTCCCATTTTATGAACATTGTGAATGTAGTCCAATGGGTTTTTGTTATCAGCTTCCAGCGATTTGAAATAATTAAGGGTTTCTATATCTCTGTAATCAGACGGCGATTCAAAGGCTACATTGGTCATGCCGATCTCATCTCCTTGGTAGATGTAAGGCGTGCCACGCATGGAAAGTAACATAGAAGCCAGCAGTTTTGCCGCTTTTATTCGGTGCTCTTGGTCAGAAGCAAAACGCGAAACAATTCTTGGGAAATCATGATTGCCAAGGAATATACTGCCCCAGCCTTTACCCGCTAATTTTTCGTCCCATTGGTTGAATACATTCTTAAATTCAACCAGAGAATAAGGTATCGGATCGAACTTTCCCCCTTCACCCATATCCATAAACATATGATCGAAGTGGAAAACCATATTCAATTCTTCGCGATCTTCTCCCACATAATCGAGCCCATGCTCCAATGTAATTCCAGGTCCTTCCCCAACAGTCATGATGTCATATTTCGACAGCACTTCCTTATTCAAATTGCGCAAAAACTCATGTACTCTTGGGCCATTGGCATATTGCTTAGCAATCGTCTCCTCAAATACAGGAGATATCATATCGCTGTATTCAGGGCGTTTGGAGATGAGTGATATCACGTCCATTCTAAAACCATCAACCCCTTTATCGAACCAATATTTTACGATGTCATTTACCTCTGACTGAACTTTCGGATTCTCCCAATTAAGGTCAGGCTGTTTGGTAGTAAAAAGGTGTAAGTAATACTCCTCTGTTTTTTCATCGTATTGCCACGCCGAACCTCCAAAAAATGCTTCCCAGTCGTTTGGAGGACCACCATTTTTGCCGGGTTTCCAGATATAGTAATCACGATATAGATTGTCTTTTGAAGATTTTGAGGCTTCAAACCAAGCGTGTTCGTCAGAACTGTGGTTAACCACTAAATCCATGATAATCTTCATGCCTCGCTCATGGATGCCCTCCAAAAGCAGATCAAAGTCGGCCATAGAACCGAACTCGTCCATGATGTTTCTATAGTCCGAAATATCATAGCCATTGTCGTCGTTTGGCGATTTATAAACGGGGCAAAGCCAGATAACATCTATGCCCAAAGAAGCAATGTAATCTAGCTTTTCGATAATCCCCGGTATGTCACCGATGCCATCATTGTTAGCATCATTGAAACTTCTAGGATAGATTTGATAGACTATACTCTCTTTCCACCAGACTCTTTTCATGGATCTTATTTATTTGTTAACCAATAGTATTGATAAGGTTTGAGCATAATCTTTCCCTCAACCGCTTTTACGGACTTTCCAGTTATTCGGTCCACCATTTTAAAAGGATTTACTCCTGTTTGCGGAAACACCAAATGAGGATAGATCTCTTGATCGGAGTCCTTAAAATTGGCAACGACAAAAGTACTTTTTGACTCAAATTTTCTCTCAAAAGCGAAAACATGATCGTTCGATACTTCTATCAAGTGTGTATTGTTATGATCTGCAAATTCAGCTACCGTTTTTCTGACGGCTATCATCTTTTTCAACGACTGAAAAACTTCGAATTCAACAGATTTCTTTGTGTTTCTCTTTTTCGATTTTTTCCAATCCATCTCTGGCCGATGCATCCAACGATTGTCATCACTTTTGGCATCGTCTTTTAGAAAAGAATAATCATTAAGGGTAGCAATTTCGTCACCTGCATAAATCACAGGAATTCCACCATAAGAAAGGATAATGGAGTGCATCAAATTGATACGGTCTATCGCCCGTCTGATGCCCAATTTGTTATCTTCTTCTAGTGCTTGTTCCAGTCCAGCTAATGAGGCCATGGCACCTGAAATTCGTGCATCACCAGTTTTAGGGTTGTACATGAAAGGCAAGCCTTTGGCAAATGAGCCATGGAAATCACCCGTCAAGAATTTGGTCAAGAACTGCCTGTGTGCACCAGCGTCAAATCCAGCTTCTTGAATGTGTCTGTCTTCAAAACCCATTCCGATATCATCATGGCAGCGAGCATAATTTATCCAAGTGGTGCCATTGGGTTTCGCAGGTACATCCCTCAAGCTCGCTTTCATCACTCTTGTACTTCGTGTAGCCAATGAATTCCAGAGTAAGGCCATCAGCGTGGCATTGTAGGCAATATCATGTTCATTACTCCAAACCTTAGACTGCCCGAAGTATTTTACAATTTCAGTAGGGGCAACTATGGCTTCCGCTAAAAAGGCTACTCCCGGTGCTGCTATTTGCGTACAAAGTTTAAAGAGCTGGTGAATTAGGTGGGCCTGTGGTAGATTCTGACATGCAGTGCCGATCTGTTTCCAAACGAAGGCTACGGCATCCATTCTGAACACATCTACTCCCATATTAGCGAGGTGCAGAATAACATCTAGCATTTCCACCAATACATGTGGGTTTGTATAGTTCAGATCCCATTGATAGGTGTTGAAAACCGTCATGACCCACTTTTGCATTTCCTCGTTGAAGGTGAAATTCCCTGGGGCGCTTTCTGGAAAGACTTCCGGCATAGATCGCTCGTACATATAGGGTATCGATCGGTCTTCGAAAGCGTAGTAAAAGTCTTGATATTTTTGGTCGCCAGATTTCGCTTTCACGGCCCATTCATGTTCATCGGACGTGTGATTGACTACTAAATCAAGCATAAGTATCGTTCCTCGATCTCTTAGTGTTTTGGCAGTTTTTTTAAAGTCAGCATTGGTGCCAAATCGACGGTCTATTTTTCGATAGTTACTCACCGCATAACCACCATCATTCTTCACCTTTGGGCTTTCCAAAACTGGCATCAAATGCAAGAAATTAATACCAAGCTCTTCGAAGTAACCTACTTTTTCAGATAAGCCCTTTAAGTCTTTGTTGAAGCGATCGACATAGAGCATCATACCATTGATTTCTTGGCTTCGAAACCAGGCCGGGTTTGTTTCTCTTTCTAAGTCGGACTTTTTAAGGTAGCTCGGTCTTTTTAAGAAACCGTTGAGTAGTACTTGACTCAATTTTTCAAATGCCTCTACAGCATCAGGGTGTTGTCCATACAATTGATGAAATCGGTCGTAAATGTCACTAAACAGAGCAACATATCTTCTTTCAAAATCAGCGATCGATTGATCACCAGCTGCTTTTTTTAATTCTGGGAGCAGCTTTTTAAGTAAAAGGTGTGCGGTAGGATGATACATGAGGCTGTGCTCAGCTTGAAGTTTGCGCGTTAAGTTCTTTGAAAATTCTGCTAAGAATTAAAAAACCCTCGACCAGACTCACGTCGATCGAGGATTAGTTTCTACACAAATTTAAATAAACGAAATAACTATTATAGCTGTCAAAATGAGCAATAATACTGAAAGTACTCTGTAATTTTTATACCAAGGAAGCCCAACCAATTCTTTGGTTTCGTCGCGGTAGATTTGTTTGCTCCAAATCATGCCTTCAAGCTTCTCGTCGGTTGGTGCTGGACTAAATGAACTCACCACGGCATTTATTATTAAGGCGATTACGAATAGTGTTGGCACTATGTATAGGAAATGTACTCCCGTGTCACCAGTACTGATTCCTCCATAAGTCATGAAACAGTAGCCTATCCAAACCAGCACCAGCGCATAAGAAAGGACTAAACTCCAAAAGCCGCCATTTGCGTTCGATCTTCTACTAAATAGACCCATAACAAACGCAGCGACAATTGGTGGTGATATAAAGCCTAGAATCTGTTGTAAGTAAGTCCATAACGATCGGAAGGATTCTATCATCGGTGCCCAGATCGCCGCAAGTATTACGAGTACTATGGTAGCGATCTGACCGGCTCTTACAAGTCCTTTTGAACTGATTCCTGGCTTAAGTTTTTGCACAAAATCCATGGTAATCAAGGTAGAGGCAGAGTTCAGCGTGGCCGATATACTCGATGACATGGCGGCTAATAAACCGGCTATCACAAGCCCTAAGATACCTGTAGGTAGTAAGGAATAAATTAGCACAGGATAGGTCATATTAGGACAATCCGCTAAGGCACCACATGTTTCGAACCCTCCTTCTACTGGGATTGGATAGTTTAGGAAGCTTATATCAGTATCAGAGAACAAAAGAATGGCCAATACGCCTGGAATTACCATAATAAATAGCACTGGTAATTTTAAAAGCCCAGCGAAAATTGCGCCCCAACGGCCATGGTTAAGATCTTTTGCTGACAGTACTCTTTGTACCATAAATTGGTTGTTGGCCCAGAAATAGAATCCGAGTAATGGAACACCAAAAAGCAGGCCAGGCCAAGGCATGGATTCATCGGAAGCTGGCCGTATGAGACTCAGGACTTCTCCAGCATTTTTATCTATTCCGCCAGATTCGTTCAATGCATTTAGTCCATCGATCATAGCTCTCCACCCACCGACTTCGTTGAAAGCAAAGTAAGTCACGAGTACGGAGCCAAAAATGAGGAGGACAGCTTGAATTACCTCTGTGTGAACCACTGATGATAAACCACCAGGAATGGTATAAGCCGCGGCCGCAAAGGCCAGAAGTGCAATGATGATCCAAGATGGCATGTCTGGGAAAATAATTTTAAGAATCAGGTTTCCTGCATACAGACCAGAGGCCGTATCAATGATAACATTACCTATAATGGTAATTCCTGAAAACAGATATCGTGTTCTTGTATCGTACCTTCTTTCCAAGAACTCAGGCATGGTATAGACCTTGGATTTGAGGTAGAAGGGGAGAAAGAAAATGGCAAAAATGACTAGGACCACCGCGGCCATCCACTCATAGTTATAAACGGCTACGTCGGTATTGAAGGCGTCAGAAGTAAGTCCAATGAGTGTATTACTACCGATGTTTGCTGCAAAAAGCGAAATACCGACAATTGGCCAAGCCATGTTACGACCTGCCAAAAAATAATCCTCAGAACTTTCTTGCTTTCCTTTTCGGATACCATACCAAACGATACCCACGAGATACACCACGATAATAGCAATATCGATGTTCCCCAGTCCAATAGTTTCCATTTGCTCTTGTTAAGGTTGAAGTAGGACTTTTATGCAATCGATTGCAAAAAGACATACCTATAAGTATACGCTATTGCTATTGGAAATCATAGTTTTTGGCCAGTAAACGGCATATTGTGCAACAAAAAAAGCCAGTGCATAGACACTGGCTTTTTTTGAAATTTGAATTATTCTTAGTCTTCTTTCTGCGCTATGCTTTCATTTTTTAGCGACACTTTATCGATTACATATTTCCCAAGTGCTTTCCCTTGAGTCACGCCATTTGCAATGGCCGGCATGTAATGAATCCCGCCGTACATCCTGCTGATAGCCGCTTCTTCTGAGGCATCGATAAATGAAGTAAATGATCGGATAGGAAGACCATATTTAACTTCCGTATCATCGTCAAAAGCGAAGTTGTCTCCAAAAATTGAACTTAAAGCTATAGCCGCTGCATTTGAGATTACAGAGTGGCCGCTGGTATATTCTGGAAATGGAGGCGTTTGCAATAGTGGCAACCATTCTTCATCAATATGCTTATTGATCAGGGTCTCTGGTCTGATCAGATTACTTCTAAATTTCTCATCCCAACAGCTAATAAATCCATCTGCTAAGGCGATTGAGGTCAAAGCATAGGCAGCTGCTGTTTTCATAGGCTGGGTTTCTTCTTTCTGACAAGCAATTTTCACAATGCCTATCCAGTGTCCACCCGGTGTAATCTTTTTAGTCGCAGCCATTACATGACCCGTCACATTCATTACATAGGGATTGCAATCCCAGAAAGAGGCAATTTCTTTTTCCTCTTCAGATAGGTTATTACCCACAGTATACACTTCCATAACCTCTTTGTAAAAAGGGCTTCCAACAGTCATATCAAAAGGAGTAGGTCGTTCGGGAACAAACTGTGTAGCCGAATCGATCGCAAACGGTCTTATTCTAGACCAACTTGGTTCGATTGCCTCCATATACCCGGGAGGGGTTGGTTGCCATCTGGTCGGGTCATCAGTTACTGTAAATTTGGGGAAAGTACGTGTTTGCTTGTACATATCGCCATCGGCCCAAGCCAAGATATGTTCCGCTACTTGATCTCCATAAGCCAAAGAGGCATTAAAATAAGTTTTATTCACCCCTTTCTTTAGCTCTTTGAATAGTTCGGCTTTGTAGGTATCCATTTTCTCCTCAGAGAAAATGAAGTTGGTACCAAGCTTAATAAATGCTTCAAGTGCAGCCAGTTCATAGCTCACTTCTTCTGTAGGTTCAGGGATGGCCGTGAGCTCTGTTAATTGCCCTGCCAGACTTTTGTAAGCTGGGTCGGTTTTAGCCAAAATTTCGTACATACCGATACTCGGGTAGGCATAAATTCGGCTTGCCACAGGTGGCGAAAATATGTCATGAACAATGACCTCTGAGAGTTTCTCCATTGAGTCATGATATACATCTGACGATATCGTAATTTCTTTCTTACCCGAGTCACAGGCACTAAAAAGTAATACGGTCAGTGCCAGTAATAAGTAATGCTTCTTCATCTCATGTATCTTTTTCACTTCCACAAAGTTAAGGAATGAAAATGAAGATGAACAATTTATTCAGTCAGTGATAAAGCAGTTTTCTTTCTTCTTATCATCAAGCCTATTACACCTATGCTTATCAATAAAATGATTATCCAATAGTACCAGGCAATACCCGCTTTTACAATAGGACTGTCATCGCCATTTACTGTGAAGTGCGCCCAATAATAAGGATGTGCCAAGAGGCCGTCATTTTCTCTTAGATAAGCCAATTTGGCATTTCTCATAGCTTGACTTTTGGTTTGACCCTTAGCTAGGTAACTGTAAAAAGCACCCATTATATTCGCGGTGCTATTGTCGTTAGCTGTCCAATGCGTCATTATCACACTTTTAGCACCCGCGTAGAAGAAGCCATTCGCAATACTTAAAGCACCTTCTCCTGATAATATTTTACCTGAACCTGAATTACAAGCGCTGAGGACAACCATGTTCGCTGGAACATCTAAGCCAAGAATTTCCCTCATATTTAAGTACCCATCACTAATAGAGTCCTGATCAAATGGAGAAAACAGTAACCTTGAGTATAGAGAATTTTCCTCATCAATTATGCCATGAGTAGCCAAGTGCACTACTGCATAATCGGATGCATTTTTTCGGAAGGCTCTTTCAGTCGCTTCGAGGTCTAAAAGAAGCTTGGTATCAAAATGATCTTTTATAGCTGTCACTTCGCCTTGGGTATAGGCAAGATTTCCCATAGTTGCTCTTGTCGAATCAAAATTTGATGGGTTGTTTGTGCTTTTGATATTGAATAAAGGAGCGAAGGCTAAGACTTTTTGGCCAGAATGCTTTTTTGATGAATTAAGTTGTTTTAAAGAAGTGGCAGAGGTAGCATATCTAACATCATGGGTCTTTATTAGAAAGGGTAGGTCATGGTCCTCTAATTCTGCATCAACTCCTTTCGTCAGTAGAACCTCAAAAGGAATTTTATGAAGTATGCCATCAGCAATTATAGTAACCTTATTGTAACGACTAAAATCCAAAGAGTCAGTAAATAATAATTCAGATAATTTGGAAGATGAAGACTTCATTTCTGAAATATTTTGGGGAGTACTACCAGGCCTTTTTAGTTGCCTTGTAAATTGATCTATGTACTTAAATAAGGTGGAATCTGACCCGTCTAGGTGCTTAATAAAATCGAACCCTGATTTATCAATTCTGAATGAATACATACTTCTGCCAAAGATATTGTAGTTTAAAAGGAGTTCTTTATCGCCCAATAGCTTTTCTCTTGTCTCATCAATATTCAAATAATTGTTATTGTACTTTAATGAGTAGTAGTTAGGGAAATCGCGCTTGATTTTTTGCCTTAGTCCTAACAATTGCTTGTTTAATTGTAATATGCGTTCCTTAAGGTCTTTCAACTTTCGATTATCCAAGTTCTCTATCTTGCTTTCCTTGGTATAAACAAGCGTTTCTAACAAAGAGAGTTCCTTGCCGATCGCTTCTTCTTGATCTATGTAAGATTTGGGGATATCTGGTGGATTAAGATCAAAAAATGCCTGATTAGCTTTACTTTTTTCAAAGAAGGTGTAGGCAAACTCTGCATACTTATAATCAGCTGTAATCTCAAAAAGTTTGTGCGCAATTCTGATAGCATAATGTTGACTTTCCGCAATTCCAGAATTTAGTATGGTCTTATTAGTATAACCTAGCGGTAATTCTCTCAGTTTATTTGCAATGCTATCTGCTATTAGTGTAGCATCAAAAGCATAGGTTAATAACTCAGTTTTAGGTTCTATCTCGTATTTAATATCCATTGAATACGACTTCCCAATGATTGCTCGATAAAACTCATATGTAGTAACCACGTCATCAATTTGCGGGTTAATCTCAAGGAGTTCACTTTTGAAGTTTTTAGTACTAGCCACTAATGCTTTTTGAAAGTACTTCATGGCTGAATCAGGCTGAGGCCCTTCAGGTTTAGATAAAAATGCAACGGCCAAATCGTTTGCCAGTTTAGTAGCCTTTGGCTTAAAACCAAAAGGAATTTTCATGGCAATTTCCAAACCATTAGCCATTAGCCTTAACCCTTCATCTGCATTTCCAAAGTAAAGTTCAACTGTCCCTATATCGTAGGTCAAAGTTGCAAGATTCTTTTGCTCTTCAGGGAAATGAGTTTTCAATAATTCTAAAGCCTTATTGTAACTTGCCAAAGCATTTTTCCGAGCAATTTCGTATGCTCCGTTATATACACCGTCTACAAGGTAAGCTCTTCCTAAAGCCCTATAGGTGGCAATCGTTTCTAAAGAGTTCTGCCCGTAGATAAGTTCGGCAAGGTTGGCTGCTTCTTTCATTGAAGATATTCCTTCTTTTGGCTGTTCCATATCATTGTAGACCCCCGAAATTCTAGTTAAAGCAATTATTAACTCTTCACTTTCTGGGTTTAACTCTCTTGCGATATCTGTGGCTTTAAAGAGCTCTTGTAATGCATTTGGATACATTCCTAATTGCGAGTATGCCATTCCAAGTTGTGAGTAAACCTTGGCTATAAAAAAACTCTTTTTGCTGCTTGCGACTGCAGTATTTATTAAGTCAGCTTTATTAAGGTGAATGAGCGCATTATTAGGATCAGAGTTCATTGAATTAACTCTGCCAAGTTCATAATAAACTTGGGCGAGCTCAGGTTTTAGATTTAAGCTGTCATATATCGCAAGGCTTTCGGTTAGGGAGGTCAATGCCTCTGTGAATTTTCCAGTAGCTGCTTCGGTTTTACCCTGAATAACCTTAGAACGAGCAATCCCTAAAACTCCCTTATAGGAGTTTCCATCCATAAATCTCGAAGTGGAGTTAAGAGTCTCCAAGACTTCAGGCCATTTTCGTGATAGCCTTAGGATTTCGGCCTTTGTAATATATGCTTCTAATAGTATTTGAGAATTCTCGTTTCTATTAATAATACCGCTAATGACGCTATATGCTTCTTCAAAACTTCTTTTTTTGGCAAGCTGGGAGGCTACTTTTATTCTGGCAAAGAAATAGTTGAGAGAATCTTGTTTTTTCAAATAGAGGGATGAAGCCCTTTCTAATGTCTCAATCGCATTATCAAAATCATAGATTTGAGAATATTCCTTAGCCTTTCCCATAAGAAGCTCAGCATTGTCCTGACCACTTAATTGATAGTTTAAGAGAGGGTGAACTAAACCGCCTAAAATAAGTAGAATAGTGATTAACCGGAGTTCTTTCAACTGTTCAATCATATATGGTCAAGTTATTTTTTGTTCTTTTTGCTTTCACTAGTTGATCACATGTATGCAAGGCACTAAAACAAATCATTGAAGCCTTTTTATAAGTTCGAGAGACTGTTTCTTATACTTGCTCAGTGCTTTTATTTTCTCAAAGCTTTTGATAGTTGAGTCACTTTCTTCAAGAAGCAAAAATGACAGTCCTTTGAACCATTGGGATTGGTTTCTAAAGATACTATTGATTCCAATTGTATTTAATTTGTCAAGTGCTTCTTCTGGTCGTTTGAGAGCGAGTAAACAGATGCCTTCGTAAAACTCTACTGTATCGCTTTCCGCAAGAGCTTCGAAACCTTCTAACGCTTTGGCGTATTCTTGTTGTGAGTAAAAATGTAGGGCATTGCTCAGCCCATTTCCCACGTTTCGACTTGTCACAGCATCAGGGTATGGCGTGAAATATTCATTAAAAAGTGAGTTATGATTGCGTTGACTAATTTGTGTGAATATTAGAAACAAAGCGATTGCAGCAGCAACGCTTACCGGAATCAGCCACCTACGAATAGTTGGTTTAAGGCTAATTTTAGAGTCGCTGTTCATAATTGACTGCATTTCCTCCCCAGCACTTATTGCCTTAATTACATTTACCTCAGCAATATATTGCTCAAACGCTTGCGAGAACTCTGCATCATTTTGGATCCTCTCATCAAAAGCAATTCTTTCGTTTTCAGAGAGTTGATTGGTCTGATACTTATCAAAAAGATCTATGTGTTGGTCTTTCTGGCTCATAGTGTGAAATGATGTTTTTCTAGGCCGTGTTCTTTGATTAAGCTAGCCAATTTTTTCATGCACCTTAATTTCTTTGTTTTGGCAGCTTGTGCGCTACCAAGATTAAGATTTTTAGCTATCTCTTCCATGCTCTGAGTTTCAAAATAAAACCATTTGAGAATGTTACGACAACCTGAATTCAAGTGCTCTAAGACATAACTTACAAGATGCGTATCTAACTTTTCGTCGGGCTCTTGAGTTAAGCTGTGCTGTCCATCTATTGTTACCGTAGGGACGTCTTTTTTGCGAAGCTTTAGCAGCCATAGGTTTCTTGCTATGCCGATAATGTACTTGTTTAAAGCGGACTCTCCTCTGTATTTTTGTTCAATCAGATTATGATAGACTATGGTAATGGTTTCTTGAAAAATGTCTTTAGCTTCCTCTACACTGCCATTGTTTTTGACTATGTACCGTTTTACCATTGGAAAACATTCATTATAGACTTGTGTAAGAGCAGTGCTTCTCTTTTTTGGATTGACAGAAAGTATTCGCTCAACTAATTTTGAGCTTTTTTCTTTTTCTCCCATTGCAACAGGTCAGGAATCTTGTGCTGTAAATGAAACGAATTTTATTTGTAAAGTAACAAGGAGAAATTAAATATTTTTAGTATAAAAAGGGTAGACTAAAATGAAACAATTATGGAAATGTTGATTTGAAGGATGATTTTAGTTTTCGCAAGCATTTAAAAAAATAAAGTAGTCCGTAGAGGAATCGAACCTCTCTTTTCAGGATGAAACCCTGATGTCCTAACCCCTAGACGAACGGACTATAAAGATGGAGTAAGTCTTGCCATAGACAAAGACTTACCCCTAATCTTTATTATAGACAACGACAGTCAGTTTGGACATGTTCAGTTCTACAGTCTACATGTTGCGTTTCTATCGGAGGGCAACCGTATGTACAGAGTGAACCTGTATTACAAGTGTCAAAGGTTAGTTCGCATTGAGGTAAGAAACTGTCATTCGTACCTCCCCTTAGTGCACCAGCACTAAGATTAGAAATCACATTTTTCTTTAATCTCAGTTTTCCGTTAAATTTTTGCTTTTTCATTTTTTTAAATTTAGGTTTTACATTTTTTTAATTAAAGCAATGTATATAGTATTAAAACGAGATTATGAATGGATATAACATCTTTTATATCCGATAATTCTGGGAGTATAACTGATGATCAAAAGCATAAAACTGATTACTACAAGGCCAGAGAATTCCTTTTGAGAAACTCGAGAAACTCTTTCTTCCTACGTTGTGCTATAGGAAAATGAAAATCATTTGTCATGACCACTTCATTTTCAATGATTTCCACTATATGACTTATGTTAATGATTACTGAAGAATGAATCCTAAAGAATGTTTGATCAGGTAATAAGCTCGTAAGATTCGATAGGTTTTTACTTATCATATGCTTGGCACCTGAGGTTAAAATGAGTTCACTATAACTTCCTTCTGCACATACACAAAGAATGTTTTTGATCTTCTCGAGTTGCACGCCCTTAGTTGTTGGTATGAGTATGTTATTTTCTTTTCTCATATCAAGGTTGGTCTGATTTCTGATGCCTGAGCCTGGCATGTTGCGAATTGTAAGAGCGGTGGAGAAAGTCATGAATCACTAATTCATACTTGCGATTTTGTGATCGAAACAAGCGATTCATAAACATGTGAATGTAGCTAGACATCAAGTCATCAATTGAGATATGAATTACTTGATCCTTTTCTTTCAGACTTATTTGTTTGGCTACAGCCTTAAGACCAACTTCTCTTTGTTTTAGCAAAACTAGAATAGGAGCCAGTTCTTGCTCTTGTTGCAAGCTCTCGTTCAAGAATTGATCTATTTTTTTTCGGAATACCCTGTACTTTTCGTCCAACTGTTTTTTAAGGAATCTTGACATGCCAAATTCATTGGCAAAGCTGTTTTTCATTTTATCGGTTAAGTTCAGTTTTTCTTCTAACGAATAATTAAAGGCACTGAGTAGGCTGTCTATGCCGCGTAATGCCAAAAGCCACTTGAGCTCCTCTCCTTCTTCACCCTCTATTAAGTTCAATAGGCTTACAACAAATTGACTGTCGTATTGAAATAGAGATTCAGCCTCTTCCATGGTATTATGACCATATCGTTCTAATTCACGATGATAATCCTCTATTTGAAATTTCCAGACAAGCTCTTCTTTGACATAAAGTGAGAGGCTATCATAAAACAATGTGATGATTGAAGAAACAGCCCCTTTATCTTTAAGGCAAAACCTTATTCTTAAATGAGGTTTAGGGTCTGAATAACGAATAAAGAACCATTTTTCTATCATGCATTCATTTAACAACCGTTGGGCTAGTGGTCTTATAACCTCGGCCAGAATGCGGTCTGCGGTTTTATGACCCGTATATACTTTATAATAAAGCCAAGAGTCACCTATCATAAACGACCTTTGAACAGTGTCTATATTATTCATGGCCATTTTGTTTTTGAGTGTTGACAAAGGATATTATCATTTGATTGGTGTATTGGTTTGAACCCTGTTTCACTATTGTTTCTTCTCCGAAGAGAAACTCACTTAGTTTGAACCGTGCTTTCTTTTTTACCTCGTTGAGTAGCATGCGCACGGCTGTGAGGTTATCGGTATTAATGAGCAACTCGTTGTCACTTTCTATCAATAATACATATTGAGGTATTTGATAAGTTTTCTTCCATAACTTCAGTGCAACTTTCAGTTTGGCATCACTGGTATCTTCCAGCATGAGGTTTTCAATCTCTTTTTTCGAGATAGTCCACTGTGCTTTGCTTAAGATTACTCCTTCGAATTCAACTCTTGGTAGGAACTTATATAATTCAGCTAATCCACCCCAACCGAAGCCGAGCATTCTTCTCCCTTGAGTTTGCAGGTCTGCGAGGAAATTATAAATCGGCAGGGATTGGTTAGAGAAGTTATGGGCATTAGAAAGTCTTGGAATAACCTCTTTTTGCATTGAGATTGACCTGAGTGTAACTCGCCCATCACGTCTTGCACTAATGACAAGGTCGTCTATGCTTAGTTGCTTTTCCGTAGGTAGAATTGATTTGGCCAAATATGGTATTTCATAGTTTCTGAATGCTGGTCTCATCAAAATATTTCCCACCCTAGATTCGGGAAGATGAACAATTTCTGCAAGAATTTTATTCGGATTCATCTTATGCTCTCGCTCAACAATGTGCCGTGTATGAAGATTAATTTCTTTGTCCCCATGACAGAATCGAGCAAGAAGATTAGCCGATGATGATCCACCAAAGCCAGAGATAAATAATTTATCATTCCCCTGCTCTTGAACAACTTGAATCATTGCTGATATTGTGTCAGCTAGGTCGTCCCAGTTCACCTCAAATTTTTCGAAATCCTTATCGCTTAAATGAATTACAGGATACTCAAGTTTAATACTTTCAATTAGCTTTTGATGTAGTATTTTTTGGTAGGCGGTTAAACTAATTTTTTGAAATGTATTCTTGTTACTCGTTGGTGTTACAATGTCATCAATCAGTTGGTTTACATCTCCGCTGCCTTGGTTTTGTTTATAGCCAATACCTATCTCCATATCGAGTGCTTTGGCTAAAGGCACCTCTCTATTTTCATAGCGTTCATAGAGTGCTTTCCCAAATTGACTAAGCATTGTTTCCTCCCTTGGCGGTGTGATTTTGTTAAATAGTGTCAGTGCCTTTAAGGCTTTATCTATTGTGGCGTGGCCCAGCTGATTTTCTTTTAGATGCAGTATCATGTCTGTTTGAAACATGTGCTTCAACTCGAATTTGGTTTCCAGATTTTTTAAAGAATTGGCTATTTTCAAATAACTTTTGATAGGGTTACCTAACTTTTTATCAAGCGATTCTAAGTTTTGATTAGCTTGAGAAAAAGTCTCTAGTAGTAATTGAATTCCTTTTAGTTTTTTAAGATAAGTTGTTAGTTGAAATGAAAACTCTGGCCCTGAAACGGAAGGCTCTAACTCGCTAACTAATAGCTGACTACTGACGAGTTCATCAATAAAGGCGATGGCATCTCCAGTTGTAATTTCGTCATCTACTAGCAGTTTTGACAAGTCACTGAGATAAGCCCCCGGCTTTGCGGCAGATATAATTCTTCGCAGGTTATCATCATTCTCCAATGATACCATTTGATGATTTCTCTTTTTGTTATGATAGATGTATTCTATGTAACGCCATTCGTTTCCCACCCTATACAAACTGCTATTTGGGTAAAAGAGAAGTTGCTTTTTGATTGAGGGCTCTCTTACTAGATTCTGAGACAGGGCAATTAAATAGTTCATGTCGAAACGTGTATGCCTTCCGAACTTTTCATAAGGTTCCAACTCTATACTTGTCCTCTCATTAAAAGATCCAATACCAGTCCCAGCAAATAACCCAAAAGGAGTACAACGCGAAGACATACGGCTTAAGTACTTAAGCAATGAATAAACTAATTTTTCAGCCTCTTTCTTGTCAGTGATTTCATTCGAGCACCATTTTTCAAGTCGTTCATAAAGTGTAGGAGAAGCTAGGAAAATAGCTTCCTTTATAATAGCATTTGTAGCGTAGGTCTGCTTCAAATCCTCAACATCTACATTGTCTTCTTTTGTTAATTCTTTAAAGTAAGAGAGTGGGAGCAATGGTGTTCGTACTACACATTTATCAAAACTTCTGTAGGGGTTCTTTTTCATGGTCATTAAATTATTTAATCATCAAAGACTCTTCCCAGTTCGGCTCAAAGTCAGAGAGATAGGATATAATACATAAGCCAATACCAGCTATTCCTTCTAGTAGATTGACTTCGTTTA
Organism: Roseivirga misakiensis; assembly: GCF_001747105.1. Taxonomy (NCBI): domain Bacteria; kingdom Pseudomonadati; phylum Bacteroidota; class Cytophagia; order Cytophagales; family Roseivirgaceae; genus Roseivirga; species Roseivirga misakiensis. Next base: position 950,676 of record NZ_MDGQ01000003.1, on the reverse strand, counting down.
CAGGAGAGTCATTCCACCTTTGTTGTTTGAAGCCAGCGTACCCATCTTTATATATTGCTAATTTTAGGCCTTCGCTTACCCAGTAATCTGTAGCCTTACCCAACGCTTTAAGCTTGGTTAGCTTAAACATGGTTCCGTAGATTTGAGCTAGTCCAAAAGCACCGTGGCAGGGGCTGGCATCTACTACTCCACAAGCTTTTAAGCCTTTTCTGTTTGTACTATGTAATAGTATTCGGCTGGCATCTTCACTGAGTTCTTGATCTTTTAGTATTTGAGATGCTTTATGTAACGAGAGGCCCACACCTAGGTCGCCATAACACCATGAGAGGCGTGATTCGACAGGCACTGTTTTTGAATTTTTTGAAATAGTACTTGGAAATAGTGAATGTTCAATGGATTTTTCTTGAGACAGTATATAACTTATACTTCCCTTTAGTAGAGGATAAGCTAAACTTTGAAATTCGTCAAACTCATAGGTCCGTGCAAGAAAGTTTACGATGCTGGACATGCCATGTGAGAGGCTAAGATTATATACAATTTCTGGACTCTGGCCTTTTTTGATTTCGGAAGACCACTTGATGCCACTCTTATCTTTTTCTGAGGTTTCCTTTAACCCTTCTAATAACTCCTTTAAATAAGCCTCATACTTTATTTTCAGCTTTTCTGATTGAGTGTTTTTGTAACGCTTAAGAAAGTAAACGCCATAGCCAATAGCTCCATGAAGGAAATCATAGTGACCTATTGAGATACGTTCTTTCATCTTATGATAGAGATGATCTTCTATATCAGGAAGAAGCTTATCATTTTTAATCTCAATGAAATTATTTTCCGATAGGTGTTCAAAAACCCAACCCACTCCTGCAATTCCAGTACAATAGGTGGGAAAACTATACCCATTGCTTATTCTATTAAGACACTCCTCAAGCACTCGGTTTCCGACTGTTCCATAATGATTGTCTCGCTTGTATTTGGCGTAGTAAAAGAAGAACATGGCAACCCCTGAAATGCCAGCTAGTACACCAAGGTGGGGGCTTTCCATCTGTTTAGTCTCTAAGGCTTGGGCAATCTCTTCTAGTTTTTTCTCTAGGTCTTTTTTCTGTAACATAGGTTTCCGCGTTTATGATAGGAGTTGTCAGAAATGCCATGGAGGTAATCACTTTTAAAAAAAAATTATCGATTGATTACCTCAGCCCATTTTTTGTAACAGTCATATAGGACGCTTAAAAATCACTGGGGATAATCCTATACCTAGCAAGTCTTAATGACATATGAATCCACTTAAGAAATTCCCCTTTTACAAACAGCTAGACCAAATGGACTGTGGTCCCACTTGTTTAAGGATGATTACCAAATTTCATGGGAAACAGATTTCAGCTGACCGTTTAAGAACAGCATCCGCGATTGGTCGAGATGGGGTTTCTTTGGGGGGTATTGCTGAAGCAGCTGAGAACTTTGGTTTTCATTCACTTCCGGTGAAAGTTGATTTTGAAACCTTTAAAGAAGATGTTTTTCTGCCTTGTATTGCACACTGGCGACAGCGACATTTTGTCGTGGTGTATAGAATAACTAGGAGTAAAGTCTATGTTGCGGATCCCGCCCATGGGCTGGTTGTCTATAGTATTTCTGAGTTTCTCAATGGTTGGTTGGGTAAGGAAGCTCCGTCTGGTTCGGAAGGCTATTTATTAGTGCTTGAGCCAACACCGCTGTTTTATGAAAATGCGGACAGTCGCGACACGAAGAAGTTTGGTTTTAAGTTTCTATTAAGGTATTTCAAGCCATATCACAGATATATATCACAGCTGTTTTTGGGTCTATTGGTAGGTAGTTTACTCCAATTGATTTTCCCCTTTATCACACAATCAGTAGTTGACTATGGTATCAACTTTCAGAACATTGGATTTATCTACCTAATGTTAATTGCCCAGTTGACCTTGTTTATCTCACAAACTACTGTCGGTATTATACGCGGTTGGTTGCTTCTGCATATGACGAGCAGAATCAACATTAACCTGATCTCTGATTTTCTAATAAAGCTGATGCGTTTGCCAATATCGTTCTTCGACTCAAAGAATACAGGAGATATCGTACAACGGATTCATGATCATAGTAGAATTCAAAGTTTCCTATCGTCTACAACTTTGAATACTCTTTTTTCGGCCTTCAACTTGGTCATTTTTGGTGTCGTTTTGGCCTATTATAATCTGACCATCTTCTCAATCTTCATGGTAGGTTCCTTGATTTATGTAGGTTGGACGGTATTATTCTTAAAGAGGAGAAAAGAGCTTGACTACAAGCGATTCGATCAATCTGCCGATAACCAAAGTAGTATATACCAATTGATTTCAGGGATGCAAGAGATTAAATTGAACGGTTCTGAAAGAAGAAGAAGGTGGGAGTGGGAGGCAATTCAAGTAAAGCTCTTTAAGGTTTCAGTCAAAGGTCTAGCACTTTCTCAGACCCAGAATAATGGTGGTGGATTCATTAACGAAGTGAAGAATATCCTCATCACCTTTGTTGCTGCTAGTGCCGTAATCTCAGGCGAACTCACGCTCGGAATGATGTTATCGGTGCAATACATCATTGGCCAATTGAATATGCCCATTCAAAACTTCATTTCTTTTATTCAAGCCGGTCAGGATGCCAAGATTAGTATTGAACGTCTAGGAGAGATTCATATCAAAGAAGATGAGGATGACCCTTTTCAGACCAATATTAAAACACTTCCGTCTGTCGCCAATATTAAATTGAGCAATTTAAACTTTAGATATGGAAGTAAGAGCTCGGCATTGGCACTTGACAATATCAGTTGCAATATACCTGAAGGAAAAGTGACGGCCATTGTGGGTACAAGTGGTAGCGGCAAAACCACATTATTAAAACTGTTACTTCGGTTTTATGAACCTGAAAGTGGAAGCATTCAGGTTGGTGCTTCCAAATTAGAAGACTTAAGTATTAGGACTTGGCGAAAATCTTGTGGCACCGTTATGCAAGATGGCTTCCTGTTTGGTGATACCATCTCAAGAAATATTACTGAATCTGATTCTGATGGTAGCACTGATCATGAAAGACTGGCAGAGGCCATAAGAATTGCAAATATCGAAACCTTTATTGAAGAGCTACCAGGAGGTTTAGAAACGAAAATTGGAGGTAGTGGTGTGAATATTAGTGGAGGGCAAGCACAGCGTATTTTTATTGCAAGGGCCGTATATAAGGATCCTAAGTACTTGTTTTTTGATGAAGCTACGAGTGCCCTTGATGCGAATAATGAAAAAACCATCATGGAGAATTTGGGAGAGTTCTATCAAGGCCGTACCGTAGTTGTTGTCGCACATCGATTAAGTACAGTAAGAGATGCTGATCAAATTTTGGTTTTGGACAAGGGGCAAATTATTGAGACAGGAGATCATGACGCACTGGTAAGTCAAAAAGGTGCTTACTATAAACTTGTGAAAAATCAATTGGAGCTAGGATCATGATAACAGAGGCAAAAGAAAAATCTGAAAAGACTGGTTTAGATATCAGATCATCTGCAGTGACGGAAATAATGGGTCAGGCACCGAATTGGGTCATCAGGTGGGGGATTACTGTAGTTCTGTTAATCGTGTCTTTAATAATTCTAGGGTCTGCGTTGATCAGCTACGATGATATTATACCTGCTAGAATTACTGTTACTAGTTATGACCCTCCAGTATATATTGAGGCAAGAAGCACGGGCAAGGTCACCGATATTTTTGTTGAGCCTGATCAGCTTGTTGTCAAGGACGAGGTCTTGGCGGTTATAGAGAACACAGCACTTTTAAATGATGTTCTATTGGTCAGACGGCTTATAGATGACTTTAAAATAATTCCTTCTGACTTGGATTCTTTGCACCTCAGATATCCTTTAACACTGTCGATAGGTGAAATTCAAAACGCTTATTCACAGTTTATTACTCAATATCAGAACTACCTACTTTATCTGAAGAATCAACCAAATCTAATTCAGGCTAATTTATTAACTGACCAAATTAGTGAGCAGTTAGGTCTTTTAGAAAAACAGAAAAACCAGATTCGATTATTCGAAAAAGAACTCGAATTGTCATTAAATGCTTACCACCGAAGCTTGAGTTTGCTAGATAGCGCCATTATTTCTACCGCTGAATTTGAGTCCATATCAAGGAGTTATCTGGGTGATAAACAGAGATTGGAAGGACTTAAGGTACAGGTCGCGACCACGAAGATTAGCATTTCTAACCTTAACGGTAGCAAGACTCGTTTACTACTTTCCGATGAGGAAACACTATACAATAATAATCAATCATTGGAGCAAGCGGTTCAGAATTTAAAGAATGCAATAGCTGATTGGGAACAACGATACCTTATAAAAAGCCCAATTAATGGAAGAGTCACACTGTTTGATATCTGGAATGAGTATCAAAATGTGAATGTTGGAACGGTACTCTTTACGGTAGTCCCTGTAAAGGTTGGTGCTATTATTGGCCGCGTTGTTTTACCAGTTCAGAATTCTGGAAAGGTAAGTATTGGCCAAAAGGTTATTATTAAGATTGATAACTATCCTCACGCCGAATGGGGTAGCCTCAAAGGTTTTGTGACCAATATCTCTTCGGTTCCTAAACAGGGTCTCGCTGAATACGCTATACAAGTGAGTATCGCAGACCTGAATACTTCTTTTGGAAAGACTATGGCTTTTAAACAAGAAATGCAGGGTTCTGCTGAAATTGTGACGGAAGAACTAACTATTCTTCAGCGTATTTTTTACCAATTGAGAGAAGTGCTCAGTCGTGGTTAAGGAGTCATTATTTTCTATAAAACCCCTTTATTTCCATACTTTTCCACCCTTTGGGTAGGTTCTGTTTTCCTTTTACAATTCCATCATTGGTGATATCTAAGCCACCAAATCCGCCAAGAACCGTTTGCAACATGCCACCTGCTCCTGTCGCAAAGTATGGATTAGTGCCACCTCTTGTTTCAGATAATACACCAAAAGGAGGGACTGCATTTGGTCTGAAGCTGTTTGTCCAAACGTCAAAAGCTTTGTTTGAATCTCCTAAACGTGCATAGATGGTCGCTAATACGCAAAATCCCATAGCAGGGCCGTCAGGTGCCATTTTGGTTTCATAAAACTTAAGGTCTTTCTCTATCTGACTGTTGTCCTTGTAAAATTGGAGTGGATAAGACAGTAAGTTCACATCCGCTTGTTTGATCATAACGTCTGCATATGTCGCGTTTTCTTTGGTAGTACCATCGGCATATTTCAGAACTGGGATGTTTTCCGCTACATGTGCCCAATCTGGGTCTGCTTTTAGCCCTAAAACTTGCGCGGCTTCCGAGGCATATCCCAAAGTGAGTTTAGCAATGGCATTCGTAAAGGCGTTGTTGTCTATATTTTCTTCCCATTCATTGGCGCCAATCACATTTTTAATATCGTATTGCCCTGGTCCGTTGCGTTCAACTCTGCTTGCCCAGAATGTGGCTACTTCTTTTAATATTGGCCACCCTCTTTCTTTCAACCATTCTTTGTCACCTGTAACTTGGTAGTATTTCCAGAATGCCCAGCCAACACAGCCGGTGATATGGTGTTCAAAAGGTCCAGTAAGAGCCCATACTGGCGTGTCTTCTGATCCGTCATCTGCAGATTCCCATGGGAACTGAGCGCCTTTATAGCCATGGGCAAATGCGTTTTGTTTTGCCGCACCTAACCGCTGAAAACGATATTCTAATAATGACTTAGCGATATCTGGTTGTAGCATTAACAATGGCGGATACATCCATAGCTCCGTATCCCAAAATACATGGCCATTATAGCCTAAACCTGATAGGCCCATTGGGGATAAAGAGTAGGCTGTACCTGCCCTAGCGAATGAATAGAGGTGGTAAAGTGCCGATCTCACATCTTTTTGAGATTGCAAATCTCCTTCGATGACAATGTCGCTTTCCCATAATTCGTCCCACGCTGCAATGTGTCTCTCTAGCAACCGTTCCTTGCCTTCCAATCTTGCATAAATCGTTAATCTTTCCGCTTCGTTTTGAGGGTCGCTGAAATGTTCGCTCGCCATAGTAGATGCCACTAAAGCAAATTCATATGTTTCTCCAGCTTTTAACTGTTTATCGAACTTTGCCCAGTGCCTATTAAAGTCCCAATCTTCATGGATTACTTTTGGTTCGTGCCCGTGCTCTTCAGGAAATATAAATGTGGATGATGCGGCGACGGTACTGGAACCTGAAGGGCTTTTTCCTACGGATGTCATTAAAGGAAATGATACGTGCGGTCGATCTATTTGTGCATAGAATTGTCTCACATCAGTCAGGTGATCCGGTGCTTCCATTACACTTATAGGCGTAATTAATATATCTTCCTTTGCCGTAATTTTCATGATCACCATTGCAGTGAAAGGTAGGTGTCTGAGTGACATCACTTGGTGTTCAACTGTCGCTTTATCTTCTATGTCAAAAGTTGTCGTCAAAATGGCCTTTTTCATGTCAAGCACCTGTTGATAGTTGCTTACCATTTTGCCACCTACTCTTCTTCTATTGATATCGAGATCGAAATTGACATGGTTGAAGGTTTTCAAGATATTAGATACCCTTCCTCTTTGGTAGTTGTCGTATACGCCATTAAGCACTACATCTTGCACTCTCATTGGCTCAGGTGAGGAAACTATTCCTACCATACCGTTGCCTACAGTAATGCCATAGTAATTATTAGGATCGATGTTTTTGGCCGGAATGTGCCATGGAGATTGGTCGTAGTTCTGAGCAAATGCTACAACAGTAAATAGTAGCAGAAAACTGGAGACAACTGTTTTCATAATTCAATTAATTAGCGCGTTTCAAGAATACTTCTTCGAAAAGAAATCTAGAATAAGTATACGAATTTTGAGGGTTACTTTCTAATCGGAAAACACCATAATTGGCCTCTCTATTGTTACAGGCTTAGTTTTAGGGCCAAGGTGTACGTTCTGGTGGTAAAGTGAAATTGTCTTTCGGCTTCCCCTGCTGTAAAACCTTGAACTATCCAGTTTGCACCTCTTGAGTGGAAGAGCCGAGGTTCAGGGTCAAGGCCCGTATAGTTCGTAATAGTAAATAAGTTTTGACCTATTATTTCTAAGGTCAGAAAGCGCTGATTACTTAATGCTAGAGTTCTTGAAATAGCCAGATGATTGAGCCTCAGAAAGGATGCTTTTTCAACATAGTTATCAGAAAAGGTGAAGTCTCGTGCTCCTACATATTGGTCGGTCAACACGTTGTTAAAACTAGCTGTGAAAGGAGACTGCGGTTCATAAAACATACGAGTAACGTTCAGCATGGAATGACCAAAACTACCTCTCAATAAAAAGTTCATCGTCCAGCTGCCAAAGTTTATTTCATTGTAGAAACCCAAGTCTGTTGTGGGAATTGCGTTGCCAACTTCTTCCCATTCAGTGTTTAGCTGAGTAGAAACTTCTACATTTCCGTTAGCGTCCACCGATAATAACCTAGGGGCGTAAAGTCCTCCTACGGTACCTCCTAATAAATTCCTTGTAGTCAGGTTAGATCGCCCGCCTGGAGAGAATGAAAACCCTCCGAAAAAAGTAGTCAATTGATTATCGGAAAATGAGCCCATTCTGTCTATTGAGTTGGGCTGGTACCGAGTGATATTAATGCTACTATTCCAAGTTAACGCGTCGAAGCTTTTTTGATAATTGAGGGTTAGTTCAATGCCCGATGTAGATAAGTCGATGGCGTTTGCAAATATGGTAGTTGTGGTATGGAATGTACCCGGGTCCAATCTATTGGGTGATCCAATAATTGCCAACTCATCCAGAATAAGGTCTTCTGATTTACGATTGAAATAGTCAAATGAACCAGAAAGTCCAATCGACGTCAAAGCAAAATCAATTCCTAGATTAAACTCTTTCGTCTCTTCCCACTGAAGCAAAGGGTTTCTAGAGTTTGGGCGAAAACCAGATACAAAAATATCATCTGTGGTGTTAGCATCACCATCAAGGTCTTGTGGTGCATTAGGTATAATTAAACTTTCTCCTAGGTTGGGGTTCGGCGGTAAGTTTCCACTTGTTCCATAACTTGCTCGAAGGCTCAATTGGCTAAAACTGCCAGCTTCTATTGTATTAATTAGGTCATACTGAAGCCCCAATCCATAGAAAAGCCCTGTTTTGTTGTCGATAAAACCGCTATATGAATCTGCCCGAAGGTTTAAATAAGCACCGAAGGCGTCACTAAATTGAGCATCAATTCTTCCATAGTATGAGTTGAGGCGATCGTCGACTCTGGAACTGCTTATCTGAGCACCCGGACCAGAGGCTATAGCCCCAAAGCCAAGGTTATTAAAGGTTTGTGCATCAAAGAGAAATTGGTTGACCTGTGCAAAGAATGTTTCATTTTCACGGTTCTGAAACCCTGTTCCCACTAAAAATTTAAAATTAATTTCTTTAATTCTTTTTTGATAGTCTACAGAGAAATCGACGATTTCAGTGAACCGATCTGAGGTTGAACGATTGCCTATACCGTTGAACCAGATACCCCGTTCATAATCATCTTTACTCCAATATTGTCCTCCAAAACTGTTTCTATTGTCCTGAGTGTAAGATCCTCGGATGTTAAGGTTATCTAGGACTTCATAGGAAGCGGAGAAACCTAAAAGGAGCCGCTTGTCCTCTAAAATATCTTGCTGTTGATTTAGCAAGGCTATGGGGTTGTAGGAATCGAAAAGGTTTTGCTGAAAGAAGCCACCTGTGCTTGTATTTGAAGGATCAAAAATTGGGGCGGTCGGATTATAAACCGTCATTTCCTGAAAAACGAGCGGGTTAACTGTTCCCCTTTCTGAATTGGTAAAAAAGATTTGGCCTGAAACCTGAAGTTTATCGTTGAGCAGTAAATGATCAATGGCAAACCTTGTGTTTAAACGTTTTTGGAATGAAGGACTCACAATTCCTTCAATGTCTCTGTAGTTAGCGGATAAACTAAAGGTGGTTTTTTCGAGTTGTTGGCTAACTAGAAAACCAGCTGCTTCTGAGAGTCCAGTTTGTGTAGATTCTTCGATCCAGTCCGTGTTTGCGCCAAAATCAGGGCCGCCAAGATCAAGAAATGCTGCTCTATCAAGTACGTCATAGGTTTTACCGATCCGATCGATACTGACGGAAGAATGAACGTTTATAATGGGGGTATCACTTTTTGCTCGTTTAGAAGTGACAATAATTACACCATTAGCACCTCGCATTCCATATAAGGCTGTAGCTGCAGTTTCTTTTAAAATGGTAAAGCTCTCTATATCATTTGGGTCAATGTTTTCCAGGGAAACCCCGACCATATTATCAAGAATTACCAATGGTCTATTCTCGGGACTCAGGGCATTTATACCTCTTATTCTTATTTGATAAGCTTCATTTAGATCGCCTCCTGGTCGGGTAATTGATACACCCGCAACCCTACCTTGCAATAGCTGTATGGGATCGTAAAGGTTTCCTTTATTGAGGTCTGTTATTTTCTGGGTTGAATCTAGATTGACATGCTGAGCGGATGCTGCAAAGACAATTGAAAAACAGAGGAGGGACGATAAGAGGAGCCGAGTTAGTTTGTTCATTGGTTGAGTTTATTGACTATAAAAAGTAACATTTTATGGCCATAAACTCAATTCTTAGACTAAGTATTTAGGTGAGAACCTTCCCTATTTGAACAAAGGCATTAGTTTCTCATTATCAGGATGATCGAAGAACTTATCGAACTCATAATAGTATTGTCCTAAGTCATAACCTACAAAAGCCTTGTATCGACCATCAGGTTCTTCTTCGAACCCTCCATCTCTTAATTCAAACGGCTTTTTACGGTTTACATAATCGTACCAGCCATCTAAGTCTTCCAGAATAAACGATACTGTTACTGCTTTTTCTTTGGAGAACTTGTGCATACCTCGTCTTTCATCCACCAACCCAATAAACCCTGAATCTGTTACGCGATAGATTTTGGTCCAGCCTTGGTCTGCCACGAGTTCAAACCCCATGATATCCTCAGAGAAGTCCTGCATCGCCAAAACGTCTTGATAGTACAGCCAAGTAATAGCACCGTGGAAATTCAACGTTTTTCCCCCGTACGTTACCTTAGTGTTGGTCGGTTCATTTTGCTCTAAGTATGGAACAAAATCTTCGTTTTCTTTGTGCTGCTTAAAGAGTTCAAACTCCAACAAATATCCCTCAGGATCAATGGCGACAAATCCATCATGCGGACCGCCTTCTTTCGGCTTATAAGTATATTTAATAGGGACACCTTCCTTTTGCAAGTAGTCGTACCATTCTGGTAACTGATCTGTCAGTAAGGCAAGCGCCACGGTTTTAGGTTCATCTGCACTATGCATGCCCTTGGCAGCATCGACAAGCACGAGTAGTGCTTCGTCAGTTATCTTCAAAATGCTTGCATTATCGTATGTAGTCAGGAGTTCTAGACCAAGTGTTTGGGTATAAAAGTCGGTTGCCTTCTTTAAGTCTTTATAGTAAAGAAAAACATTGGTGGCCTGGATATTAAAATCATCTAGGGTTCTGTAATCCGTATTTTCAGCCAGTAATCGGTTGATTTTTCTTGGGGTATAACTAAGTAGACGGCCGAACCTTCTGGCAATTTCTATTTGGGCAGACTCATCGTAGGCGTTCTCCTTAATTAAAGCAGCCTGATCTGCCTTTATCTGATCGTATGCATATTTGGTATTACCCTGAAAGAGCAATAAAACCTCTTTTCCCTCCGCGATATCCTCAGGGAAAAGGGCTGTTTTAATCAAGTCAGCTTCTCTAACCGCCGAAACGCCGTATTTGGCTGCTTCCTCTTTCGCTAATGGGTAAAACCGCTCCATTTCAGCAGGTGTCATCGGGCTACTTAAGGCTAAGACTTTTACGCCAGCATTCACCAATTCTGAAAACGTTGAAACTACTCCTAATTCTCTTTCCATATTTTCTAGCGAAGTGCAGCTAAAAATGAGGTAACAAGAGATTAGAAATAGGCTGATAGATTTTGATCTGCTTATCATTGGTCTGCTTTTGAAAAAAGTGGAGGGTGTTTTTCGTCGAAATCTGTTTCTGCTTGATATGCTTTGGCCAAAGCCAAAATACTGCCTTCATCGTACAAATTACCGATGAATGTCATACTTGTCGGTCGGCCTCTATTATCAAAACCTGTGGGAATACTAACCACTGGGTGGCCGGTTAGATTTGTAATGAAAAGTTGCCTTCCTCTGAAAGATGGCGCTATGATCACATCATAATCTTTGAATATTTGATGAACATCATCGATCAATTGCCGCCGTTGCCGATTGGCTTGCAAGTATTCTACAGCTGGAATAAAACGCGACTGCCTCAAAGAGTTTGCTCGTGAGCCATAGTTTTGCTCTACCATATTGTCCACTTCTTTCGAATAGACTAATTCATCGAAAAAGGCACCAGCTTCAGCGCGTAGAATAATGTCAAAAACGTTGAAGGGGTAATTCTTAGGCAATGAAACGGCCGATGGGTTTACACCAAGTCCTTTTAGTACTTCCAGTCCTTTTATGAGATTTTTACCCATGGAAGAGCTCGAATCGGCCATAATGTCGTCTTTTAGGTACGCCACTTTCAGTTGGCTAGCAGATTTTTTAACCTGATGAAAAGCCACGTCATTGGTAGTAGGGTCTAGATCATCTTTGCCATAAATGGCGTCAAAAACGATTTCACAATCTTCAGCTGACCTGCACATTGGACCTATTTTGTCCATAGACCAACTCAGGCTCATTGTTCCATTTCGGCTTACTCTTCCATAAGTTGGCCTTAAGCCAGTGATACCGTTTCGAGTGGAGGGCGATGTAATAGAGCCTAAGGTTTCCGTTCCTAATGAGAAGGCGACTAACCCAGCTGCTGTGGCAGAACCTGGTCCAGCAGACGATCCGCTAGCACCTTGTTTTAAATCCCATGGATTCTTGGTTTTACCACCAAACCAAACGTCTCCCCGGGCCAGGGAGCCTGATACTAGCTTGGCGATCAGTACGGCTCCTTTTTCTTCAAGCTTCTTTACAACCGTTCCCGTATAGTCGATCATTTGATCTTTATAGGGTGCGGCTCCCCAAGTAGTGGGGTATCCTTTTACCGCTATCAAATCTTTTACCCCATACGGAATTCCATGTAGCAAGCCTTTGTAGTTCCCGCTTTGTATTTCCCTATCAGCTTGTTTTGCCTGTTTAAGCGCAAGTTCTCTTGTGACGGTGATAACACTCAGCAGTTGTCCGTCAAATCGATCGATTCTATCGAGGTATATCTTTGTGAGCCTTTCCGAGCTTAGCTTTTTCGATCGTAAAAGATCGGCCAGTTCAGGAATGCTCAAAAAGGCGATTTCAGCGTCGCTTTCAGGCAATGGGGTTCCAGTGGGGATCTTCCATTGGTTATTTGTCTCTCTAATTGCTGGATACTCAAACCCTGTAGGGTGGGGATCGAAGGTTAGGGCAGGAAATGTCTCGTTGTTGATAGGATACTTCCTCATGGAATCGTACCCCGCTCTATTTCGCCCCAGATACCTGTGCATATCACCGAAATATTTTTCATCGATGTCTAGACCAACTAGTTTCTGGCTACTTTCAACATCTTTTTTGGTGAAATTCAGATCTGAACTTTTGCAGGCGGATAGGAGTCCAAGAAAGGCCACGATAAGAAGTGATTGCAGCAATGTTTTCATCATCCTACCAATATACTGATTGATGTTTAATGATTATGCCGAATTATACTAATGGAAGGCTTAGACTGGTTAGCGATTGCCTAAAAGAACGGGTGCTGAATTGTTTCGGAGGGCAAGATAAGCTTGTCGCCCCTTAATATTAATTTTCCCGGCCGATCGATATTCCCCCCAGTTCTCCTGAGTGTTTAGATGCGTATCATTACTGTGGGTGAAATTTCCTTTTCCATCGCCTAGGACTAATGTAATTGGTTTGGCATCCGCTCGGCCGTAGTCGTTTCTAAAGGTGAAATTGTTTCCAAAAAGTAAAAGGTCTTGTGCTCCGTCTTGGTTTATATCATCAGCTATAATATCCATAATGGGGCTGTATTGGGCTTCTTGAGGCATAGCAATTGCTTCGAAATTACGATTACCCTTGTTGATGAAAACCTTAGACTCAAACGTTTTGGCTTCTTTAACCAGCGTATTTTCATTGAGTTTGTCACCCAATAAATCTTCTGGACCTTTTAGTGCTGCATACGATCCGTAATCCGGATGTAGCTTCTTTATCGCTGCCATTTGTTTGATCAGATCATCGCGTGTGGCGTAAGGCGACTCGATACCATTTTGATAATGGAAAACAAAGGGGTCGGTTTGACCATTATCGTCAAAGTCGTTTAGGTAAAGCCTAGCTGGCTCTTTTTCAGATGCTTTTAGTTTGCTATTAAGGCCGAGATTTCCAGCGATTATATCCGGTTTGCCATCTTGATTTACATCGGCAATAGACAAACTATACCACCAGCCACTGTTAGCGTCTAATATTTCGTTTGCCAGTTTTTCGAATTGTCCAGACCCATTATTAGCATAAACCTGAACCGAAGTCCACTCCCCAGCCATAACCAAATCTTGATCGCCATCTCCGTCAAAATCAAACCATTTAGCGGAGTTAAGCATGCCCAAATTTTCGTGGCTGGTTAGCCTTTGAGTGATTTCGTTTTGAAAACGACCACGGCCATTATTGATCAATAAGTAATGTTGAGGGTTTTTGCCATAGGCGCCAGAAACAATGTTGGAGCCTACAAATACATCGAGGTCACCATCTCCATCAATATCTTCGATAGCTATGGCTTTGCCTTGCGAACCTATTTGTGGTAATGCACTTGGCGAAAAGCGGAAATTTCCCTTGCCGTCGTTTAGATAAAGCCTGTCGTAAGAGAACAATTGACCTTCAGGAAATTCATTGCCTCCAGTACTGATATACAGGTCTTGATCGCCATCTTGGTCAGCATCAAAAAAGTGAGAAGAAACGTCTTCCGCACGCGCTAATTGTTGAAATACGGTTGAGGGACTATTTTTGAATTCTCCATTGGCCATTTGCATCCAAAGTTCCCCTGCCTGATCTTTAGCGCCACCAAAATAAACGTCGTCTAGGCCATCTCCATTTACATCTGCAATGGCCAGTGCGGGACCTTCATGGTTGAAGTTGCGTGGCATTAGATACTCTCTGTCAAAATCGTTGAATTCATCGTCTTTATGGACAAATTCAAAAGGTAAGGTCAGATTCTCAAGTTGTGCTGTTTTTGGTTTCTGCGCTGTTCTTACCGATCGGTCAGCACTTTTATAATCGAGTGTTATTGTTCTATTTGGGTCGAGGTTTGTGAGCGTTTGTTCGTTACCATTGGGCCAGATAACTATCAACTGATCGATCTTTTTTGATTGTTTTCCCAGTCCAAAATAAAGCTCTGGGGCTGTGGCAGACTGAAAACCTCTTGTATTGAAGTTTTCTCTGGTCATTACTTGGTCACCCGTTCTAACCATAACTTTTGCCCCAATCCCAAAAGGGTTCTTTTCTGGTCCCTGAAAACGAATTTTCAAGTAAGCTTTTTTCGAATCCGTGGTGTTTTTATAAACAAAGGCTTCTTGCGCCACATTGTTGATAATCAGCTCCAGATCGCCATCATTATCTAAGTCGGCATAGGTGGAACCGTTGGAGTAAGACGGTTGGTCTAGCCCCCAATCCGCAGCTTTATTTTTGATGTTGAAATTGCCGAGGTTTTGGCCGGTGTAATTTGAGATTTTGAGGGTGGGCAGCGTTTCAATCAAGAATTCTTCTAGCTCATCCATGCTTTTTTGCCGGATTTCACTAGCACCTGATTGGTAGTTTAGATAATCTAGATCATTTGGTCTTTTATAAATGCCGTTGGTAATGTGGATGTCTTGAAAACCATCATTATCCATGTCAAAAATGAGCGGAGACCAACTCCAGTCGGAGGCGAATGAGTTTGTAAAAAGGCTGAGGTCTGAAAACTGGCCATTGCCTAGGTTGTGTTGTAGGGTATTGCGTACGTACTGATGCCCATAGCCGAAGCCTAGTTTAATTTTATAGACTTCTGACTTGTCTTCCACTACGGATTTTTTCCAAATAGTTGGGTCTGAAGGGAGCATATCCGTGGTGATTATTTCACCCAGCCCATCGTTGTTGAGATCGGCAATCTCATTTCCCATAGAAAAGCGACTCGTGTGCTGTATCCGAGTTTCCAGTTGCTCCGAAAAGGTGCCATCTTGATTGTTTACATAGAGGTAGTCATTTTCTGTAAAGTCGTTAGAGACATAAATATCTGGCCAATTGTCATTATTGATATCGCTGATGGCAATGCCCAAACCAAACCCAATTATGCTTGAGTAAATGCCAGCTTCTTCCGTAACGTCCTTAAATCCTACTAAACCCTCACTCGCTTGATTTTGAAATAGCTTATCGCCCTGATCACTTGCTTTTTTTCTTGATTCAGCCTCTGTAAATACCTCTGGATTTTTAATGGAGTGGTTTAACAAGTACATGTCTAAGTCACCATCTTTATCATAATCGAAAAAGGCGGCTTGGGTCGAAAATCCAACAAAGTCGAGTCCGTATAAAGCGGCAGATTCGCTAAAAGTACCGTCTTGGTTATTAATGAATAGCTCATTTTTACCCTTTGCCAATTTGTAGTCACCTACTTGTGACACATAAATGTCGAGGTAGCCATCATTATTAACGTCGGCCATCGTAACGCCTGTGGACCAAGTACTATTTCCTGATACTCCAGCTTGATCTGTAACATCTTCAAACTTTAGGTCGCCTTTGTTCAGATAGAGTTTGTTTGACGCTTGGTTTGAGGTAAAATAGAGGTCTACTAATCCATCATTGTTGATATCACCTGCGGCAACTCCACCACCGTTATAGAAATAAAGATATTCGAGAATATTGAAATCCTTGGTCGAGTTGATTTCATTTTTGAAGTTCAATCCAGTTTCAGAGGATGATAATAATTGGAATACCGGTGCTTCTTTGCTTTTATCGGCACAACCGAGGCAAATAAATAGGGATAGGTAAAGTAGGTGCTTTCTCATTTAGCCTAAAACTTATAGGCTTTGACAGGCTCGTTATTCATCGCGATCAACAAGTACTTTTCGCCATTTAAAGTCTGTACTTTAAAGTCTCTTACTTCTCCTGAAATGGACAAACCAGTTTCGTTTTTATCCAACGTTTTAAAGTTTCCTTTTCCATCGCCCAGTAAGACCACGCCATAGTTGGCATCGTATTTCCCAACTTGTGGCTTAACTCTGTGCAAGTTGCCACCAAGGAGTATATCAAGGTTCCCGTCGTTGTTAAAGTCATTGGTGCTCACAGCATAAATAGGAGAGAGCTGCGCCTCGAGGGGCATTTTAACGATTTCGAATGTACCGTCACCATTATTCATCATGATCATACTCGCTAGATCGTTCACTTCGGAAACAACAGCTTTTTCTAACTGATCTGGTGTGAAAATATCCTCGATTGTTTGATCTCTAAATGCCTCGTATTTCAGGTAGCGCTTTTTAATGGCCGGAATCTGCATTTGCAGCTCGTGTTTCAAGGTGTAAGGCAGATTTTTTCCGTCGATCGTTCTTGTAAATATCTGTTCTGCACTTCCATTTTGATCAAAATCATTGACGTACAGTTTGATAGGTTCAGTAGCGGAGGCTCTAAACCTTGAATTTAGACCGTGGTTGCCTAAGATAAAGTCATCATCACCGTCGTTGTCTAGGTCGGCTGTGTGGACCTTGTTATACCAACCTCTATGATTTGCCAAATTACTTTTTGAAGATATGTCTTCGAATTTTCCATTATTATTTAGCAGCACCGTCGGCATCATCCATTCACCTACTACTACCAAGTCGCTATCTCCATCTTGATCGATATCGCTCCAAGTTGCACTGGTGACCATTCCTAAATCATTGAGCATGGGTGCCAATTCATTGGTAGCATTTTCAAACCCTCCCTTTTTGTTATTTAAGAAGATAAAGCTTGGGGCAGAAACGCCGTATAAGAATGGTCTTAATCGCGAGCCCACGAATACGTCCATATAGCCATCGCCATTTATGTCGGTTGGAATGATGGTACCAGTACTCCAATTATTGGCCGATAGTATCGGGTCTACTTTGGCTTCAAAAAGTCCGTTGCCATTGTTGATGTATAACCTATCTGCCAACTGTATGGAGCCCAATCCGAATTCGTTGCCTCCACTAGCCACCATTAGGTCTTGGTCTCCGTCGTTATCCATGTCGAAGAACGTTGCATCTACATCTTCGGAAAGTTTGTGTTGCTCAAAAGCTGGTTGTTCTAGCTTCTTATATTTCCCATCGGTGGTTTGTATATATATGGCACTCACTTGTTCTTTTGCGCCGCCAATGAATAGGTCTTCAAGTCCATCTCCGTTCACATCAGCACTGGCAAATTGGGGGCCTTCGTTAGAAACCATGTGATAGGTAAGCCTGTCTCGGTCAAAGTCAATGAAGTTGCTTTCTTCATGGTTAAAGTCAAGTACTTCTTCGGCATTTATGACTGTAAAGAGAGTCGTTTTAGTCTCTTCGGTTGCAGCTTCCATTGCTTTTGAATCTGCCCAATTCAGGGCTAATGTTTGATTGGTTGTCACATTATTCAAGATGGTTTTAGTACCATCAGGCCAAGTAACTTCTACTAAATCCACTTCAGTTAATGCTCCTAAGCCAACATTTGGTCGCGGATCTACTGTTGACTGAAATCCTCTGATTGGTACTTGCTCAATGTAAAATTGTTGGTCGCCTGCTCGAATATTTATCTTGGTGCCGATGGCAAAGGTATTCTTGTCTTTCCCTGTTAATTGGAATTTCAAATAGCTGCTCTTTTCGGCATTATCCGAGGTTTTGTTTTCGAAAATATTAGAAAGCGCATTAACGTTATTAACGACCAGATCCAAATCACCATCGTTATCAAGATCACCAAAGGCCGATCCATTGGAGTGGGCTGGATCTCCTAATCCCCACTCTTTTGCTTTGTTTTCAAAAGCCAGATTTCCGAGATTTTTGTAGGCATAATTTGGTATCGGATTTACAGGCATAGGGTCAATTAATGCCTTATAGTCAACGCCATCTTGTTTGATGGTTCTGGCTTTTGTTTCACTATCCGCCGCAAAATTTAAATAATCCAGGTCGGTGATGTCTTGGTAAATTCCATTGGCCACGAAAAGGTCTTTGAAGCCATCGTTATCCATATCAAAGAACAATGCTCCCCAGCTCCAGTCAGTCGCCTCCACACCAGCTAGTCTACCTACTTCTGTGTAGGTTCCATCACCATTGTTCATGTGCAGCATATTTCGAATAAACTGATGGTGGTAGCCGTTTTGGACACCATAATCGTAGCGATCCCAGCTTTCAAAAGTTGTGACTTGCTTTAACCTTTCGTCTGGCTCAGGTAGCATATCGGTAACGAAAATATCTGATTTGCCATCATTGTTAATGTCGGCCATATCAGCCCCCATAGAGGCTTGACTTATGGAGCGCATGCTATTTTCTAATGACTCTGAGAATGTGCCATCGCCATTGTTTATGTATAGGTAATCTCTTTCGAAGAAGTCATTGGAAATAAAAATATCGAGCCAGTTATCGTCATTGATATCACCAACGGTCACCCCGAGTCCAAAGCCTATAACACTACCATAAATTCCTGCTTCTTCACTAACATCGACAAATTTCCCACTATCGTTTCTATATAATTTGTCTCCACCAACTTCATCGCGAATTGGTCGCTCATTTTTCCTAAGATTAAAGCTTTTGATGGCTGTGTAAGAGTTGTTGAGGAGGTAAGCATCTAAGTCTCCGTCTCTGTCATAATCAAAGAATGCGGCATGCGTCGAAAATCCTCTATCGGCTAGTCCATAGGCTTCCGCTTGTTCTGAAAATGTACCGTTTCCGTTGTTGATGAAGAGCTCGTTTTGCTTGTTATCACCAGCTATATCGCCGGAATTACAAACGTATATGTCTAGAAATCCGTCGCCGTTTACATCGGCCATACTCACTCCTGTGCTCCAAGCTCTTTGACCTGATACACCCGATTTTTCACTGATGTCTTCAAACTTTAAGTCTCCTAAATTCTTGTAAAGTTTGTTCTTTACTAAGTTTCCCGTGAAGTAGATATCGCTTAGACCGTCATTGTCTATGTCTCCAATAGCTACTCCTCCGCCATTGTAGAAATTTCGGTAGGTGTAAATATTGAATTCCTCATCAAAAGGAAGGTCATTCGTAAAAGAGACACCTGATGCCTGTGGCGTCAACTTGTTAAATACTTTCTCCTGATCAGTGGGGGTTGAGCATCCGAATAGAATCACCAAAAGACTAAGAGAAAGGGTTGTTTTTAAGAATCTCATTTGATGATGTGCCTTATGATTTTTCTTCTTTTTCAGGGGCTAAAAGATCAGTAATGACTACCGCCACTGATGAAATACTCTGTCGGTAAACTCTGATTCTCCTGTTACCATCTACTTTGACCCAAACAGTTTTTGAACCATCGTCGCTCACCATTTTTATGAATTCGCCTCCGTACCAGTTTACTAGCGCAGCTTTTACCTCTTCTATTAAGGTTTCTACTTTCAGCTCCTCATTCCACAGCGACCAATTGGCATATTTGAAATGCATGGGCATTTCAATGATTTTCTTATCCTGAAATTTCGGATAAAAGAACATATCTGTGTCATGTTCGAAGTATTCACTGGCGTCATATTTTATCTGGCTCCCGACACCATTAGTGAGTACGCCTTTTTTATTTAGCTCCCAGCAATGCCCGAAAAAGGTTTTAGAGTCCATTTGGAGACTAATACCTAAGAATAAACTGTCTTGTCTCACATTTGAGGCCAACTCAGTGTCTACCAGCTTTTGATATTCTGATTTACGTTGGCACGATGTGTATGCCAAGATGATCACTAATATGATCGTGCTAATTAATCCCTTCTTCATTCTTCAATTTTTTTGTAGCCAATACTTTTTGCATTGTTTCTGACAAATAAATATATCGCTTGTCCACCCAGATTAATCTTTTGGATTTGACGGGTATCGTCTTTTACCAAAATACCTGATTCAGATGGCTTTAGGGCTTTGAATTGTCCATTGCCATCGTTGAGTAAAGTTAAGCCATATGAGGCATTATTGATACCCATTTCGGGCTTCATTCTAGTCTGGTTTCCACCCAAAATCAAATCTATGGCGCCGTCTCCATTAATATCGGTCGGAAGTATGGCGAAAACCTGTGAAAACTGTACTTCGTTTGGAAGACTGATGCTGTTGAAGCCTCCGTTTTCGTCTTGAATGAAAGCGGTCGTTTCCAGCATTTTTGCGCTCAGCGTAATGGAGTTTTCTAGGGATACGGCTTCGAAAATATCTGTTATGGTTTGGTCTTTATAGCTTTCGTGTTTCACGTATTTCTTCCTCAAACCTGGTAATTGCTTGACTAAATCTGGCAATAAAGTGATGGGGTAGGACTTATCTCCTTCAAATTGAGTTACTATTTGCTCGATGCTTCCATTTTTATCGAAGTCGTTAATGTACATTCTCAATGGGTGATCAGCATCCGCTTTAAGCCGACTATTATTTCCATGATTGCCGCCTATAATGTCCAAACGTCCATCATTATTGAGGTCTGATAGGCTTATATCATGCCAAAGTCCTTCGGTATTTGGTAATTCCGTTTTGGTAAATTTCCCATTGGTATTAGTAAATATGATGATTGGCATCCATTCTCCTAATACAACGATGTCCTCATCTCCATCGGCATCAATATCTGCTACTTCGGCGTCTGTAAGCATTCCTAGCGCTTTAAAAACGCCTACTTCTTGACCGAGGACTTCGGTGAACTGGTTGTTTTTGTTTTCGTATAGATGAATGCTTCCTGGTACGCCATAGGCAAAAGGGATGCTTCGGGTTCCTGCAATTAAATCCAAGTCGCCATCAGCATCGAAGTCAATTGGTTTTAGAAAACTAGAACTTTCACTTACTGCTGTGAACTTTGTCCAATCCAGTCGTTGGAAATTTCCTTTGCCATCATTGAGGTAAATTCGATCCCGGAAAGAAGGGTCATTTGCACCATATTCATAACCACCACTGGCTACTAATAGATCAAGGTCATTGTCATTATCAATGTCGACAAAGGTAGCGTCAGTATCTTCCGATAAGGCGTTGTTTTCAAAAGGGGAGGTAGCATTTAACTCACCTTTTTCATTTTGGATAAAGAGGGTGCCGTTTTTACCTTTTGCACCACCAAGATAAAAATCATCCAATCCGTCGTTGTTAACATCACCAACGGCAGCTGCTGGTCCTTCGTTAGAGCTCATCTGAAATAATAAACGGTCACGATCGAAATCTGAAAACTGATTTTCTTTATGATAGATTGGATCTGCAAAAGTCGTTTTCTGAAAAAGAGGTTTCTGTGTTTTTCCAGTAGTTGGTTTGGAAGCTGGCAATTCCTTTTGGGAGACGGTAAGTTGCTGGTTTCCTTTAACTTCTTTTAGGGTTGACCTTGTATCATCTGGCCAAACAATTTCAATTTTGTCAATAGTCGTTTTTTCGCCTATACCGAAATGTAATAGGTGATCCATGGATGACATATAGCCTTTTACAGGATGATATTCTTTGGTTTGGCTAAGGTTGCCTGTCACGACTTTAACTTTAGTACCAAAAAGGCTGTGAGACTCACTTGGCTCAAATTCAATTTTTAGGTAGTTGTTTGTTGTGTTTTCGTTGGTCTTATTCTCGTAGAGAATTGCTGGGCTATTGATGTTATTCACGACCAATTCAAGGTCTCCATCATTGTCTAAATCGCCATAGGCTGCCCCGTTGGAAAAGACTTTATCTTTTAATCCGCTTTGAACTGCTTGATCTTGAAAGTTGAAGTCTCCTTGGTTTTTAAACAGGTGATTTGCCAAAGGTACAGTCGGAATGGCATCTAAAAGCTTTGTGACGATTAGACTATCATCTCGGTATTGCTCAAAGGCTAACGTGTTATTAGCGTAAAAATTGATATAATCTTGATCAGTTAGGTCTTTGTATACTCCATTCGCTACAAAAATGTCTGATTTGCCATCGTTATCATAGTCGAATAGTAGCGCTCCCCAGCTCCAATCTGTGGCATGAACTCCTTTCAACCTACCCACTTCACTGAAAACTACTTCTTTTGGATTGTCTGGGTTTGTTCCAATGTTTTGTTGTAGTGTATTTCTTGTAAACTGATGGTGATATCCACTGGCTAGGTTCGCTTGATATTTATCCCAGCTTTCGAAAAGGGTTTTTGTCTTTACCCGATCGTTCGTTTTGGGCAGCATTTCTGTGACATAGATTTCTGGAAACCCGTCTTCATTCAAATCGGCGATATCAGCACCCATTGAACCCATACTGGTCTCATTAATCATGTTTTCTAAAGCTTCTTTAAAGGTGCCATCTTGATTATTGAGATATAGGTAGTCACGTTCGAAAAAGTCGTTTGACACAAATATGTCAGGCCAGTTGTCTTGATTTACATCAGCTATAGTTACTCCTAAACCAAAGCCGATCGCACTTCCATAAATACCTGCCTCTTCACTTACATCTGTGAAATGGTCTCCATCATTTCTATAAAGTTTATTTCCACCATTTGGGTCTCTTTTTTCTCTTTGATCTTTTCTTAAGTCGTAGGCGCCAACTGATCTTGTGCTGTTATTTAATAAGTAGAAATCTAAATCACCATCGCGGTCATAGTCAAAAAATGCGGAGTGAATTGAAAGGCCTATTTCATCTACACCGTAAGATTTGGCCATATCGGTGAAGGTAAGATCACCGTTGTTTATAAAAAGTTGGTTGTAACGTTTTTCGCCACCTAGTGGTCCTGACTTACAGACGAATATGTCTAGAAATCCATCGCCATTTACATCGGCCATGGATACTCCGCTAGACCAAATATTCGGACAATCAACCCCAGCGGATATGGAAATATCTTCAAATTCTAAGTTTCCTTTGTTTAAGTACAGCTTGTTGTCTACAAGGTTCCCGGAAAAGTAGATGTCCGATAGCCCGTCATTATTGATGTCACCAATGGCAACACCAGCTCCATTGTAGAAATTTTTGTAAGTATACGCATTGAGTTTCTCCGTGTATTCCAGACGGTTTTCAAAGGTGATTCCAGAAGCCTTAGAACTCACTTTAGAAAACAGTTGATTAGTGTTTTCTTCTCGATCACAACTACTTGTTATTGTGATTATTAGCAGCAAAACTAATATGGGCCTTAGTCTTTGAAACATGGGGGTAAAGATGCTAAAAAAAGGACAAAAAAAGAGCCCCGAATTATCGGGGCCCTTTCAATGATTATGTAAAGTTATACTAATTAATAACCTGGGTTTTGTACCAAATCTGCGTTAGCATCAATTTGATTTTGCGGAATAGGGAAGATGTTTCTAGTTGCATCAGATGCAGGTTTCTCCCACCATGTTCCGTTGTAAGCACCGAATCTAATTAAATCAGATCTTCTGTGTCCTTCAGCGAATAATTCTCTACCTCTTTCTGCAAGAAGAATCTCGTCAGTCAGTGTAGTTAATGGGTCCGCTCCAGCTCTTTGTCTTACTTGATTTACGTAAACCAATGCTCCGGTACTGTTTCCAGCTCTGTGCATTACTTCAGCTTTCATTAATAAAACGTCTGAATATCTGAATAAAGAGAAATCGTTACTCAAACTTTGAGTTGCTCCGCTTCTGTATTCCCACTTACCAACTCTAACACCCGCTTGTCTTAAAGAGTTAGGTGCTAATTCGTTGATTTCTGGAGTAAAAGTAAGGTCTGCTCCATCAGGGTCATTTGCCTCAGCGTTGTCGTCAGTTAAACGAGAACCATCAGAAGCAAACTGAGGACCTGCTAGGAATCCAGATTTACGAGCATCATTGTCTTCATATGCATTGTAGAATTCTTCCAAGGAAGCATATCCATTCCATGGAGATTCTTGTAGATCGAAAGTTGCTTGAGTCTGGTAGTGACCAGTCATTTGAGCAATGTTAAATCCACCAGCATTGTTTTCATCATATGGTAAAGTCAAGATATTTTCGCTTGAACCTTCGTTGTTAGTAGTAAAGTTTGAGAAGAAGTTATTCTCTAAACTAAACACACCACCGTTGATGATTAAGTCAATTTGAGTTTCCGCATCTGTCCATCTTGCTGTTCCTGTATAAACCTCAGCATTTAAGTAAAGTTTTGCTAAGATCATTCTAGCAGACCACTGATTTAGAGTTGTCTTCGTGTTATCAGTAGATAATTCACCAATGTTATCGATAATTGAATTCTCAATAAAAGTGAATACATCAGCTCTAGAACGTGTTGGAGGCGTTGGATCCGTATCATCTTCGGTGATGATAGGAACGTTACCGTAAGCATCAATTAACCAGTAGTAGATTAATGCTCTCAACACTTTAAGCTCAGCTACAAGCGCAGTTACGTTTGGATTTTGGTTAATCAACAAGTTGATATCACCTACTGCAGCATAGCAGTAATCCCATCCGTTGTTAATAGCTTCCTCAGTAGGCACATATTCGTGTCTGTGAGTTCTAAGCCACTGTCCACCATCTTCCCAGTCAGCACCTTTATGGGCAATAACTAATTCGTCAGATGCTACTTCTTGCATAGACCATAGAGAGTTATGACCTCCCCATGTACCGATAATCCTACGGTAAGCAGATGCTTTAAGTACATCGATCAACGCTGGATCGGTACTTTGCGCGAGTTCTTCCGGTGTAATACCGTCGAAGATCTCCTGCTCAGGCTCCTCACAAGCAGCTACTATGAATAGCATGGCTAGTAGGAGGGCAGTCGTTTTAGTATATTTTATCATTTCTATTATTATTTAATATTGAATTTTACACCTAAAGTGAACTGTCTAGTAGGGATGAAAGTATTTCTTCTTTCTAACCCTGGCACTAATTGGTTACCACCGTCGTCATTTCTCGCTTCAGGATCTAAACCTTGGTAATTCGTAATAGTGAATAAGTTCTGTGCTGCGAAGTAAAGGTTAATGTTCTCGATCCAATCAGAATTCGAAGGAAGTCTGTAACCTAGCTGCAAGTTATCTAATCTGATGAAACTTGCATCCTCAATGAATAGATCAGAGAAGGTAGGAGAAGCAGAAACATTAGGTGTTTTGTCAGTTACGATACTATTCCAAGCACTAGTACTAGCATCTTGGTTTTCGTAGAAACCTCTGAATGAGTTGTATAACTCATGACCTACTGTACCTCTTAGGAAGAACATTAAGCTCCAGTTACCATAACCAAACTGGTTAGTGATACCGAATTCAGCATCTGGAAGTGCGTTACCAATTACTGGTAAGTCATCAATGTTGAAATCAGCTGCAGAAGAACCTCTAACACCGTTAGCATCTTCTAAGATGTACTGACCGTTCTCGTCGATTCCAATGAATCTTGGACCTACAAAGTTACCCAATGTCTGACCTACTTCGTTGAAGATGATCTGAGTGTTGTTTTGTCCAGGAGAACCTAGGTTACCACCTCTTAGGTTTTCAAATCCTAATCCATTATCTAAGGTTAAAGACTCAATAGTCGTTTTGTCATAGATAGTGAAGTTGATTGAAGGTGTCCAAGAAACGTCACCTAACTTTAAACCGTTGTAAGCAGCGGCGAACTCAAAACCTGCAGATCTTAAATCAGCTAGGTTTACCCAAGTATTATTTACTGTATTGAAGTTTCCAATGTCAAATGCACTTGGTGCTCCAATTGGTACAATAATGTTGAAGATTAGATCTTCAATGTTTCTTGTATAGTAATCAGTAGTACCAGTGATTTTTCCATCAAGGATTGAGAAATCAAAACCTATGTTAAACTCTTTTTTAGTTTCCCATTTCAAATCAGGGTTTGCATTTTGAGTTTGCTGTGGAGCAATTCTGATATCATCAGTAGTGTTAGCATCACCATCAAGGTCAATTCTACCACCATTTCTAATAACAGGAAGTGCGTAATCAGATGCGCCAGGAAGTGCACCAGTGATACCATAAGAAGCTCTGAACTTTAATTGGCTAATAGGCCCAAGGTCAGCAATCTCAGTTAATTCAGCACCTGCAGAAACAGTTGGGAAGTAACCAGTCTTGTTGTTCTCACCAAATCCTGAGTAAGAATCCGCTCTTACACTGGCAGATACGAAGTAAATACCTTTGTAATTCAAGTTAGCTCTGAAGAAAGC
Organism: Roseivirga misakiensis; assembly: GCF_001747105.1. NCBI lineage: Bacteria > Pseudomonadati > Bacteroidota > Cytophagia > Cytophagales > Roseivirgaceae > Roseivirga > Roseivirga misakiensis. The sequence continues at coordinate 924,489 of NZ_MDGQ01000003.1, read as the reverse complement.
AGAGTTCAAGATGTTTTGAGACTTATAAGAGTAATAGTTCGTGTTAGGACCAGTTACAATAGCACCTGCACCTAAGTTGTTAGCTCCAAAAGAGTCAAATAAGAACTGACGAGTCTGAAGACCAAAACCTTCGAAATTCTGAGTTTGCTGCTCTAAACCAACTAATAATGTTGCGTTTAAGTCAGAAGAAATCTCAGTATCCCAGTTTAAAGTACCTGTAATGATTTCAGTGAATCTATCATCTACAGTTCTACCTGCTTGACCGTTCTGTCCAAATCCTTGAGCAAAATCAGTTTTAGACCAAACTTGGCTGTTTAGGCCATTAGATCTGTCTTGGTTGTACTGTAAAGCGATAGTCAAGTTATCAAGAATATCAAACTCACCTCTGAAAGAAAGTAAAGACGTTTTAGTCGTTCCAGAGAATTTTTGCTGTTGTCTAAGTGCTTCAGGGTTGAAGTAATCAGAAGATGCAAGTGTCTGGAAGAATCCACCAACACTGTTAGAACTTAAAGTTCCATCATCAAATATTGGAGCAGTTGGGTTGTAAGTCAATGCGAAATCGAAAAGACCGTTGTTTCTAGCACCGTAAGAACCATTAGTAATGTTTACGTTAGCTGTTAATCTTAAACGATCATTGATCGCATTGTGAGTTACATTTAAACGAGTATTTAATCTCTCGTTTTTGAAACCTTTTACAATACCCTCATTATTTCTGTAGTTAACTGAAGCACGGTAAGAAGTTCCACCGAATGATCCGCTTACACTAAGGTTAGTCGCATAAGACAGTGAGTTTTGAGTAATTACATCTACCCAGTCAGTTTCAGAACCGAAATCAGTACCACCTGCCGCAACGAACTCTGTAGGGCTTAGTACGCTGATTTTATCAATAGCTTTAGTTTCTACTGTAGCGAAAGTGTTCAATGAAATACTAGTTACACCATCTTCACCGCTACCTTTAGTAGTAGTAATAAGGATAACACCAGAAGATCCTCTAGCTCCGTAAATAGCAGCAGCCGAACCATCCTTTAATACGTCAATTGAAGCAATGTCATTAGGGTCAACATTACCAAGGTCAGCACCAGGAACACCATCCAATACAATTAGTGGAGATGAGTTGGCACCGAAAGTAGAGATACCTCTTAAACGAATGTTAAATCCGCCGTTCGGGTCACCACCTGGTCTAGTAATTGAAAGACCTGCCACTTTACCTTGAAGTAATTGAGTCGGGTTAGAAATGTTCCCGCTGTTAAAATCATCAGGCTTAAGGCTGGCTACAGCACTCGTGATCTCTTTTCTTTCTTGAGATCCATAACCTACAACTACAACCTCTTCTAGTTCGGCGTAATCAGGCTCTAATACTACGTCAATCGTAGTTTGGTTACCCACAAGTACTTCTTTAGAGACATAGCCTACAAAAGAGAATACTAGGGTTTCGTTGGATGCAACCTCGACAGAATACGTTCCATCTAGGTTAGTGGCATTTCCACGTGTTGTGCCCTTAATAGTCACACTCACACGAGGGATTCCTAAACCATCATCCCCACCTGTAACCGTACCGGTTACAGTCTTTGTTTGAGCCAGTAGCGCTCCTTGGAAACCTACTGACATAACAAGTAGAGTTAGTAAAAACTTTTTCATACAATCATTTTAAATTTACTTGATTATTGGCCGTACTTGGCCAAAAAAGTGCAATCGAATGCTTAAAGTACAATGACTGTGCGGCAATTCATAGGTTAATTAACTTAAAATTAACGCAATCGTTTGCAGAAATCGTGCTTTACAGCCTTCTAGGCAAGAATTGCTCAGCGGACACTTTTTTTTCAAACCAACCATTGTTAACCCATTGTTAAGCAAGGAGCCTGCGGGTTTGATTTGGGCATTTTAGGTCACATTTTGTGCAAACGTTTCACACAAACCTAGCCCTAGACAATTACTTGTTGCTTTACAGAACCAAACCTTTGTCAGATCATTTATCATTTCTAATTTCAGGGAAAAATGTAGCGATATGAACTGGGAAGTGCTTCTAGGAGGGTCTGAATTTCACGAAAAGAATATGGATAGGTCCATGTTTGATAGAGATTTTGACCGAATTATATTCTCACATCCCTTTAGGAAACTACAGGATAAAACACAGGTTCACCCCTTACCAGAGCACGATTTTGTACACAATCGTTTGACGCATAGTTTAGAAGTGTCTAGTGTAGGTCGATCTTTGGGGCGAGGGGTTGGCTCCAAAATATTAGATAGACACCCTAAACTCAAAACACAATTTAGCGCTAGTGATTTGGGTGTAATTACAGCTTCTGCCGCTTTGGCACACGATATCGGTAATCCACCTTTCGGACATTCAGGGGAAGACGCCATCTCAGACTACTTTTTAGCGAATAAGGATTTACTCGAATCCTCCTTTAAGGAGCAGCAATGGTTCGATCTTGTGAACTTTGAAGGTAATGCTCAAGGTTTTAGACTATTAAACAAGAGTGGTTATCAAGGATTAAGGCTTACGGCTCCCACACTAGCGGCTTTCACTAAGTATCCAAGGCCTTCGAAGGTGTCGGATAATTTTAAACCAAGAAGAAGCCAGAAGAAATACGGTTACTATTATACGGAAGGAGAAATCTTTAAGTCACTAGCGGCTGACCTACAATTAAGGGCGCTCGCCGAGCATCAATGGGTGAGACACCCCTTGGCTTTTTTGGTAGAAGCTGCGGATGATATCTGTTACCATATTATAGACCTAGAAGATGGCTGCAATTTGGGCTTAGTGTCACATGAAGAAACCGTTGAGCTTTATGCCGAAGTAATTGGCGATCGGTTTAATCGTAAGAAACTAAATGCTATTAATAGTAAGGCTGAGCAAATAGGTTTGCTTAGGGCCTTAGCCATTGGAGAATTGATCGCTCAGTGCGAAACCTTATTTCTGGACAACGAAGCAGCCATACTGGACGGGTCTTATGACACTTCCTTAACCGATGAGATTTCAGCTGAACCAGCTTTGTTGGATATCAAGAAAGTGTCTATCGATAAAATCTACCGTTCCAGAAACGTGGTAGAAATTGAAGCCGCAGGATTCAATGTGTTGAATGGGCTTTTAGAGGCATTCGTTCCGGCCGCTCTTAATATTGGTCAAATGAACAAAAGGCAGTCCGTTGCCTTCAGATTGTTACCAGCAGATGTCAAATTAGAGCTCAAATCTTCCGAAAGCACCTATGAGTCGTTACGTGCACTGCTAGACTATATTTCAGGCCTTACTGATTCAAATGCCATGAGTCTTTATCGCAAACTAATGGGCATCTCACTGCCGGGAATGAGATAACGATCACCGCTATTGAATTACAGTTGATTGAGATATGATACAAAGGGGAAAATACTACCTTTGTGATCTTGTTTTAAAATGTGGTCTAAACTCCCCCATATCGTACTGAAATACAGGTTGATATTGATCATCTCGATCTTTGTGCTGACTGGCTTTATGGCCTATCAAGCCAGAGATGTGAAGATGGCTTTTAACTTCAATACCGCAGTTCCATCAACCGACGAGAATTTCAAATACTTCCAAAGCTTCAAAGAAAAGTTTGGTGAAGATGGTAATATCCTGGTATTGGGCGTAAAAGATAGCTCCCTATATGAGCTTGAGAACTTCAACAAGTACAAAAAGCTCAACGAGACCATTACCAATTTGGACGGCATTAGTAATGTGATCTCGCTCGCATCACTACAGCGTATAGTTAAAAACAGAGACAACAGAAGCTTCGACTTGGTTCCTTTAATGGAAGGTTACCCTGAAACTCAAGAAGCACTAGATAAGCTACTAGAAGAAGCCGTAAAGTTAAAGCTGTATACAGGTCAGTTGCTGAATCCTGAAAATGGAGCGACGCTCATTTTGGTAAACATGGAGCGAGAGGTGCTCAATTCCAAAGGCAGAAACGATCTGGTAAACGAGATTAAGGCCTTGGGAGAAGAGTTTGTAGCCGATACGGAAATCGAGTTGCACTACTCAGGTATGCCTTTCGTTAGGACGATCATGCAGCAAAAAACCGATAAAGAACTGAGGCTTTTTATCGTTTTATCGCTAAGCATCACTGCAATTATACTTTTCCTTTTCTTTAGATCGTGGACTTCCGTTTTCGTTCCCCTTATCGTTATTAGCGTCGTTGTAGTCTGGGTACTGGGTACAATCGGGCTCTTTAACTATAATATTACTATTCTAATGGGACTAATCCCGTCCATAATAGTCGTTATAGGAATACCCAATGGCGTATACCTTATTAATAAGTACCATCAAGAGTTTGCACGGCACGGCAATAAGCCCAAAGCGCTCAGCAGAATGGTTCGAAAAATTGGACTGGTAACCTTTATCACCAATTTTACTACCGCCATCGGTTTCTTGGTTTTGATTACAACCGATATCAAGCTGCTTAAAGAGTTTGGTTTGGTGGCAGGGATCAATATTCTAGCAACCTTTATAGTAAGTATTATCCTAATTCCTGGGATACTTTCTTATTTACCAAGCCCGAAGAAAAAGCACCTACAACACTTAGAGTTCAAAGCAGTAGGCAAGTTTCTCGGACTGCTTGATTCAATTGTTCACCGACATAGATATAGAGTATTCGGCGTAACTGCGGTTATATTGGGTGTCGCTATTTTCGGACTGACGAAGCTGTACTCCGTGGCATACATGGTTGACGATATTCCAGAACAGTCTACCTTAAAGCAAGACCTTTACTTTTTTGAGGATAATTTCAGTGGGGTAATGCCGCTAGAAATCATTATCGACTTTGGTAAACCTAAATCAACGATAAACGCGAGGAATCTACGAAAGGTCGATCGCTTGGAAAAAGCACTCGATCCATTAGAGAATATTTCTTCGCCTATTTCAATTGTATCCTTCGCCAAAGCAGTCAGGCAAGCCTTTTATAATGGTAACGAACGATTCTATGGTTTGCCAAGCCCCAGCGATCGGAACGTTATACTTAGCTATTTGAGCAATCGGTCAGATGACTCCGATTTCTTAAACTCGTTCGTAGACTCTACAGGCCAAGTGATGCGCGTTTCCTTAAAGATCGCCGATATTGGGTCTCAAAAAATGGACTCGTTGATAACCAATGTGGTTCAACCAGAAATTGACAAGGTCTTTGACGATGAAAATATTGACACTGCTGTTACAGGATCGACGCTACTATTTGTAAAGGGAAACAAGTTTTTAATTGAAAACCTCCGATTCTCTCTTCTACTAGCATTTGCGATCATTGCGGTGATTATGGCTATACTTTTCGCGAATATCAGGATGATCATCATTTCCCTGATCCCGAATTTTATACCATTAATAATGACTGCTGGAATAATGGGATTCTTCGGCATACCGTTGAAACCCAGTACAGCGCTCATATTTAGTATCGCCTTTGGTATTTCGGTGGATGATTCTATTCACTTTTTGGCCAAATATAGACAAGAGCTTTTCGCGAAGAACTTCTTCGTGCCGATCGCTATTAGTAATAGTATTAAAGAAACAGGTTCGAGTATGTTGTATACGTCGATCATCCTGTTTTTTGGATTTATAATATTTGTGTTTTCGGATTTTGGAGGAACAGTAGCACTAGGTTTACTCACCTCGCTTACCCTGTTTTTTGCTATGATTACAAACCTGACATTGCTTCCAGCACTGCTCATGGTTTTCGATAGTGGTAAAAGGAACCAAAAAATTCATCCATTAATAGAACACTACGAGTTCTACATAGAGGATGAAGACGAAGAAATTGATACACAAAACCTATTGATTAAAGAAAACGACCCATTTGTAGGTTCTACCGACAAGTAATTACCATTGAAAAGGAGTTAAAGTGAATAAGTACAACGAGTATAAGAAACCCGAATTTGCCAAAGTTGGAGAAGACATACTTCAGTTCTGGAAAGACAACGGAATCTTTGAAAAGTCTGTTGCTGAAAAAGAAGGCAAGCCAACGTTTACTTTCTTTGAAGGGCCACCATCTGCAAATGGTACGCCTGGTATTCACCACGTAATGGCCAGAACGGTAAAAGACATTTTTTGTCGTTACAAAACCCAAAAAGGCTTTCAGGTAAAAAGAAAAGGCGGTTGGGATACCCACGGTTTGCCAGTAGAATTACAGGTAGAGAAGGAATTAGGCATTAAAAAAGAAGATATCGGTAAGAAAGTATCGGTAGACGAGTACAATCAAAAATGCCGTGAAACCGTGATGCGTTTCAAAGATATTTGGGACGACCTGACCGAGAAAATGGGCTATTGGGTTGATTTAGAAAATCCATATATCACTTTTGAAAAAGAGTATATCGAGTCTGTGTGGAGCATGCTCAAAGAACTCTACGACAAAGACTTAATTTATAAAGGATATACGATCCAGCCTTATTCCCCGGCTGCTGGAACGGGTTTAAGCTCGCATGAGCTGAATCAGCCAGGTACATATCAAGATATTAAGGACACCTCCATGGTGGCCCAGTTCAAAGTGTCAGGTACGGATAATGACTACATCCTAGCTTGGACCACAACTCCATGGACACTGCCAGCTAATAATGGGTTAGCTGTTGGCGCTGGAATTAACTATGTAAAGGTTAAAACCTTTAACCAATATACCTTCGAGCCAATCAATGTGATTTTAGCGAAAGATAGACTGAGCTACTATTTCAATGATAAGGCCAAAGACCTGAAAATAGAAGATTACAAACCAGGTGATAAACTGATTCCTTTTGAAGTCATTGACAGCTTTAAAGGAAGAGATATGGAAGGCATGGATTACGAGCAACTAATGCCGTATATCCCGTTAGAAAAGCCTGCTTTTACCGTGGTAATTGGTGACTTCGTGACCACTGAAGATGGTACAGGTATAGTACATATATCAAAGACCTTTGGTGCCGATGACTTTAAAACTTCGGTACAATACAACTTACCGGGAGTCTTCGTCAAAGATGAAGAAGGCAACGACGTGCCGATTGTTGACAAACAAGGGAAGTATGTAAAAGAGATTACAGACTTCGCAGGCATGTATGTAAAAAACCAATACTATAAAACAGAGGAGGCCCCTGAGAAATCACTAGACGTACTTATCTCTATTAAGCTTAAAGAAGAGAATAAGGCATTTAAAGTAGAAAAATACGAGCACTCCTACCCACACTGTTGGCGAACGGATAAACCAATACTCTACTATCCATTAGACTCTTGGTTCATTAAAACCACGGCTTACAAAGACCGCTTGGTAGAATTGAATAAAACGATCAACTGGAAACCAGCTTCAACTGGAGAAGGTCGTTTTGGAAACTGGTTAGAGAATCTTGTTGATTGGAACCTGAGCAGATCTAGGTATTGGGGAACGCCACTGCCTATTTGGGTGTCAGAAGATAGAAAAGAGCAAAAATGCATCGGCTCAATAGCTGAACTGAAGTCTGAGGTGCAGAAATCGGTGGATGCTGGTTTTATGGCGGAGCAAATCGGCGATGACTTTGATTTACACCGACCTTATGTCGACGATATCATATTAGTCAGTGATTCTGGCCAAAAAATGAAGCGAGAACTCGATCTTATCGACGTTTGGTTCGATTCGGGAGCCATGCCTTATGCGCAGTGGCACTATCCGTTCGAAAATGACGACATCTTCAAGAAGAGTTTTCCGGCAGACTTTATTGCCGAGGGAGTCGACCAAACCAGAGGTTGGTTCTTTACCCTACATACGCTTGGCGTGATGCTACATGATAAAGTAGCCTTCAAAAATGTAATAGCGAACGGATTGGTGCTTGATAAGAATGGCAACAAAATGTCTAAAAGATTAGGCAATGCAGTTGATCCATTTAAAACCATCGGTGAATACGGTCCAGATGCTACCCGTTGGTATATGATTTCAAATGCCAACCCTTGGGATAACTTAAAATTCAATGTTGAAGGAGTTGGCGAGGTGCAAAGAAGGTTCTTTGGCACACTTTATAACACCTATAACTTCTTTGCACTATATGCCAACCTCGATGGTTTTAAGTACGAAGAAGCTTCCGTTCCATTAAGTGATCGCCCAGAAAGCGATCGTTGGATTCTATCTAGGCTCAATACGCTGATTAAATCGGTAGACCAAGCTTACGATGAGTATGAACCGACTCGTGCGGCCAGAATGATCATGGATTTCGTAGCCGATGAAATGAGTAACTGGTATGTTCGCCTAAACAGAAAGCGTTTCTGGAAAGGTGAATACAACGATGATAAACGAGCAGCTTATCAAACACTATATACCTGTTTAATGACCATCGCTAAGATTGGTGCTCCAATAGCGCCTTTCTACATGGAAAAACTATATCAAGATCTAAATACGGTCAGTGGAAAAGACAACGGTGAGTCAGTACATTTAACGGACTTCCCTCAAGTTGATGAATCAATGATCAATCAAGATTTAGAGGAGCAAATGGCTTTGGCACAGACCATATCTTCTTTGACGCATTCCCTCAGAAAAAAGGAGAAGATCAAAGTAAGGCAGCCATTATCAAAAATCATGATTCCAGTCTTAGATGATTCCACTAGACATCATGTGGAGGCAGTAGCCGACCTGATTAAATCTGAGGTAAATATTAAGACTGTTGAGTTCCTAGATGATACATCAGGCATTTTAGTGAAAAAAATCAAGCCAAATTTCAGGGCATTAGGTCAAAAATTTGGTCCTAAAGTCAAATTTATTGCCGGCGCTGTAAATCAGTGGGGGCAAGAGGAAATTGCAGCAATAGAAAGAGACAATCAGTTCGATTTATCGATCGAAGGCGAAACGATTCAATTATCGCTGGAAGATGTAGAAATCAGCAGCGAAGATATTCCTGGATGGGCCGTGGCTTCAGAAGGCAAAACGACCGTTGCTTTGGACATGACAATATCGGAAGAATTACGTCAAGAGGGGATTGCGAGAGACTTGGTCAATAGAGTCCAAAATCTAAGAAAAGATATGGGCTTAGATGTTCAGGATAAAATTGACATTAAAGTTGCTAAGAATGAGGCACTGATTAATGCTGCTTTATCTGCAAACTCGGACTATATCTGCGAGGAAACTCAAGCTTTGAGCCTAGAAATTGTCGATGAATTAAGCGATGCTCAGACTGTTGAGATTGATGAATGGACACTTAATCTCTATATTTCTGTGAGATAAGCGAAATTTGAAGCCTCTAAGATATTTTCTACTTACACTAGGTATCATAATCATCGATCAGGTGGTTAAGCTTCTTGTTCATTTTAATATGGCCATGGGGTCAGCTGGCGAAATCAGTGTTTTCGGTAACTGGTTTAAGCTCCATTACATTCTAAATAGAGGAATGGCCTTTGGTTTACGCTTTGGCTTTGAATATGGAAAGCTAAGCTTGACCATCTTTAGGTTGCTTGCCATGATAGTGATAGGGTATATCCTTTATTATCTATCTAAAAAGAACTATCACGCTGGACTTCTTTGGAGTGTTGCTGCCATTCTTGGTGGTGCTATCGGTAACCTAATCGATAGCATATTTTATGGAGTGCTTTTAGATAATGCCCCTTATGATGTGATCACCCCATGGTTTCATGGTCAAGTAATCGATATGATCTATCTAGATTTCTGGGAAGGATACGTGGCCGACTGGATTCCGTTTTGGGGAGGAAAAAAAGTGGCACTCTGGCCAATCTTCAATATTGCCGATGTGGCTATTTTCATAGGCGTTTTCACCATTTTGATCTTTCAAAAGCGATTTATTGCTCGCTCAAAATAGTAAATCTCAAAGATTTATTAATATACCGTGAATTAATCAGAATTATTTTCGTTAATTGGATGCTGTCAATAATTTGAATCATATAATACTAAATCATAGATTAATGAAGAATTTAAAAATAAGTGTTGGCCTCGTAGTGCTTGCGATTTTGCTGACACCACTATCGCTTTTTAGTTTTCAGGAACTGTCGGTAGATCCTTCGGTGAAAATAGGTAAACTGGACAACGGCTTTACATACTACTTAAGAGAAAATCCAAGACCTGAGAACAGGGTAGAATTCCGGTTAGCGATCAAGGCAGGGTCCATTCTAGAAGATGATGACCAACAAGGTTTAGCTCACTTTACTGAGCATATGCTTTTTAATGGGACTAAAAATTTCCAAAAGAATGAACTGATAGATTTTCTTCAGAAAATGGGTTTAGAATTCGGTGGAGATTTAAATGCATACACAAGCTTTGACGAAACGGTCTATTTTCTTCCAATTCCTACCGAAGAGGAGGGAAACTTGGATGAAGCCCTCACTGTACTGAGCGATTGGGCATATCAAGCCACTTTCGATAACGAGGAAATCGATAAAGAGCGAGGCGTTGTGATGGAAGAATGGCGCTTGCGATTAGGAGCCAGTGAGCGAATGCGTCAACAAATTTGGCCAGTTACTTTGGCAGGATCGCGTTATGCCGAAAGATTGCCAATAGGAAAGCCAGAAGTTCTCGAGAATTTCGATTATGATGCTGCTAAGCGTTTTTATCGAGATTGGTATCGTCCAGATTTAATGGCCCTTGTTGCTGTCGGCGATTTTGATGCTGCTGCACTTGAAAAGAAAATCACAAAACTCTTTGGGGCGATGAAATCACCGGAGAACCCAAGAGAACGAATCTACTATTCTAGAGATGACTTTGAAGGAACTAGAATTGCAGTGGCAAGCGATGAAGAGGCAACAGACAATTCTATTAGTGTTGAGTTTATTACCCCAGGTAAGACTAAGACTGAAAATACACTAGAAAATTTTAGAAACTCTGTAATAAGAGGTCTATACGCCAGAATGATAAATCAAAGACTTGATGAGTTGATTCAGTCTGAAAACCCACCGTTTCAATACAGTTTTAGTAGCTATGGAGGAACACTGGGTAGAGATAAGTCGGCTTATTCTATGTACGTAGGTATAAAAGACGATAAGTTTAAGGAAGGCTTGAAAGCCGCGGTTGATGTGAATGAACAAGTAAGACGCTACGGATTTACCCAAGCAGAATTAGAGAGATCAAAAGCGCTATTTCGCAATGGTTACGAAAGAAGTGCAAGAGAGGCTGACAAATCGGAATCAAGGAGGCTTGTAGGTAGTTATGTAAATCATTTCTTGAATGGTGGGTCACTATTAAATCCAGCTCAAAGGCTCGAATATTTAAATACTGTACTTCCGACCATTAAAATCGAAGAATTGAATGCCCTAGTAAAAGGGTGGATCACTACAACCAATCGTACCATTGAGATTAATGCGAAAGCGGCAGATGTAGATAAGATTCCTACAGAAGAGGAACTAGTGAGTATTCTAGATAATGCCAGAAATGATAATTCTATAACAGCTTACACGGAAGAAAAGCTTGCGACTAGTCTGCTAGAAACTACTCCAAAAGCAGGGAGTATTGTTTCAGAAACTACTGATGAAACAACAGGTGTCACCGAAATGGTATTGTCAAACGGTGCCAAGTTATTCTTAAAACCAACGGATTTTAAGAACGACGAGGTCCTTTTAAATGCCTACAGCTTTGGTGGTGGTTCTTTATATAGTCCTGAAGATTTAATGTCGGCCCAAATGGCTGACCAAGCGATCAGCGAGATGGGTTATGGCGAATTTAATGCGGTTGACCTGCGAAAGTTTATGACTGGAAAGACTGCCTCGGTTAATACAGGTATTGGCATTTATGAGGAGAGCATTTCTGGTTTTTCAAGTAAAAAAGACCTTGAAACGTTTATGCAACTGCTGCACTTAAAGCTTACATCACCAAGAAAGGACGAAAAAGCTTTCAATGGCTGGTTGAGTAGAATAAAGAACCTTTATGCCAATGTAACATCAAGCCCAGATTTCCAATTCCAGATTGAAATGCAGAAGATAATGATGGGAGAGGATAATCCATGGATTGCTTTTCCAACTCAAGAAAAACTCGACGAGGTGAGTATGGATAGGGCTGTAGATATTTATAAAGAAAGATTTGCTGATGCGAGCAATTTCCAATTCGTTTTCGTCGGAAACCTTGAAATGGCGCAATTTAGGCCATTAGTAGAGCAGTACATTGCCAGTCTTCCGTCAAAGAATAGCAATGAAACTTACAAAGACGTTGGGTTGAACATTCGGAAAGGTGTAATCGACGAAAACGTTTATGTAGGGGTCGATGAAAAGAGTCAGGTGATGATTTTACTGAGCGGCGGTTACGATTATAGTCGCGAAAATAATGGTGTCATGAGTGCTATCGCAGGTATTTTGACCAACAAAATGATCGAAACCCTGAGAGAAGAAATGGGTGGTGTATATGGTGTTGGCGCTAATGCATCGCCAACGCCTAGACCGAAACCACAGTTTATTTTTCAAATTTCATTCCCTTGTAAACCTGAAAATGTGGAGGCATTGACTGCGGCAGCCATGAAAGAATTGGAGAAAATTAAAAATGGTGAATTTACTGATGAGGATTTACAGAAAATTATCACCGCCAGAAAGCAAAATTTTGACGAGTCAATCAAGCAAAATAGGTACTGGTCTTCATTGATGACTTCTTACTTGAAAGACGGAGAAACGAATTTTGAGGAGATACTAAAAGGAAACGAAAGAGCTGATGCAATCACGAAAGAGGCTGTAATAGCAATGGCCAATAAATACCTAACCAAGGAAAACATCATTAGCATTACTAAGCTTCCTGAAAGCTATAAAGACAAAGATTTGAATCAGGAGGTTAAGAAAAAATAGCATATACTAAATCAGATGCTTTACTAAAGAAAAGGGTTTTCGGCTTAGGTCGAGGCCCTTTTTTGTTAGAAGCTATTTGATTATCACTTCGTTTACCACCTGCTGACCAAACTCTTTGGTAAGTAAAACAAGTATTTTCTCCCTTGACATGCTCAGTTGATGTTTTAAAGGGGCGGAAGAAATATGAACGTAGAGTTTTTTGTTACGAATGTAGAGTTTACTGGTGCGATTGGCTATAGCCTTACCCATTACACGCTCCCATGAGTTGACAAGGTCAGTTTCGAAAAACTTACCTTCTATCTTAAAAGCCTTGAGCATTTGAGAAATAGCACTCCCAACCGTTTCGGGCTCGCTTTTTCTACTTTTATAGACTCGCTTTTGTTTCATATAAATACTGACTCGGTATTCAAAATTACTGATTCAGCGTGATCAATTTGTCATTAGGTTGAATTTAGTCAATATTTATCCCAAAGTTTGAGCTCATGTTTATTCGAAAGCTTTTTAAGATTGGTGATAAAGCAAAGTGGTTAACACTAGAACTACTGATTGTCTTTATCGGGGTATACTTAGCGTTCCTTTTTCAAGGATATGCAGAAAAGACGAATATTAAGAAGGAAAAAGAAAAGGTACTTGTTGGTTTAAAACTTGAACTGGAAGAATTCAGAACTGGTTTCGAACGTTTTGCCGATTTTCAAAGTGGAAAAGTGAAAGAGTGGGATTCGCTTTTTAGAGTGGGGGAAGTGGCCACCTATTATGATTGGCGATACATAGAGCCACAATACAACTTCACAATTATAGAGTATGCCTTGAATCAGAAAGGTACCGATATAGTTTCTTTCGAATTGTATACCATGCTTTCTCAGATTTACTTAGAAATCAAGAAACTTGAGCATACGGAAAGACTCTTGACAGAATTAGGAATGAAGTATAATATCATTCCCAATGATCTAGATAAAACCAAAGGGCAAGGGGCTATTCTTGCAGCGGAAAACCGATTTCATTTTTACAAATTCAAGAATTTTTCTCGAGACAGAGCTGGGGAATTGAGACGAGTGTGGCAGGCTTCTTCCGAGGTAATCAAATTGATTAATGAAGAAATAGGACCAGAAAAGGCCCGAGTGGTCGATACAGCTTTATTGGAAAAATATGTGTCTCTGGGTGTCGAAATCGATTTTATCAAAGAATTATTCGATCAATACTTCCCGCAATATAGCGATGAGGATTTTCAGCAAATGCTTGATGAAATTAAGGCTGGCGAGCCTAAATAAACAAGTCGCTGGCAATTTTGTCGGCTAGCAGCTTTCCTTTATCTGTTAAAATGAGAAAGCCTTCATCTTCGAAGATTAAATCTTCTTTAGCGATCTTATTGAGATAGTGCTTTTGAGATGACAGTAAGTCTACATCATACTTAACTTTTAACAAGTTTAAATCACAGCCCCATTTTGTTCTGAGCGAGGTCAGCAAATATTCATTGACTTGGTCTTCTGGAGAGAGCGTAATTACTTCAAAAGGGATTTGTCGTTCACCGATGCCCTTTAGGTACTTGCCATTATTTGCCACATTAGCTTTTCGGAATTTTCCATTGTAAGAATGGGCCGAAGGACCAATGCCAAGGTACTTCTCGTCTTTCCAATAAGCACTGTTATGTTGAGATTCATACCCAGGCAAAGCAAAGTTGGAAATTTCATATTGGTCGTAACCTCTCCCGGAAAGAGTATCTAGCAGTATTTCGAATTGCTCTGCCGCAAAGTCTTCATTTATAGGTTTGATCTTACCTTTCTGAAGCCAATTACCAAAGGCCGTTTTGGGCTCAATAGTCAAACAATAAGAAGAAATATGCTCAGGTCTTAGGGCAAGTATTTGTTTCAGATCAGAAAGCCATATATCGTGATTGGTATGTGGTAAGGCATAGATTAAATCTAAACTAATATTCTCAAAACCAACTTGGCGTGCAGTATGGAATGTATCGATGGCCTCCGATTTTGAATGTTGGCGATTCATCCATTTCAATTTTTCATCATTGAAAGACTGTACGCCAATACTTAACCGATTAATACCTTGCTCAAAAAAGGTAGTTAGTTTTTGGAGCGTCAGATCATCGGGGTTTCCTTCGAGTGTGACTTCTGGATTGCTTGACAGGCTGTACTCATGCTGAATTATCCGCATGATTTTTCTTAAATGTTCCTCGCCAAGCAATGACGGCGTACCACCACCAAAGTAAATCGTGTAAACCGTATCATGGCCTAAAAAGTCCTTTTGCATCTCTAGCTCAACACAAATAGCATCGACCATCTCATCTATCTGTTTTATAGATTGCGTGAAATGGAAGTCACAATAATGACAAGCTTTCTTACAGTAAGGAATGTGGATGTATAATCCGGCCAAAGTTTCGTTATTTTAACTAAAATGTCGGGTTCCGAAAGATAAGAGGTTCAGCGTTTCTGGTAAACTTTTTCATATTTAAGATGCCTCTTGTCGTAAAAAACGTCTCAATGAATAGGTTAAAGCTGAGGTCGAGCGTATCTAAAATATATTCAGTCCATTTTTCAATCATGAATAGACAAGTCTTCGATTAGATGTTTGCCTTACTGAGAATCGTGTTAGTCATTTCTTTTCTAAACCTGTTGGTTTCAGGATCTCTTTTTGCTCAAAAAGAGGTGACACTTAACATTGAGACTAAACCAGAATATCAATCGATCATTAAGAGATATAAGTACAACACAAAAGCTACAGATTCGCTCAGTGCCATTCAGACTATTCAATCTTTAGTAAAACAGCTCCACAATGACGGATATCTCTTGGCTAATTTCACAGAGATCAGGATGAGTAATGGAGAAATGAACGCCATTGTTGACCCTGGAAACCCGTTTGAATGGCTACTATTATCCCCAGGGAATATCGATAAGAGTATTATTAGAAAAACTGCGTATAAGAAAAGTCGCTTTAGCAACGATCGTTTTGACTACACACAACTGGCTAATATTGAGAATAAAGTACTCTCTTATGCAGAGGAAAACGGTTACCCTTTCGCCGCTATCAGTTACGACTCTTTGAGGATTGAAAATAATCAGTTCAGTGCTTCTTTAAACTTGGAACTTGGCCCGCTCATTAAGTTCGATACCGTTGAAATTGTAGGAGAGCAAGTACTTAAGTCCAGTTTTGCGACTCGGTATCTAGGGATTTCTCAAGGCGCAAATTATGACCAAAACATCATAGATGGGGTGGTACAAAGGCTCAGCAGGTTGCCATATCTCAGGTTGGTCAAAAGCCCGGCACTCACTTTTCAGAATAGCGAAGCCAAAATAAGCCTAAGCCTTGAAAAAAGACCGATTAATACCATCGATGGAATCATTGGTTTTTTACCCAATACTAGTCGGGATAATGGACTTTTGATTACTGGACAATTCGATTTAGAGCTTTACAACCCTTTTGCAACGGGGAAGAAGATAGGCTTACATTGGAGAAGGTTGAGCGAAGAGACACAATCTTTAAGAATGAACTACTTTCACCCCAATGTATTGAGGAGTCCATTGTCTATGGATGTAGATTTTGAGTTTTTGAAGCAGGACACCACTTTTACTCGAAGAGACTTTAAGATAGATTTTGCTTACGACCTCAGCATTCATGGCAGACTAAGTTTCTTTACCAATTTTCGAGCTACTGATCTGCTAGCAACCAGCCAATATGAAAACAGCACGAGCTTACCGGATATCGTTGATTTTTCATTAGGCCGGTATGGATTGAGCTTTCAACTGGATTATTTAGACGACCTCTTTCTGCCCAGAAGCGGGTTCAAGCTGAACCTTTCTGCTTCGGTAGGAAACAAGACCATCCGGCAGAATGCGGATTTACCCGGCGAACTTTATTTAGGTGTTGACTTAAAAACACTGCAGTACCAGTATGATCTGCGAATTGACAACTATCTGTCGATCAATCCAAAGCACATCTTTTATAGTGCTGTTAGAGGCGGGGTTCTTTCAAACGACCGGCTATTTAGAAATGATGCGTACCGGTTGGGAGGCCTAAATACTATTAGAGGATTTAGTGAGAATTTCTTTTTTGCGACCACATACGCCTATTCTACCGTAGAGTCAAGACTTTTCTTTGATGAGACATCTTATCTGTCACTCTTTTCGGACTTTGGATACATAAAAGGAGATTTCGACGATGAAGGTTTTAGTGGGGAAGAGTTAGTTTTAGGGATCGGAGCAGGAATAAACTTTTCTACTGGAAACGGAATCTTTAACTTTGTTTATGCCTTAGGTACATCAGAAAGTACTGGGGGGCTAAATTTTAATCAGTCGAAAATTCATTTCGGATACACCACCCGTTTTTAGCATGGATACACTGTCGGAAGGCTCACAGTATTTGTTTCGAAACATTTCTATCACCATTTCGGTGATCTTGTTATTAACGTTTGCTGTTTCAAGGGTGATTTTCCCTAAAATGTTTAGTGCCGTCTACAACTTCTCTAAGTTTACAAGTTTCAGAATAAAGGAAGATTTCGGCTCGAATATGAGGCTATTTAGCACGGAGAATTTTTATTTCACCTTGCTACTCTCAGCATCAATCAGTTTTGTAGGGCTAAATCTCTTTATGTTCTCTGCAAGCCTGCCGGAGTACCTTTCTTGGATAGTTCCGTCAAATTTCGGGTCAGGTTTACTGATTTGGCTACTGCTCACCATCAGTGTGCAACTCTTGTTTTTGTTGAAGTTTTTGTTTTTATCAGCGTTTGGAGGTTTGTTTGCTTTGCCCTTAAGCGTCAGTAAGCATTATCAAGAAGTTCAAGCCTTGAATAATTGCTTTGTGCTATTACTATTGGCTACCTGCACCATTACAATCTATAGCAACTACTACTTTCCGCCAGACTTGACTGGAGTATTAATGACGACTGTTGTCATCTATTTGCTTTACAGGTTGTTAAACATTTTTTTCAAGCTCTGGCAACTGAAATTATATAGTAAGTTATATATATTTTCTTACCTTTGCACCACAGAAATTTTACCCACTGTAATTGGATTTAAATTACTGTTTAACTAGCCAAATCGGGTTTAAAGTAGGGAAGTATATGTCTAATAGCATCAATGAGGAGAGGCTTAAAGAAGTAAAGAGTTTACTTGTATCACAGCCGAAGCCATCAGATCCAAAATCACCATACTACACATTAGCAAGGAAATACGGAATAAAGGTTGATTTTAGGCCTTTTATTCAAGTAGACCCAATTTCAGCTAAAGAGTTTAGAAAGCAGAAAGTTGATATTTTAAAGCATACGGCCATCATCTTTACTAGTCGTAATGCGGTAGATCATTTCTTTGCTATATGCAATGATTTAAAAATTGATATTCCTGCAGATATGAAATACTTCTGTATTTCTGAGCAGACAGCTAATTACCTTCAGAAATACATAGTTGTTAGAAAGAGAAAGATTTTTACTGGATCTAGAACAGCACAGGATTTGATCGAAATCTTGAAAAAGCATAAGAACGAGAAATATTTATTCCCTTGTTCCAATATTCGTAAGGATGATATTCCTAAATTTTTAGCGGATAGTGGTTACCAATTTTCGGAAGCCGTCATTTATGAGACCGTTGCGAGCGATCTTTCTGATTTAGATGATGTCTATTATGATATAATTGCGTTCTATAGTCCGAGTGGCATAAACTCACTTTTTGTAAATTTTGCTGATTATAAGCAAAATGACACTAGAATGGCTGTTTTTGGCCCAACTACTGCGAAAGCAGCTAGGGAAGCAGGCTTAATTCTAGACATTGAGGCGCCACAACCTAATGCACCGTCTATGACAGGAGCGTTAGAATTGTACATTAAGAAGGCGAACAAACTCTAGAATTCTCGAAACCCCTAAGGGCAATTGTGAGTTCTGTTGTAATATGTTCGTGGAAATTAAATAAATGGGAAAGATTTCGCGTTACCAATTTATGACTAGAACCTTTGTACTAACCATACTTTTGGCGTGCTGTCATGTTGGATTGCGAGCTCAGCAAGATGCTCAGTTTACCCAGTACATGTTTAATTCCCTTTATTACAATCCTGCTTTTGCAGGCCTATCAAACGGAAACACACTTACAGCCATTCATAGATCACAATGGTTTGGGTATGAAGGAACCATCAATGATGGCGGAGCACCTTCCACCCAAATGGTTAGCTACAATACATCTTCTAAGCTTTGGAATGGTGGTTTAGGATTTCATGTTGTGAATGATAACCTGGGTCCATCTACTAATTTCGAGCTCCAAATTTCAGGTTCATACTTTCTTTCACTCCCTAACAATGCCTCTTTAAGCATAGGAGTTAAATTAGGAATGTTCTCAAGTGCCATAGATTTTGATCAAGTGGTTGTGGTAGATCCTCGGGATGGGCTGGTTAATTTATCTGGAAAAGAATCCCAAATAAGACCAGATATTGGTATAGGGGTGCTATATAGAAATGGAAATTTTTTTGGTGGTTTCAGTACAAATCATTTAATTCAACCCGAATTTGACTTCGGTCAAGATCAAATAGCCAATCAATTACTTCGACATTATTATTTAACTGCAGGTTACGACTATGCGTTAACGCCTGACCTCACCATTACCCCAACTTTATTAGTTAGATCAATAGGATTTGATGCCTATAATTGGGACTTAAGTGTAATCGGTCGTTATCAAGACCAGTTATGGGGAGGAGTATCTTATAGACAATCAGAATCTGCTTCGGCAATGGTTGGATATAAAATACTAAAGGATAGAAGTTTATCGTTGGCTTATGCAGTTGATATTGTTTTGACCCAAGCCGCTAGTAAAGAGCCTACCTCGCAAGAGATTATGCTCATTTACACGTTTAAGTCAAAAAATAGAATAAGAAATCTTGGAAGGAATATCATAAGAACTCCAAGATACCGTTACTAAACAGAATGATCCGTTGCACAGTTATGAGGAAAGTAACTTGGACAGTGCTTCAGATCAAAAACAATAAAATACTAATTCCTGGTGGGTGTGTCTCAGATACGCCGAGGGGAAAACTATAAAAACTGAAAGGATGAGAAAGACGTTACTGGGTCTTATGATTGTACTATTGCTCGGCTCTGGAGTCAGTTGTAGTATGTTCGATGGCTTTTTAGCAGGCGGGGGTAAGGAATCTAAGCTTATCGAAGATGGTCAGCTACTAGGCGTTCTCGATCGAGATGGTTGGTACCAAGAATTACCTTACGGAATGGTTCCGATTACTGGAGGAACCTTTTATATGGGCCAAGCTGATGAAGATGTTGCCGCCTCGCAAATCAACTTCAATAGACAAATCACGGTTAGTCCATTCTTCATGGATTCCGAAGAGATTACGAATAACGAATACAGACAATTCCTTTACCATGTTTCTGAATTAGCTCAAAATGGAGATCGTTACTGGGACGCAACGATGATTGCTTCAGTAATGCCAAACCCTAAAGTTTGGGAGGAAGAATTTTCGTACCACTATGCCGATCGTATGGTGCAGTATTACGACGTACATGTTTCTTTCGATAACTACCCTGTAGTAGGTGTGAGTTATGATGCAGCTGAAAAGTTTGCAGAATGGAGAACAATTTGGTTAAACAACGGCCAGCAGGCTAAATATGAAGGCAGAAGCGGTGGTGGAGGTCTTTTTGGTGGAAAGAGAAAATCTGCCGACGCTGCTGCAGATATTGGACCAGTGCTGGGTGCAACACCAGTTGGACCAGCTGGAACGGGTGCAGCCACAGGAGCAGAAGTCAGTACATTTGTTGACACATCACCAATCGAGACGAGATATCCTAAATTTAGAATGCCAACAGAAGCAGAATGGGAATATGCTGCACGTGGCGGCAGAGAAATAGTTAAATACCCATGGGGTAATCCATATACTAGAAATAAGGATGGATGTTTTTTAGCAAACTTTAAGCCAGGTAGAGGTGCTTATGCCGATGATGGTCATGTATATACGGCTCCTGTAAATGCCTTTTTGCCAAATCCATTCAATCTTTTCAATATGGCTGGAAATGTAGCTGAATGGTGTAGAGATGACTTTTCACCAGTTTATAACCCATTGGTTTGGGATTTAAATCCTCTCTTCCTTTACGATCCAGATACACAAGCTGATAACCCTCACTATGGAAAGAAAGTAGTTAGAGGGGGCGCTTGGAACGATGTTGCATACTATATCCAAACAGGGACAAGATCATTTGAATATCGCGATGTGGCTTCGGCGTCAATCGGATTCAGATGTGTAATGGATTACCTAGGACAAGAACAACAATAAAAGATTTCACCTAATACAATTAATACTCAACCTAACTGAATAAAAAAATGGCTAGTAATTTAGTAAACAAATTTTATGGCAATGTCATGCCCAAGATATACGGACTAGGAGCGTCTGTTGTAATTATTGGGGCTATGTTTAAGTTGGAAGGATGGACCGGTGCTACGGCAATGCTTGTAACTGGACTTAGCGTTGAAGCCTTAATTTTTGCTTTCTCTGCTTTTGAACCGAAACAAACCGATTACACCAAACTACTCTACGATCATTCAAAGGAAGGATCTAGTAATGGTCAAGGAAGTAAAGATGATATCTCTTTTCAAAAAGTACTGAAAGAAGCTGCCTTCAATAAAGAAGGACTTCAAAATTTAAAGGCAGGTATGGACAACTTAGCAACAAACGCTAAGCAAATGGCCAATATGTCTAGTGCATCAGTAGCTACTGATGAGTACGCTAAAAATGCTAAAACTGCCGCTGCAGCATTGGCTAAAATCGATGCTTCCACTTCGCAAGCAGCCACTGCTTTCAGTGAAGTAGCGACATCCGTAAAAGGCTCTGGAGCTAATCAAACTCAACTAAAAGGCGCTACTGAAGCCTACCAAGCTCAGTTAAAAGAGGCTGCTACGCAACTCCAAGCATTAAGTGGAGCATACAAATCCGAATTGGCTGATACTGAATCAGTCGCTAAATACATGAAAGGTTACTTGGCTAACATGGAGACTATGATTAAAGGTGCCATGAATACAGCGAAGCAAACTGAAGAATTACAAGGCCAAATGGCCAAATTGAATACCAACGTTACTTCCTTAAATAAGGTATACGGGGCTATGTTATCTGCTATGAAACAAACTAACTCATAATTGAAGGATTATGGCAGGAGGTAAGGAAACCCCAAGGCAGAAGATGATTGGCATGATGTATCTCGTGCTGACTGCTCTTTTGGCCTTACAGATCAAGGACTCGGTTCTTGAGAAGTTTGTATTAATGGAAAGTGGCTTAGAGGTATCTAATAGTTCACTACTCGATTATAACGAGACAATTCTAACAACAATTCAGTCTGATGTAAGCAACCAGGGAAGTAAACCTGGAGATATAGCAGTACAAAAAACTGCCGAAAATATCAGAGCTTATACCAGAGGTGTAATTGGCTACATAGAGCAAATGAAATTGGATGTTGGCGCTGAGGCAAGTGGTGGTGATACCGCTAAAGTCTATAAGCGATCTACCCTCAAGAAGATAGAGGAGCCATCTAACTACCTATATGAAAGGCATTACGGTGATTCTCTAAAAGCTGTTCTAGATGCATTTCCAGTGCAAGTAAATGCTGCAGTGAGTGATTTAGAAAAAGGAGGAATGTCACCGAAATGGATGGAGAGTATCGCTTTAGATGCAAACGGAATTAAGTTTTATGAAGATAATCAAGAGGAGAAGAAGAAAGGCTTTTCTGAGTTTAACTTCTACAAAGCACCGTTGGCTTCGGTTTTAACGCAATTGACGTTCTATAAAAATCAAATCTATAGCAAAGAAGCTGTGGCTTTGAATAAACTAAAGTCTTTGGTAGGTACAGCAGTAACTGTTGATCCTAGTAGCATTCGTTCTCTGGGAGGTTTATCAGCAGCGCCGGCAACGCCAAGCGCTAGCCCACAACCGCAAGCTTCAAATGATGATGTAGCACAAACACCACAAAGTAGCCCAAGTAATCCTTCTAATGGAAGTGCTAGCACTGACATTGATCCAGATGATTTTCTTGACCGTCAGTTTGCAGGTATTGATTATGCGCAAGCGATTGTGTTATCAGAGTCGAACATTGTAACCGCTGGTTTGGACTTCAATGCGCAGACATTCTTGACGTTGGGTAACTCTAAATTGAATCCAAAAGTGAGAATAAATGGTGAGGAGATTGATGTAGTTAACGGTAGAGGTTTGTATACAACAAAAGCTTCTGCAGCATTATCTGACTATGATGCCAATGGATTGGCGAAGAAGTCATTTGAAGTAGAAATCGTGGCTGAGGATGGTACTGGTGAAGAGATTACGAGAACTACCACCCATGAATATTTCGTGGCAAGACCTGTAATTGATGTTCGTTCGCAGTCAGTGGATGTCCTATACTTAGACTGTAGAAATGATTTGAATATTAATGTACCAGCACTTGGACCTGCTTACCAGCCTTCTTTCCGTATTACTGGAGGCACAGTAACACAAGGTTCAAAAAAGGGTGAGGTTTCAATTGTACCAAATAACAGAGCTGTTAAAATTGATGTCTCAAGTGCAGGTCAGTATATCGATTCAAGAGAGTTTGAGGCAAGAAATGTCCCTCTTCCTTCGTTTGAAGTAAGAGTAGACGGAAACCCTTACGATGCTAATGTGGGAATAGATAATATCCCATCAACGGTTACGTTGAATTTAAAGGCTGATGCGGGTTTTGAAAGTAAGTACCCAGATGATGCTAACTTTTTTGTAACTAAAGGTTTGATCACAATTTCTTCTGGTAAAAACCGAATTGCGTCTATTGACATAGATGGTCTGAAGACAGAAGTCGATCTAGCATCCATTCGTTCACGAATGAGGTCAGGTCAGCGTTTAGTTGTGGCAATCAGTGAGATTTCAAGAGTGAACTATGCTAACAAGCAAATTCCAATTCCATTCACTGGTGTGGTTGAAATGACAATTAACTAGAATTTAAGATTATGTGGAGAAAGTTAAGCTGTTTGTTATTGTTGGTTCTGTCGATTTCTGTCGTTGCCCAAGAGGAAGGTACAGGGGTTGATCCAGCAAAATTTTTACGTACGCTTGAGAGTACTACTAAAGTAGCAGGCCTCAATAGCGCTCGTAAAATACATAATGACTTTTCTGTTCGCCCAATCAGAGATGAGGATGTGATGTTTAGTATTCGACTTTGGTCTAAACTAAACTTTAGCGAGAAAATGAACCAACCTTGGAATGCCAAGGATTCTAGAATCACACAACTCTTAGTTGATGGTATCAACGAATTCTATAATGCGAAAAATGAGGCTTTGGATCAGGTATCGGGTATTACTCCATACTTGACTTTGGAGGATGGCTCTACGGGCTTTGAAGAGGAGGATATCATGTTACAAGAGGATTTCAATCAGGCGATGTCTGATTATTCAACTCAGCAAGGAAACTATGATGAGTCTCTTAGATCCAGGGATAGAACAGCTTTGAAGCTTAGAGACGGTGGTATTTACGAGAATTATACTAGTGCGAGGTTAGACTCTATCATTGATTTAGAGTATTCAGCTAGATCTGCAGCGAAGGCTTTAGATCCTGCCATTAAAGGAAACCTAAACGTGTTATTAATAGAAGAAGACTTAATCTTTGATAGAAACGAGTCTGTTGCTAAATGGGATATTGTATCTATTAGCTTGATATCACCTTCAACGGCATCAGTTGATGGTACTGAGCGTGAAATTGTTCGCGTAAAGTATCAAGACTTTGCTAACTATGTTGAAAAGGTTTTCGCTGAATCAAATAAGAATAAGGCTTATTGGTACAACCCAAGAAACCCGAGAAATAAAGAGATCAATTTCTCACATGCTTTCGACTTAAGGCTATTTAGTAGTTACATTACTAAATTCCAGAATCCTGATGATAGCAATATTCAGACGCTATATGGAAAAGCCGACTATGATTATTCAATTATAGAATTAGCGCGCAAAAAGCGAAATGAACTGCTTGAGAAGATGCATAATCTTTGGGAATACTAATCTTGAAAGAATAAATGAATTTGAAATGGCCTTGAGAAATCAAGGCTATTTTTTTTGTTCTTTTTGTTGGAAGAAATTCTGAATAAGCCTTGCTCTAGCTTCTCCTACTATAGGGATGAGTTCTTCCGTACTGGCGGCTTCAATTTTACTCATCGTTCTAAATTCTTTCAATAGCTTGTCAACAGTAACGCGACCTAGACCTTTGACATTCTCCAACTCAAATTGAAAACTGTTCTTACTTCTAAGGTCTCTATGGAAAGTAATCGCAAATCGATGAGCTTCGTCCCTCAACCTTTGAATTAAACGCAGGGCTTCCGATTTCTTGTCAATGTGTAAAGGGAATTGGTCGCCGGGAAAATAGAGTTCTTCTAAACGTTTGGCGATACCAATGATCGGAATTTTCCCATAAAGGTTTAGTTCCACTAGAGCGTCGCAGGCTGCGTTTAATTGTCCTTTACCACCATCAATAACGATAAGTTTTGGTAATGGCGAGTTCTCCTCTACCAAGCGTTTATAGCGTCTCCCGACTACCTCTTTCATTGAACCGAAGTCGTCTGGTCCTACCACTGTTTTGATTTTATAATGGCGATAGTCTTTCTTGGATGGGCGTCCCATTTTGAAGCACACCATGGAGGCCACAGGGTTTGTACCTTGAATATTTGAGTTATCAAAACACTCGATATGGGTTGGTAACTCTTTTAACTGTAAATCGCTTTGAAGCTGTTTTAGTACCCTATTCCCTTTGTCCTTGACATTTTCTAAAGCAGCATACTTCTCCTTCTTTGCAAACAGAGCATTCTTTAATGATAGATCAATCAATTTCTTTTTATCACCTATCTGTGGTTGGATCGTTTTGAAGTTTTCCGAAACAAAAGAAACAGGCTTATTCACGAGAACTTCCTTGGCACTACTCTGATATTGGTCCCTAAGCTGAACCAAAAGAAGCATTAGAATTTCCTCATCCGATTCATTGAGCTTTTTCTTGACTTCTGAAGTTTGAGATAGGTTGATCGTGCCGTTTTTGATCCTCAAGTAATTGACAAAAGCATATTTTTCATCAGCTATGATGGTGAACACGTCCAGGTCGGCAATTTTAGGGCTGACCACAATAGATTTCGACTGAAACCTATCTACCATATCTAGTTTTTCTTTAAAGCGTTGCGCTTGCTCAAACTCCAATTGCGTGGAAGCCTCAATCATCCGCTCTTTGAAGTAATTCTTTGGAATAGATAAGTTACCCTTGAGAATGTTTTTGGCCTGATCAATGTCCTTCAGGTATTCTTCCTCACTTTGAAGACCTTCACACGGGCCTTTACAATTTCCTATATGGTATTCCAGGCAAACTTTGAATTTGCCTTTGTTTATATTCTCTTCTGATAAATCGAAGCGGCAAGTTCTCAGAGTAAATAGTGTGTTGATCAATTTCAATACGTTATTCATGACTTTCACATTGGCATAAGGGCCAAAGTAAGTCCCATTTGAGTGTATCAGCTTTCTGGTACTATAGACCCGCGGAAATCGCTCATTGGAAACACAGATGTAGGGAAACGTCTTATCATCTTTGAGCAGAATATTATACTTCGGTTGGTTTTGCTTGATAAGATTATTCTCCAACAACAAAGCATCAAATTCCGAATTTACGAGCGTGATTTCAATCGCTTTTATCTCAGTGACAAGTCTCTTCGTCTTACGATTTACTCCTTGATTTTTATTGAAATAACTCGAAACTCGTTTTCGTAGGCTTTTGGCTTTACCCACGTAGATCAGTATGCCTTCTTCGTTGAAATACCGATAAACCCCAGGGCTATCAGGAAGCTTAGATATTTCTGATGGGCTGAATCGAGTTACCTCCATAAACCGAAATTAGTAGGTAAAGTATCTTGAGCCAAGTCAATGCCCAAAATTCACTTGAGTTTAGAGGAATGTCGAGATCTGTCTATTTCGGCTGATAGATTTCATCGTCGTAAATGATAGTACTATCAGATGGGCTAACAATATCGGCGAACTTCTGGCAATCTATTTCGCGGTTCAAATCGGCAGGTCTATCGAAAAATGATCGCTCTATTCCAATTGTACTATCGGCATAGACCTTTTGCATAAATAAACCGACAATTGGCATCGCGGTTCTAGCACCTTGGCCGTCTATCCAACTTGAGAAATGTATGGCTCTATCATCGCCCCCGACCCATGCACCAGCAACCAAATCTTTCGTTACCGCCATAAACCAACCGTCTGAAGCATTTTGTGTTGTACCAGTTTTTGCGCCAATCTCATTCTTCTCCTGTTTACCATCCACTAACTGATAGGTATAGTTTAATCCTCGGCCTGAACCTGATTTTACGGTTTCCTGAAGCATATTCAGCATTACATAGGCTACGTCTTCACTTATCGCCCTGCTTTTTCTAGGAGGCTCGTTATAGATTACATTCCCGAATCTATCTTCAATTCGGCTGACATAGTATGGTTCTATATGTACGCCTTTATTGGCAAAAGCCCCGTAAGCGCCAATGAGCTCGTGTAATGTAGCATTCTCGGTACCTAAGGCTATCGAATAGTATGGAGGTATTCTACTCTTAATTCCTAGTCTCTTGGTCATATCCACCACCTTTTCAGGTTTTACTATATCCATAACTCTGGCTGTAATTGAGTTCACGGAATTGGCCATGGCCTGTTTTAGCGTCATTTCTTTTCCACTAAATCTACCTTCTGCATTCTGTGGGCTCCAAGGTTCATCTTGGTCGGGGATATCTATGGATACCGCCTCATCTTTAAAGACATAACACGGGGAGTAACCTTGTTCAACGGCCGTGGCATAGACAAAAGGTTTGAACAAGGAACCAGGCTGTCGTCCACCACTTCTGACGTGGTCGTATTTGAAGTAATTAAAGTTAATACCGCCAACCCATGCTTTTATAGCACCTGTCTTAGGATCACTGGCTAGGAATCCGCTTTGCAAAAATTGCTTATAATACTTTACTGAGTCGACAGTACTCATAACAGTATCTATTTCGCCTTGCCAAGAAAATACAGTGAGATTTTTCGGTTTGTTCATGTAGTAGTCGACCGAATCTGAATCTTCCCCGTATTGCTTCACTAAGTTTCTGTATGCTGAAGATTTTGACAACACTTTGTCTTCCAAGAAATCTCGTATTGGTCTTCCTTTGCTATCTATCCAAAGCGATCGGTCCTCTTCCGTTAGTTTTTTATCAAATAGCGCTTGAAGTTTAGACATCGCCGAGTCAGTGGCTTGTTCAGCGTATGTTTGCATTCTGCTATCGATGGTGGTGAAAATTTTCAGTCCATCGGCATACAGGTCATAGCCGAGCTCTTTACAAAGCTCTCTTAAGTCCACCCTGGCCACTTCTCTGAAATATTGGGCTAATCCAGTATTTTGATCTTGCTGTTTTAGGCTCAATTCTATGTCCGGCACTTTAAGCGTGTCATAGGCTTCTTGTGATAAGAAGTCGTATTTCACCATCTGGTTCATTACCACATTCCTCCTTCTTTTAGAAGCGTTAGGGTTGATGTCTGGTCGGTAAGTAGTCACACCTTTTTGCATACCGGCGAGTACGGCCGCCTCAGAAACTGTCAGTGCCGATGGAAGTTTGTTGAAATAGGTTTTTGCCGCTGATTTAATGCCGAATGCGTTGTTGCCAAATTCTACAGTATTGTAGTACATGGCCATAATTTCCTGTTTGGTGTAGGATCGTTCTAACCTTACCGAAAGTACCCATTCCTTTGTTTTATAAATCAACTCATCTAGGTACTTATTGCGGCCTTCTAACTTACCCTTTTTATCCTCAGTGATTACCCTGGTAGAAAAGAGTTGCTTTGCCAATTGCTGGCTAATGGTACTACCACCACCTTTTCGATTAAACGTAAGTACTCCAAAGGCTACCCTAAACATACTTGGCAGGTCAATTCCTGAGTGTCTTTCAAAACGGAAATCCTCGGCGGCTGTTAAGGCATTAACAAGGTTGTCACCCAATTGATCGTAAGTCACTGGGTTACGATTATCCCGGAAATAGCCTGAGCCTAACTGTAGGCCATCAGATGTATAGAGAGTAGAGGTAAGGTTTAGATCGGGGTTCTCTAACTGGCTATAACTTGGCAATTCACCAAACCAATTATTCATATTTGAACTAACTGCCCAAATGTAGGTTGGCAGTCCTATCACGCCTAAAATAAAAAACACCCATGCCACAATGGTCAGCTTTTTCAGTAGTGGTCTATTTTGGGTGATCTTACTTTTTAAACTCATTTACTTATAAAATTTCTCGTGAAAGGATTTGTACGCTTCTATCTTCTCGTTGTCAAACAAGAACTGAAAATTGTCCGTTGATATTGCAAAATTATGAAAATTAACGTCATCAGGATTAATCATGTCTTTTAAGGCCACACTCAATATATCTCGATAGCGCTGTGCAGCAGATTTTGTCTTAAACGAATTGACATAAACGATCGCAATATTCGGGTTTTTCCTAAACTGAAGACTTGTAGTAGAAAAACGTTGACTTTTGAACTTGTCGTTGTTGAGCGCATTCACAATTGCCATTACCTCTTCACTTTTATTTAAGGTAGTATCCACGGTGATGGCTACTAAATGAAGCCCTTGAAAGTCCTCACTAAAATCGAAACCTCTGTCACCCAAAATATCTACTTTAGTTGGCTTAAGGGCGTCGACGAGTGTTTTGGCATAATCAACCAGTGGGCCAGATTCATACTTAGCCATAAAATCATTTAGACCTTTTTCATAAGCAAAAAGCCCAACGGTTTTACCCTTAATGATTGAAGAAAGTAGTTCTACAGTAGGTAGGAAGTCTACATCTTCGAAAGAAGCCAGCGCCTCCTCTATCATTTGGTCGGCTTGTACATAATCACCCGCTTCATACTGCGCATAGGCAGCCGCGTACTGTTTTTGTAGCCTTATATTTCGTTCCTCCTTTTCTTGTACATAGTTAGGATTGATCAAAATCTTAGCTGTTAAGCTTTCTGGAAATTCTGAAATGATTTGATTCTTGTAGCCTTCTGCTCTAGCGCTGTCCTTGTCTTTAAAAATCGTGTATAAGGCGAACAGTGTTTCTAATTTAAATTCAGTATTTGGGAAGCGACTGAGTAAGGTTTCGTAGCTGGTTACTGATTTATCTTCTCTCGATAGCCCAAAAAGATAAATTCGGCCAAGATTAAATAAGGCATCCTGAATGGCTAAGTATGCTTCTTTTTTTGCTTCGGGACTCGTTGGTATGGTGGCTAACAGTTTTGTTTTCTCTTCGGCAAATAAGTCTTGACTACTTTTAGCGTCCTGTGAAAAAGATAAGTTGGTATTTGGCGTATCATCAGTCGGGTTTTGACTAACGTCGGTAGAAGAGGAAACCTTATTCGATCTTCTCCAATCATCTTCCAAAGGTCTGTTTCCCCAAACACGTCTAAATTCTTGTTGCCCTTGATCTATAGCCGCTTGATTGTAAAAGTACCAAGTGTCATCTCCTGAAGTATCAGTATTCGCGCTTGAGGCTACATTAGTTGTGGCACCACCACTTCTTTTCTTCTTTTTCTCGTCAGCCTTTTTCTTTTCTTCTTCAGCTATGAAGTAATTCTGAAGAAAAGCGTCTAACGAAACTGGATTTAACTCGGCTAATGCTAACAAACTGTCATTAAGAGCGATGGTGTTCAGCTGGGTTACAAAATCTTTGAGTACCAATTGCTTTTCAACAACTTGATCGTAGCCCTCCTCATCATTTGGGAGTTTGCTCACTGCACTGTCATAATTCAGACTGGCTTGTTGATAGTTTTGAAATGGCTCAAAATAGAGCTCTCCAAGTTTAAGAAATAGAAGCCCTTGTTGTCTGGTATCAGGTTGTTCTACTTGCGTGCCAACCTGATAATAACGCATGGCGACCTGAAGCCTTTTTCTTCTTTCCTCTAAAATCCCCCACACATAATAGATTTTGTCTTGGTACTCTAGGTTTTTGCCATCCTTTAAAAGCTTATCGAAGATTTTGTATACCTTTTCCACCTGATCTTCAGAGGCATTGGCAAAATCAGCGAGAGACATTTTGTTCAGTTGAGAATGGAATACCAATTCGTAAGGTGGATTTCCTTTTAGCGCCAAGTTGTAGTAATCGATGGCTTCTACATTTCTACCCTCTTTTTGGGCAAGTTGTCCTAAAATGAAGTTAGTCCGTGCTTTTTGATCCCTGTTTTTAATCAGTTCATTAACTTCTTCCAAGGCAGTGACCATTCCAGCCTCGTTACCCTCCAACTGATGATAATAGGCCAGAAGTAGTTTGTAGTCAAGGTTGCTCTTTTCGGTAAGTTCTTCCTCTAAAAGCAAGTAGTTAGATACTTCAAGGGCCCTGTCCATATCACCCATATCCATATAAGTACGCATGAGGCCGATCAGGGCCGCCTGTCTAGCGCCAGGATCTTTACTTGTTTGGTTTACATATTGAAAGGTCTCTATAGCATACTGAAACTGTGCCCTTAAGTGTCTGATTTTACCTATCAAGATGTAACTATCATCCGTCCAGTCGCTGGATTTATACCATTCTATCGTCTGAGATGCTTTTTTAAATGCGTCGTCAAGCTTCTCTTTATTGCCACTTACGGTACCCGAATCAATCGCAGGAAAAACCTTTAAGACATCGTTGAAATTGTAGGCGTATTTATCTTCCAGACTCTGGTAAACATCGTTTATATACTGATTTGCATAGAAATAGCCATTGTAGCGCGCATTCATGTTTTGGTACCCCTTGGAGTTACATCCCCAAAGGATAATCACCGGGAATAGGTAAACGAGATGCTTGATATTTGAAATGTTGGTTTTCAAAATAGATTGACTACTGAATAGCAACGTTGAATAATGCGCAATTAATACAATAAAAGGTATCTGGTTAGGTTTTAATGAATATTTTTGTTTCCCTTGCTTTTTAATTGTGGCTAGATTTAAGAAAACACTTTCTAACTGGTTAAACGCCAGGCACATCTTCATCATTCAGAACGAGGAAGATTTTTCAGAAAAGGCGACTTATAAGTTCACCTATGCTAGGATTGTTTTTTTTGCATTTCTCACATTTCTAGTCGTACTGACCATAAGCATTTACTTAGTGAATACAGTGATGGCCCAATGGTTTGACCCGAGGTATGCCGAACAAGAAACACGGAAGGATTTAGTGCAAATGAGTATTTCACTGGATTCATTGACACAAGAGTTAGAAAGTAGAGATCGGTTTATCACAAGTTTCAAGAAAATCATGAAAGGGGATGTCAGTACCGATGAAGTCACAGCTGATCAACCAGTCAGGCAAGTTAGCGGCACAGATACTGAACAGTTAGAAAGGACAGACTCAATATTTAAAGCAGAATTTGAGCAGGGGAGTGATTTTTTACTGACAGGTGAAATCCAAAACGATGAATTGAGGCAGCTCTATTTTTTCTCGCCTATTACAGGAACAATTTCCGAGTCTTTCGATCCGCAAGGTGGGCATTTTGGAGTGGATATCGTTTCGAAAAAAGACGAACCCGTCCGATCGATCGCCGATGGTACTGTTATAATGGCAAGCTGGACACAGTCCGAAGGAAATGTAATTGCTGTTCAGCATAGAGATGATTTAATTTCACTTTATAAGCATAATGCTACCCTTATAAAAGAGGTGGGAGACTACATAACTGCTGGAGAGATTGTGGCGATTATTGGTAACACTGGCGAACTAACCTCAGGGCCACATTTACATTTCGAGTTGTGGTACAACGGTTCGGCCGTAAATCCCGTAGAATTTATATCGTTTTAGACTGAAAAATAGACAAGAGCATGTTTTCAAAAGAAGAAAAAAAGTCCACCAACGAGTTAAGTCAAACGAGTAATATCATTGGAAAGTCCACCGTCTTAGACGGCAGTATTGAATCTGGTGGTAATATCCGTGTAGAAGGAAAAGTTCACGGAAATGCTAAAGCGAAGGCCAAATTTGTAATGGGTTCTGATGCCTACGTGGATGGAAATGTGGTAGCCAGATCAGGTGAGGTTGCGGGTAAGGTGAATGGCAATATTGAGATATCTGAACTCCTAATCTTAAAACCTACTGCAGTTATCAATGGCGATATCCTTACAAATCAGTTAGTGGTAGAGCCTGGCGCGACCTTTAATGGTGGCTGTAAAATGGGTCACCTCGCTAAAGACATTGTCATAGAAATTCCCGAGAGCAGAGTAACTGAAAAATAAGTGCCTAGAGGGGGTAACTATTTGATTAGTTGAAGTATTTCGATACCTTCATTAGATGTTGAAGTTCTTGCTCCACGATCGAAATACGCTCACAAACTATAGTGGTTTACGCATCATCAAACTGTTTTTCAGCCTTGGCATCATTTGTTTGATTGTAGCCTGTCAATCGACAACTCCAGAAGAGGAAACACTTGTTCAAGAACCACCGAAACCAGAGTCAGTTTGGGTCTCCATTAAAAACCAAGCCGATGCCGTCATTCGGCTTAAATTCCAAATAGGTTTAAATGATACTATTCAAGAAAGCCATCTAAGTGTCAAGTCTCTGGATACCTTGGTGATAAAGCTTCCAGAAGAGAGACTTTTGACTTTGGAAAGCAAGGTTACGCTTCCAACGGATGTCTTAGTCTCTCCAGGAGACTCATTATATATTGACTTAAGAGACGATCAGATGAATGTAACGTCTAATCGGGACGAACTGCTCGTAAAAACCTTATCCGCACAATTCCCAACACCTAAATCAGCCAGCCTAGATTCCCTATATGGTCTGTTAGCGTATATCGATAGTGCCAGAAGCTTCCTCGGTTATAGTGATTATTCTAAAATGAGAGCTTATCCGCTTATGTTTCAAAAGGATTTCACGGATAACAATCCAGATGTTCTTAGTGAGTTTCATTCTGGTGTATACCTAGAGGTAGAGGGCATAAGGAACAAAGTAAATAATGAGATGCCAAATGATGGTATTGGTTTGGATATGAAGGAGGAAATTGAATTACACCGGCATTTTCTTAGGCTTTCTTTTCTATCTAAAAGAGTAGAGGACAAATCTTACAAGAAAAGGCTTTTAGAAAGCTCCTATTTTGAAGAGGACTTTCTAATGCAAAGCAAATACGGTATCGCTTACTTGTTCTATTATATATCGGAAGGGGTTTTAGCTGGTAAGGAAATTAAAACATCGAATAAGCGATATGTCGACTACCCTAAGGCTTATGACCTGTTAGATGAACACTTTTCAGGTGAGCTGCTCGCTCGGGCAAGACTATTCTGTTTGGAGAGAATGGTATCCAATAATGTTTCCTATGAAACCATTGGTAAGTATGTCACGCTTTATCAAAATACTTACCCCAATGACACGGCTTTTATCAACCAGTTTCAAGAGAACTTCCTGTTGACCCAAGAAGCCTTGGTAAAAAGTAATATTGGACTGAATCTCTTGACAGAAAATGGAATGACTAAGGATTTAACAGGCCTTTTAAATGACCTAAAAGGCAAAGTTGTCTATGTTGATTATTGGGCAAGTTGGTGTGCCCCCTGTCGTCAGGCGATGCCTTACTCATTGGCTATGAGAGAGAAGATGGAAGAAATGGGGGTTGTATTTGTTTATTTTTCCATTGATAAAGGTCAAGATGTATGGAAACAGGCGAGTGATTCAGATGGCGTAAGCGGCTATGCGCATAACTACTTAGTTTTGAATCACGAGAGGTCGCAAATGAAGAAAAACTTAAAAATGAATGCTATTCCGAGGTATCTTGTATTCGACAAAGCAGGTAAATTGGTCGAACGAAACGCGCCTAGCCCAATGGACAAGGAATTAGAGGCCTTATTAACTGAATATGTAGCTAAAGACACATGAGTGAAAAGAACTCAAATAACTACTTGAAGTATTCACAGTTGGGGATTCAACTTTTTTTAACCATCGGCATTTGTGGTTGGCTAGGTTACAAAATGGATAGTTGGTGGAACAATGGAAAACCATTATTCATCATTTTAATGATACTTATTGGTACTACGGGAGCCATTTACCAATTATATAAGTCATTGCCCAAGCATTGACGCTGGACAATTGCAGAATTCTTTAGAAACTTCAGGCTTTCAATACCTTACTATATCCTAAATGCCTACCTTTGCGCGATGCAAAGTATGGGTAAAGAAATCCTTAAATCATTGATAGCTTCAATGCTCTTGGCGGGTGTCATATTTGGCCTTCATCAAATAGAAGCATCAGAGAAATTCATTCATCCAGGCATTTGGACCATTGTAATTTTCTCGGCACTCTTAGGTATGCTGGTTGTGGCTGTTGGGCATTGGGGATTAACAACTTTAGATGCACAAACCAGGACCAATTTATTTCTTGGCCTAACGGTGATGAGGCTACTCTTGAGTATGATTTTTATAGGTATAGTTGTATTTGCTGGCTTAGAAGGAAAAGTCCTATGGGTAGCTAATTTTTTTGCTGTCTATTTATTCTACTTAGTGTTTGAAATATATACCATTCTATCTAACTTGCGCGCGATTTCGACTGAGGGCGAAAAGACATGATGAAAAATAGCAGAACTAACTTTCCCAATTTACTGATCATAAGCGTCTTAATAGCGCTTTTCAGTTTTTCAAATAGTTCCAATTTGTTAGCGTCCTCGGACAGTGGAGACGAGCAAAAAGAGGAAGGTGCAACAGACTTCATTATGCACCACATTGCCGATGACTATCAGTGGCATATTGTTACCCTAGGTCATACGCATGTTACCATCCCTCTTCCAATGATTATTTACGATCATGGAGAACTCAAATTTTTCATGTCATCTGACTTCTACGATGAGCATCATGAGCCAATCGCACATGAAGGTTACATGATCTCTCATGGCAAATTAGTAAGAGCGGAAGGTGGTCATGGAGCTGCTGATTCGCACGGAGAGAGTGATGGACATGGATCTGATGATGATCATGGTGCAGCTGCAGATGATCATTCTGAGGCGAAATCAGACTTCTTGAATCTATCCATCACAAAGAATGTGGCGTCACTGCTTTTAAGTGCAGTCTTGATGATCGTTGTGTTTACTAGTGTTGCTAAACGATATAAAAACGGTGTTGCAGCACCAAAAGGACTTCAATCTTTCTTTGAGCCAATCATTGTCTTCATTAGAGACGATATAGCCAAAGTGAATATTGGTGCAGATAAGTATCAGCGATTTATGCCATACTTATTGACACTATTCTTCTTTATACTATTCAATAACTTATTAGGCCTAACTCCAGGTGCTGCCAACCTTACAGGAAACATCGCAGTGACTTTATGTTTGGCATTATTTACATTTTTCATCACTCAATTTAATGGTAGAAAGGCCTAC
Source organism: Roseivirga misakiensis (assembly GCF_001747105.1). Lineage (NCBI taxonomy): Bacteria > Pseudomonadati > Bacteroidota > Cytophagia > Cytophagales > Roseivirgaceae > Roseivirga > Roseivirga misakiensis. The sequence goes on along the minus strand of NZ_MDGQ01000003.1, from coordinate 888,462 downwards.
TGGATGCATATTTTATGGACTCCTGGGGTGCCGCTTCCATTAAGACCAATCATCTTGGTAGTTGAGGTAATCGGAATATTCACTAAGCCAATTTCTTTAACGCTACGTTTGTTTGCTTCTATTACGGCGGGGCACATAGTAGTACTAAGTATCATCGGTTTAGGTTTTATATTAAATAGTCTTGCACTTGGTGTAGTGGGAACGTTGTTCTCTGCTATCATCACTGTAATTGAAATTTTAGTGGCTATGATTCAAGCGTATGTATTTACGTTGTTCTCTTCGATGTATATCGGACAGGCTGTTGATGACGGTCACCACTAGTTTAGAACCATTGTTTCACATATAACAAACAAATTATGTTATCTATTTTATTAACTGCTGGTTATGCCCTAATGGGAGCTGGTATTGGTGCTGGTCTTGTTGCGATAGGCGCAGGTCTTGGTATCGGAAAAATTGGTGCTTCTGCTATGGAAGGTATGGCACGTCAACCTGAAGCTGCAGGTAAATTGCAGTCTGGTATGTTGATTATTGCTGCACTTATCGAGGTAATCGCGCTTTTTGGTGTTGTTGCATGTTTCTTACTTGCAGTAAACACATCTATCGTTGAAAAACTGTAAGAAGTAGTTGAATAGTTTCAGGTGCTGCATTAGGCAGGCCTGAAGCTTTTCTTTAACTAACCAAAAAAAGAAACATGGATTTATTAACTCCAGATACCGGTTTATTTATCTTCCAAGTAGTGGCGTTTTTGCTACTATTATTCTTGCTCGGCAAGTTTGCTTGGAGACCTATTTTAGATGGTTTAAAAGAAAGAGAAGAGACTATAGAAACAGCCTTACTTTCTGCTGAACAAGCTAAAAAAGATATGGAGGCACTCAATGCTGATAATGCTAAGCTTTTAGCCGAAGCAAGATCAGAACGTGATGCTATGTTGAAAGAAGCAATGGCCGCTGCAAACAAAATCAAAGAAGATGCTAAGGAGGAAACTTCTAAGATTGCTTCTAAAATGATGGATGATGCAAAAGCGAGTATCGAAGTTGAGAAGAAAGCTGCTATGGCTGAAATTAAAACAATGGTCGCTGCACTTTCACTAGATATCACTGAAAAAGTGCTTCGTAAACAACTAGGTGATGACAAAGCTCAGAAAGCCTTGGTTGACGAATATGTAAATGATTTAAACCTTAACTAATTCCGACGAATGTCTGAATATAGAATTGCTTCCAGATATGCTAAGTCTTTGCTCGATCTTTCGGTTGAGAAAGGAAAGTTGGAAGAAGTAAACAATGACATGGTTATGTTTTCTCGAATGATCGAAGAAAGCAGAGACTTCGTGTTAATGTTGAAAAGCCCGATTATCACCAGCGACAAAAAACTCGCTATTCTAAACGAAGTGTTTGAAGGTAAAGTAAGTGACCTTACATTATCTATTTTCCAAATACTGACAAGAAAGCATAGAGAAGGATTCTTGCCGCAAATTGCTGAGGAGTTTCATCATCAGTATAATGCTAATCTTGGCATAGAAGAAGCAACCGTTACCACCACTTTTGCCTTGACTGATAAGATGAGAGCAGAATTTTCTAAAGTGGTAGAACAAATTTCAAATAAAAAAGTAGAGCTCACCGAAGTTATCGATGAATCTCTAATTGGAGGGTTTATCCTAAAAATTGGCGATCGTCAGATTGATGATTCTGTAAGTTCAAGATTGCAAGCTTTACGTGTAGAATTCACTAAGAATCATTACGAAAAAGCTTACTAAAAAAGATTTATAACAATAACTGTAATATAAAATGGCAGATGTAAGACCAGACGAAGTTTCGGCAATTTTGAGAGAACAACTCTCAAACTTCAGATCAGAAGCTGAATTAGAAGAAGTAGGTACCGTACTTCAAGTAGGTGATGGTGTTGCTAGAATCTACGGATTGTCTCAAGCGCAGTCAGGAGAGCTTTTAGAGTTCGACAACGGATTAAATGCACTAGTATTAAACTTAGAAGAAGACAACGTAGGAGCTGTACTTCTAGGGGATTCTGCAGGTGTAAAAGAAGGAGATACCGTAAAAAGAACTGGACGTATCGCTTCCGTTAAAGTAGGTGAAGGTGTGGTTGGCCGTGTGGTTGACACATTAGGTAACCCAATTGACGGTAAAGGCCCGATCGCTGGTGAAACTTACGAAATGCCACTTGAGCGTAAAGCTCCAGGTGTAATTTATCGTCAGCCGGTAAATGAGCCATTACAGACAGGTATTAAGGCGATTGACTCTATGATTCCTATCGGTAGAGGTCAGCGTGAGCTAGTAATTGGTGACCGTCAAACAGGTAAAACTGCGGTAGTTATTGATACTATCTTGAACCAAAGAGAATTTTACGAAGCTGGCGAGCCAGTATTTTGTATTTACGTAGCAATCGGTCAGAAAGCATCTACTGTTGCTGGAATCGTTGCAGCACTTGAAAAAGGTGGAGCAATGGACTACACAGTTGTAGTTTCTGCGTCAGCTGCAGATCCTGCACCAATGCAATTCTTCGCGCCATTTACAGGTGCAGCAATTGGTGAGTATTTTAGAGATACAGGACGTCCGGCCCTAGTGGTTTATGATGACCTTTCTAAGCAAGCAGTTGCTTACCGTGAAGTTTCTCTATTATTGAGAAGACCTCCGGGACGTGAAGCTTACCCTGGTGATGTATTCTACCTTCACTCAAGATTATTGGAAAGAGCTGCAAAAGTGAATGACAATGATGATATAGCAGCGGATATGAACGACTTGCCTGATTCTTTGAAAGGAAAAGTAAAAGGTGGTGGTTCACTAACTGCACTTCCAATTATTGAAACACAAGCAGGAGACGTTTCAGCTTATATTCCTACCAACGTAATTTCAATTACTGACGGTCAGATTTTCTTAGAGACTAACCTTTTTAACTCTGGTGTGCGTCCTGCGATTAACGTAGGTATCTCAGTATCTCGAGTAGGAGGTAGTGCTCAGATTAAATCAATGAAAAAGGTTTCGGGTACATTAAAGCTTGACCAAGCACAGTTCCGTGAGCTAGAAGCTTTTGCTAAGTTCGGTTCTGATTTGGATGCAGCTACTCAATTGACGATCGATAGAGGTAGAAGAAACCAAGAGATTCTTAAGCAAGCACAGTTTTCTCCAGTACCAGTGGAAGAGCAAGTAGCGATTATTTTCGCCTCTACTAAAGGTCTGATTGACAAAGTGCCTGTAGAAAAAGTAAAAGAGTTCGAAACAGAATTCTTAACTGTTCTAAGAGCATCTCACGCAGACGCATTAAATGACCTGAAAGCAGGTAAACTTAGCGATGAAGCGCTTGCAGCGTTGAAGCAAGTGGCAAGTGAAGTGTCTTCTAAATATTAATTAAGAATTGGACAATTGTCCACTTAACAATAGCCTATGGCAAGCTTAAAGGAAGTAAAAGAAAGGATTGTATCGGTTAGTTCTACGCAACAGATCACTAAAGCCATGAAAATGGTGGCGGCGGCTAAGTTGAGAAGAGCACAAGACCGTATTATCCAGTTACGCCCTTATTCTGAAAAACTGGGTGGCCTTTTAGCCAATGTTTCTTCTGGTAATGCTGAAGAAGGAATGAATACCTACGGAGAAGTAAGAGATGTAAAGCGTGTGCTTTTTATCCCAGTTACTTCTGATAGAGGTCTTTGTGGAGCATTTAACTCAAATATCTTTAAAGCCGTAAGAACGGCCTTGACTGATGAAGAGTATGCTAACGCTGAGGTTGAAATTCTTCCAATTGGTAAAAAAGCTTTCGACTTCTTTAAGAAGAAAGAAAATCCAGTGAATGAAGATCATTGGAATGTATTCGGAAACCTATCTTTCGACGCTGTAAAAACTGCAGCCGAAGAAGCAATGGAAGGCTTTGCTTCAGGTAAATACGATAAAGTTGTATTAGTGTACAACGAATTCAAAAATGTAGCGACCCAAATCGTAAGAACTGAGCAGTTCCTACCAATTATGGAAGTGGCTACGGATAAGGGTTCTTCTAACACTAATACAGACTACATTTATGAGCCGTCAAAAGACTTTATTATTGAGGAGCTTATTCCTAAGTCATTGAAGATTCAAATGTACAAGGCTGTGCTCGAATCAAATGCATCAGAGCATGGTGCGCGAATGACAGCTATGGGTAAAGCTACTGATAACGCTGCTGATCTATTGAAGGAGTTGAAACTGACTTACAATAGAACACGTCAGGCAGCAATTACTAAGGAAATCTTAGAGATTGTTGGTGGTGCTGAGGCCTTGGCTTCAGAATAATGAAGATTTAATCGAATCTAGATATATTGAACCCTGGCTAAATAGTCAGGGTTTTTTTATGCAGAAAGTTGTCGCCATAGTTCAAAACCTGAGCCTCGATATTGCCATTGGGGCAATGATATCGTGCTTATTCATTGGGGCGATTTTTCAAGTCGATATTAATAACCATATGCTTATTGGCCTTGGTATCGCTATCTGGCTCATCTATACGTTCGATCATTTAAGAGACGCTCGACTCGCAAAATCAAGACCCGTGAACCCACGGCATGCCTTCCATTATGACTATAAATTGCCCTTAACCGTCGCTGCCATTTCCCTCTTCATCGTAGGAGTCATCAATGCTACTTTTTTACCCGTAAAAACAATTGAGCTAGGACTTATACTGGTATTACTCAGCGGACTTTACTTTTTTTACATCTATAAGAGTAAGCGAAAGGCAAGCAAGGAGTTTTTTGCAGCATTTGTATATACAGCGGGCATTTTTACAGCACCCCTAAGCCTGTTAGACTCCGTTGAATTGACTGTTTGGTTACTTATTGGTCAATTTTTTTTATTGGCTTGCGCAAATTTGATGATCATTCCCCTTTACGAAATACGCATTGATGAGCAAGACAATGTAAACTCACTAGTGAGGTATGTAGGTGCAAGTAAAGCCGAAAAAATTATCTTATTCATTTTGGGCCTTAACGTACTGATCGTGGTTTATTTCTTCGTGACCCAGAACGGTTTTCAGCAAGCCCAATATGTAATAATAGCCATGACCCTCTCTTTGTTTGTCCTCCTGTCGAAGCATGTGATCTTTACTAAAGGCCAGCTTTACAGAATTATTTGCGACGGTATTTTCTTCTTACCAGGCTTGTATTTTATATGAGGAACAACTTCGATCATGTTGCTCCATTTTATGATGCTTTGGCGAGCTTTATTTTCGGTAATGAACTTGAAAAAGCGCAGCGACTCTTGCTAAATGATATTCCTCCAGGATCACGCGTGCTCATAGTAGGAGGGGGCAGTGGAAAAATTCTAGAGTGGCTACCCAAAGACCTGGGGCTAACGGTTGCTTATGTTGAACTATCAGCCAAAATGATCGAATTGGCACGAAAAAGAAGCTTTAAGGGCAAAAGGATAACTTATCTCCAAGAGGATGTTCGCAAAGTTTCAGGTGATTACGATGTTGTTATCGCGAACTTTTTTCTCGATTGCTTCGATCAACACGCGTTGCCAGAGATTATCAAAAAGCTAAACGAATTATTGGTGAAAGATGGCAAGCTATTGGTAACGGATTTCTCTATGCCAACAAACCTTAGACAAAGCCTTTTGCTAAAGTCAATGCATATTTTTTTTAGGATTGCTTCACGCTTAGAATCAAAGAAACTTCGAGACATTAAGCATCACGTATTAGCAGCTGATTTTGTCATAAGAAAAGAGAAGTACTCTTCTAATCAGTTGATATTTTCCGCGCTATTCGAGAAATCTTAGCGAACAATCACTTTCAATGTGGTTGTATCACCAGATTGATCAATGATTCTAATAAGGTTCAGACCAGAATCGAACCCATCGGTACTTATGTCAATGTACGCTTTGATAACAAGTGCCGAGTGCTCTTCTTTTCTAATTATTTGACCCGTTCTATTGATGATGACTAACTGTAAATCTTTATCCTCGTCTACGCTGTAGGCAATCCTTAGCGTTTCCCCTTTTCGCACTGGGTTAGGATACGCCGTATAGGAAGCTTTAAACTGACTTTCGACCCTAACCGATCTAATTTCTGAATAGTCGAATTCGCCGCTGAAATCGGTTTGTTTTAGGCGATAGTATGACAAACCATTGGCAGGTTTAGTGTGCGTATAGCTATAGAAAAGTACAGCATCGCTATTGCCAGCACCATCAATGTTAGCCACTTCTTTAAAGTTGACCCCATCAGTACTACTTTCAATGGTGAAGAATGCATTGTTTGTCTCAGAAGCAGTTACCCAATCAAGCTTTACTTTACCATCGTGGCTCGTTTCTGCTGTAAAAGAAATCAAAGTGATCGGAAGGGCGTCGGCTTCGATAGAACCTAAAGTATAGTACTGCCCATCAGTAAAGTTTACTTCAAAAGTGACCGTTTGACCATCGATGGAAACAGGTTCGATCAGAGTGACTCCGTCTGAGAAATCGTCATCGCCGTCTACCATCAAACGAACTAAGTTCAAGTTATTGGCACCGAATGGAGTCCCTGTTACACCAGACAGGTCGTAAGTAACCAAAACGGTTCCTACATCTCCAGTTTCTTGGACTTTCCACTCTCTATTCAATCGGCTACTAATTCCTGCAGGCCGCTCATTATTGTTAATCGCCTCAATGGATGCATTGTCATTTCCAGAAACAATAAAACTATCGTTTTCTCTGAAAGCTACTGAGTCCAGTTCAAAAGTAACGATCGCATCACTATTGATACTCTTCGATTTCAGTTGTTCAAAACAGGATAAGTCATCTCTACCGATACCAAAAATATCATTATGATAAGTGCTTCCTTGCCCATCTATATCCCAAATAGCATCGCCATCTGCTGCCAAGTAATCTTCATCTGTTTCAGTTAAGCCGCTTACTACTCTAGTAATACCATATTTAATGGCCAAATAAGTTTCTACTCTAGCTCTTTCCTGTGCTGAAAGTACTTTGTCGAATACAAGTACTTCTGCTATATCACCTTCAAACTGGCCATCGGCATCGTACGCCGTGTGATTTCCTATGGCAAAAGTTCCACCGTTATCTAGCACCGTGTTGTCAGAAGTTGCAGAACCTACATTCTCAGAGTTCACATATAGGTTTATACCATCAGCTTGGTTACCATCTACTCTAGTGGCAGTAGCAATTCTTGGTACTTCGTCAATATATTGTGTAGCAGGCCTTATGTTGTAGTCGTCATTATTACTTGCATTTACATAAAGCCTTCCTTCGGCCAGTCCAAGGCCATAGTTGTCATTGCCTCCATTTTCATTGGAAATAAGGGCAGGTGCTTCTGCAAAGTCAGTTGCTGAGCCATCATTTTGAGCCGTTTTGAAAACACTGATCAACGTTAGGTTATCCGTACTTGAATTACTCGATGTTTCTAACCAAGAGTTGTTGGTAGATTGTGCATTGGCAAATCGTATAGATGGGTTAAAGTTGATTTCGTCCGCTTGATAAGTGGGCTCTACTGGCGAACCACCACCTGCATTTTGCTCTGTAGCACTGTTTGCTGGAGAACTTTGATCCGTCCAAGTACTAATATTAGCGTTGTCGGTTGTAGTGTTTGTACCCAAATCAGCTCTTAACCAAAGTGCTATATCCGTATTTACGCCTCCTGGTCCACAAGTAACATTATTCGTACCGATCGTAAAGAATTGCCCATCGGTTAAATTGACGCCAGTAAATGAAAGAATATTTCCGTTAAGAGTACCTCCAGTAATAATATCAGCATCTGCCATAGTAGATGTTCCACCAACCAGTAGTGAAAAGGCTGAAGGATCACTCAGATCATATCCAAGCCCTGTTAAATCAAATTGCAGTTCGGTTTCACCAACAGTTCCTGTATCCTGAACTTTCCATACCCTTTCCATACGCTCAGCAACAGTTTCTGGAACATCACTCGTATTTACGTTCGCATCATCAGTTAGCCCATTATCATTTCCCCAGATTAGGTAGTCATGATCATCGTCGAAAGTACTTACATTCTCACCATTAGAATCAGCTATGCTGCCTAGCCCAACAGTCAAGATATCGTCTGTGTCTTCAGCCGTTGATTGTTTTTGCTGCCAACATGAATTATCGTCACGACCAATTCCTGCAACATCGTTGTGGTAGGTAGAGTTTGCAGAGTAATCCCATACGACTGTTGTTCCATCAGATGTAACATAGTCTCCTTCAGTAACTGATCCTGAAATTACTTCGCCTAGGTTGGTGTCATTATCTGAGTCCTCAGTGAGTGTAATACCATATTTTAAAGCTAGGTAAGTATAAACTTGTTGCTTCTGGATGTCAGTGATGTCATTATCGAAAACGATTACTTCAGGAATAAGGCCATTATAGCTACCTAGACTTCCAACATTACCAACAAAGTTTGTATTTGAGCCTTGAAGATCGGTGGTGTTTGAATCTGTATTCCGAGCAAAATTACCACCTCTAGTTTCTTCTAAAACACGGCCAGTGCCATCATAATCTCCGAATAGTATGAAAGGTGCACTAGGACTGTTGAACCCATTGGTGGTAACATTTAAATCATTTCCCCAATGCGCCAAAGTGGCCTGCGTATCATTATTTCTATAACCAAAATGCAGGTTTTCATTACTTGTTCCGCCTGGTGAGCCAAGCACGAAATTATACTCAGTACCGTCTTGTCTTATACCTACGCCAAACATTGTATAATCTCCTCCATTAGTAGCGCCAGATTTTATATTAGCAAGATTTCCAAGCGATAGCCTATCATCGGCTCCGTCAAAGTCGATGGTAGGGTTGAAGTTGATATTATCAGTGGTATTGTTCTTAAACAATGGTGGCGTTCCATCAGACGCAGCGTTGGTACTCGTGCCTGACTGATCCGACCATGTGCTTAAGGTGGTATTGTCAGTCGTAGTAGATGTTCCTGCATCTGCTCTTAGCCAAACGTAAAGGGCTGATGTTACTCCTCCTGGTCCGCATTGAGTTCTTGCCGTCCCTAAAGTGAAGAATTGTCCATCGGTTAGGTCGATATTGGTAAATGTAAGTGTGTTCCCTACCAATGAAGCAGCTGGAATAGTGGTAGCGCCTGAAAAATCACCCCCAACATTGGTGTCTGATATGATAAGCTGAAAGTCACTCACATTAGTGCTATACCCTAAGCCTGTGATGTCGAATTCTATGGTTGTGGCACCTACAGTACCTGTTTCATCAACCTTCCAGACACGTTGCATTCGCTCAGTAACGTTGCCAGGAAGCAGTGTTACGTTGTTCAATGCATTTGCTTGGTTTGGATTAGTATCATCGTTACCCCAAATCAAGAAGGAGTCATCGGCAGCAAATTCGTTGGTATTAGAAGCATTATCTGCTTCAATCGTTCCTAAGCCCATAGTCACTATGGCGTCACTGTTTTGACTTACGGACTGCTTTTGGTCTAAGCATGACATGTCGTCTCTACCAATTCCAGCTATATCTGAATTATAGGTGGAATTAACGCTCGCTTCCCAAATTACACCATCGTCTGAGGCTAAGTAATCGGTATTAGAAGATTGGTCTATGGTAATACCATATTTTATGGCTAGATAAGACTGTACTTTTTGTCGATCTGTAGCTGATAAGGTACCAGCATATACAATTACTTCACCTAGAAAACCTACGAAGTCGTTGCCTCCCGTATCATCATCACCGAGCGTATAATTGTAAGTTCCAAGGCCTGCATCTGATTCGCCAGTGCTATATAATGATTCGAAGCTTGCACCGTTTTGAAAAATATTTGCAGTGTTTCCTGAAGGGTGATCAATAGACCATATATTCCAACTGTCTTCATTTAAGTTGGTCGAATAATTTCCTGCCGCCGCGTAGCGTGAATTGATGAAGAAACTTCGGTCATCACTTGTTCCTCCGCGGAACTCAAACAACGCATCATCGTTTCCAGATGAACTGTTGATAAATCCAGCACTAAAGATAGTAAGGCCATCAGTTGTGGTTGTAAAATCACCTTGTAATGACGTGGCATCATTATCAAAGGAGATGGCTGGGTTAAAGTTAACTGTGTTTGTTTCGAATGTTGTAAGGTTAGAAGGGTCATCAGCATCGTTGGCCCCAGTACTAGAATCTCCCCAACCAGAAACAGTCTGCCCATCTGTAGCTAAAGTGGTACCTGTATTGAAAACATCTTCATCTGCTTTAAGCCAAAGTGCCAGATTCGTTTCTACACCACCAGGAGAACAAATAGCGAAGTCAGTTCCAAGGGTAAAATACTGACCATTTTCAAGGTCTACTCCAGTAAAAGTGATCACATCGCCCACTATAGTTCCTCCTGTCAGCACTGTTGCATTACTAAAGTCAGCATTAGAACTACTACCGGCTACCAATAAACTAAAGTCATTTTCATTTCCACTGAGCCCAAGACCAGCTAGATCAAAGGAAACTGAAGTTGTAAGTACTTCATTTCTTTCGGCAACTCTCCAAACTCTTTCTAGTCGGCTGTCTATAGTATCTGGTTTCGTAACCACATCTGACTCTGTCAGGGCGCCGTTATCGTTACCCCAGATAAGCCAAGTATCGTTTGTACTGATAGTTGCACCACGATCAATGGTGACTATTGCATCTGAGTTTTCACTCTTGGATTTTGGCTGATCAAGTTCAGAATTATCATCTCGGCCAATTCCGGCAATATCGTTGTTGTATTCCAAGTACCCTCCGATACTAGCACTAGTTGTTGTGTTAAAAATTGTAGTTCCATCAGAGTTTACATAATTGACCGGGCTGCTTTGGTCCAGAGTTATTCCGTACTTAATGGCCAAGTAGCTTTCAATTCGGTTCCGCTGAGCAGCAGAAAATGACCCAGGTTCGTTGCAATAGATGAACTCAGGAATTGAGCCGTAAAAAGACGCTGCATCACCTTCATCCAAGGTAACAGACTCAGTGGTACAGTCCACAACAATGGCGTCTAAATCAAAATCTACTTGACTACCAGTAATTGCATCTTCTTTAGTGATTAGTAAATATCTGAAGGCTTGGCTTGATGTAATGGTATTTGTTATAAATGTTGTAGATGTGGTAGAAAGTGGGGTTACCTCCGTAAAAGTTGACACATCACTAACTGTAGATTCTCTGATGATTGGTATAGCAGATCCAGCTCCAGCAGTAGTTTTTTTCCTCCAAGTAATGTCATACTCGGTGCCCAAAGGATATTCTTCCCCAAAATCTAAAATGATAGTATTTCCATCGGTATATACTTGCGCAAATGCTCCATCCGGTAGCCCGATTATGTTAGTAGAATTAGTGACTCCAGACTGGGATTCAATACCATCTGTAGCAGGTACGGGGCACTCTGCTGGTGTTGTAACTATCGTTTGCGAGTTAAAATCACCTAGACCTATTTGATCAGAATGATCAGCTAATTGACCTACTCCACTAAAGCTACCAAAGCTTTGTCCATTGAGGTAAGCTGTTATAGTACCAGTGCCCGAGGCACTGCCATTAAATTCAAATGTTATAATGTATTCGGTTTCGGTAGTAAGCGCTGTACTGATTGTCGAAAGTGTGCCACCGTTGTTCCAAGGTGAAGAAACACCAGAACCTGAATCGTCACTAATATTGTAAGCTGTAACCACCAGACTACCTGATTCTACATACATATCAATTCCTCGGTCATCATCACCCTGTTCGTAAATTTGCTGCTTCGTGGTAATGTTGTTACCGGTTCGCATAGCGATGTTGAATGACTTGGTGGTATATGGCTCACCGCCGACATTGTAATCAGAGTTATTGGCGATCTGTAATCCAGTTTCACTGGCATCAAGGAAATCTACTGTTGGGTTAAAGTTGATGGCTTCGGCAGCAGACGCACTACCATCTCGGTAAGTAGGAGCTGTACCAAGAGTAGTCGCATCATGATCTCCCAAAGACTGGTCTTGCCAATCTGTTACTGAAGCAGCATCAGTTGCGGTGGTGACTCCTTCGTTGGCTTTTAACCAAGTATTTAGCGCCGCTTTATATCCGCCTGGGCCTGTTGTTCTTACTAATTCGCCGTCACTTGAAACCGCAGATACCGCACCTGCTGCCATGTCAAGTCCACTATTATTGGAATTTGACGGGAAGGTACTAATATCCGTTAAGTCATGATCAGTAGTATTTACGTCTACACCAAATAGGGAGTATCCATATACGATTTGGCCTGCCGTAATACCAAGCTCTGCAAAGGTTATTCCAGTACCACCTAGTGCTTGCGTACTACTTCCCGTTGGAATTGGGTCTTCACCCAAGGCTTGCTGGAGGAATAATATAGACAAGCCAAGATCTACAACTCCAGATCCAAAATCACCGGGCGCTACACTTACTAAGTTTCCATAAGATGCTGGATCACCATTCGCATCTAAACTTAAAATCATGGCGATTTTAAACTCTCCGTTGGCACCACGGTCCATTACAGGAATGGCTGCATTAGCTGGAGTGGAAGTAGCCATACCAGTACGATAAATAGCGTCTATTCTTTCAATGTTCGAGGCATTTGTTCCAGAATTTACGAGTACGTTATCATAACCGATATTTAGTAGGTTAGCTTGATATAAAGATCGCTCGGGTACTTGACGCTCAGGGGCTAAGTAAATTTCGTCCGCTGTATTATCTACAGCACCGTCTGCTTCAATCCATAAACTTAAACGCGAAGCTGATCCTAATCTCCTTAGTGCGAGTGTATCAGGATCCAAAAGGAAGTCGTAATCTATACCACCAAGCGTGTATCCCGTAATTCGTCTGTTGTTTTCTGTTGTCGTATTACGAGAAAAGAATATATCATAAGAAACGTTATCGTCAATTGTCTGACCAGAGCTTGGAGATGACGTTGCGGTGTAGTCATTGGCAGAATTATTCACATCAATCCAATCAAACCGAATATCGGTTAGTGGATTTTGTGCGTAGGAATTAGTCCCTAGTAGCAGTAAGAAAATAATGCCTATAACTAGGCATAATCTATTCGGTAACATGTCAGCGTTTTGGCGTCAGTAGTCAAAGACTATTCCAGAATGTAAATATAAGCAACAATTCGCTTTACATGCACAAAAACACTGTTCGCATACAATTTTTTGTATAAACGGCGATAATTAATTCCCATATTGGGAATTTAGTTCCAATACTTCGATTGATTTCAAGATAACAAGTTGGTTAGATTAATTACCGGACAATCACTTTGAGTGTAGTCGTGTTTCCAGTTTGATCGATGATTCTAATGAGGTTTAATCCAGCATTAAAACCTGTTGTACTTACTTCGAGGTACTCGTTTCTAGCCAACGCTGTATGAACTTCCTTTCTTAAGACTTTACCAGTTCTATTCAGTAAAATCAATTGTAATTCTTTGTCTTCTTGTACCTGATAAGCTATTCTCAATGTTTCACCCTTTCTTATTGGGTTAGGATACGCCTTGTAAGTAGCTTCGAATTGGCTTTCTACTCTCACCGATCTGATTTCCGAGTATTCAAATTCTCCGCTAAAATCAGTTTGCTTTAGCCTGTAGAACGATAGTCCGTTAGCAGGCTTAGTATGGGTGTAGGTATAGAATAACACCGCATCACTATTTCCTGCTCCATCTATATTTGCTACTTCGTTAAAATTCACCCCGTCGGTACTGTTTTCTATGGTATAGAAAGCGTTATTCACTTCAGAGGCAGTCACCCAATCAAGTTGAACTTGACCTTGCTCATTTACTTCAGCTTCGAAAGAGAGTAATGTAATTGGTAAGGCGGCAACTTCAATAGAACCCAATGTATAGTACTGGCCATTGGTAAAGTTAACCGTAAATGTCGCTGTGTTTCCACCGCCATCAATTGCTGAAGGACTAATGTAAGTTGTTCCGCCATTAGAGAAGTCACCGTCATCATCAACCATAAGTCTCAGTTGCGTTAGGTTGTTGGTACCTACGCCTAATGGTCCTGTAATGCTCGTAAGATCAAATGTGACCTCAATGTCACCAAGGGTGCCTGTTTCCTGAACTCGCCACTCTCTGTTGAGTCGACTTTGTACCTGAGCGCCATCAAATTCTCGGTTATCTGAATTCTCGATAGCCGCATTATCATTTCCAGATACGATAAACGCATCATTATTATTGAATACGCCACCTGGCTGTGTGAAGGTAACTAGTGCATCACTATTTTCACTTTTAGAGCTTGTTTGGGAAAGACAAGAAAGATCATCTCTACCGATACCGAATATGTCGTTGTAATAAGTCGTGCCTTGTCCATCGAAGTCCCAAATGACATCCCCATCAGCTGCACGGTAATCTCTCTCGTCGACTCCGCCGGTTGCTCCATTATCGGAGGCATTCATTGTAAGACCGTACTTGAGTGCCAAATAGGATTCTACTCTATTGCGTTCTTCCGAGCTCAGCACGCTTGAGAATACAATACTTTCGGCAATATCGCCGGCGAACTGTGCATCTACATCACCGTCACTGTGGTTTCCAATACCGAATGAGGAAGGTGCAGTAAGTGCAGAAGTACTTCCAGTTCCTGTGGCTTCACTGTTACCGTCGACAAAGACGGTGATAGCCCCAGATGATTGTGTCCTTGTGGCTGTCACAAAATGAGGGGAGTTATTATTGAAGGTAGTGGCAGTTTCCGCGTCAAATCCTGTTGAGGTATTTGCATTGACCCAAATAGTACCGTTTTCCATACCAAGACCATAGTCAAATGTGCTTCCTGTTTCACTAGCTCCGATCAGGGCAGGGGAGTTGACGAAGTCACCGGCCGTACCCGCGGCTTGTCCAGTTTTAAAGACAGAGATCAATGTCATATCACCTGAAACCGTATTAGAACTCGTTTCAATGTAAGAGGCATTATTAGAGTTAGGATCAACAAACCTAAGGGCAGGATTGAAGTTGATTTCATTTGCTTCAAAGGTAGGCTCGATAGGCCCGCCACCACCGAGGTTAGATTCACTACCATTGTCAGCAGGCGAGCTTTGATCATTCCATTGGAGTACATTGTCTCCATCAGTAGCTGCGGTTGATCCTGCATCGGAGAATGCTTCTAAGTCACCTCTTAACCAAAGGGCAATATTTGTGTTAACCCCACCAGGGCCACAGGTTTCCAAAGCCGTACCTAGGGTAAAGTACTGTCCATCAGTTAGATTGATACCAGAGAAAGAAAGTACATCGCCATTAAATGTTCCCCCAGCGACTAAGGTACCGCCGGCCATTGTTCCTCCACTACCTGCATCAGCGATGATAAGTCTAAAATCAGCCGCATCGCTCGAATAGTTTAGCCCAGTTAAATCAAATTGAATTTCAGTTTCGCCAACGGTTCCTGTATCTTCTACCCTCCAGACTCTTCTCATTCTTTCAGAAACAGTACTTGGCAAGTCACTTAAATCTCCAGCAGCCGTTGCTTGGTTAGTTGCAACACCATCATGTCCCCAGACTAAGAAATCAAGATCGTCATGTATTCCTGAGTTCGAAGCATTATTGGTAGCAATTGCATCTAAACCGATGGTTAGAATAGTTCCATCTGAAGCACTGGTACTTTGTTTCTGGTTTAAACAAGCAGCGTCATCTCTACCAATACCTGCCATGCCATTGTGGTAAGTGCTATTACCATTTGATTCATCCCAGATGATAGTTGTCTCATTTGATGCAACCAGGTCACCTTCTTGAACAGATCCAACTCCAATTGATTCATTAAGTGTTGTATTATTATTGTTGTCTTGTGGTACGGTAATACCATACTTGATAGAGAAGTAGGAATAGATACGTAGTTTCTCCAAATCAGTCACCTCTCTATTGTACACGAGCACCTCACTGATAAAGCCATCATAACTTCCAACTGAAACAAGGTCTCCAACGTAATTGGTCTGTGTACCACTGATGGGGGTAGTATTACCATCGGTAGCTCTGTTAAAATCATCTGACCTGAGTTCCTCAACGACTCTATCACCACTAGTATAGGTAGCGCCGACAAGGAAAGGAGTATTTGGACTATTAAAAGCATTGACTGGTACATCCAAATCATTACCCCAGTGGGCAATGGTAGCATTAGTACTATTTCGATAGCCAAAGTGTAGGTCTTGGTTAGTCGTTCCTCCAGTAGAGCCTAGAACGTAGTTGGTCGATCCATCGTCTCTCAGACCAACACCAAACATACTATACTGACCTGTCCCAGAAGCGGATTTAATTTCACTAAGATCCCCAAGGCTAAGGCGATCATTAGAACCATCAAATTCCATAGTTGGTTGAAAGTTGATATTGTCTGTTGTATTGTCTCTATACAATGGTGGATTGCCATCATCAATTGCATTGTTTGAAGCTGTAGACTGATCAGTCCAAGTGGTTAAAGTAGTGTTGTCCACTAGGGTCGAGGTCCCTTGGTCAGGTCTTAGCCATAGTACCATACTACTGGTAACACCACCTGGGGCACAGAATTCCGAAGCAACACCGAGTGTAAAGAATTGACCATCAGTTAAATCTACCCCACTAAATGTGAGGACACCCCCATTAAAAGTTCCGCCAGTTATTGTTGTACCGTTTTCTAATGAGGTATTATCACCACCATTGGCAATTATAAGTTGATAGTCTCCTGCATTTCCGCTGTATCCTGGCAAAGAGGTAAGGTCGAATGAGATATCCGTTGCACCAACATCTCCTGTATCCTGAGCTTTCCATACACGAAGCATCCGGTCTGTTACCGTTCCTGGAGTACCTGCGGTCGTAATATTGGCAAAGTCCGTACTTGCACCATCTGAACCCCATGTAAAGAAATCCCCGTCATCATCAAAGGAGTTACTATTGGCATCATTGGTGGCGGCGATTTCTCCCAAACCAACAGTTACAATCGCATCATCATTTCCGCTTCTGGATTGCTTTTGTTCTAAACAAGCATCATCATCACGCCCAATGCCTGCAATATTTACATCATAACCCGGATTGACGGATGCATCCCAAATCGCTATACCGTCAGAGGATGTGAAATCAGTGGCACTAGTCTGATCCAACGTAATTCCATACTTGATGGCCATACTGCTTTCAATTCTGTTTCTATCTGCCGCAGAGTAAGAACTCGGTTCATTATAAAAACTCATTTCTGAGATAAAACCTACGAATGATGACGCTCCACTGGTTGTACCATCGCCATAACGTGATGCAGAATTCTCATCACCAAGTCCAATTGGATCAGTATGAGGATACAATCGGCCAACATTTGATAACGGAGTCCCAAAGCTGGCGCCATTTAAATAACCTGTTACGGTTCCTGTGATAGCATCGTTGCCGGCGTAATCAAACGTGACGATGTAGTCGGTATTGACTGCAATTGAAGAGGTGTTTACAGTTGCTATTGCTCCTGCTGTATTCCATGGAGCACCAATCCCGTCACTGGCTTGGTTCCAAGCGGAAAGATGTAGTACACCAGATTGTATGTATAGGTTGATTCCGCGTGTGGCCCCACCTTGCTCATAAATCACTTGCTGTGTAGTAATGTCATCACCCGTTCTGAAGGCTATTGTGAATTTTTTAGAGGTCGATTCATCAGCATTAAAGCCGCCAACATTGGCGATAAAAAGACCAGTGCTCCCGGTATTAAAGTCAATTGTGGGATTAAAGTTGACCAAATTTGTAGTAGCTCTATAGATAGGGGCTGTTAGGACTACTGCATCGTTATTTGATGGTGTCTGATCATCCCAAATGGTCACATTAGCGCCTTCTGTCGCTGTGGTTACGCCTTCATCGGCCCGAAGCCACATTAGTATTCCATCATTGTAGTTACCTGGCGTACAGAAGAAGAAAGCTGTGCCAAGCGTGAAATATTCACCATCTTCTAAATCTACTCCGGTGAATGTCAATGTATTGCCTACAAGCGTCCCTCCAGTTAAAACGGTGGCGTTACTAAAGTCACCATTAGAGCTGTTCGAAGCGACTAAAAGGCTAAAATCATCTGGATTCGTGCTTAACCCCAAGCCTGTAATATCGAACGAAACGGAGGTAGTCAATACTTCGTTTTCTTCCGCTACTCTCCAGACCCGCTCCAATCTCGTATCAATGGTGCTTGGTGAAGTTACAGACGAACTTTCTGTCAATGCACCTCCGTCATTTCCCCAAATGAGCCAAGTATCATCTGTGCTGATGGAAGCGCCTCTGTCAATGGTCACCACACTGCCTGCATTTTCACTCCTTGAGGCCGGTTGGTCTAACTCAGAATCATCGTCTCGACCGATTCCAGCGATATCATTGTTGTATTCCAAATAACCACCTATGGCTGCGCTACTCGTGGTGTTAAAGATGATATCTCCAGCAGAATTGACATAGTTTATTGGGGTTGATTGATCCAATGTGATCCCGTACTTTATGGCCAAATAGCTTTCTATTCTATTTCTTCCGGCAGTAGTTAAGGCTGCAGGGTCATTGCAGTAGATAAATTCAGCAATTTCTCCTTGATAAGAATCTGCATCTGTTGTGTTATTGTGATAACGAGACCCTCCATCTTGATCACCCAAGCCAATATCATTCCCGTGGTTATAGAGGATGCCCACACTACTGAGCGAGCCAAAGCTCTGCCCGTTCAAAAAGAGCGTCACGGTTCCTGTAAAATCAGTGCTACCATCAAACTCGAGGGTCAAGATATATTCTGTATCAATGGCGATACTTGTGCTCACGAAACTCGTGGGTGTGCCGTTGTTCCATGGTGCGCCGGCACTTGTGTCATTATTCCTATTCCAAACAGCACCGTACAATGTGCCCCCATCAATGTAAATTCCTAGACCATTTCCACCACCGCCCTCTTCAAAGATTTGTTGCCTTGTGGTAACATCCGTAGTGCTTGTTCTAAAAGCAATATTGATAGATTTTCGAGTAAAGGGGCCATTTATATTGTAGTCATCACTGTCAGGTGTTTGAAGACCCGTGTCAGAACCAGTTAAGAAATCTACTGTTGGATTAAAGTTGATTGAACTAGTTGAACTACGGAAAGTTGGTGCGGTACCGAGTGTCGTGTAATCATTGTCTGCCACAGACTGATCTTCCCAAAAGCCTACAGAACCACCTTCTGTAGAAGCAGCACCTCCGTTGGATACAAAGGCGCCGTCATTCGCTTTGAGCCATGTTCTTAAGACATTATTGGCCTTATAACCCCCAGGCCCAACAGTTTCGATAAGGTTATCGTCACTTGCCACAGCAGCGGATACCCCAGCCACAAGATCAAGTCCAGAGTCATTAGATCTAGTATCATTAGGAAAGGTACTGATGTCTGTCAAATCTACACCAGCAGCTACCGTTACTGCTCCACTTGTTACGGCATTGCCAGCATTAGAAACGTACCCGTTAACTACATCGGCTGGGAATATAGAATAACCAAAAATTGATTGGTTAGCAGAGATTCCGAGTTCAGTGAAAGATACAGCAACTCCCTGAATTGTTTGAGCAGTTTGGAAAACGTCTGTGCCAATATTGAGCAATGGAAGAGGAGTACTGCCAGATGTTTCTCTTCTTAGGATAAGGTAATTGTTAAAAGTCGACCCAGTTCCTGGCCAATCATTCTCTGAAATTCCTATCAATGTACCATAGGATGCCGGCGTACCGTCTGAGTTGAGGCTGGTAATTGCCGCAATAGCAATATTATCATTTCCGCCTCTTTCTATGACTGGAAAAACCGCTGTTGTTGGATCTGAAGTTTGTATTCCTGAATACCAGACGACATCCACGCGTTCTGTTTCTACTTCAATACTCCCGGATGCTGCATCATCGATATTTACCAAAATATTGTCATATCCTGCGTTTAGATTTCCGCTTAGATAAATTGCATCGGCATCTTCAACTTCGTCGGCATCTAGGTTCGCGATGTCATCCGTAGGAGGTGTATTGTCGACTAATGTGCTATTTAGCGTAAACCAAATGTTTACCAATCGATCGGTGGATAAAGCTCTATTAAGTACAAGGGTATCAGGTGCTAGAAAACGATCATATGTTACACCACCAACTATATAAGAGCTTACTTTGATGTTGTTCCCCACGCCATAGTTAACCGTTATTTCTTCACCAGCGTCATCAGCTAGCGAGTTTCCAGCATCACTCGGGATTTCTACATTAAGATTAGAGGTAGCAGTACCAGAAACGGTAGTGGTATTGATCGTGGTAATATCCGATTGGGCATACAGATTTTCACATAACCCAAGGGTCAGTGCCACTATGAGTAGCGCTATGTATTTATTAGTAAGTATGGTTCTGATGTCTAGGTGTTGAGCCAGTGGCTCAGCGCCATAAAATTAACTTTTATTATATTTTTTCGATTAAAACTTCTCAAAAATTAGTGTCATCAAAAAAACATATTCAATCACTATATGTGATTCTTTCTATATAGTCTCAATTGAAGAAAAACCCTCCCTTGAAATGACTGTATTTCAGTTTAAGTAAAAGTTTCACGTGATATAGTGAACTTCATTCAACCGAATTCTTTAGATTAAATATGGTGCCAAAGTGGATTTTGAATTGAATAGTGGGGATAATCGATGATTTTGACGCTTTATCGTTACTTTCTTGAGTAATAAAATTCCCGCATTGGGAATTTTTTCTCCACACTGGCATTCTTATAAAATGAGGTTTGGGTAGGGCAATTAAGGTTAAAATGGGCGATAAGACAGTATCTCAGCGATTTAACAGCCTTAGTTGATAATCAGTCGCTTGGTGATCGCTTTTCGCTTATCGACTTGCACTTTGATAAAATAGATACCTGATTTTAAACCATTAGTATCAAAGGTATGAAGCGTTTGATCTATTGATAATGACTTATGCACCACTTGAATTCCTCGGCTGTTGAATATATACATATTGGCTACAATTGTACCTTCAGGAAGATCTACTTTCAGTCTAAAATCTTGCCCGAGCGAGACTGGGTTTGGCATTACCTGAACTTTCAGTGTTTCTTCGGCGATTACAAAGACACTTTCCACTGGGGAGTAGCTAAATTCTCCTCCAATATCGGTTTGCTTGAGCCTGTAATAAGAAAGACCTTTTAATGGAGATTGATCTGTATAGGAATAATTATTGATACTGCTACTTGTTCCAGCGCCATCTAATTGAGCGATTGTTTCATAAACAACACCATCTAAACTTCTCTCAATTGAGTAGAAAGCATTATTTTCTTCAGAAGCGGTAGACCAAGATAATTCGACTTTGGTATCCTTAGTTTCTGCGTTGAATTCAATGAGTTGGATAGGTAAAGCATCATTTTCTATTGAACCCAGTGTATAATAGAACCCTTCTCCGCTGGTAAAATCGTAATCGAAAGTCACTGTATTGTTTACCGCATCTATGGCAGTTGGTTCTATGAGCGTGACGCCAGTACTAAAGTCGTCGTTAGTAGAAACCATCATTCTAACAAGATTCAGGTTATTATCGCCAGTTGGCGTTCCAGTAACATCATCAAGGTCAAATGTTACACTAACTGTACCCACAGTACCAGTCTCCTGTGCTTGCCATTCTCTATTCAATCGGCTATTGATACCGTCTGGTCTTTCTCGATTTCTTGTGGCTTCTAACTCGGCATTGTCATTACCCCAAACAAACCAAGAATCATTATTATCCCAACTGCTGATGGCAACATCCACAATCGCGTCATCATTCTCACTTTTAGATTGAATTTGATCAAGACATGATAAATCATCTCTACCAATTCCAGCAATATCATTGAAGTAAGTGGCGCTTCTAGCTGCATAATCCCAAATGATATCGCCATCGGCTGCTACATAGTCACCTTCTCTAATACTGCCCGATATGACTTCATTTGCCGTTGCATCTGCGTCATTATCATCCGATCGTGTAATACCGTATTTAATAGCAAGGTATGACTCCGCTCGCGCTAGCTCTTCTCCTGTTAGCACAGAAGAGAATACTAGAATTTCGGCAATGTTGCCTTGGAACTGGGCACCATTCTGATAACTACTTTGATTACCAATAGCCCAAGTGTCTGCTGCATCTAAAGCGGTGTTGTCCGAAGTGCCTGTACCAACATTGAGTGAATTTACATATAGATTTACGGCACCCGAAGCCGCCTGCACCCTTGTTCCTGTGGCAATATATGGCTCACTATCGTTATAGGTGGTGGTACTTCTTGCGGTAAAAGTGTTTGTATTAGCGGCATTAAAGACAATTTCACCTTGGTACATACCCAATCCATAGTCATCGGTAGCACCATCTACTTCACTACCAATGAATGACGGAGAGTTATCTATCTCATCGTTGGTCCCTTGGTTTTGAGCGGTTTCAAATATCGCAATGAGCGTCATGTCTCCAGATATATTATTGGCACTGGCTGCAGTCTCTAAATAGGAATTATTGGTTGTATTCTGATCTGAGATGAATAGAGCTGGGTTGAAATTGATTTCTTGATCTCTAAATACTGGTGGAATAGGAGAACCACCACCTCCGTCTACTTCTGATACATTCGTTGCAGGAGAACTTTGATCATTCCATTGCTGAACATCGTCTTCGTCAACAGCTGCAGTAGACCCTGCATCTGAGAATACTTCAAGATCACCTCTAAGCCAAATTCCGATATTGGTATTTACCCCACCAGGACCGCACGTTTCTAGAGCTGTACCTAACGTAAAGTATTGTCCATCTGTTAAGTCAATTCCAGTAAATGAGAGTACGTCTCCATTGAATGTACCACCGGCTACTAGTGTACCTCCAGCCATCGTTCCTCCACTACCGGCATCGGCAATAATGAGTCTATAATCAGAGGCATCGGCAGTTGAATAGCCCAATAGAGTCAAGTCGAATTGAATTTCAGTTTCGCCAACAGTTCCTGTGTCTTCAACCCTCCAAACCCTTCTCATTCTTTCAGAAACAGTACTTGGTAAATCTGTTAAATCTCCTGCCGCAGTGGCTTGATCAGCAGCGACTCCATCATGTCCCCAGACTAAGAAATCAAGGTTATCATGCACGCCAGCGTTTGAAGCATTGTTGGTAGCTACCGCGTCTAATCCAATGGTTAGGATTGTACCATCTGTAGCGCTTGTACTTTGTTTTTGGTTCAAACAAGCATCATCATCCCGACCAATACCCGCCATGCCATTGTGATAAGTACTGTTACTATTTGATTCATCCCAGATGATTGATGTCCCGTCAGAAGCAACCAAATCTCCTTCAGCAACACTTCCAGAAATCACCTCATTAAGTGTGGCATCATTATCATTATCTTGAGGTAAAGTGATTCCATACTTGATGCCGAAATACGAGTATATCCTTAGTTTCTCTAGGTCTGTTACTTCTCTGTTATATACAAGTACTTCACTGATAAAACCATCATAACCTCCAACTGATTCTAGGTCTCCAACATAATTGGTTTGTGTGCCACTAATAGGCGTAGTATTTGTGTCAGTAGCCCTGTTAAAGTCATCTGATCGGAGCTCTTCCACGACCCGATCACCACTAGTATAGGTTGCTGCTACTAGGAAAGGAGCGTTTGGATTATCGAAGGCGTTGACGGTTACATCTAAATCATTACCCCAGTGGGCTATTGTAGCAGAGGTACTATTTCTGTAGCCAAAGTGTAGGTCTTGGTTGGTCGTTCCACCAGTAGAGCCTAAGACATAGTTCGTTGAACCATCATCTCTAATACCAACACCAAACATGCTGTATTCACCGGTTCCGGAAGTCGATTTAATCTCGCTGAGGTCTCCTAAAGTGAGTCTGTTGGGGGAAGTGTCATCAAACTCCATGGTTGGATGGAAATTGATATTGTCTGTTGTATTATCCCTATACAATGGAGGGCTACCGTCACTTGTCGCATCGTTGGAAGCTGTAGATTGATCCGTCCATGTTGTTAGTGTAGTGTTATCGACTAGGGTAGAAGTTCCTTGATCTGGTCTTAGCCAAAGTACCATACTGCTGGTAACCCCTCCGGGTGCGCAAAGTTCGGAAGAAACACCAAGTGTAAAATACTGACCATCGGTTAAATCAACACCACTAAATGTGAGTACGCTTCCATTGAATGTTCCACCAGTAATTGTACTACCATTTTCGAGAGAAGTATTATCTCCTCCACTGGCCACAATGAGCTGGTAGTCGCCTGCATTGGTACTGTAGCCTGGAAGCGATGAAAGATCAAATGAGATGTCAGTAGCACCTACATCTCCAGTGTCTTGAGCTCTCCAAATTCTGAGCATACGCTCATTTACTGTTCCTGGAGTTCCATCAGTAGTTATATTTGCGAAATCTGTACTGCCGCCATCCGAACCCCAAGTGAGGAAATCCAGGTCATCGTCGAAGGAATTACTATTTGCAGCGTTATTTGCAGCGATTTCACCCAAGCCAATCGTTAAAATTGTACCGTCATTGACACTAGAGGATTGTTTTTGCTCTAAGCAGGTATCATCATCTCGCCCAATTCCAGCTATGTCGTTTACAAAACCAGTGTCATCTGAGTAATCAAAAGTAATGGTGGTCCCATCAGAGGCAACATAGTCACCTTCTCTAATACTGCCCGATATGACTTCATTTGCCGTTGCATCTGCGTCATTGTCATTGCTCAGCGTTGTTCCATACTTGATTGCCAAGTAACTTCTAACTTGTTGGGCCTCTAAGTCTGAGATATCTTCATTGTAGACGATGACTTCCTGCATGTCTCCGAAGAATCTTCTTCCACTATTGTTATCAATATTGTTCGTTTCGGATTGCCTACCAATTGAAACGGGGCCTTGATTAGTACCATGCGTACTACTTTGGGTAATCCCAGAATCATCAATATCGATATCTGTACCAGTAGTCGTACTCACAAGGTTGCCGTCTAAAATGTAGTTTCTTGTATCACTAGTACCTGCATTAGTATTGAAATCACCTTCAGCTAAAAAATTAGTACTATTGGGCGTTATGTTGAAATTGTCTCTTCCAGTTGCGAGGATATTTGAGCGACTACCATAAGATGCTATACCTACAGCTGAATTGTTATTATTCCCAAAGTTGTAAATCCATTTATTATTTCTATCTCCTCCTGTTAATGTGTTTTCTGGTTCTACAGATGAGAAGATATGGGAACCACCATTTGCGGCTGGAGCAAAAATGAAATTGCTACCTAGTGTAAATCCGATTTCATTAGTACCAGCATCCCAGTTTAGTCCTGGATTAAAGTTAACATCTGTTTCTACCCAGGTTGGGGCACGATTCGTAACGCCACCGTCATTAGTAGCATCGAAATCATTTCGACTTTGATCGCCCCAAGTTTCTACAGTTTGTCCGTCAGTGGCAGCCGTAGTTCCAGTATTGAAGGTTTCAGCATCAGCTTTGAGCCAAAGTGAAAGCCCATCTTGAACATTGCCTGGTGTACAAATGAAGAATTGTGTGCCTAAAGTAAAGTATTGCCCATTAGATAGGTCGATATCAGGGAATGTGATAACATCGCCATTAAACGTACCTCCTGTGACTAAGGTAGCGCTTGAAAAATCTCCATCTGAACTATTGCCGGCGATCATGAGTGCAAAATCATTTGTATCTGTGGTATAGCCCAGTCCAGTTAAATCGAAGGAAATATCAGTTACACCTACCGAGTTTTCTTCTGCCACTCGCCAGACTCGCTCTATTCGTTCGTTAATTTCATCTGGTTTTGTCACAGACCTGCTAGACGAAGTAAGTCCGCCATCATTTCCCCAAATAAGCCAGGTATCGTCTGTGCCGATAGCACTATTTCGGTCTATTTGAACCAAACTACCTGAATTTTCGCTTTGCGATGATAGTTGCTCTAACTCAGAATTATCATCTCGGCCGATCCCTGCTATGTCATTATTATATTCTAGGTATCCACCGATTGCTGCTGCTGTGGTTGTATTGAAAATGGTCGATCCGTCAGAGTTGACGTAGTTTATTGGGGAAGTTTGGTCTAGGGTAATTCCATACTTAATCGCCAGATAACTTTCGATTCTATTTCGTTGTGATGATGGAAAAGAGCCTGGTTCGTTACAATAAACAAATTCTGGAATGCTACCGTAGAATGATGCCGCGGCTGTGGTTCCATCATCATATCTAGATTGTGAATTTGTATCGCCTAGACCGATCCCATCAGTATCATTAAAAAGTAGCCCAACGCTTGATATAGTTCCAAAATTCTCCCCATTCAGGTAGGCAGCTACGGTACCTGTACCACCAGAATTTCCATTGAACTCAAGGGTTACAATATATTCTGTATCCGTAGAAACAGCAGTACTCGTAGAACTGAAACCCCAATTGTCTCCTGTTCCATCTGTAGAAGGAATATTCCAAGCCCCAACGTATAAGTCTCCATTTCTGATGTAGATATTGAGTCCCCGATCATTACTCCCTTGTTCATAGATTTGCTGTTTTACGGTTACATCATTACCCGTTCTAATCGCAATATTGATGCCTTTAGTGGTATACGAACTAGCGGTATTGAAATCGGAGTTATTGGCAATTTGCAAGCCGCGTTCTGTTGCATCTAAGAAATCAACTGTTGGGTTAAAATTGATGTCATCTGTGCTTAAGGCACTACCATCTCTGTAGGTAGGTGCCGATGTTAATGTGGTAGCATCATGGTCTCCGAGCCATTCATCTTGCCAATCTGTTACAGTTGAACCATCGGTACTTGTCGTTACACTTTCACTGTTATTTGCTTTTAGCCATGTGTTTAAAGCCGCTTTGTAGCCACCAGGCCCTACAGATTTTGTAAGATTATTATCACTAGCTACTGCCGTTGATACACCCGCTATAAGGTCAAGTCCAGAACCAGTCGTTCCTGTGGGGAAATTCGTAGCATTGGTAAAATCAACTAGGTCAGACCCAGTAACAGTAACATCATCTGCAAATATCGAATACCCGTAAACTATATCGTCTGCCGTAATACCAAACTCATTGAAAGCAATGGCACTACCATGTATATCTTGCGTTCCTAGTACTTGTACAGGTATAGGGTCTGACGTAGCATCCTGTCGTCTCATGACTAATGAGATATGGGATTGACCTAAATTACCCCAGTCTGTAGTACCATCATTACTAACTCTTACAACAGTTGGGTAGTAGTCATTCGGATCACCATTCGCGTCTAGTCCGCGTATCGCCGCTACCCTTATATCATCATTGCCACCTCTTTCAATTATTGGAAATACGGCTGTGGTGGGAGTCGATGTAACTACTCCTGTGTAATAAATGATATCAATCCGCTCTACATTTGCGAAATTGGTTGAGTTGTTTGTTAGAATATTATCATAACCCGCATTACTCAATCCACTCAGGTACAGCCCTTCCTCGTTATCTTGCTGCTCGGGGTCTAGATAAATTTCATCTGGAGTTGGTCCAGTCTCAATACGATCATATTCATAAAAGATAATCAATTGACGGCCTGCGTCAGTTCTTCTAATGATCAGTGTATCTGGTAAAACGAAATTGTCATAAGTGATACCGCCTACTTCATAATCAGTAATGAATTGATTCTGGATTTCTCCATATCTTACTAAGTAAGAAGTGCTTGCTGAAATACCACCACTCGCGTCAGATGGTGATGTTGCCGTGTAAGAACTTGTAGTGAGGCCTGAGGTGGTAGTGACAAATGTTGCCGTTGCTATTGGTGTTTGTCCAAAACAAGTCATGCTTGTTATAAAAAGAATAACAAGCAGCCCGGTCATCCGAGATGAATTATATGTAAATAGTTTTGCCAACACAGGGTTCAGGTCGTCTAAACTTGACAGTCTAGATCGATCAAAGATAACGTTTTTGGTTGCGTTATCTTACCTTGTTATACCCGAAAACTATCATTTCCCCTACCGCTTATATTAAATAATTAATAGGTTATCAAAGAAAATAGCCGACCGTATGCTGTGAACGACAAAATGATGAGTATGAAGTTTCTTTATTTATATGTAAGCTGAGTCATCAAGCAAATCAATAAATAAAATCTCCAGCGTCACTTTTTATCGAAAGTTTTTTGCTGTCTGAGGCCTCAACATGGCCAATAATCTGTGCAGGGATGCCAAAAGACTCTGATAAGGCAATAATATCATCAGCAATTCCATGATCGGCATAGATTTCCATACGGTGTCCCATGTTAAATACCTTGTACATTTCTTTCCAGTCTGTATTGCTTTCTTCCTGAATTAGCTTGAACAATGGTGGTACGTCAAACAGGTTGTCTTTGATAATATGAAGTTTGTCTACGAAGTGAAGAATTTTGGTTTGAGCGCCGCCGCTACAGTGAATAACACCGCCTATATCATACCTGAATTGCTTTAGAATTTCGACCATTACGGGCGCATAAGTCCTCGTTGGCGATAAAACTAATTGGCCAGCATCTAGAGGAGCTCCTTCCACCTTGTCGGTTAGTTTTTTGCCTCCTGAATACACAAGATCACTTGGAACACTTGGATCGAAACTTTCAGGGAATTTTTCGGCCAGATATTTATGAAAAACATCATGGCGAGCAGAGGTCAGCCCATTGGAACCCATACCTCCATTGTACTGGCTTTCATAATTAGCCTGACCAAAGGAGGCTAAACCAATAATAACCTGGCCTGGCTGAATTTTTTCGTTTGTGATGACATCTTCTCGCTTCATTCGAGCGATAACGGTACTATCTACAATTACTGTTCGCACTAGGTCCCCAACATCCGCAGTTTCACCTCCAGTACTGATAATGTTTAAACCATTATCTCTAAGCATTTGGAGCACCTCTTCTGTACCATTGATCAGGGCAGAAATTACCTCCCCAGGAATTAAGTTTTTGTTTCTTCCAATGGTGGAGGAAAGTAGGATATTGTCCGTGGCGCCAACACACAATAGGTCATCAATATTCATAATGATGGCATCTTGGGCTATGCCTTTCCAAACACTGATGTCGCCAGTTTCTTTCCAATACATATAGGCGAGCGACGATTTTGTGCCAGCACCATCTGCATGCATAATGTTGCAGTACGCACTATCGCCACCCATGAAATCAGGTACAACCTTACAAAATGCATTTGGGAATAAACCTTTGTCGAGGTTTTTGATGGCATTGTGTACATCTTCTTTTGAGGCAGATACGCCTCTCTGCA
The DNA here is from genome assembly GCF_001747105.1 of Roseivirga misakiensis. Taxonomy (NCBI): domain Bacteria; kingdom Pseudomonadati; phylum Bacteroidota; class Cytophagia; order Cytophagales; family Roseivirgaceae; genus Roseivirga; species Roseivirga misakiensis. Next base: position 859,498 of record NZ_MDGQ01000003.1, on the reverse strand, counting down.
TGTATCGGTCGTTCATGGCAAATGGTTTAAAGCACAAAAATAAGAAAGCCTCCTAATAGGAGGCTTCAATCGATAAATTACTTTATAAACCAGCGGATTAATTCCGATCAATTTTATTCTTGTCGTATTCCAGGACCTTAAATTCGGTTCTACGATTTTGTTGGTGTAGTGCCTCTTCACATTCGGTATCGTTGTCGCAGCCGTTGATTAATTTTGTTTCTCCGTATCCCTTAGCCACCAGTCTACTTCTGGCGATTCCTTTAGAAACTATATAGTCTACTGCGGCTTTGGCCCTGTTTTCTGATAACAACATGTTGGCATCGTCAAAACCGCGTGAATCGGTATGGGAGCTGAGCTCAATCTGAACGATCGCCGGATTATCCTTTAGAATGCTCACTAGTTTGTCCAATTCCAAAGCTGCATCGGATCGTATGTCATATTTATCTAAATCATAGTAAATGTTTTCCAATACGATCGTGGCATCCAAAATAATTGGGTCAAGCGTTAAGTCTTCCGTGAACGTTTTTTCTGTGAATCTTTCAATGAGTTCATCCTGAGGAATTCCTTGACCAACTGTAGAGAAGATTTTTCTTGCTGTAAAGAAATCATCGGCTTCTCCTATAAGTGTGTAGTCTTTTTCAGGGTCAATCGGGAAGTTATAAGAACCACCTCTGCTACTTAGCACATCATCTACTACTTCACCATTGACATCAAGTAATTTCACCCGAACATTCCCTAAAATAGTCTGTGTGCTGTCGTCATTGCGTCTGTATGTAGTTCCTTTCAGCAAATAGGTGATCTGCTTTAAATCGCTAGAATTATCGATAAAGCTGTAAAGGTCATCCCCACCTTTGCCACCAGCTCTGTTGGAAGTGTAAAATCCCTCGAATGGAAAGTCAGAGTAAATTAAACCGAAATCGTCGGCAGCCGAATTAAAGGAAGGCCCCATATTTCGGACAGTTACATTACCACCTTTATTCTCTGCGGAGAAAAGGTCGAGCATACCAAAACCTGGGTGCCCATCTGAAGCAAAATAAAGTTTGTTATCTGGCGCTACGTAGGGAAAAACTTCATCGCCAGCCGTATTAATGGCGTCGCCCATATTGGTGACTCCACCCCATCTACCACGATCATTTAGTGTGGCGCGGTAAATATCTGATCCTCCATATCCACCCGGCCTATCAGAGGCAAAATAGATAGTCGTTCCTGATTGGTTAAAGGATGGCGATGTATCCCAGTGCTGTGGGCTATTGATTGGCATGGATACGGGCGTACTCCATCGACCATTTTTCTTGGTTGATATAAACAGATCTACACTCCTTCGTCCTTTCTTCTCATTCGCGTTACCCTTAGCAAAAATCACGGTGTTTCCATCAGGAGAAAAAGCAATTGATCCCTCGTTTATTTCTGGTTGATTAAAAGCCCCAGGAATTGGTCCTAATGTGGCTGCATCTGGTATCAGTTCATTAACAGCCACTTGATAAAGGTCGCTGTAAGGAATGTCATATCGTTCAAAGGTTTCGGTCTCACGCGTACTGGCAAAAAACAAGGTCTTGTTATAATAGAACGGGCTGTACTCCGCTTGTTCTGAGTTGATAGCATCGAGCGGAGTTAAATCCACATTACGAACATATAACCCAATACTGTCAAGCATTTCTAAGTTATCGATTTCGCGTTGTGCCCGTTCGCGATATCTTTCAACCGAAGCCTGATCTACATAGTCTTCCAGAATAGCTTTTGCATTCTCATATTGTTCATCGGCTTTCAGGGCTAATGCATAATTAATCTGCAACTCTTCATTTTCAAACCCCGATTCTAGCGCTTTTGCATAGTAAGGGAGGGATGCTTTCGGATTGCCAAGTTTTCTATAAGATTCAGCAGTATAATAATTTAAGTCTGGTGCGTCAGGATTATCCTTCAAGGCATCCTTAAAGTCTTCAATCGCCTTGGTGTAATTCTGATCTTCCACATAGTTCTTCAGAACTTTCGGCGTTTTATCGTCTTCTTTTTGAGCTGTAACTACTTTGGCAGCTGCATTTTGGCTAGGGCCTATGGAAGGATTAGCCGGTCTTGGAGCAGTTTTCTTTGGTGCTTCTTGGACACCCAGAAAATTCTGCTTTTTGCTTGCGCAACTACTTACGATAAGTAGTGTAGTCATGAATACGAATGAAACGAGCTTTTTCATTGGTTGTAAATTAGCGAATTAAGCTGAATGCTATCTTATAATACGCTTGGAGATGTCTGAAAGTATCTTTTTAGCCAACTTTTATCTGCTTTTACGAGCCATTTTTCAGCAAGTTCAGATTTATCAGAGATGTTATTATCAAAGAATAGGTTTTCACTCTGTAAACGTCCAGCAGCTACCTCTTGTTTAATCTTAGACATTGGAATAAGTGTCACTTCATCGTTAATGGAAAAAGCAATATTGGTTCTTTGAAAGAAGTCAATGTTCATTTCACTACCCAATTGCTGTACAAATCGGAATGAGCTGTCAATAGAACAGCCACTGGCCAAGTTGAAATTTTCGTCTGTCGCGATCACTAAAAAGTGACTATGAAAAACAGCCGCTGAGGCTAACAGTGCTTGTCCATGTGCTGCCCATTCACCAATGAACTTTTCTGCTTCGGAAAGTATCGTTTGCTCTTCCGAGGCGGTGATCTTTCGATCGGCTTGATAAATCCAGATTCGGGCTTTCGGGCTTAACGTGTCAAAAGGGGTGAGCATATGGCAATAACTACTTTATAGAAAAACTTCTTCAACAAATTCACTTCAAATGTCGTGTCCTTGTCTTTTCTAACCAATTAGAATGGACAAAGATTCATTTAATTCGGTTTAATAAACGCTCAAAGGTTGTAATCGGTACTATTTAATATTCATTAAAGTTCCGTGATCTTTTCGTGAGCAACTAACACTAACCTTGTGTATAGATATGGACAAAAGAGTACTCATAGTTGAAGATGACCATGATATCAGTGGATTAATTGAAATCCATTTGAAGGACATGGGTTTTGAAACACTCGTTGCCGATCGTGGTGATACGGGCCTAGAACTAGCATTGACAGAACAAGTCGATTTTATCATCCTTGACATTATGTTGCCAGGCAAAGACGGCCTGGAGGTATGTAGAGAACTGAGGTCTGCCAAGCTAAAAACACCGATTCTAATGCTTACTGCTCGATCTGAAGAAATCGATAAGATATTGGGTCTTGAAATGGGTGCTGATGATTATTTGACGAAGCCTTTTAGTATCCGAGAACTTACTGCAAGGGTGAAAGCTATTTTGCGAAGGACAGATTCGGTTGGTGATGGTTCGAAAGAGAATTCAGAGATTATCCGCCATGGATCGCTTGTAGTTGATAAGAACAAAAGGAAGGTCATTTTGGATGGCGATCGAATAGAATTGACGCCGAAAGAGTTTGATCTTCTAGCCCTAATGGCCGAGAGTCCTGGTAAAAGCTATAGTCGGGAAAACCTGTTGAATGTGGTTTGGGGCTATGAATTCGCCGGTTACGAACATACGGTAAACTCCCATATCAATCGACTAAGAACAAAAATTGAAAGCGACTTATCTAACCCTAAATATATACTAACCTCTTGGGGAGTAGGTTATCGCTTTAACGATGAATTAAATCAATAATAATGGCCAAGAATAATACAGTCAATGGTGGTATAAGCCTTTTTTGGAAGCTATCTACCACATTTTTAGTGCTACTGTTAATGGTAGGCGCAGTCCACATTACCTTATCAATTTCGGCTAGTGATCAATACTATTTGAAACGCAACCAAAAGTTGAATGCCAATATCGCGCAGAGTATAATTCAGGAAGTTAAGCCCATAATAAATGGTGAAGTGACGAAGAATGCTCTTGATGATATCATGCATCATATGATGGCGGTAAACCCAAGTATCGAGGTTTACTTGCTAGATAAAACAGGATATATTTTGAGCCATGTGGCACCCTATAAAAAGGTAAAGCTAAAAACGGTTAGCCTTGCCCCAATTCAAGAGTTTATTGATAATAACGGCGAGGAGTTTGTCCAAGGTGATGATCCTCGGAAACCTGGAGAATTACAAATTTTTAGTGCTGCTGCCATCACCGATAATGATGAGGTTCAGGGTTATGTTTATGTAGTGCTCGCCGGGGAAGATTATTACGCAGTGGCATCCAATTTATGGGATGAATACATTACTTCATTGGGTGGTAGTTCCATGGTCATTACGCTCGTAGCGGCTTTGGTGATTGGATTGATAGCTATTTGGTTTATCACCAGAAACTTGAGAGGTATTATAGATGTTGTCAGAAGATTCCAAGATGGTGATTTGGAAGCACGCATTAGTGCTAAATCAGGCAAAGAGTTCAACACCTTGAGTCTGGCTTTTAACGATATGGCCGATACCATTGTCGGGAATATTGAAAACCTGAAATCAATGGAGAACCTTCGTAGAGAATTGGTTGGCAACGTCAGTCATGACCTGAGGACTCCTTTGGCGGTAATCCACGGATATATAGAAACTTTGATGATTAAAAAGGATCAACTAAGCATCGAGGAAAGGGATAAGTACTTAGCTATAATATTATCGAGCACCGAAAAACTAAAGAAAATGGTCGCTGAGTTATTTGAGCTTTCAAAGCTAGAATCCAAACAGGTTCATCCGAAAAAGGAGCCATTTTTCATCAATGAGCTTTTACAGGATGTGGTTCAAAAGTATCTCATTCTGGCACGAAAAAAAGGAGTCCTTATTCAAAGTGTAATATCGAATAATATAGAGTTGGTTAATGCCGATATTGCTTTGATTGAAAGAGTGCTCCAAAACCTTATTGATAATGCACTGAAGTTTACTCCAGAAGGCGGAACTATTACCATAAAGACTAATGAAATGGATAGTGCTGTAGAAATCCAAGTAGCCGATACTGGTGTGGGAATTCCCGAAGAGCAAATCCCTTTTGTATTCGACCGTTATCATATAGGTGATAAACGTTTAAGCTTGGATAAGAACACTACAGGCCTGGGTTTAGCGATCGTAAAGAAAATTTTAGAAATCCACGATGCTACGATTAACCTTTCTAGTAAACTTAATCAAGGAACGTCATTTTCATTTCAACTTCCATATCATCAAGCATGAAAAACCTAAAATCTTTGACATGTATGCTCTTGGTGAGCATGACACTATTCGGCTGTATCGGTACCGATATAGTGGAGGAGATAATTGTAGAAGAGCAATTAACCATAACCAGTAGAATACTCACATTAGCCATAGGAGATTCCTTTCAGTTCGAAGCGGATTTCTTCGACGAATTAGGAGAGCGAACGAATGGAACCACCACTTGGAGCTCAAGTGACGATCAAATTATATCAATTACAGCCGATGGCTTAGCTACGGCTTTGGCCAGTGGTGAAGTGACTATTACGGTGGCTTCTGGCAGTACTTCTGATTCTATTTCGCTGAGTACAGGACCTATGACTACGTTTAGGGCTCTGGAAAGGACAGGCTCTTTTATGGGGCTTAGAAATTACACTGTAAATGGGGACTTTACATTATCGGAAAACGGGGATAACCTAGAACTTACCTTTTCAAGTAATTTTCAGTCATCCAACGGCCCAGGGTTATTTGTTTATTTAAGTAATAATTCAACAAGGGTAACTGGTGGGATAGAGCTTGGGCAGCTAAGCGCTAATTCGGGAACCCAAACATATATTATAAGTCGGCAGAACGCTGAGTTAGATACTTATAACCACGTGATTATTTATTGTAAGCCATTTGGAGTGGCATTTGGAACAGGAGAATTTGATAATTAAGGTCATGAGAAAGATTTATATAGCAATCGTCATGGTGCTGATGATGTCTGGTAATGCACTATTTGCCGGAGGTGGTTGGCCAATTCCAAAAGGGAAAGGGTATCTAAAACTGAGTCAGTATGTGATTAGGTCGAATAGTTACTTTACGCCAAGTGGTGATATCGTAGATATATCGACCGCGAGTATTTATATCAGTAGTATTTATGGTGAGTATGGTCTAACCGATCGTTTGGGGGTGACTGCCTACATGCCTTTTTTCTCAAGAGCGACTTTGAACGAGCAGGTTTCGACAAATGGGACACTACTCGCCGAAGGTGATGCCGTTAATTCATTGGGAGATTTTGACCTTGCCGTAAAGTATGGTTTGATCGTGAATAAACCGATCGTTGTCAGTGCTACATTGACATTTGGGCTACCACTTGGCAATGACGCTGGCGGTGAAACACAAGTTTTGCAAACAGGCGATGGGGAATTTAATGTGATGCTGGGCATAGAGGCAAGCCGAAGCTTTGGCCAAGGAAAAGGGTATATCAATACACTTGCGGCTTACAACGATAGGAGCGAAAACTTTAGCGATGAATTGAGAATTGGAGCTGAGATTGGCTATCGATTTGCGCCCAAGGTGAGTGGAGCATTGAAAATTTTGAGCGTAAACTCTCTTCAAAATGGCAGCGATCTTGAGACACCTGCCAATGGTATTTTCTCTAATAATATCGAGTATTTAGCCATCACGCCTGAGGTCAACTACTTCGTCAAAGATGATTTTGGAATTTCAGGTGCTATAGGTTTTGCTGCCTCAGGCAAACGCGTTTTAGCCTCTCCTTCCTTTAGTATCGGCCTATTTAAAAGTTTTTAGCTTTCAAAAAGACACAAAAAAGGCCGCCTTCTATTTATAGAAGGCGGCCTTTTACTTTTAAGGTATTCCTTAAAGCCCCTCGTTTTTGGCAATAAGTTCGGCCAAATCAAGAACCTCTACACTTTCTTCTTTATTCTTAGTTTTTACACCGTCACGCATCATGGTCATACAAAAAGGACAAGCAGCAGCAATCACATTAGCTCCCGTGGCAAGGGCTTCTTCTGTACGCTCAGTGTTAACTTCTTTGTTGCCAGGTTCGGCATCTTTGAACATTTGAGCACCACCTGCACCACAGCATAAACCTTTAGTGCGGCAGCGTTTCATTTCTACAAGTTCAGCGTCAAGCGCTTGCAACACTTCTCGAGGTGCCTCATAAATATTATTGGCTCTACCTAGGTAGCAAGAATCGTGATAAGTGATTTTTTTGCCCTTAAATTCTCCGCCACCTTTAAGACCTACTTTGCCTTCGTTGATCAATTGTTGTAAGAATGTAGCGTGGTGAATCACTTCATAGTTACCACCAAGTTCTGGGTATTCATTCTTTATGGTGTTGAAACAGTGCGGACATGCCGTCACAATTTTTTTCACGCCATATCCGTCAAGCACTTGAATATTGGCGATCGCCTGCATTTGAAATAAAAACTCATTACCGGCTCTTCTCGCAGGGTCACCAGTACAGGTTTCCTCTTCCCCTAATACGGCAAAAGAGATTCCAACCTTGTTTAAAATCTTGATGAAGGCAATGGTCACCTTCTTATATCTATCGTCGAATGAACCGGCACAACCTACCCAGAAAAGTACTTCTGGAGATTCTCCTTTGGCTACCATTTCAGCCATGGTTTGTACTTGGTTTATGTTATCGCTCATAGTTTAATAATTATTACTTGTATGTATAATGTCCTATAATTTTGTAAGAGAAGAGGCAGTCTGAAATCTCCTGCCCATTTCCGATATTATGTGAAATCAAATAACGCTTACCGTCTCTTGATTTCTTATCAACAACAATTCCAATATGAGTAGTCGCCCCACCCAAATTCCAGCATACTACGTCTCCGGGAGAGTAGTCGTTCGGGTTATTGGAAATAGTCTTGGGCTGCCCATGTCGTTCAAAGAACTTCATAAGGTTTGGCACCCTTCGGTGATCTATATTTTTATCAGTCCCTGACAATCCCCAAATTTTCGGATACAGGTCAAAGTTTTGCTTCATATCCTCATGGACTTTGACTTGAAGATCAATATCTAACTTTCGATAAGCCCTGATGACTACATCTGTGCATACGCCCTTGTCATTAGGCACGTCGCCGTTTGGATAAGCAATGGAAAAGTAGCTCGGGTCATAGGAAACCGCATCTTTTGTCAACTCAATGGCCGCTTCCGATAACTTTTTTTCAAAAGAAACCTCTTGGCCAAACAGCGATAATGGAAGTAGGGATAATATGATGAGTAAAGATTTCAATTTGACCGTTAGTCGTTTTCTTTTAAATCATCAGCCCACTTAAACCGATCGGTTGGGGCAAATTTCCAAGGTGAAAAGCTCGTTTCAATATTTTGGAACATTCCATTCCATGAGGCAGGAGCACTTGACTCTTCCATGGATGCATATCTTCTCATTTCTAAAATGATTGCTAAAGGATCAATGTTTACTGGGCATGCTTCTACGCAAGCGTTGCAACTTGTACAAGCATTAACCTCTTCTTTGGTGATATAGTCCCCAAAAAGCGACTTACCATCTTCCAATCCTTTTCCTCCTTTGGCGATACTTGCACCTACTTCTTCCGCTCTGTCTCTAGTGGCCATCATAACTTTTCTCGGGGAAAGTTTCTTACCAGTGATGTTGGCAGGGCATTGGGAAGTACACCTACCACACTCCGTACACGAGTAGGCATTCATGATATTGACCCAGCTCAGGTCATTTACATCTTTTGCTCCAAATCGTTCTACTTCTGCAGGCGGATCGCCAGCTCCTTCTGCAGGCATTCCCAACATCATTTTCACTTCATTGGTCACCACAGGCATATTCTCGATCTTTCCTTTAGCATTAAGATTCGAATACCATGTGTTAGGAAATGCCAAGGCAATATGAAGGTGTTTGGAATAAGTAACATAAATGGCAAAGCCTAAAATACCAACGATGTGGAACCACCAAGCAAATCGCTCTAGGGCAATTAAACTACTAAGGCTCATGCCTTCGAAGAGTGGCATCAGGAGTCCACTAAAGAAGAACTTACCAGTTTGTGCGTAGTGCTCATCTTGCCCTTGAATAAGCATGTCCGTCGCATTCATAGTCAGAATGGCGAACATTAAGATAATTTCTATCACCAAGATCAAGTTAGCGTCCAGCGTAGGCCACTTACGCATTTCTTCGCCACTAAATCTTTTTACTTTCATAACATTTCTCCTCACCAGAAAGGCGACACATGAAAGCAGCACGCCCACGGCTAGGAATTCGAATACGTTAATCAGTACTGTATAAACGCCACCCAAATAAGGAGCGAAAATTCTGTGTGTGCCTGCAAAACCGTCGATTACAAATTCTAATACTTCCAGGTTAATCACCAAAAAGCCAACATAGATTAAGGAGTGCAATAATGCTGGTACAACTCTCTTAAACATTTTCTGTTGACCGAAGGCCACCAAAAGCATTGTTTTCCAGCGATCGCTAGGATTGTCATTTCTTTCAACAGCTTTTCCAAGGAAAATATTTTTCCTGATTTGGGTTATGCGCTTGTACAAAAAAAAGGTTGCTACAGCGACGATTAGGAGGAAGGCAATTTGTGGCAGATATTCCATAGTATTGAATGGTACAGGTTGATCTATATCTCTGTTTTGAATTTATTAAAAATGTTTTGCACGGTTTAACTTTTTATATACTTTTGTGCTCCATTTCAGGGTGCTATAGCTCAGTTGGTAGAGCATCGGACTGAAAATCCGTGAGTCGGTGGTTCGAGCCCACTTAGCACCACATCAAAGGTCTCTCGTTTCGAGAGGCCTTTTTTGTTTCTATTTTCTGAAATCGTTTGCATATCTACTGCTAATATAGTTATAGGCGATAAAATAGTATGCATGCATACTATTTTATTTTAACCAAAGCGCCTCTTTTTCTGTTAAAAATCTCCAGTTTCCGCGTGGTAAATCCTTCTTGGTAAGTTGGCCGTAAGCTACGCGATCCAGTTTTTCTACTTGATAACCAAGGTGTTCGAAAATTCTTCTCACGATTCTGTTTTTGCCAATATGAATTTCTATTCCTAGAACTCGGCCATCATCACTCACAATAGCTAAATCTTCAACAAGGGCTTTACCGTCTTCAAGCGTTACGCCACCAACAATACTTTCGAAGTCTCGTTTTGTAATAGGCTTGTTAAGCTCGACTTGGTATATCTTTTTAATCTTATGCGTAGGAAGGGTTAGTTTTTTTGCCAACTCCCCATCATTTGTGAAGAGTAGTAGGCCAGTAGTTACGCGATCTAATCTACCAACAGGAAAGATTTTTTCTCCACAGGCATTATTAACAAGATCCATAACCGTTCGTCTTCCTTCTGGATCAGAAGTGGTGGTAATGAACCCTTTTGGTTTGTTTAAAAGAAGATAGACTTGTTTTTCGGGTTTTAGTACCCGTCCGTTATAACGGATTACAACTCCTGGTTTTACCTTGTAGCCTAACGCTGTTATAACTTCTTTATCGGCGGTAATTTGTCCGCTTTGAATTAGTTTATCCGCTTCTCTTCGCGAACAAACACCAGAATTCGCAATGTATTTGTTTAACCGAATGCCATCGGCCTTTTCGGAGGTAGTTTGCAATTTAGCACTCTGATAATCAGGCTTTTCAACTGCTTTTTTCTTGGATCGGTTACCCTTGGGGCTAAATTTCTTTCTTTGCATAATTACGCAGTATCACTACTGGATTTTCAGCAAAGTTAGTCTATTATTCAGTATCTGAAGTGGGATTTTCTTTTTCGACTACCTCGTTCACGTTTTCCTGTGGAGCAAAATCTCTAGGGCTAGGCAAGTCTTTTAGGTCGTTTATGCCAAAGTAATCCATGAAGCGTTCAGAGGAACCGTAGAGTAGTGGCCTACCGACAGCATCGGATTTGCCTTTTATTTCAATGAGCTCTTTCTCTAAAAGTTTTTGCACGGAGTAGTCGCAATTAACACCTCTGATCTGCTCGATTTCTGATTTGGTGACTGGTTGTTTGTAGGCAATTATTGAAAGCGTTTCCAGTGCCGATGTCGAAAGCCTTTTTTTAGACTGTTGCTTCAATAATATCCCTATGCTCGCTTGATAAGCCGGCTTGGTCAGGAACTGATATCCACCACCAATTTTTGTGACTTCGAACGGAAAGGTATCGTTGTTATACTTTTCCATTATGCCCTCCAGCGACTTTACAATATCCTTTTCAGGTACCTCTGTCTCAAACATTTCTGTGAGACAAGACTGGATATCGGCAAGCTTAATTGGCTTTTGGGCACAAAATATTAATGCTTCTATATGCTGACTTAAAAAGTCCATTATTTACGCTGCGATAATTTCGCTTCAATAGAATGCATGGTATGAGGAACGGCTTTGAGTCTTTCTTTAGATATAAGTTTACCCGTGTCGATACAAATTCCGTATGTTCCGTTCTTTATTCTGACGAGTGCATTCTCTAGGTTGTTGATGAATTTTTGCTGTCTGGCTGCAAGCTGGTTCAGGTTTTCTTTTTCCATGGTATCTGCACCATCTTCTAAAACTTTGGTGGAGTTATTAGTAATGTCATCGCCAGTATCACCACTTTTTGTAAGACTCTTTTTTAACTCGTTTAATTCAATACGCGCCTTGTTTATTTTTTCGTTGATTAACGCTTCAAACTCGTTCAGTTCGTTTGCTGAGTATCTATTCTTTTCCACCTGACTCATATTGTTTCTATTAATATTGTTGATTTTGAAATTTGCGCTAAAATAAGCGTGAAACCATAATTCCCAAAACTTATTTTGTTTTTCGGACAGAATGAAATACCGAAGGTTTTACGGAAAATACCCTTTACATTATTAGTAAATTCTGAGGATAAGCAGTATTTCGAAATCTACTGCTTTCAATAAAAAAGGACCCTTGAGGGTCCTTGATAGTTAATAGTTTAAGTTCATCAGCTGGAGGCGCTTGGCCAACGCTGCATTTTCTATGCTTATCCGATACTTTAGCCTTATATATCTGGATATTACTTCGATTTTTCTGCCTTTCCTTAGGTATCGGTCGGCTGTTTCATTGATTAAGCAATTCATCTAATTTAAGTTGTAGTGTCTCTTAAGTTAATTCGGTCAGTACCTTAATATACAGATAATACTCGTCCATATATAACGATTGCATAAAATAAGTTTTGCTCTATACTCATGTTCACGAAATAAAACTGTCTTATGTTGCAATATTCTTATTAAGACTTAATCTAAACGAAAGCTTACCGACCAATGGCCACTTTGTTCGTGATGATATCCACCTCACCATTGGTACTGATTACTTTACAGAGTACCATGTAATATCCCACACGAGCCTTCTGCCCTGAATCATTTGAGCCATCCCATTTGAAGAATCCCTCGGCCCCCACTAGGGTGTTTTTGACTAAGTGTTTTATCAGCAGACCATTGGAGGAAATGATTTTTAGGTCTATAAGATTTCCTGGGGTTTCAAAGCTGTAGGTCATTGTGGTAAAATTATTTGCGCCTGGTATTTCTGGCGCGAAAGTCATCGGCTCTACACGAAGTTTCTGATTACTCGTATTAATTCTTATGACTTGTGAATTCTCATACCCTGGTGTTGCAAAGTTTTCGGTCGCCGAAGCTGAAAACCAATTGTTAGGATCATTTGAATGGGAACTAAAACTCAGCCGTTCTAGTGAAACACCATCTAATATATTCAGGAAAGGAGAGTGATATGCTTCGTCATAAGCGAATTGGTCAATCTCCAAACTATTCTGGTTCAGTAAAAAGACTTCTCCCTCGTCAGATGGAAAGCTTGGCAAGGAGCGTACTTCGATAAGGTTTTCCAAAACAGCATTTGGATATTTACTCAATAATATGGCCCCATCATCGGTTACTAAATGAAAGGTATAAGGCGCTATAAAATAGTTCTGGTCTGTTAGAGGTACTTGATTAGATGATCCGCCAAGCACCCAATTTTTCAGGTTAAGGTACTTTTCTGATTGATTGTAAATCTCAATGAACCTCACACCACCAGTAGTAGGGTTGAAAAGTATTTCATTGATGATGATATCTTGAGGATCAGATTCTCCAGCAATGATCAGGTCGATTTGATTATGGTCGGTATGGATAAGGTTACCCGAACAATCTGTGATATGTGCAATACTCAGCGTATAAACGGAGTTTTTAGCGAGATCTTCAGAGGTGGTGAGTACTATTGAATTTTGATTGATGTTTGGTACGGCCGCTATGAAGGAAATGTCAGCGTCGATCGCAAAGTTCTCTATATCTACGCTTTCGAGATCAATTTTTTCATCAAAATCTATTTGGATGGAGGAAGGATTGAGTGAAACAGCACTCACTAACTTGGGTCCAGTATTATCAGGGTTATCTCCGTTGACTGAATTAACTAATCCGGGTGTACCCCCAACTGTGCTTTGAGATGCCGTCCAATTAGATTCAAGTAAACAAGGAAACGCTGGGTCTATCATCTCTAGAGAGAATCCGCCCGAAGCTTTCACCTCATCTCGATACCAATCATTTGAATAGTTTACACTCGAGATTTCTTCTCCCGATCGTTTATAAATCGAGACTTGATCTGCCGTGTTGTTTAAACTTGGCCAATCATTAGCAGCTAATTTATTTGCTAAATCTTGATAGCGTTCGACAGCACTTTGTGGTAATAATACAAGGTATTCATGAGGTTTCAGATCATATCTTAACAGTTCAGTCGAACTAGTGGCATCGGCTAGAAAGAGGCCTTCGGTGGATATGATTTTTTCGCTTGTATTTAATAATTCCACGTACTCTGTTTCTGGAAGACCTTGGCTAGGCGTAGGGTTTACCATCACTTCGGTAATGACAAGATCGGCAGGGTTAGGTTCAATTCCGTGAAAGAAGACAAGGGTAGTGTCGGCTAATGTGTTGCCTGTACAATCCCTGATGTTTGAAACGTTCAGTCCAAGGGGAGCACCTTTCATAAATGGTTCTGAAAGGTTGAGTACAATCTGTTTTCCAAAAGTGCTAATAGAGTCTATATACGCGATAGGATTGTCATAACTTAATTGAAAGTTGGCTGGCTGAAATGTGGCAATATCAATGCCCTCGTTGAAGTTTAATAAAAGCCTAGTCCGGCTAAGTTCTTTGAATTGGGTTACCTGAGGAGCTTCAATATCTAAATCATTGTTAAAAATACTGTTTTGTCTCCCTGGTGAGCCTCTGGTAAGCGATCTGGAAGCACCATAATTAAGTTGGTCAAAACATGGTTTATCGGGGTTTATTAGCTCCAAAGAGTATCCGCTGCTGTTTCTGACTGTATCATTATAGGACGCTCGAGAAAATGAAACCGAATCAATAATAGCCCCATTGCGATCGAGAAACCAGAGCGTCTCACCATTGTTCGATAGGTTCGGAAAGTCTGTAATTCCGATAGTTGTGCCGTATTCCAAATAGGACGATTCCCCTGAATTTGTTGTGACGATCATGTAATCTCGACTTTCTAACGCTAGACTTGGTAGTTGGGCGGTGTCGCTCCCATCGGTTAAAATAAAGTCAGTTAACAGTATAGATTTTGTGCCCTTATTATAGAGCTCTACAAACTCATGGTTGGGAAGGTTTGATTCTGAATTTGGCTCAAAAAGGACTTCATTAATCACAATTTCTCTAAAATCAGGTAGGTATGGCTTAGTATGAACGAATTCAACGTCCACACTATCTAGCTGATTATTGTGCTTATCCTTGACTCGTTTAACACTTAAGGTGTATGAACTATCATGTGCCAATTCATTTTCGAAGGTTAACAACGCGATTATTTGTGCTTCGTCTAGGGTAACCTCTATGGGGCCAACAGAACCATTTAGCGTATAATGATTAGTCGTTTCTGCCGTGTTTAAATCAACAGGTTCATTGAAGGTTACAGCTACTTGATTTAGATAAATGGAACTGACTGACGCTATCTTTGGAGCAGTTACATCATAATTAAAATCGATGGAGATATCTGGCAATTTCTCGTCAAATTCATCTCTTAGATTGGTCAATTGTAGGGTATAAGATTGATTATCTATTAGCGGCTTTTCAAAGAATAATACTATGTCCTTTTGGTTTTCGACATCTAATTCTGCGAGCAACGGATTCCCTATTGATTGATCGATTAGAAAGTTGTTAATCAATTCCGTGTTTACTTTTCCCAGCTGATCACGAAAAGAGATATTTATAGAGTTTTTACTGAGGATTTCGATCCTTTCGACGGGGTTGCTGTAAGAGAATGTCGTGTCTAGGTCGATGAATTGATTACCATAAGTATCTTCCAAGCCACTAATTTTTAGGCCGTGGTCAGTGTCGGGAAGTATTTTCTGGCCGAAGTTTAAAAGTATTCTAGAATGATCAATCGAGTCGTGGGAAATACTAAAAAGTGTCAGATCATTGCCTACAATATAGTTCTGTAACGCGGACGATGAAGACTGTTTAATTGGTTTAGTGAATTGTAGTGCTACCTGCCGATCGCTTAAGACTTTGATTTGTCCTAGCTTTGGAACCATAGATGAAAAGGAAGTAGTTAGGCTATTTTCTATCGAATTTCCCTTGAGGTCAGTTAGATTGGTTATACTCAAGGTATTGATCAAATTGTTACCTACACCTTCAAATTCTAAGAAAAGAATATTTTGATCTCGCTGAGAAAGCGTAGCAACGCTCGGATTTCCTATGTCATTATCAATACGATAATTCGATACGTTTTCCGCTATTATTTTTTCAAGTGGTTCAGAAAAACCCACCTTTAATATCTTCGGTGTTAAAACGTCAATGGAAATCAACCTAGGGGCGAGTTTGTCATAAACGAATTCAAAATTTCTCGTGCTTGTCATGGCGTTACCCCATAAATCGGCCACATTTTTCACGCTTAAAACATTGGAGCTCTCTGGTTCGAAAGCATCCTCAAAATAAATAGTGACGGACCTCTTGATAGGGGATAAGCTTGCTCGGACAGGCTCTGAGTTACTATTAAGCTGATAGCTACTCAGGCTTTCAGCAGATATTATATCGATTTGTTCATCAAAGAATAGCTGTAATTCGTGGGCATTCAACATGGTTATTGAATCTACATTTGGGTCATCAGTATCATAAATGAAAGACCTATTCAGTGCTTGTAAATGGTTAAGGTTATCGTCTTTCAGGTTATCAAATGATGCTATTATCGGCTTGTTTTGGGGAAAGGCGTTATCAAAAATAAGATGGACAATGTTGCTAGTATCGGCGTCAATGATCGCGACGATCGGGTGGGCTATATCTCGGTTCAAAGTGTAATTTTCAACTTGCTCAGCTTGGGTTTTATCGATCGGGTCTTTGAATACTAAGTCGAGCAGTTTATCCGATATAAGGAGAATTGTATCAAGGCGATCTTCGAATTTAAAGCTAGTTGATGCCAAGTCGAGGTTATTTCCTAGAGTATCACTAATGTTTCGGAAAGAGAATTGATAAATAGAATCTTTTTTCAGCGCAGCATCGAGTTCAAGGCTAACCCTGTTTGGTTTGTTGTCTTCTCTGACCGCCTTTATCACGCTCGTGTAAGATGGCTCAATTAGGTAATTACTTAATTCTGCGGCGGCTTGAAATCCTAGGGGTTCATTGAAAATAAGGTCAAGATGAGTAGTATCTCTTAGACTCACATATTCTAGCAGTGGAGGCTGATTGTCAAAGAAAAATTTCAGCGTGGACGATGCCAATATATTTCCCGAACAATCGCTAACACCAGAGACTTCGATGCTATACTCTTGATTAGAGATGAGCGTATCACTCAAGGTTAAATCGACGGTTTTTATTTCAGGGGTAACTTCGTTTACCGACCATATTAAGTCTTGATTCGTGATTGAATAGGTACCGAAAGACAATGAATTGATATCCATTGGTTCGTTAAATTGAACCTGGATTTGGATAGGCGTTAGTATTTCTACTGCCGTAATGAATGGGGGTATTGTATCGGGTAAAATGTTATACCGGCTATTAGTTCTACCTGGTGTTGCTCCGCCATTATTAATAGCGGAGTTCCAGTTGTTAGCATCGCTACAGGGTAGTTCTGGATTAACCTGCTCGAGGGACCAACCGCCCGCCGATTTTTCTCCATCCTGGTACCAATTCAGATCATAAACTAAGCTGTCCAAAAGATTGCCAAGGTTATCTTTTAGAGTGATAGCTTCTCCACTGTTGCTGAGTGTGTTCCATGAATTGACACCCACAGTAGCGCCAAATTCGCGATAGGTATTGAGGTTCGCGGTCGCCGTAACTATGACATAGCTATTGCTTTCGAGAATCATAGAATCAATTGTACTACCCGAAAGCTCAAAACCAGTAATATCAATGGCTCGATTAGTTGAGTTGTATAATTCAACAAACTCCGCACTGCTTTCAGTGGGTAAAAATTCTTCTGAGGGAGCGTAAGTGCCAACAGGATCGGCAAAAATCTCATTGATTACAATCGCTCTGGTTGTTGTTGGTGTTTCAAACTTAACCTGAGCACTTAAGCTATCGGTGATGATGTTAGTAATAGCACTCTGTATCCGATGGGCTACCAGATTGTATGTATTATTGACCAGTGGTTTATTAACTAATAGATAGGCAGCGTTTCCGCTAAATTGTGTAGCACCGACGACTGATAGCCCATGGCTTAAGACATAATTTGAAGTGTCCTCAATAGAAACCCTTGACACTTCCTGGTTGAAGGCTATTTCTAAAGTGTCTTTGCTTCTTGCGCTGAGCTTATTGATTCTTAGTTCAGGTACTTTTTCTTCAATTAAAAAGTCATCAATAACGAGGATGGCCGAAGAGCCTTGACCAGACCCTCTTTCCACCATAATTTTGATAATTACGTCCTTATTGTCGGATGCTTCTATGGGCAGGTCGTAACTAAATTTTTGAAAACTAGCGTTATTGCTATTGGGGAAGGTTGAATCTTCTCCGATCTGCCTTTCATATGAGTAAGACAATCCACCATCGGTTGAAGTAGATATGCTTAAAATCGCTGGCCGGTCTGAACTCGATGCGCCATTTTGTTTTGACTTTGCATAAAAACTGATGCTTGTGTTTTCATTGTCGGTTAGGTCTAAGTTTACCAATATCTCGCCTTTGAAGCTCGATGTGGGGATTATATTTAAGGATTTGTCTCCCGTATGGGCATCGGTTCCTTGATAAATTTTTCTGGAGGCTGTTACCTCATTCCCAATCCAATTGGATATAAAAGAGATGTTAGAGCCAACAGTAAAGGTGTTTTCAAAGCTTTCGAAATGAGGTGTTTCACTGATTTGCGCATGTAATGTAGTAGCAAATACAACCAACAAAAGCGTGGTGTACAATTTCATTTCAAATTATTTTACTTAAAAAAACATATAAAATAAGTTTATATTAATTTATAATGTGACCAGAATTATTTTATTAAACAATAAAGTGTAGTATAAAATTCGATTTATTATATAGGTATAGAGCCATTCTAATGGAAACTTTTTACCGTCGGAAAGCTGTTAAAAGCACTTAAATGTATATTTGCAGAAGATAATCAAGTAAGGTTATCGGCTTAAGAAATTTTGAAATGAGAATTGCTGTTGTAGGTGCCACAGGGCTAGTAGGTGGAGAAATCCTAGAAGTGCTAGAGGAGAGAAATGTTCAATTTGATGAGTTGTTTTTGGTAGCTTCTGCCAGATCAGCAGGTTCTAAGAAGACATTTAAGGGCAAGGAATACACACTTATGACAATGGAAGAAGCCGTAGCGGTAGCGCCTGACTTCGCCATATTTTCTGCCGGTGGAGGTACATCACTAGAATGGGCACCAGAGTTCGCTGAGGTTGGTACTACAGTTGTGGACAATTCTTCGGCTTGGAGAATGAGTCCAGATCATAAACTAATCGTTCCTGAGATCAACGCGGACAGCTTGGGGCCAGATGATAAAATTATTGCCAATCCTAACTGCTCCACCATTCAAATGGTAGTAGCACTCGAACCTTTGAGGAAAAGATATGGCATCAAACGAATTGTTGTGTCCACTTACCAATCTGTAACGGGTTCTGGAAAAGCCGCTGTTGATCAAATGATGAATGAGCGAAACGGTGTGGATGGTGAGATGTGTTATCCGCACAAGATTGATCAAAATGCATTACCTCATATAGATGTATTCCAAGAGAATGGCTACACAAAAGAGGAAATGAAAATGAT
Source organism: Roseivirga misakiensis (assembly GCF_001747105.1). Lineage (NCBI taxonomy): Bacteria > Pseudomonadati > Bacteroidota > Cytophagia > Cytophagales > Roseivirgaceae > Roseivirga > Roseivirga misakiensis. Next base: position 840,481 of record NZ_MDGQ01000003.1, on the reverse strand, counting down.
CAATGAGACCAAAAAGATCTTTGACGATCAAACCATCGCGTTGACTGCTACGACTGTGCGAATTCCGACTATGGGAGGTCATTCGGAAGCTTTAAACGTCGAGTTTAAGGAAGATTTCGATTTATATGAAGTTAGGTCCCTTTTGACTGCCACAGAAGGTGTGATTGTTCAAGATAATCCTGCCGAAAATCTTTACCCAATGCCATTAACGGCTCATAAGAAGGACGAAGTTTTTGTGGGACGGCTCAGACGTGATGAAAGCCAGCCCAATACCTTAAACATGTGGGTGGTTGCCGATAACTTGAGAAAAGGTGCAGCAACTAATGCTGTGCAAATTGTGGAATACTTGCAGCGCCAAATGCAAGAGGCTTGATTCAGGCACTTAGTAATCCCGAGATACAACAGTTCATCCAAGATCATCTAAATGATGATCCAGCAGCGCTCATGCTCCAAGCCGGGAAGTATTCCGGTTGGCCTATGAAAGAGATTGTATCTCAAATTCAATCCAAACGAAAGGCTCGTAAAAAACTTCCGACCTGGTTTGATGCTACTGGTATTGTTTATCCACCCTTGATTTCAATGGAGCAATGTTCTTCCGAACAGACAGCATCCTATAAAGCTGACTTGGTCAAAGAAGGTAGTACGATGGCTGATTTAACAGGAGGCTTTGGAGTCGACTTTTTTGCTTTTGCAAAGAACTTCAAAACATGTCATTATGTTGAGCGAAATGCAGATTTAACCGAGATAGCTCAACATAATTTTAATGCATTAGGACTGAATAACGTTCAGGTTCACCATACGCAATCTGCCGAGTTCTTAGACTTACCGATCGATTTTGATCTACTCTATTTAGATCCCGCTCGAAGGGGAGATCGGAATCAAAAAGTGGTTGCCTTAAATGATTGCGAACCCAATGTGATTCATCTTTTGCCAACTTTAATGAGTAAGTCTAAACAGGTCATGATTAAAACATCGCCTTTGTTAGACATCAAGGGAGCTATCCGAGACCTCGATCATGTAGCTCAGGTTCACGTAGTGAGCTTAAATAATGAGGTAAAGGAGCTGGTATTTATTCTGGAACGTGGCTTTTCTGATCATGCGCAGGTGAACTGCATCAACTTGGTTGGGGATGGTATAAGTTGTTTTGACTTTAGCTATCAAGATGAGGAGGATTTGGTGATAGATTTTGGCGGTGTAAATACCTATTTATACGAACCAAACGCGAGTATTTTAAAAGCAGGTGCCTTTAAGTCTATTGCCAATGCTTATGGGTTGACTAAACTTCACCCAAACTCTCATCTATACACGTCTAATATGCTAGTGGATAATTTTCCCGGTAGATCTTTCGAGGTAATTGAAAGTGTTTCACTAAATAAGAAAGCTTTAAAAAAGATACTTCCAGCCTCTAAAGCCAATATCACAGTTAGGAATTACCCGATGACGGTCGCCCAAATTCGAAAAAAGACAGATTTAAAAGAGGGAGGGGAAGAATACCTCTTTGCCACATCGGATATGGATGGAAGTAAAGTGTTTCGTACAAGGAAGGTGATTGATTAGTGGAACGAGTTTTTTTAAATAAAAATATTGACTCCGTAAAATTAAAGATTAGGCTAAAAAAGTATGATTTAGCTTTGGATCAGCTCAATGTATTAATTCAGAGCTATCCTGAGAATTTATCGCTTTGGAACCTTAAAGCTTACCTAAGTTATCTTATGGGGAACTTAGAAATGTCTGATTTCTCATCTTCTGAAGCCTTGAATATTAAGCCAAATTCTCCATTTGCCCTTCACATGAAAGGCCTAATTTTTTATGATCGACTTGATTATACTAGAGCTGAAGAGTGTTTTAGAGATGCATTGAAGGAGGAACCAAATGATACCGCAATCTATACGAGTTTGGCAGCGATTTATATTAAGAAGAGAAAGACAGATGAGGCACTGGAATTAGTCAATAGAGGATTGGCAATTAATCCAAACAACCAAGCTTTGCGGAATCATCTATTTCAAATTTATTCGATTCGAAATAAACCGTCAGAGGCGAATAAGATTCTTAAAGAGAACTTAAATATAAACCCTGAAAATATTACTACGATTTGTAATCTCGCTAGTCAATTTTATGACAAAGAGAATTATAAAAAATCGACGGAGATATATAGATCTGTTCTTTTATTGAGTCCCGAAAATGAATTGGCTAGAAGAGGTTTTCGATTAGCATCTAGGATGGACAATGCAGTGGAGAGATATTTAGACTCAGGATCTTTTAGCTTTTTGAAGAAACTTGTAAATATCATTTCTTTTTCAGCGGTACTTGTAATCATTGTTGGTGATTTGTCATATAGTTTGCTTTTATTGCCTTTGACGTTGATTCTGAAGCTTTTTAGTGTTCAAACTCTAGGTATTGTATGGGGTACTTTAAGATTTCTAGGTGATCGAAAGGCCGTAAGAGCCCAGTTTGAGACTGAAGGTTTTGGGTATGCTATTCTAGCACTTGTCTTGCATTTATTTTGCTTGGTCTACTTATGTATTTTTATTTATGACTCTGTCAATTCTGCGCGTGTCGACAGGAGTGATTTTTTGAATGTTTTCTACTTGTTGATATTTCCTTCAGTTTTAACAAGTCGATTGAATTGGATTCCTAAAGGGACTATAACAAAATGGACTTTATTGTTTTTATCTCTTACGCTTTCTATAGCCACTTTAGTAATATCAAGTGTGTTTTGGTGGATTCCATTTGTGCTAAGCTTGGCAGTGATAATACTTGATGCATTGGTATCCAAGTTTATAATTTTTAGAAAGGTCTCACACTTATAAATACCATATGAGAAGGGTTAAGTTGTTAAAACCCAAATTATAGTTAATAGGATCAAACCGCTTCCATAAAACTTCAATACCAACAGACGGTTCTGTTTGCTCATCCACCAAAGCGCACGCCAAGGACTTATCAAACCCAGTAGCAGTATTGCAGCATTTAAAAGAATAAGAAAAAGAAGAATATCACCCATAAAAAAACCTCGACGTTTCGGTCGAGGTTTCAATTTATAAATTTTAAAAAGCTTATAGCTTACGCTTCACTTCTTGTATTTCAAACCCTTCAATGATATCGCCAATTTGAATATCATTAAAGCTCTTAATGCTCAGTCCACATTCATAACCAGATTTCACCTCGCCCACATCGTCTTTGAATCGTTTCAGTTGACCAATGTCTCCTGTGTAAACAACAATACCGTCTCTAATCAATCGGATTTGGTTGTTACGCTTCACAATTCCATCGGTAACATAACATCCAGCAACAGTACCAATTTTAGAAATCTTGAAAACCTCTCTCACCTCGATGTTACCAGTGATAACCTCTTTTTCAGTTGGCTCAAGTAGACCTTCCATTGCATCTTTCAGCTCGTTGATCGCATCATAGATAATTGAGTAAAGTCTGATCTCGATTTCCTCAGTTTCGGCAATTTTTCTAGCACCACCAGAAGGTCGTACTTGGAATCCAATAATGATCGCATCAGAAGCCGTGGCTAACAATACATCAGATTCAGATATTTGACCTACTCCTTTATGAATAATGTTCACTTGAACTTCTTCAGTAGAAAGTTTCAGTAGTGAATCACTTAGTGCCTCTACCGAACCATCTACATCACCTTTTACGATAACATTGAGTTCCTTAAAGTTACCAACTGCCAATCGTCTTCCGATCTCGTCAAGCGTAATGTGCTTCTTAGTTCTTACGCTTTGCTCACGAAGAATTTGCTCACGTTTATTAGCAATTTCTCTCGCTTCCCGATCGGTATCCATTACGTTGAATCTATCGCCTGCCTGCGGTGCACCTGCTAATCCAAGCATTTGTACTGGTGTAGCAGGGCCTACTTCTTTCAGTCGGTTACCTCTATGGTCGTACATCGCTTTCACTTTACCAAAGTGCGATCCGGCTAGTACAACATCTCCAATTCTCATGGTACCACCTTGTACCATTACTGTTGATAAGTAACCACGTCCTTTATCTAAAGACGCTTCAATCACAGTACCAACGGCATTTTTATTTGGATTCGCTTTGAGTTCAAGTAATTCAGCTTCCAAAAGCACTTTTTCCAAAAGCTCGTCAACTCCTTGACCTGTTTTGGCTGATACTTCTTGACACTGATACTTTCCTCCCCAATCTTCAACAAGAACATTCATTTGAGAAAGCTCTTCTTTGATTTTGTCAGCGTTAGCGTTTGGCTTATCAATTTTGTTAATCGCAATAACGATCGGCACCTCGGCTACTTGGGCATGGTTGATCGCCTCTTTTGTTTGAGGCATTACATTATCATCTGCCGCCACAACAATGATTACAACGTCAGTGATTTTAGCACCACGAGCACGCATAGCCGTAAAGGCTTCGTGACCTGGCGTATCTAGAAAAGCAATTCGCTTATTGTCTTTGGTAGTTACATCATAAGCACCAATGTGCTGCGTGATACCACCAGCCTCACCAGCTGTTACGTTTGCTTCACGGATGTAATCTAGGAGTGAAGTTTTACCATGGTCAACATGACCCATAATGGTAACAATAGGAGCCCTATCTAGTAAATCTTCCTCTTTATCATTCTCTTCAGCGATGTCAGTTTCCTCTTCCGTAGTGGTAAAGTCAACATCGAAGCCGAATTCGTCTGCAATAATAGTGATCGCCTCAGCATCTAACCTTTGGTTGATGGAAACGAACATACCTAAAGTCATACAGGCAGAAATAACATCATTGACAGAAACATCCATCAAACTTGCAAGGTCACTTGCCGAAACAAACTCTGTAACCTTTAATACTTTGCTATCTTCCTGATCCTGAAGCATTTTTTCTTCTGCTGCTTCTGCAACAGCTGAACGCTTCTCTTTACGGTATTTGGATCTACTTTTTCCGCCGCCTTTTCCACCGCTTAAACGAGCGAGCGTTTCTTTAATCTGCTCTTGTATTTGCTTATCGGTGAGCTCTTCCTTCGGTACTCTTTTCTTATTGGCACCACCACGTTGGCCGCCTCTTCTTTGATCTCCTGAACCTTGTCCACCTGCACCTTTGTTTGCTCTTTCAAACTTACTTTGGATTCGTTTTCTAGGTCTTTTTGTCTCTTCTCCAGGCTTTTTAGCTTCTGGCTTGGCCTTTTTCGGAGCATCAGGAAGCTTTATCTTACCAAGTACTTTCAGTCCTCTTAAAGAATCTGCTTTGGCTTCAATCACTTTACCAGGTTCTGCTCCTTCTTCAGCAGGCGCATCTTCCAAAGTAGTTTCTTCAGTCGTTGCCTCAGCTTTTGGTGCTTCCTTTTTCGGAGCAGCCTTCTTCTTTTCTTTATCTAGGTCAATTTTTCCTAGAATTTTTAGACCAGGCTTATCCTCTTTTGGTGCCTCTTCTTTGGCCTCCGGTTGTGGATCAGGCTCAGTCACTTTTTCTTCAGCAACTGGCTCCTCTACTGCTGGTGCTGCAGGAGCAGGTTCTTCAGCAACAGGCTCTGGTTCAGGCGTTGGCTCCGGTGCAGGTTCTGGCTTTGGCGCCTCTTTTGGCGCTTCAGGCTCAGGTGTCACTGCTTCGGCAATTGGCTCAGCAGGTGTAGCGGGCGCTTTAGGCGCCAAATCCTCTACATGCTTCGTACCAATAGTCAGATGAGAAGCTTCCTCTTTTTCAGAGGCAGACGCAGCAAATTCCTTAGCAAGCAATGCATATTGCTCACCATTAATTTTAGCATTAGGACTGCTGTCTACTGAGTGACCTTTAGCAGATAGAAAGTCAACGATAGTATTTCTACCAACATTGAGTTTTCTTGCCACTTGGCTTAACCTCATCATTTTTTCTTCAGACATACTCAAATATCCCTTTTTTTAAGGTTTTTTTAAAATCTATTATTTTTCGAACTCCTTGTTTAGGATCTCGAATAGCGCCTTGACAGTTTCTTCTTCAAGGTCTGTTCTTTTTACAATGTCAGCTGGCTCGAGTGTGATGACACTTTTTGCAGTATCTAAACCGATACGCTTAAGCTCATCAATGATCCAACCATCAATTTCATCTGCAAATTCATCCAGATCAACATCTTCCTCTTCGTACTCAGATAACTCTCTGAAAACGTCGATTTCTAGTCCAACTAGTTTAGATGCCAATTTAATATTCTGTCCCCCTTTACCAATGGCAAGAGAAACTTGATCTGGTTTCAAGTAAACCGATACACGTCCCTCTTCTTCCAAGATTTTCATGGTCGAAATTTTGGCAGGACTTAAAGCTCTAGCAATGTAAAGCTCCATGTTGTCAGTAAAATTGATAACGTCAATATTCTCGTTCTGCAATTCGCGAACGATGCTATGAATTCTTGAACCTTTCATACCAACACAGGCACCAACAGGATCAATTCTATCATCGTAAGACTCTACAGCAACTTTGGCTCTTTCTCCAGGCTCTCTTACTACTTTTTTGATAGTAATTAAGCCGTCGTAAACTTCAGGTACTTCACTTTCGAAAAGTCTTTCCAAGAATTCTCCAGAAGTTCTAGAAAGGATGATTTTCGGGCTACCGTTTACCATGTCAACACGGTCTACAATAGCGCGGACAGATTCTCCTTTTCTAAATCTATCTTTAGAAATTTGCTCGTTACGAGGGATAGATAGTTCGTTGTCCTCGTTATCCATGAGTAGCACTTCTCTACTAAGGATTTGGTAAACTTCCGTTGAAATAATTTCACCAACTAAGTCTTTGTACTTCTGGTAAAGAATGTCCTTTTCTAAATCTTTAATTCGCTGAATCAAGGTTTGACGCGCAGTCATCACTGCTCTTCGGCCAAAATCAACCAACTTGATTTCTTCTGCTACTTCTTCACCGATTTCGAAATCAGGCTCGATTTTTCGAGCATCAGTTAAACAGATTTTGTCGTAATCCCAGATATCTTCAGAGTTATCATCAACAATTTCTCTAAATCGCCAAATCTCTAAATCGCCTTTGTCGGCGTTGATAACAATATCGAAGTTATCATCTACTTCATATTTCTTTCTGATCATTGTTCTGAAAACATCTTCCAGAATTCTAATCATCGTTGGTCGGTCAACGTTTTTGCTTTTTGCAAATTCTGCGAATGACTCGATTAATACTCCACTGTCCATTTTTCTTAATTAAATGACACTAAAACGTTCGCTTTATCTATAGAATCGAAAAGAATGGCGGTTTTTTCTGTAACCACTTTTTTCTTTTCCTTTACTTCTTTCAAGATTTCTACTGCTTCATCATCAACACTTTCGAGTTTACCTTGAAGCATGGTACCATCTTTTAATCTTACTTTCAGGCTTCTACCGACATTCTTAACGAACTGTCTTTTAGATGCCAGGGGGTGATCCAACCCTGGCGAAGACACTTCTAATATGAATGCACCTTCTATCAGATCCTCTGCTTCAACTTCTGCGGCTATTTGCCGACTCAGTGACGCACAGTCATCGATGTTAACACCATTATCACCATCAAGTAAGATTAGGTGTTTGGCCCTTCCAGATACTCCTTTGGATATAACATCAACAATGAAATAGCTTTCGTCCTTTAAGAAGGATTCCGCGATTGCTCTCAATTTTGACGTTATTTCCATAATCTTTTACAAAGAAAGAGGGGACTTTCGGTCCCCTCTGGTAGTATCTCCAAATAAGTGATACAAAAATAGCTGAATTTTATTTCTTTTCAAATACGAAGCGGGAAAGGTATTTTTTTCGTAAAAGCCTGTTACTTTCGAAGTAGAATCTTACGAATATGACACACTTTAAGACCTTCTTAATTTTCTGTTGTTCATTAGCTCTTTGTGCTTGTGGAAGTGGTGAAAGCTCTAGTTCCGATAGCAAAAAGGCTGAACCCTTAAAGACTGCTCCAGCAATTAGTGCTGATTCTGCATATGCGTTTGTACAAAGGCAGGTTGATTTTGGCCCTAGAGTCCCTAATAGCAATGCTCATAGAGAAACATCTAAATGGCTGAAGTCTAAGTTCGAGTCTTACGGTGCGTCAGTGACCATGCAAGAATTCACCGATTATGTTTATGACGGTACAAAAGTCGAATTGACGAATATTATTGCCTCTTTTTATCCGGAGAAGAAAAAACGAATCATGTTGTCGGCCCATTGGGATACTCGACCTTTTTCTGACCAAGGTCCAGACGATAAATACGCTGCAATTGACGGCGCAAATGACGGTGCTAGCGGAGTTGGGGTGTTATTGGAAGTGGCACGAGTTTTAAGCCAAAGCGCGGATCCGAATGTTGGCGTAGACATTATTCTTTTCGATGGTGAAGATTGGGGTGAGCACGACGAAGTGGCAAGTAAAGAATTGCCGGTTGATAAGCGAACTTGGTGGTGTCTTGGTTCACAATACTGGAGTAAGAATAAGCATAAGGCCAACTATTCTGCCTTTTATGGAATCCTTTTAGATATGGTTGGTGCACCGAACGCGACTTTTTATTATGACACTGTTTCCCAAGAAAATGCCGGTAGAGTACTTCAGAGTGTTTGGTCAATTGCCGAACGTTTAGGATATGGTAGCATGTTCAAAATGGAGCTTGGTTTTGGAAGGATCACTGACGATCACGTCTACATTAATGAAGATGCCAGAATTCCGATGATCGACATCATTGACTATCGCCCTGGTACTGATGTTGGCTTTACGCCAGCTTGGCATACCGAGAATGATAATATGGATAATATTAGTAAGGAAACTTTGGGAAAAGTAGCCAACGTAATTATGACCGTTCTTTATAACGAATAGACTTTAATCAATAAGCTTTCTCAAGTACTTGCCATAACCTGATTTCTCTAATGGTAGGGCAATTTTAATAAGTTGTTCTTTATCAATATATCCCATTCTAAAGGCAATTTCTTCAATACAAGAGATCTTGATTCCCTGTCTTTCTTCTAAGATTTGAACGAATTGTGCGGCTTGGGTGAGAGACTGAATGGTTCCTGTATCTAGCCATGCCGTGCCTCTGTCCATTAGACTTACCCTAAGAGTTCCCATCTCTAAGTAAGCCTTGTTGATATCGGTAATTTCAAGCTCACCTCGTTCGCTTGGTTTTAGGTTTTTCGCAATCTCAACTACACGGTTATCATAAAAATACAGCCCAGGTATAGCCCAGTTTGACTTTGGTACTTCTGGTTTCTCCTCGATTGACAAGGCATTCATTTCATCGTCAAATTCCACTACACCGTAGCGCTCTGGATCATTTACGCGATAAGCGTAAATAACACCACCATCAGGGTCAACATTACTTTGCAATTGCTTAGGTAGTCCAGATCCGTAAAAGATGTTATCACCGAGCACAAGGGCAACTTTATCGCTTCCAATAAACTCTTCACCAATGATAAAAGCTTGAGCTAAGCCCTCTGGTTTTGGTTGTTCCGCATAGGTGAACTTACACCCAATTCGGCTACCATCGCCTAAAAGCTTCTTAAATAATGGCAGATCATGCGGGGTCGAAATAATCAGAATATCCTTGATTCCTGCCAGCATTAGGATGGAAAGCGGATAATAGATCATAGGCTTATCATAGATAGGCATGAGCTGCTTACTAATCGCAATGGTCAATGGGTGTAATCTAGTGCCAGAACCTCCGGCTAGAATAATGCCTTTCATGATTGATATTGGTTAGCGTAATAATTTTGATAATCCCCAGAGGTAACATTCTCCAGCCAGTCGGTATTATCCAAGTACCAATCTACCGTTTTTTCTAGACCCTCTTCAAATTGCAGCGAAGGCTCCCAGTTTAATTCTTCCTGAATCTTACTTGCGTCTATCGCATATCTCATGTCATGGCCAGCTCGGTCTTTAACGAAAGTAATCAGCTCTCGTGATTTCCCTTCAGCCCTTTGAAGTTTTTTGTCCATAATATCGCACAATAGTCGCACGATATCGATGTTTTTCCACTCATTAATCCCACCAATATTATAGGTCTCACCAGAATTTCCTCGGTGAAAAATAGTATCAATCGCTCTAGCGTGATCTACCACATAAAGCCAATCTCTTATATTTTCTCCTTTGCCATATATTGGCAATGGCTTGTTATGTTTTATGTTATTGATACAAAGGGGCAAAAGCTTTTCAGGAAATTGATTTGGGCCATAATTGTTGGAACAGTTTGAAACTACAATCGGCATTTTATAAGTGTTGGCGTAAGCCCTTACAAAGTGATCGGAACTTGCCTTAGAAGCCGAATAAGGAGATTGCGGATCATAGGGAGTTTCTTCTGTAAACAAACCATCCTCACCTAGCGAACCATATACCTCATCAGTGGAAATATGATAGAATCGCTTGCCTTCATATTTCCCATCCCAACATTTTTTGGCTGAATTCAAGAGATTGACCGTACCGATTACGTTGGTATTGACAAAAGCCAGCGGATCTAAAATAGATCTATCAACATGCGATTCCGCAGCCAAGTGAATAACCGCCTCGAACTGATATTTCGAAAAAAGATCGTCGATAAACGAAGCGTCGGTAATATCTCCTTTTATAAAGGTATAGTTCTCCGATTCTTCTATGTTTTTAAGATTTTCAAGATTACCCGCGTAGGTAAGCTTATCTAAATTATAGATGTGATATTCTGAATAATTATTTACAAAAAGGCGCACCACGTGATTTCCTATAAATCCTGCTCCTCCGGTTACGAGTATTTTTTTCATGCTTTTCATTGTCTCAAAGGTAAAATTAAGGTTTCTGTTAAGATTTAATCTTCGATCAGTGGTTTATTAAACACTTTGAAAGACAAGAATTATCGACGAACCATTCTTCCTAACAAACGTTTGTTTGGAAGTGGATTTTAAGTAATTTTCGACAAACTATAATAGAAATGGATTTTGAGATGAATGAAAACCAGTTGATGATCGCAGATATGATCAAAGACTTTGGTGAGCGGCAGATTACACCATACAGAAATAAATGGGATGACAATCAGGAATTTCCGATTCACATTTTCAAAGAATTTGGTGAATTGGGCTTAATGGGTGTATTGGTGCCACAAGAGTATGGAGGCTCTGGTTTTGGGTACCATGAATACATAACTGTTGTAGCGGAAATTGCCAAACTTGATCCAGGAATTGGTTTATCTGTAGCCGCGCATAATTCTTTATGCACTGGGCATATTTTACAATTTGGTAATGAAGATCAAAAGAAAAGGTGGCTTCCCAAATTAGCTACTGCCGAGTGGATTGGAGCTTGGGGTTTGACGGAGCCAAATACTGGTTCAGATGCTGGTAATATGAAAACTACTGCCAAAAAAGATGGTAACGAATGGGTGATTAACGGTACTAAGAACTGGATTACTCATGGTAAGTCAGGTGATATTGCCGTAGTGATTGTCAGAACTGGTGAAGTCGGAGACTCTCACGGAATGACAGCTTTCGTTGTGGAACGTGGTACTCAGGGTTTTAAGGCTGGAAAAAAAGAAGACAAATTGGGTATGAGATCTTCAGAAACTGCTGAAATGATTTTTGAAGATTGTAGAGTACCAGAAGAAAATGTTTTGGGTGAAGTTGGGAATGGTTTTATCCAATCCATGAAAGTGCTTGATGGTGGTAGAATTTCAATCGCTGCCTTAAGTTTAGGAATTGCTGAGGGTGCTTTCAATGAGGCCGTGAAGTATTCTCAAGAAAGGCATCAATTCAATCAGCCAATATCCAATTTCCAGGGCATATCATTCAAGCTGGCCGATATGGCAACAAAGCTTGAGAGCGCAAAATTATTGACTCATCAGGCGGCTCAGTTAAAAAATGAAGGTAAGCCGATGACTAAGGAATCCGCGATGGCAAAATATTATGCCTCGGAATGTGCCGTTGAATGCTCTACAGAGGCTGTGCAGATATTTGGTGGCTATGGATATACTAAAGATTATCCTGTAGAGAAATACTACCGTGATTCAAAGCTGTGTACGATTGGCGAGGGTACATCTGAAATTCAAAAACTTGTAATTTCAAGAGAGATTTTGAAGTAGTTAGCCTTTAAAACACTACAAAACTCTAAAGACCTCTTTTTACAGAGGTCTTTTATTTTGTCTTATGTATCTGATTATCAGAAAAGGTTGTACCTTTGCGATCCGAATTGAGAGGAGGTGTAATATATTATGATCATCATTAATGTAAAAGAAAACGAATCTATTGACAAAGCGCTTAAACGTTTCAAGAAGAAATTCGAGAAAACGGGAGTATTGAAAGAGCTTAGGTCTAGAACTGCGTACGAGAAGCCTTCTGTCGCTAACAGAACTATGAAAATTAAGGCTGCTTACAAGCAGAAAATGTACGCTAAAGAAAACTACTAAGGCGTTCTAAATTTGCCTTTAAATGACTATGTTAGTACTGTGTGTAATGCGCAGTTCTAACATGGTTGATTCTTTCCTCAAATATATTTCGTTCGAGAAGCGCTACAGTAAGCATACTGTACAATCCTACCAAAACGATCTCGAGCAGTTTCAATCCTACATTTGCCATCATTTTAAAACGGAAGATCTTTCCCAGGCTACCCAGTTAATGGTTAGGTCTTGGATTTTGTCCTTAATGGATAGTGGTATTTCTTCTAGAACTGTAAACAGAAAAATCGCCAGCCTTAGGTCCTTTTTTAAATTTTTAGTGAGCCGAGGCCAAGTGACGGAAAATCCAACGTCTAAGGTGCGGTCACTTAAAACACAGAAGGAATTACCTAGCTTCGCAGACGAGCAGGAGTTTTCTAATTATTTAAATAGTGATGTCTTTGCCGATTCGTTTGAAGGTAGACGCGATCAGCTCATTTTAGAGATTTTTTATGGGACTGGTATTCGTCAAGCGGAGTTGCTCGGATTAAAAACTTCTGACCTTGACGAAAGAAATTCTACCATTAAAGTACTTGGGAAAAGAAATAAAGAACGAATAATACCGATCTCAAGAAGCCTCTTAGGACTGATAGAAAAATATATTCATGAGAAAAATCATGTCTTTTCTCACGACCAAAATTCATTTTTAATCGTAAACAATAGTGGGAGCCAGGCTTACCCGATGTTAATTCATCGCGTTGTAAAGAAGTATCTGACGGATATCTCTTCACTAGATAAGAAAAGCCCACATGTATTGCGACATACCTTTGCTACTCACCTGTTGAATAAAGGTGCAGACCTAAATGCAGTAAAAGACTTATTAGGTCATAGTAGTTTGGCTGCTACGCAAGTATACACACATAATTCATTGGAAAAGCTGAAGTCTGTTTTTGACCAAGCGCATCCAAAAGCTTAGTATTAACCCTTTAAATTTGTAAAACATGATAGTAAAAGTTCAATCCATTCACTTCGATGCAGATGTTAAACTAATTGATTTTATTCAGAAGAAATTAGACAAACTAGATACTTATTACGATAGGACAATTGATGCGGAAGTTATACTAAAATTGAACAATGAGGGTATTGAGAATAAAACGGTTGAGATAAAGCTAAATGTACCGGGGGAGCAACTTTTTGCTACTAAAAGCAGCTCATCTTTTGAAGCAGCAACCGATCATTGTACCGAAGCCTTGAAACGACAGGTGCAAAAACATAAAGAAAAGTTACTAGCTCACTAAAACAAAAAAGGCCTCGAGAATATCGAGGCCTTTTTTAATCAAATTTTTCCTTCTCTAGAAAGCAGCTTTCACTTTATCTACATAGTCTAGTTTCTCCCAAGTAAATAATTCCACTTCAAATTCTTGAGGCTGCCCAGAGGCATTGATAAAAGTTTTCTTCACAGTTTCTGATTTTCTTCCCATATGACCATAAGCGGCGGTTTCAGTATACATAGGGTTTCTCAGCTTGAGCCTAGTTTCGATAGCATAAGGTCTCATGTCGAAGATTTCTGTGACTTTTTCCGCTATTTCTCCATCAGTCAAATCCACTTTGGCTGTACCGTAAGTATCGATGAAAATACCCATTGGTTCGACTACGCCAATGGCATAAGAAACTTGTACTAAGACTTCGTCGGCAATACCAGCAGCAACAAGGTTTTTCGCTATATGTCTAGTAGCATAAGCTGCTGAACGATCTACCTTTGAAGGGTCTTTTCCAGAAAAAGCTCCACCTCCATGAGCTCCTTTTCCGCCGTAAGTATCCACGATAATTTTTCTACCCGTCAACCCAGTGTCACCATGTGGACCTCCAATTACAAACTTTCCCGTTGGGTTGATGTGGTATTTAATTTGGTCGTTGAAAAGTGCTTGAATATTCGCTGGTAAATCTGCTTTTACCCTAGGGATTAGAATATTGATAATGTCCTCTCTTATTTTGGATAGCATTACTTCATCCGTTCCAAAGTCATCGTGCTGAGTAGATACTACAATAGCTTCTATTCTTTGTGGAACATTTTGATCTGAATATTCTATAGTTACTTGAGACTTGGCATCAGGCCTTAAGTATTTAATTTCATTATTCTCTCTTCTTAGTTCGGCTAAGACTTTAAGTATCTTATGAGATAAGTCTAAAGCCAAAGGCATATAATTTTCAGTTTCTTTTGAGGCGTAACCAAACATCATACCTTGGTCACCTGCACCTTGCTCTTCCTTTGAAGCTCGATCCACACCTCTGTTGATATCATCTGATTGCTCGTGTATAGCAGACAGTACACCGCAAGATTTACTATCAAATTGATATTCCGCCTTATTATAGCCTATTCTTTCTATGGTTTCTCTTGCTATCCGCTGTACGTCTAAGTAAGTATTTGACTTTACTTCGCCAGCTAGTACAACTTGGCCAGTTGTAACAAGGGTTTCACAGGCTACTTTAGAATCGGCATCGAAGGCTAAAAAGTTATCGATTAAAGCGTCTGAAATTTGATCAGCTACTTTGTCTGGGTGTCCTTCAGAAACGGATTCTGATGTAAATAAATAAGGCATAGTTTATTTTTTTCTAGGGGTGCAAAAATATAGGTAAGTATTGAATTATGAAAACATATTTCAATAGATGCTAATTCGCTAGAATTAGGAAAATGGTCGGCATTTTTTTCAAAGCGATCATGTTTGGCTTCCACTTACTAATGGATTTGGTTAGAATTAGTTCCTTTTCACCAGTAATATCTCTCGCCACACATAAAAAAGTATCTTGCCTTGCCGTCTTGATGACATCTGCCAGAAGTGCCTCATTCCGATAAGGGGTATCCATAAAGATTTGCGTTTGGTTCTTTTCTTTCGATTCCCGCTCTAATTCTCGAATGCGCTGCTGACGTTGTTTTTTGTCAATGGGTAAGTAGCCATGAAAGGCAAATGACTGTCCATTAAAGCCACTGGCCATTAGTGCCAAAAGTATTGAAGATGGTCCTACTATCGGGATGCTACGTATGCCGAACTGATGAGCAATATGAACCAGTTTAGCACCTGGGTCCGCTATGCCAGGGCAGCCAGATTCAGAGAGTACTCCGACGGTTTTTCCCGATAAGATCGGCTGTATCAAATCGACACAATCTTCAAAGGTAGTTTTCTTATCAAGAATCTCGAACTCTAGGCTTTCGATAGTTAATCCAAGTTTTAAAGAACTGATGAACCTTCTGGCGGTTCTGACATTTTCTACCAGAAATGAGTTGCAAGCTTTGATGGCAGTTTTTACATGAGGAGGAATTACCGAATCTTGGGTGTTATCCGAAATAACACTTGGAATTAGGTATATTTTTCCGAATGAATCATTCATAGCAGAAAATTTCTCACTTGTTGGTAAAAATCCATTGGCTTTTCTGCGTGCAACCAGTGGCCAGCGCCTTCTACAGTTGCTATTTTACTATTTGGGAAAATTGAATGAATAAGATTGACATCACCATCAAGAATGTAGTCTGACTTTCCACCTCTAATAAAGAGGGATTCTTTTTTGAAAGTCGCATTTTGATTAAGCCCTTTTCCTACCTCTTCGATTTGAGTAGCGATTACATCTAAATTCATCTTCCACTTGAAGCCATTTTCCGTTCTTGCTAAGTTTTTAAGTAAAAACTGCCTTATGCCAAAGTCCTCTATTTGCGTACTGAGAATTTCATCTGCTTCTTTACGCGATTTCAATGTGTTGATTGGCACTGAATAAAAGGCCTTGATAATTGCCGTATGGTGAACTGGATAAGACTTTGGGCCGATATCGGCCACAACGAGTTTGTCTACTTTTTCGGGATATTTTCTCGCAAATTCCATTACGGTTTTTCCTCCCATAGAATGACCTATCAAATGGGCAGAGTTTATGCTCATTTCACCCATAAATTGGCATAAGTCTTCAGACATTGCTTCATATGAAAAAGTAGCGTCATGAAACGATTGCCCGTGATTTCTTTGGTCTACCAAGAAAACTTTAAAGTCCTCGCCGAACTTTTTGCCTAAGGTTACCCAGTTATCTAAGGAACCAAATAAGCCGTGTAATATGATTAAAGGTTTCCCTTCTCCGTAAACTTTATGATTTAGTGTAGGCATCTATTGTAGTTCTCTTAAGTATAGTTGAATAGTATTTTCTAAGCCGTAATACAGTGCATCGCAAATCAGCGCATGGCCAATACTCACTTCATCCATCATTGGAATTTCTTGCACCAAGTATTTTAAGTTATTAAGGTCCAAATCATGACCAGCATTGATACCGATGCCCAAGGCTTCTGCTTTTTGTGCCGCTGCTTTATAGTCAGCAATGGCAGTTGAAGGCTCCTTGAGAAAACCGGTTGCATACATTTCTGTATACAATTCTATTCTATCCGTTCCGACTTTAGAGGCTCCTTCAACCATTTCGACATTAGGATTTACAAATATTGATGTCCGAATCCCTAACGCTTTAATGCTACTGATAATTTCGGTTAGGCTCTTTTCGTTTTCGACGGTATCCCAACCGGCATTAGATGTCAATACATGAGGTGGATCGGGTACCAATGTCGCTTGATCGGGTCTTACTTCTTCCAAAATTTTCATAAAGCGATCGTCTGGGTAGCCTTCAATATTGAATTCTGTCGTAACGACTTCCTTTAAATCATAGACATCTTTGGTGGTAATGTGTCTTTCGTCAGGCCGAGGGTGTACAGTGATACCTTGCGCTCCGAAACGTTCTATATCTTTAGCCACTTGTACTACACTTGGGTTGTTTCCTCCGCGTGCATTTCTCAGTGTCGCTACTTTATTTATGTTAACACTCAGTCTAGTCATTCAATTTCCCTTTATTACCTAACTTTGCGCGCAAGTTAATGATTTAAAAAATCGAAAATATTTAAAAGATGAGCTTAAAAGTACAGATAGAGGCAGACATTAAGAAAGCTATGTTGGCACGTCAAAAAGACGAGTTGAAGGCTTTGAGAGCAATAAAATCAATGATTCTACTTGCCGAAACTGAAAAGGGTGGCTCTGGTGATGTTTCTGAAGATGCTGAACTTAAGCTGTTGATGAAGGCGGTAAAACAGAGAAAAGATTCTGCACAGATATATAAAGATCAGGGTAGGGAAGATTTAGCTTCTACCGAGGAGGCTGAAATTGCTGTTATTGAAAAGTATTTACCGAAGCAATTGTCGGAAGCTGAAATTAAAGTAGAGCTTGAAAAAATCATTGCACAAGTTGGGGCAACTGGTCCACAAGACATGGGTAAGGTTATGGGAATGGCAAGTAAGGCTATGGCTGGAAAAGCTGATGGTAAGACGATTTCTGGTATTGTAAAATCTATTTTAGTCGGATAGTTTGAAGACCCTCGACGTAATTCTTCTAATTCCATTGATTTTTGGCGGAGCCATGGGTTATCGCAAAGGGCTGTTACTTGAGCTTTTTGGTATCCTTGCTTTTGTTCTGGCCATAATCGGCGGGTTCAAGTTAATGGAATTGGGGATGTCTTATCTATCGGAATATCTCGAGGGGGTTGACCATTTACTGCCATTCATTTCATTCCTCATCATTTTCATTGCCATAATTCTCTTAGTCAATATGCTGGGCAAAATGGTTAAGAAAATGGTTGACATGACTTTACTTGGTGGAGTAGATAAATTTGCAGGAGCCATTGTGGGTATTGTGAAATGGGCCATTGGTTTAAGTATTATATTATGGTTGACGTCCAACTTTGGTGTCGATCTACCTGGGCAAGACGAAGAATTGGTCTTATATCCATTTCTTTCAGAATTAGGCCCAAATATCATATCGGCATTGGACGTAGTGCTGCCATTTGCTGAAGAAATGTTGGAAAATATTAAAGAGCTAATCTCTCCTGTTTGATCCTCCTCATTGATAATTACGATTCGTTTACCTACAACTTGGTTGACTATTTTAATCAGTTGGGAATTGAGGTAAAGGTGATGAGAAACAATGTCTCATTAGATCAATTGAATCCTGATGACTTTAGTGGCATTGTATTGTCTCCAGGACCTGAAAAACCTTCTGATGCGGGGAATTTACTTCCCATTATCGCCCAATTTTTAGGGAGGCTTCCGATGATTGGCATTTGTTTAGGGCATCAAGCTATTGCACAACACCTTGGAGCCAAACTTGAGAAAGCAAAAAGGCCTATGCATGGTAAAATCTCGCAAATTGAGGCGTCAGATTCTCATATGTATGATGGCCTTCCTTTAACTTTTAATGTGGTGAGATATCATTCATTAATAGTTGCCGAGTTACCTAAAATTTTGACACCAACAGCGAAAACTTCGACGGGAGAGTTAATGTCATTTGAAGGTTCCGAAGATTTAAAAGTTTGGGGAATTCAGTTTCATCCCGAGGCGTTTTTGACCGAATATGGCCTTGAAATACTGAAAAACTGGGTGAGATTTAACGAAATTGTATAGAACCCAGCTATATTAGTTAGAACTAAAAGCGATTATCGGTCGTTTTATGTCAAAAGCATTTAAATGGTAGCATTAGAATTAATAAATCATATGATTCCCCCACTCAAACCGACGGATGACGGCCACAAGGCCATTGTTTGGATGGAAGAGTTAAGGATGAATCAGCTGCCAGTTATTGAAAAAGGAAGGTTTCTAGGCTTTATTAACGAAGAAATCATTCTTGAAGAAAATGACTCCAAAAAACCTGTTAATCAATACTATTTAGATGCAGAGCAGTGTTTTGTAACGGAGCACCAGCATTTTTATGATGTGATTAAAGTAGCTGCACAGCATGAATCACAACTAGTGGCTGTATTATCAGATTCCGGTATTTTTCAAGGAGTAATAGCACTAGAAGATACTATTAACGCATTTGCGGAGTCGACCGCTGTTCAAGAACCTGGAGCTATTTTAGTTTTATTAATGAACCAGCGCGACTACTCGTTAGCTGAAATCAGCCGCCTGATTGAATCAGAAGATGTTAAAATCCTGAGTAGCACGATCAACTCTGACCCAAAAGACGCGGCAATGCTTCGGGTAACTTTAAAGCTGAATAAATCAGAGGTTTCTCATGTTACAGCTTCGCTAGAACGATTTGGTTACAGAATTATCGGAAGGTTTCAGGAGGAAGAAATTAAATCAAATGATCAAGAACGCTTCGATCTTTTAATGCGATACTTGAACATATAAAATCCATATGAGAATTGCCCTTCATGGAAAAAGTACAGGCCCTGAAGCACAAGGGTGTATCAACGATGTTTTTCAGTTACTCGAAAAGCATAGTATTGAAGCGGCTATTTCTGAATTATACAAATCTGATCTGAACGAGAAAGACTTTTCTACAGGCCATCTAGATACTTTTAAGCTTGGTGATGACCTTTCCTCTTTTGATTTTATACTCAGTTTGGGGGGTGATGGGACAATTTTAGATACGATCACCTACACCAATCGCTCCGAGACGCCGATCGTGGGTATTAACTTGGGAAGGCTTGGTTTTTTAGCGAATACACCTCGAAATGATATAAGAGATACATTTCAGCGTCTAGTTTCTGGAGAATTTACCGTAGAATCAAGGTCACTGATAAGAGTAGGTTCGGATCAGGGAATTTTTCAGCCCTATAACTTCGGTTTAAATGAACTAACCATCGTAAAAAAGGAAACCTCCTCAATGATAGTGGTACATACCTATGTCGATGGGGATTATTTGAACTCATACTGGGCCGATGGACTAATTGTAGCTACACCAACAGGCTCCACGGGCTATTCTTTAAGTTGTGGAGGACCACTTGTACATCCAACACAGAAAAATTTCATCATTACCCCGGTCAGTCCACACAACCTAAACGTTCGCCCGATCATTGTTTCTGATACTAGCGAGATCACATTTGAAATAGAGGGTAGATCAAAGCAATTCATGGTTTCATTAGATTCTCGATCGCAAAGCATAGACGATAGCGCAAAAATTTCCGTTAGGAGAGAAGAATTTGAGGCAAAACTCGTTCGTTTTAACAATGACAGGTATTTTGATACCTTGCGTCAAAAATTGAACTGGGGTTTAGACGCCCGCAATTGAGTTAACAATATTTAACTGAGACCTTAAAAAACAATTTCTCTTTGTTCTCTAGCTTGCAATCATATCATACGGATAAACTGGACAGGCCTGTCTTTTTGATAAGTCTGTTATTTGTAATGCTTTCAACAGGATTGAAAGCTCAAAATACTGAGATAGGTATTGAATTAGGTGGGTATAATTATCTTGGTGACGTCGTACGACAGTATGACTTCAGCAACAATACACTAGGCGGTCAGTTTTTCTTCAGAAAGCACATTAATGATGGGGTTAGTTTACGGTTTTCCGTAGGCCGAGGTCGTTTAAAAGGTGCTGATGATGAAGCATTTGACGTATTTTCAGCAAATAGGAGAGCTTCTTTTTCTAGTCGATTTGTAAACACAGATATGATTCTGGAGTATAACTTTCTCGACTATAGAAATGAAAAGTTGGATCAACACTGGACGCCTTATCTATTTTTCGGACTAGGCGCTTATAGGCTTCAAGGCGAAGATCAGTTGGGTAATAATTACTCTTCAGGTGTTCAATTCAGAGCACCAGTAGGGATCGGAATTAAAATCAAAATGAATCGAAGATGGGTACTTGGTATATCTACTTCGGCGATCAAAACCAATTCTGACTTTTTGGACAATGTTTCATTGAAAACTCCCAATATCAAAGACTATCGAGGAGGTAATCCAAATGATGACGATGTGATGTTTTTCACAGGATTTTCATTGAGTTATACTTTCTACAAAATAGTCTGTCCCAAACCGTTCTATTAATCTCTGAGAAAGAGTTTATTAGGAGATTTAAAAACCAATTCCATTTTCGTACCTTCGCGCTTGCTTTTTGAGAAATCCGGAGAATGAAGGAACAAATCATATCAGAATCCCTGCCAAAACATATTGCCGTCATTATGGACGGGAATGGACGTTGGGCTAAGAAAAAGGGCGCTGCGAGGATTTTTGGACACAAAAATGCGATCAAAGCTGTCAGAGATGTGACAGAAGGCTGCGCAGAACTTGGCGTAGAATACCTCACGTTGTACGCATTTTCTACCGAAAACTGGTCTAGGCCAAAAGTTGAAGTAAATGCACTAATGGAGCTTTTAGTTTCAACGTTGGTTTCCGAAATGAAGACTTTGATGGACAATGGTATTCGGTTAGATACGATTGGTGATACTAAAAGTCTACCAGAAAAATGTCAGCGAGAGTTGGCTGAGGCGATGGCAAAAACTAAGAATAACGACCGAATGGTGTTGGTTTTAGCCCTAAGCTACAGTGGAAGGTGGGATATTGCCCAAGCCACTAAAGCGATCGCAAAAGACGTGGCCGAAGGAAAGGTTGATGCTGAAAATATTGATCAAGAATTAATAAATAAATACTTAAATACATCAGGTATACCCGATCCTGAATTGTTGATAAGAACAAGCGGAGAACAACGTATTAGCAATTTTCTACTTTGGCAGATGGCTTATACGGAGTTTTACATAACAGATACTTTGTGGCCCGACTATAGAAAAAAGGATTTGTACGAGGCAATTGTATCTTATCAGAATAGAGAAAGAAGGTTCGGAATGACAAGCGAGCAAATAAAGAGTTGATAAAGCGGATGAGAAAGTTAGTAGTAGCTGTCATGTTTCTGATGTTGTGCATATCTGGTTTTGCACAAAACAGGTATCAGGTGAATGCTGGGGATGGAGTACAAATAGATTATTCTAACCCGAAGGTTTTTGAAATCGCTGATATCTCTATAACTGGCCTTGTAGGGCTACAGGAGAGTGCATTACTCGCGCTGACAGGTATTAAAGTTGGCGACAGAATTCCTATTCCAGGGGCTGAAATCTCGGATGGTATCAAAAAATTATGGAGCCAAGGAATTATTGCAGATGTGCAGTTTTGGTTGACTAAAACCGAAGGAGATCGAGCATTTATAGAAGTTCGAGTTTCTGAACGCCCAAGAATCCAGGAAGCAAAAATTGCAAACGTAAACTCTTCTCAAGAGTCAGAAATCATAGAGCAACTCAATATTAGTGGTAAAGTAGCCACTCCAGCACTTATCAAGAATTCAGAAATCGTAATTCGTAAATTTTTTATTGAGAAAGGATTCCTGAACACAACAGTAAAAACGGAACAAATTGAAGATTCCTTATTTGCGGATAGAGTAAGGTTAAATTTTGATGTCGATAAAAAATCTAAAGTAAAGATTAACAAAATCTACTTCGATGGAAACGAATCATTTACCGATAAGAGATTAAAAAGAACACTGAAAAATACCGCTGAGAAGCCGAGATTTTGGTTGGTTTCTAAACTCTTCGACGAAGTTTTTAAAACAAATCCAAATTCGATTAGAAATTACGTTGACTCCTCTTACGAGGTATCTAAAACTGATTTCAAAAAGTTCTTAAATGACAATGTCAAATTAAACTTTCTGAAGGGTTCCAAATTCATTAGCACTGATTTTGACGACGATAAGGCCAGTTTAATTTCCTTCTATAACTCAAAAGGATATAGAGATGCCGAGATATTAAGTGATGAGATCGTCAAGGTAAACGATGACTTTATCGATCTAAAAGTGGAAGTCGATGAAGGTAGAAAGTACTATATCCGAAACATAGAATGGATTGGTAACTTCAAATACACCGATTCTGTATTGACAGAAAAATTAGATATCAGAAAAGGTGATGTTTACAATCGACAAAAGCTCGATGAAAGAACTCAGTTTGCTGGCCCGGGAGGTGGAGATATCATGTCACTTTATTCAGACGACGGTTATCTTACATTTAGGATTCAAGCCGTAGAAGTCAGGGCGGAAAATGACTCTATCGACATTGAAATGAGAATGACAGAGGGTGAACAAGCCACTATCAAGCGTATTATTCTCAACGGAAATGATCGTACGAGTGATCACGTTATTCTTAGAGAAATCAGAACACTTCCGGGTCAGAAATATAGTAGAAGAGAATTAATCAGAACCATTCAGGAACTTGGTCAACTAGGCTATTTCGACCCTGAACAAATTAACCCACAACCAATTCCTAATTTGGCAGATGGAACTGTAGACATCGTATTTGACCTAGTCGAGAAATCCTCAGACCAGATTCAGTTGTCTGGTGGATTCGGAGGTCCATTTGGTTTTGTTGGAACCGTTGGCCTTTCACTGAATAACTTTTCGGTAAACAATATCGGAGATTGGAGTAAGTGGAGACCTTATCCGAGTGGCGATGGCCAAAAACTATCACTACAATTACAATCGAATGGTAGAAGATTTAGAAGTACTAGCTTAGTCTTTTCTGAACCATGGCTCGGTGGTAAAAAACCAAATAACTTCACGGTCAGCTTAAGTAGAACCTCGAATAGAACTATTCAGCCAATCACTAACGACCTTTTAGGATTCTTAAAGGCAACTGGAGTAACTGTTGGTTTAGGAAGAAGATTGAGATGGCCGGATGATTACTTCCAAGTTCAGAATACCATCGCTTACCAATTTTACGATGTATTCAATTTTGGTAATACACTTGGTTTCTCTACTGGTCAATCACACAGTTTGACATTCAATACTACTGTTTCCAGAAGTAATATTGACAACCCTCAATTCCCGACATATGGTTCGCAGTTTACGCTATCAGTAAACGCAACTCCGCCATGGTCACTACTAAACCCAGACAAATTTGCTGATCCAGAATTGAGCGAAGAAGACAGATATGAATTTGTGGAATACCATAAATGGATGATGGACTTATCATTATTTATTCCATTGAATAGTAAGTTCGTGATCAACGCAAGAGCACACATGGGCTTTATCGGAACTTACTCTGATAAAACAGATTCTGGTCCGTTTGAAAGATTCTTCCTAGGAGGTAATGGACTAAATGGCGCGAATAATTTTATAATAGGGCAGGATATAATTCCGTTGAGAGGTTATGACGATAACATAATTGATCCTGTTGACGCCAATACTGGTTTTAGAGGAGGGGTTGTATACAACAAGTTTGTTGCGGAGTTAAGATACCCGGTATCACTCAAACCTGGCTCTACTATTTATTTATTGGCCTTTATGGAAGCAGGTAATACTTGGATTGATTTTTCTGAATATACGCCTAGAAAGCTATTTAGGTCAGCTGGTTTTGGTGCAAGAATTTTCTTGCCAGCCTTTGGATTACTCGGTGTTGATTGGGCTCATGGTTTCGATTCTGATGACTCTTTCTCTCCGGCTATTCAGTCTGGTTCTCAGGTACATTTTACAATTGGACAACAAATAAGGTAACATGTACAAAATATTTTCCACTCTAGTAATCCTAGCATTAATCTTTATCTTTGCGCCTGCTCAAAGCGCTTTAGCCCAAAAATTCGGGCATTATGACTCAGAATATGTTCTGAATAAAATGCCAGAGTATGCCGAAAAACTCAAGGAATTAGAAGCACTTTCTGCTTCTTATGACAAAGAGGTACGGAGTTTGTATAACGAGGCTGAAAGAATGCGAGCAGAGCTAAGAGCGACAGAGGTACTTTTGACGTCCGAAATGAAAAAGGATAGGGCAAAAGCCATTCAAGAAAAACAAGAAGAGGCGGCCAAAAGAAGTACTGACCTCTTTGGCTACAACGGACTTTACTTTAAGAAGGTAGACGAGTTGTTACTTCCACTTAGAACAAAAGTGAGCCAAACTGTGGAGGTGGTATGTAAGAAGT
The DNA here is from genome assembly GCF_001747105.1 of Roseivirga misakiensis. Classification (NCBI taxonomy): domain Bacteria; kingdom Pseudomonadati; phylum Bacteroidota; class Cytophagia; order Cytophagales; family Roseivirgaceae; genus Roseivirga; species Roseivirga misakiensis. Next base: position 815,480 of record NZ_MDGQ01000003.1, on the reverse strand, counting down.
ATGGTTTGGACTATCTTTTCGATAAGTCCGCGGACATTGGAATAGCATATTCAAATCCTGTCCATGATTATACGGAATTCGTACTAGAAGAATTAGGCATAATAGAACAGAATTAAAGGAACTGAAACATTAAAATATAAGATCATGAAGCGTAGATTAATGATGATGGTGGTTGCATTGTTTATGTATGGAGCCACTCAAGCGCAAGACTTCAAAATTGGATTTACATACTTGGAGTTTATCGTGTACAGCATGCCAGAGATAGAGGGTATCAGATCTGAGGTTAAAACCTATGAAGGACAGCTAGGAAGTAACGTCCAAGCAAAGCAAACAACATTTCAAACCAAATACTCAGAACTTCAGGCAATGGCTCAGCAGCCTAACGCTAACCAAGCTGCAGTAAAGGAAAAAGAGAATGAGGTTATTAGGTTGGACAAAGAACTGAAAGACTATACTGCGCAAGCACAACAAGCTTTACAAGCAAAAGAGGCTACCCTTATGAACCCAGTTTACGCTAAGGTTCAAACGGCCATTGAAGAGGTAAGAAAAGAATTGGGATATAATATGATTCTTAACATGAGAGTTTCTGCCTCAGGAGATGGAATTGTACTTGCTGCAGACGATTCACTTAACATTACTGAGCAGGTTTTTGCGAAATTAGGCGTTGAAATGCCGAAGCAGCCAAGCCCAGGTGACGCACCAGCTGAAACAGCCGATACTGGAAACGACAAGTAATCCGAAGTAAAATATTCTTTTAAAGACCCCTTCTAACCAAGGGGTTTTTTATTTTGTGCTAATGAAATGCCCAACAGCTCTAAAATCTGGTGATAAGGTAATCGTAGTAGCGACTGCTAAACGATTAGAATCATCGATTGAAGCTGGTTTAGAGACATTAGAAAAATGGGGTTTGGATGTCATGATAGATGATATTGTCCATAAACAAGAAGGATATTTCGCTGGTACCGATCGTGAACGCATTAAAGGCCTCCAAAATGCACTAGACAACCCTGAAATAAAGGCGGTTATTTTTGCAAGAGGAGGCTATGGCACTACAAGAATCCTTGATAAAATCGATTTCAGAAAATTTCAAACGCAACCGAAATGGTTGGTTGGATTTAGTGATTTAACTAGCATGCTTTTACAAGCAAATAGGTTTAAGATTCCATCGATTCATGGCCCAGTTGCGCTGACGATCGGTCAAGACGCTGAGAGTGATGAATATCTCAAAGCTCTGCTATTTGGACAGCGGAAGTTCGAATATCCATTAGAACCATCATCGCTTACTATCAGCGGCGACTGCTCTGGAAAAATAGTTGGCGGTAATTTGACTTTGGTTTGTGAGTCGATCGGGGCAGCGAATGAAATCGACACAGCAAATAATATCCTTTTCCTAGAAGAAGTGGGAGAAGCTAAGTATAGTATCGACAGAATGTTCAATAAGCTTCAGCGTGTGGGTAAACTTGAACAACTCGCTGGCGTGATTATCGGGAGCTTTTCTAACATCACAGACCCACAAAATTATTTTGAGGAAGATGTCGATGAGTTAATCCATAACTACTTTGCCCATCTAGATATTCCAGTTGCCTATGGGTTAAGCGCTGGGCATGAAAAAGAAAACTACCCTTTAATAATGGGTGTCAAGTCGAATGTCCGAATCGATAATTCAAGCTTAAGTATCGAATACTTAGATTAAGAAGCCTGCTAATAATCCGCCAAGAATTATTAGCGGAGGTGGAATCTTGGTAAGTGTCAATAAAAGGAATGTCCCTAAAACTACTGATACATCCATCACGGATCCTTGAATAGGTTCGAAAAGAATAAAGGCTGCCGCGGCAACCATTCCGGAACTCGCCGCATTAATACCTTCCAAGGATGCCCTTACCACACGGTAAGTTTTTAAGCTATCCCAAAACCTAATAATAAAAAAGATCAAGAATGTACCGGGTAGAAAAATTCCACAGGCCGAAATAAAGCCAGCAAGGATTTGACCTCCAATGCCCAAATCTCTAACGGATAACGCTCCAACAAAAGAACTCACAGAAAATACTGGTCCCGGTACAGTTTGTACCATGGCCAATCCAGAAAGAAATTCTTCGGAAGATAAATAGCCTTTGAACTCAACAAACTCGGTGTTAAGGAAAGGAATAAGAACCTGGCCTCCACCAAAAATTAAACTGCCATTTCGGTAAAAATTCTCAAATAGGAGTACAAACCTGTCTTGGGTTAGTGCGCCCAATAAAGCCGCTGCTACTAATACCAAAGCCCATAAAGTAAAGTTTCCCCACTTGATTTTTATCTTTTCTTTAATGGCCATTTCCTGCTTTTTGTATTTAAAAGCAGTGATACTCCCTGCTACTACAAGCACTATTGGTAAGGCAGCAGGTGTGGTAATGAAATACGTAACCACAGCCGATAAAATCATTAAAATGATAGCCGTTTTAGTATTTATTACCTTTTTGGCGATCGTAAAGGCACCATAGCTGATAAAGCCTACGGCCATCGGCTGTATAAATCTGGTAAACTCTAAACTTAGATTTTTGGTCTGGTAGGAATTAATCAAAATAGCCGCTGTGGTCATGATGCTAACGGCAGGAATCATCCAGACCAATAATGTAAGATAGGCAAGGTTAGCTCCCCCTATTCGATAGCCAATAGCTGTTACAGTTTGAGTGGAGGTAGGCCCCGGTAGAATTTGACACAGTGCATTGAGCTCTATGAGTTCTTCCTCAGTGATATAACCCCTCTTTTCCACCATGATTTTTATAAACATGGCGATATGCGCTTGAGGACCACCGAAAGCAGTCAATGCCAATGACATGACGTCTTTGATGAAAATGAAGTAGCGTATGCGCTTTACAGCCATGGCCTCCCTTAGTTCTTTTTCAGGCCTATTTCAGCTAGACGCTGTTGTAAGAACTCACCGGCAGTGATATCGTCGTAAAGCTTAGGGTTATCACTGTCAATGCAGTTTTCTAGAACAGTCAAATCCATATCGGATCGTGGGTGCATAAAGAAAGGAATAGAAAAACGAGATGTTTTCATTTGCTCCTTTGGGGGATTCACTACCCTGTGAATGGTCGATTTTAGTTTATTGTTTGTATGTCTTGAAAGCATATCGCCGACATTAACAATAATTTGGTCAGGTAGAGCGGTGATCGGAATCCATTTATTGTCTCTACGCAGTACTTGTAAACCATCGGCGCTGGCTCCCATTAGGAGTGTAATTAGGTTAATATCACCATGTTCAGCAGCCCTTACAGCATCGGCAGGAACTTCCTCGGGGTTTTCGATCGGGAAATAGTGAATAGGCCTCAAAATGCTATTTCCATTATGTGCCTTGTTATCGAAATAGTGCTCATCAAGTCCCAAATACAAGGCGATTGCTTGAAGCATTTTTATGCCTGTAGCTTCTAATGTTTTATAAACATGCATCCCAATTTCTTCCATTTCTGGAAGCTCATCAGGCCAAATATTATCTGGATATTCCGATCCAATTTGATCACCATCTGTTACCAGTTGACCAATGTGATAGAACTCCTTCAAATCGCCAGTTTTTCTGCCTTTCGCATGCTCTTTACCTTTGCCTATATAGCCTCTCTGACCAGCCAATTCTGGTATTTCATATTGCTGTTTGGTCTCATCAGACAGCGCGAAGAATTTTTTGATTGTGTCGTACAATCTTGAGGTCATTTCATCAGTTAGGCCATGATTTTTGATGGCCACGAAACCGATATTATGGTAGGCTTCTCCTAGTGTTTGAACGAAAGCTGCTTTTTTTTCAGCATTTCCACTGGTAAAATCTGCAAGGTCTAATGAAGGAATTTCATCGTAGAGTTTAGCGCTCATAGCAAAATGGATTTGTATCGAAATTAATAATTAAAATGGAGAAAAGACTACTCAAAAATGACTTTGAGAACGCTTAAGGATTTGATTTCCCGCAGGTTCCCAGAGTTCACCTTATAGTACTTAATAATATGATCTAACACCTCTCGGCGGAAAGATAGGCTGAGCGGAATGTTCTCTCCGTAGTTTGATTCCATCAGCAAGTCAAGACTTTTTTTCTCTTCTAAGCTTATACTCAAATGAAAACCTGATTCGCTAAGTTGAAGTACAAAATCATCTGCATTGGCAGGTCCAAATCCAAGGTGATGTGTCGCTTTTAATAAAATTTGAAGATGAAAATTAGCTACATTGTCACGTAGGCGATCGAAAATTTGAAGTGAGTTGAATAGAAATTCAAATAGCACCGAGTTTTCTCCTTCTTCCCTTAAAACCTTCCCAAAAACCTCCGTTATAAATATGCCGATCGTTCTCTTAACCGGATCAAAAGGAATTTCTGTATAAGTCTGGGCAAACTTGGTCTCGGATATGCGCTGTATGTCTTTTCCCTCCTTGTAATAAACTACCATATCAAGGAGGGATAGGGGTTGGTAAAGCGCAATTTTTCCTTTGGACCTTTGGCTACGAGCTCCATTTACGATATACGACTGCATCCCATAGGCCGACGTAAAAATCTTTACAATAATCGATGTCTCTTTGAATTTGACAGTACTAAAGACAATTCCTTCGGTATGAACGAGCATTATATAACAACGATTTTTCCTACGAAGGTCTCCACACCATCGGCGCTCGAGCTAAATACTAAATAAACGCCCGACGCTACTCTTGCACCATTTATGTTTCTGGCATTCCAGAGTAATGTACTTCCATTGGCTCTTGCCTCTCTCACCAGTTTTCCTGATACATCAGTAATTTTCACTAAGGCGTTATTAGCTAAACCATTGATCACGATTTCGCCCTGAAAAGAGGGATTTACGGGATTGGGGTAAATTTTTACGTTTTCATGTTGGGCTGTACCTTCCGTAGCATCACTTCTAAAAGAGACCATTCCCTTATCGGTACCGATAAAAAGTTCACCAGATGGTCTATCAATATGAAGTGAGATTATGTTGTTCGAGGGTAATGGGCTATTGCTGGTAGTAAAATGATATACAAGTTCTTCCCCTGTTTCGCTGAAGAGCCACAAGCCATTGTTTCGCGTACCAAACCACTTTCTATTGGCAGGGTCTATTTGTACTTGTGTTATAAATTCATTTCTCAGCAAGAGCCTGTTTTCAAAGATAGGTACGTTTGCCGTGAGCGATATATTATCAAGAATTATGGATTGATTAGGAAAGAAGCAGAGGCCTTGATTGGTACCGATCCAGATGAAATCATCATCGTCTATGGCTAGGGAAGTTACTTCTGCCCCTGGCAAACCACCTTGCCCACCGTTTGTGTTTAAGTATCGTTGTCGTGAAGTCGTTTCATCAAAAACCATTAGCCCACCACCACTTGAAAGCGCTACGGGCATCCATTTAAAACCATTGCTTCCAATAAACAAATCAGTCGGAAACCTCCCTTGTGGAAAGCTGAAAGTATAACTATTCCAAACATCTGTGATTGCGTTCCAGGAGTGAAGGCTATTGGTGGTACCCGAGGTCGTCAGCCATAACAGGTCTGATTCAGATTCGATCGAAGTATTACTGTAGCTGTTGTTGATCCTGATCAGCGGACTAGAAGAGGAAAAGTCATCCAATAAGCTCGTAAATCCACTAAAACCATCACCTCCAAAGAATGGTCCATCGTTTAACGAGGAAACAATAGGCAAATTGATATTTGCGTTTCCAGCCAGTCTGAAATCAATGTCCGTTAGGTTTTGAATGATATTCCCATTCCCATCCAGGGTGATTCTAGTAGACCAAGATTGGTTTTGTAGATTAAAACTACTGATACTACCCGAAGTATTAACCCAATGAATAGCACCCTCGAATTCACTAGGTTTAATCACTAGATCAGATGCTGGCCCAAGAGGTTTTATGCTATTTGGAGCCACATTGAAAGCATTAAATTGTAATAAACCGTTGCGTGAAGCACCTATTAAGCCTGAACCAGGTACTAAGAGAAATGTATTTAAAACCTGATTGGCTTCTGCGCTGTATAGCGATCTAAAGCCTGAAATGTCGCCCGTTACCCAAAGATCCTCAACGGTGAGAACATAATAAATCTCTTCATTAACCATGTAGACATCATTAATGGACTCATTATAGTTTCGCTCAAAAACCCAATCGCCAGCGCTATATACGAATAAATCGCTATCTGAACTGGCGATAATTTCATCGCTAAATGAACTAATGTGCTGAAAAGGAAGACCAGTTAAAGTCCGTTCCCAGTTGTTAAAATCTTGCCTATTTACACCTTCCTGTAGGCTGGCGGAGAGAATGCCACTCTCTGAAACTGCATAAATGCTATCGTTGGCAAATGTGGTTTCATAGATGACTAGAGACTCTCCATTTGGTCCCAAATTGCGGTATGTTTCTGTAATCTCATTCCGCACTTGATCAAAAACAACAATTCCTAAATCGCCTGAGAAATAGAGTTTATCTTCAAACACCTTAATATCCAACAAGCGCTTGCCACCAGCTATTTCTGAATCTCGGATAGTACTGATATTGGTAACGCCGCTGGTTTCAGACCAAAAATCAATCCCGCCATTTTGATAAGCAATAATTAAAGTTTCTCTCGGCTGATCGTAAGCAATGGCACCAATGGCCACGTCAGTAAGGCCAGTATTTTTATTGATCAGATTAATGCTATTGTCTTCTTGATCGAAAAAGAAAATTGCGTTTTCTGTTGCCGCGAAGATTTTGCCGTTGCCATCAGCAATTGCTTTTACATTTTCATAACTAAAATGAGAGCGCCAACCCAGAATAGGTAGTTCGCTTTGTGCAAAACCAGTGTCAATGAATAGGTTCAGGAGAAGTAAAACCAGAACCGCTAGCTTACTGGTTCTTTTTGTCCTTTTTCTCTTGCTGACCTTCATAAAAGTATTTCCTATTTCGTGCCTCATAAATATCGGCCTCGCCAAGCTCGACAGTTTTTTCAGAATCTGTAAGCTTGTATGAGAACGAAGCCAGTGATCCACTTATGGTACATATGGCGTGTAGTTTTGTAACAAATTCTGCAATAGCCAATAACTGCGGCATGGGTCCGAAAGGCTCGCCGTTGGCATCCATGTCTAAACCTGCTACTATAACGCGTTTTCCACTATTGGCTAGTTTTCTGCAAACATCAACTATTTGATCATCGAAGAACTGGGCCTCATCTATGCCAACGACATCACTTTCCCCCGTTAGAAGAAGTATATCGGAGGCAAACTGGACTGGTGTAGACCGAATAGCTGTCTTATTATGAGACACAACATCTTCATCGTCATATCGCGTATCAACAGCGGGCTTGAATATTTCCACCTGTTGCTTGGCGATGGTCGCACGCCTTAGTCGGCGTATTAATTCCTCAGTTTTTCCGGAAAACATACAACCACAGACAACTTCAATGCTGCCCGTGTTATGTTCGCCTGGTATTTTACTCTGAGGTTCTAAAAACATATTAGGCCGAGTATTCTACGTGAGGGAACTTGTTACTTTCGGCTACGCTAACTTCAATATCCGCTTTGAGCTGGCATTGGCAAGCCAATCTTTCATTTTCGGCTAGACGATCCAAGCCTCTTAATCTTGTTTCTGGCTCAGTATCAGGTCCAAAGGATGATAAACCCGAATGGACGATCATTTTACAGGTAGTGCATTTCCCTTTTCCACCGCATGCATGCATCCAATCAATATTTTCAGAATGGATTATATCCAATATAGTTGCGTCGGTTTCGTTAGCAGAAATGGTTTTATTGTTCAGATTTCGAATTAGGATTTTGGGCATTATGCTTAATTTGACGTGAGTTCTTTTGGGTGTTGAATTTTCAATACAAAAAGGGGCTTCCTTTTTCCGGCCTTTTGCCGAACCCGTGTAATTTACAAATCAAAAGAAATAAGCAATGCGCTACAAGTTAAAGAACCATGCAGTTATAGAAATCAGTAAATTAATTGCTGCTGATATAATTGACCATGCCTACCAGTCTCATAGTAAAATGGACGGTGAGCGCTTAATTTCTTTGACTAATTCACGTCAGGTTAATTCTTTTATCATTCGTTCCTTATTTAACCAATGGCGAAATGAGGTGGAACGATTAGAGAGCCCTTATTTCGATTTTAATCACGAACGTGTTAAAGAGGCGCTCAAAAGTTTTATGAACGTGCTCTCGAATCACATCAGCATAGATAAGGAGCATTTGGAGCCATTGCTCACTCAGGCGATTGAAGATGCCATTCTGATCTCTTTTGAACCAAAAGATTACTTAGAAAGCATTTTAAATAGAATTGAGCGACCGCAAGATTTTAAACTTCAGTTTAAATACATAAAAACCAATCGAGAACTGTTCAAAAGTCTTACGGATAGAATAGGCGATTTCGATACCAAGTCAAGCATACTGCAAGCCTATGAAACGATTGAAAATGGTGAAACGGAAGTGGTAGATGTACCTGAATTTCTGGATAAATTAAATGCCGCTAATAGAATAAGCGATCTATTCGATTCAATCGAAGAGGTTGTCGAAGTACCAATTGTGGAAGAACCAGCACCTCAGCCTCAACCCATTGAGGAAGAATTACCGAGTGAAAAAGTGGCTGATGGACCCGTGACAATTAATGATCAATTTGATCAACCTACAAAAGGGATGACATTGGCTGAGAAACTACAGCGAAAGGTTAATAAATCTATCGAGTCCTCGCTCACGCTGAATGAGAAGTTTATGTTCCAGAATAACCTTTTCGATGGAGATAATTCTAAAATGAAAGAAGCTTTTACCAGCATTGACCAAGCGATCGACTTACAGGATGCCTTGAATAGGGCTAATCAGTATAATACAGACTGGGATATGGATAGCGAAGAAGTGGAGGCTTTTATGAGTGTGCTCGAACGTCGATTTGCCTAACCTCTCATCAATACCTGCGTTCTGTGCATATCAATTTTCAAAAGCACGAACAGCATAATCGTAAATGACCAAAGTGAGGAACCCCCATAGCTGAAAAATGGCAGCGGAATTCCCACGACAGGGAATAATCCGATGGTCATGGCGATGTTGATGGTGAAGTGAAAAAATATTATTCCAGCAATACTGTACCCATAGACTCGCGCAAATTGCGATTTTTGCCGCTCTGCGATAAAGACTATTCTCATCATCAGCGCCACGAATAGTGCGATGATAAGCGCACAACCCAACCAACCGTGTTCTTCAGCCAATGTACTAAAGATAAAATCGGTACTTTGCGCTGGTACAAAGTCAAATTTAGTTTGGGTACCATCTAAAAAACCTTTCCCGGAAAAACCTCCCGAACCGATTGCAATTTTAGATTGGTTTAGATTATACCCCGCACCCTGCTCGTCTAAAGCGTTCGGGTAAAAGATGATCATTATTCTATCTCGCTGATATGTTGGTAGCACATTGTTAAAGGCATAATTGAAGCCCGAAGCAAAGCCTATGCTAGCACCGACAATTAATAAGGTCAGCAGAATGTTTTTGAGTGATTTTGAAGTAATTAAAATCCAAAGCAATCCGATGGAGCCGAGAATTATGGCAATAGTTTCAATACTTGTTACGATGGTCAGCGTACCGATAATCACGATAGAAAGCACAGTCGTTAGATATATTGATGGCAAGCCTTCCCTAAAGATTGGGATAAAGAATGAGAAGAAAATCAGTGCAGATCCCAAGTCTGGCTGTAGCATGATGAGTGCTACTGGAAATAACATGATGGTAAATGTGACCATCTGATTTTTGAAATTGGTCAGCTTTACGTTGTTCGTTGAGACGTATCGCGCTAATAAAAGTGCTGTAGCAAATTTGGCGAGTTCCGAGGGTTGAAATCTAAAGGCGCCAAATTGAAACCAGGCTTTAGCGCCATTGGTTTCCTTTCCCACAATAACCACGGCTATCAGAAGGAGTATAAATACACCATAAAGTAAGGGGGCAACTGATTCGTAGATTCTAAAATCTAGTAGCAGTACAAGAATAATTAAAATAGCAGAGGTACCGATCCAAATGAGCTGTTTTCCAGAATCGATGCTCATATCTAGGATACTTAAATCCTGCACGGGATCGTAAACAGAGGCATAGATATTGAACCAACCGAGGATCAGCAGGATCAAGTAAATAAAGACTGTTAACCAATCTAGGTTCGAAAAAAAACTGCCCTCTCTTCTCAACGATCCTCCTAGTCTATGAAATCACCCTTTAAGACATACTCTTCTCGTTTCCACCAATTCTTCTTAATGTATCCGCGAAGGTATTTTTCTATGATAAGACTTGCAGTCATACCTGCAGCACGGCCGCCCATTCCTGAATTTTCCACGTATACCGCAATAGCGATTTTAGGGTTTTCTCGTGGGGCGAATGCCATAAAAACGGAGTGATCTAACGTTTCATCTTTTTTACCATTTTCAGCCGTGCCCGTTTTTCCTATAATCTCAATGTCGTTGATGATTGCGCGAGGAGCAGTTTGCTTAGCCGCTTGAGCCATACCCTCTATAATTTCAGGGTAGTATTCTGTATGATCTCCTGTGTAGACTTTTTCGTACTCGAATTCTTCAATTTTGCCGTTCTCTTTGATGCCTTTTATTAAATGAGGCTTGATGTAGTGCCCTCTATTTGCGATGATGGCTCCAAGGTTAGCTACTTGAAGTGGTGTTACCAATAGTTCTCCCTGACCGATTGATAGTGATTTTACACCACTATAGGCCCACCTTCCTTTGCCGTGCATTTTGTCGTAAGTAGCTGTATTGGGTACGTTACCAGGTACTTCACCAGGAATATCAATTCCCAGAACATTACCAAAACCGAACTTTTTAACCGCTTCACTCCACTCGTCCATTCCTATGGCACTGTCGGTAAAAAGATTGGACCCTTTTCCACGAAGTACAACGCGTCTCATCACTTCATAGAAGTAATTGTTAGAGGAGTACCTAATACCTTTTTTAACATCATAAATGCCTGCCGGAGCATGGTCACCAATGTTAGTCAGGTTTACCTTTATTTTTTCGTCAACAGTCGTTACCCCTTTATCCAAAGCAATTAATGCTTGCACTGTCTTAAAAATAGATCCAGGAGGGTATCGGGCCATTATAGGTCGATTGAAAAGTGGAGCGGTGGTGTCGACTTTGATTTTATTGAAGTTGTCGCCTAGGTTCTTACCCGTTAGTAAATTCGGATCGTAGGTGGGTGCAGAGGCCATTACCAGAATTTCTCCTGAAGAAGGCTCTATCGCTACTACGCTCCCGCGTTTACCATCGAGCAGTTTTTCGGCATATTCTTGAAGCGGTAAATCAATTGTACTTATTAAGTTTTTGCCAGGTATGGATGCTGTATCATTTGATCCACCTTTATAGGCTCCTTTAACAATACCGCTGACGTTCACCAACTTATAACTGACTCCCCTTTTTCCTCTTAAAAGATCTTCATAAGATTCTTCTAGACCAGTTATTCCTAAGTAATCTCCGGGTTTATATGAATTCGTAGTGTCTTTATCTAAAAAGTCCTGATCTACTTCACCGATATAGCCCAACTCATTGGCAAGAAGAGGTTTCGAATATCTCCTGACTGTTCGTGGGTTCACATAAAAACCTCTGAACTTGTAGAGTTGGTCCTGAATCTGCGCATATTTTTCGTGAGAAATCTTCTTTAGAAAGGTGGAAGGCTTCACGTAGGAGTACTTCCGAGCATTTAATACATTCTTTTCAAAATCCTCTTTGGTAATTTCAAACAGGTTACAAAAAGATGTGGTATCGGTTACTTGAATATCTTTGGGTATCACCATCAGGTCATAGATGGGCTCATTATAAACGATCAGCTTATCGTTTCTATCATAAATCAACCCTCTGAACGGGTATTCGACGATTCGCTGTCTGGTGTTACTCTCTGCCTGTCTAGAATAAGTATCATTCACTATTTGTAGAGCAAAAAGCTTCACAAGAAAAACAAGTCCGATAAAAACGAAGAACCCTTGAATGATATACCTTCTATTTTCTAACATTTACTATTTCGATTTGGGGTAGAAAATATATTGTGTGACAATAACAAAAAGCAACGTAACTAATGTGGTTACCAGTGCTTTAGATAATATTAACCAAAACAGGCTAGAATTGCTAGCCTCAATAAAAAGAACGGATAATGTATAGATAAAGATTAGCGGTAAGGTGTAAACGATAAACCAGCTTAAACCGTATTCTCGAATCAATGGAAGTCGGCTGGCTTCGTAGCCACTCCTCGGTACATTCAGCTTCAACCAATAAGGCTTTAAAAACATCATTAACACCCCAGCAGCTGCGTGTATGCCTAAGGTTTGATAAAAGATATCTACTGTGAGTCCCGTAACAAGTGCCAGCAGCATACCCGTGATGATGCTTACCTCAAGTGGCAAACTCAATAGAAATAGCAGGTAAATAAAGCAAAAACCCAAGTTGAAGAATACAAAGTTTTGAAAGACAAGGATTTGTAGCGGAATCAAGACAATAAAGCTTGTGATCAATATGATGGTATTCCGATTCATTGAATGTCTTCTGGGTTTGCATTAATTAATGAATCCTGCTCCACTTTTTGGATGTTTTCAATCACTTGTACATACGATAGACGTCCGAAATCGACGCTCAAGGCCACTTTCACGTTGAGGTAAGTGCTATTTGCGTCTTTTTGGCTTGATTCTACTACCCCGATCATAAGGTCCTTCGGAAAGATTGAACTAAAGCCAGAGGTAACTATTGTATCGCCTTGTTGAACATCCACATCTGGCGTAATGTAGAGCAATTGAGCAAATTTGGGGTCAATACCGTCCCATTGGACAGTACCAATTCTATCCGATTTTTTATGCTTGACTGAAAATGAGTTACGGGTGTTTAGTAAAGAGATACCAACAGAGAAATTCTTTGAAACAGAGCGTATTTTTCCGATTACACCATATGGACTTGTCACGCCCATTTCTGGTTTGATACTGTCTCTATAACCCTTATCGATCATAAAGAAGTTACTCGTATTTCTAATATAGTTTTTGACTATTTCCGCTGAAATCAAACGGTAATTATAAGTGTTCGTCGAGTCGGTTTCAATGATAATTCTGTCTAAAGAGTCTATAGTTACACGTTTTGTGCTGAGGAGTTCCTCTCGAAGCCTGGCGTTTTCTTCGGCCAGTTCCTTATTCACTCTTTTTAAACTAAAATAATCACCTATGTTATCAGAAGTTGCCGTGATACCTCCTACAAAGTTAGAGGAGGAGTTAATATAGGCGCTTCTTTGGTAGTCGTTATTAGAAACAATGAGTGCTATGCACAGAAGTTCTAGGCATAGAAAAATGAAGAACGCTCGATATTTAAATAGAAATGCTAGAAGCTGACCCATCCATTATTAAGTCATTAGCACTGCTCGATACGAATCAATATTCTTTAAGGACTCTCCAGTTCCTCTAACTACAGCCCTTAATGGATCATCGGCAATGTGAATTGGAAGCTTTGTTTTAAGTGCCAAACGCTTGTCTAAACCTTTAAGCATGGCGCCACCGCCCGTTAAATAAATACCACGGTCGTAAATATCTGCCGAAAGTTCTGGTGGGGAAATCTCCAATGCCTTCAAAACAGCTTCTTCTATTTTAGAAACAGATTTATCCAGGGCGAAGGCAATCTCAGAGTATGAAATTTTAATAACCTTCGGAATTCCAGTCATTAAGTCTCTACCACGGATTTCATAATCCTCTGGGGCGTCTTCTAACTCAGTTAAAGCCGAACCGATGGCTATTTTTACTTTCTCTGCCGATCGCTCACCAATGAGTAGATTATGTTGCCTTCTCATGTAGTCTAGAATATCTTTCGTGAAAGTATCACCAGCCACTCTGATCGATTGATCGCAAACAATACCACTCAAAGCAATAACCGCAATTTCTGTAGTACCACCCCCAATATCGACAATCATAGAACCAACAGGTTCATCTATTTTAATTCCTGTACCAATAGCAGCAGCAATTGGCTCATAAATCATATAAACCTCTTTGGCGTTGGCATGCTCCGCAGAATCTCGAACCGCTCGTTTTTCTACTTCCGTAATACCAGATGGAATACAAATCACCATTCTGTGAGAAGAGGGGAGAAAGCTACGTTTCTTTAGATCGATCATTTTGATCATCCCCTTGATCATCATTTCGGCAGCCTCGAAATCTGCAATCACACCATCTTTAAGCGGCCTAATGGTTTTGATGTTGTCATGCGTTTTCTCATGCATGTTCATCGCTTCTCTACCAATGGCTAAAACCTTGTTGGTATTTTTATCTATCGCAATGATCGATGGTTCGTCTACAACGATTTTGTCTTTGTGGATGATTAATGTGTTTGCCGTTCCTAAGTCTATGGCAATGTCACTGGTTAAAAAGTCGAAAAAACCCATTTAAGTGGTCTCCTTGCGGTTTAAATTAGTTAACTAAGTTAATGAATTACTATTGTATTCTAGTGTTTAATGTTTGAAATGACGGGTACCGGTAAATACCATTGCCATATCATTGTTATCACAGAAATTAATCGACAATTCGTCTTTTATTGATCCTCCCGGTTGAATAACTGCGGTAATTCCTTCGCCACTTGCTATTTCAACACAGTCAGGGAACGGAAAAAACGCATCTGATGCCATAACAGCTCCTGTCAATTCAAATCCAAAGGATTTTGCCTTTTCAATTGCCTGTCTTAACGCATCTACTCTTGAAGTTTGTCCAACACCACTTGCCAAAAGCTGTCCTTCTTTTGCCAATATGATGGTATTTGATTTTGTATGCTTACAGATTTTCGAAGCAAATACGAGTGCACGTTTTTGTTCCTCAGTTACATCTTTTTTGGTAACAGTTTTAAAATCTTCTGCTTTATCAGTTACTAAATCTCTGTCCTGCACTATAACGCCATTCAAGAGATTTTTGTACTGTTTTTGAGTATTTAGTTTCTGCTTTTTCACTAAAAGTACTCTGTTCTTTTTAGCCTTGAGAATTTCTAAAGCATCCGCATCAAAACCAGGCGCTATTAGTACTTCAAAAAACAGTTTGTGTAATTCTTCAGCTGCAGCAGCATCTATGGTTTGGTTGCAGATAAGCACGCCACCAAATGCGCTAACGGTATCGGCTGCAAAAGCCTTGAGGTAAGCCTCTTTTACGTTTGCTCCTGTGGCCACTCCACAAGCATTAGTGTGTTTTAGTATTGCAAAAGCAGTTTCATCATCACCAAACTCTTCTAGCAATGAAACCGCCGCGTCAATGTCAACGAGATTATTGTAGGAAAGCTCTTTCCCATTCAGTTGATCGAAGAGCTCACCAAGCGGTCCATAGAAATGACCTTCTTGATGCGGGTTTTCACCATAGCGCAACTGCTTTCCTGTTCTTTCACTGACTTTAAATTTCTCTAAGCCCTCTTCTTCATTAAAGTAATTGAAAATGGCACTGTCATAATGTGATGAAATATCAAAAGCTTCGGCCGCAAATCTTCTTCTATCCGATAAGTCAGTACTTCCGTCTTTTTCTTTCAAGAGCGCCTCCAAGTTAGCGTATTGCTCTCGAGAAGATACGATTAGCACGTCTTTGTAATTTTTTGCTGCAGCCCTGATCAAGGAAATACCACCGATGTCGATTTTCTCTATAATATCCTGAGCTGGAGCGTCAGAAGCCACAGTTTCTTCGAAAGGGTATAGGTCAACAATCACAAGATCAATACTTGGGATTTCGAACTCTTCAGCTTGGCCTTGATCTCCTTCATGATCCCTTCGGTAAAGTATTCCTCCAAATATTTTCGGGTGGAGCGTTTTTACTCTACCACCGAAAATCGAAGGATAGCTTGTCAGGTCTTCTACTGGGATGACTTCGGCACCTTGATCTTCAATAAATTTTTGTGTTCCGCCTGTTGAATAAATGGTCACATTATTGGCTTTCAACAAGTCAATAATAGGCGCCAGATTATCCTTGTAAAACACTGATACTAAAGCGGATTTGATTCTAATTTGCGACATGTCGGAGGGGGTGATAATAAAAGCCCAAAACTAGGGATATTATATGGATTTCCGAACTACTTCTGCAATCACTTTTGGATAATTTTCATGTTCCACGCGTAGCACTTTCTGAGCAATTTCTTCTGGTGAATCTGATAGTGCGATCGGACATGATACTTGACTAATTATTTCGCCTTCATCGTAGTGTTCATTCACAAAATGAATCGTTATGCCTGATTCACTTTCTTTGGCTTCTTTCACTGCTCTATGCACATTCATGCCATACATACCTTTGCCCCCAAACTTGGGCAAAAGGGCAGGGTGTATGTTAAATATTCGGTTGCTGAAGGCTCTAATAAGTTCTGAGGGGATGAGTAGCATAAAACCCGCAAGTACAATGTAGTCTACCTTTTGGTCCTTTAAATGATCAATAATGACTTCACCCGTTTCCCAATAATTCCGATTATATACATTATGGGGGATTGAAAAACGTTCCGCTTTTTCTATGACACCAGCGGATTTATTATTCGTGAAAACTGAGACAATTTCTATGTCTTGGTCATTTTCAAAGTACTCGAAAAACTTTAATGCATTTGATCCTCCGCCCGATGCGAAGATTGAAATTCTCTTCTTTGTCATATCCAGATCATGCTGATCACCCCTAAAAGCATTATTAGCTTACACAAGTTGCTCAAGCGGTTATAGGCTTTGATGGTGTCTGCTTTAATAACCCCAAAGATCAGAAAAATAAGTGCAACGGACAGGGTGATGGGTAAAATCATGGAAATATGACTGATCATAAGAAAAACAGTCGTTAGGAAAATAGCAGCTATACCATAAATGATATTCTTTGTTTTTGATACTCCTAAGACTATTGGTAGTGTTTTACAACCATATCGTTCATCACCTTTCATGTCTTCCAAGTCTTTGATGATTTCTCGGATTAGGGTAATGAAGCCTGCAAAAATGGCATAGCACAAGATGAGATATTGTTTTTCACCATAGTATTCGCTCACCAGGAAAAGGGTAGTCCCCGTGAGTACAGCTACTACAAAATTGCCAATGAATGGATGCCGCTTCAATCGGTTTGAGTAAAGCCACAAGAGAAAGGCGGCCATGAAATTAATGATGCCAATGGTAATGGATAGGTAAAAACCGATCGCAATCGAGGCTAGGTTCAAAAAAGTATGCCCGACGATCACCCATCTTCTTTTTAGATTTTTACCAACGATCACACGACCCGGCTTATTAACTAGATCAATTTTAACATCGTAATAATCATTAATGAGATAGCCAGCCCCTGTGATCATAACGGTGCTTGATACAAGCAAAAAGAACCCCTTATTAGTTAATACTTGAAGCCACCCATCAGGATCTCCGATTAAGAAAATCGCTGTTAAATACTGCGTCAAAGCCACCATGAATAGGTTCAAACCCCTAACCAGTTTTAGGTAGTTGAAAATAAATGATCTTTTTTGGCGTGGCTGCGCTTGCATTGTCAGTGTGTACGATGCAAATCTACGCCTGTTTAGAATTATATTTAATTGGTTTGGACTATTGTTTGAATATTATTTGAAGACAACCTTAATCTGCGTAGGTATCCATAATATGCTGTGAGACCAATTTGTAGATTTCGGCAAGTTCTGCGTCGTTAGACAATGCGTTAAATTGCTGGTCTAGCGTTTCTAAGTCGCCTCGTTTAGCTGGTCCCGTTTGGGCATTTTCTGGTCCTATATCCAGCGATTTATTCAGCGTCTCTACTATTAGAGGTTGCAACAGTTCAAATGTCATTTGATTCGATTCCAATATCTTTTTGGAAATGCTAAACATGTGATTAGCGAAATTGCAGGCAAAAACTGCCGCCAAATGAATGACTTTTCTCTGATGACTGGACAAGGGGTAAACTGTTTCGCTCATACCACTGGCTATCTCCTCTAAGGTATTGAGCGTTTCCTGAGATTCTCCTTCTATACAAAGTGGGACTTTACTAAAATCAATTGGTTGACCTTTGCTCAAAGTTTGAACAGGATATAACACGCCGATATTCTGCGTTTGGGCATAGCCGAGGGCACTCAGTGGTATACTACCAGATGTGTGAATTAACATGCTTCCGTGGGGAAGTACCAATGTCTGAGCAATCTCTTCAATGGCATCGTCGCTAATGGCTAAAATGAAAAGTGAGGCATCCACTTGACTCATATCAGTGGAGTTGCCGGTGGATGCATTAAAAAAATCTAGGGCAAACTTTTCCGCTTTCTCTATTTCTCGGTTAAATACATGCGTAATCACATGACCCGCATTTTCTAAAACTCTGGCAAAATGCCAAGCGACATTTCCTGTTCCAAGAATGGCAATTTTATGTCCCATCAACTATTCTATTGCTTTGCAACTATATTAATGGCTTCCACCAACCTTTCCAAGTCATACTTTTTAGTATAGACATGTGGAGTAATTCTTGGGCCATTTACCTTTTCCCATTTTATAGGACTGGTATGTATTTTATGGGTTCTAAATAGTGAATTATGCACTGGGCTAGCATCCATGCCATCAATACCAAAGTTAAATAGTGCTCCGCTAAACTGGGGATTGGTACTGGTATAGAATTTAACTTTATCTACATCCTTAACCTGATCTACCCAGAATTGCTTTAGATACTTTAGTCGAGCCTCTTTTCTGGCTGGCCCAATAGCAAGATGGAAGTCTATAGCCGATCCAATTGCTTGTTCTATAGCAAACGATCGAGTACCGATATTTTCAAATTTTCTAATGTTTTCTTGCTGATCTTCTGGTGAAGCCAGTAGCGGCCATACCTCTTTGATCTTTTCCTTCCTTATATATAATAAGCCAGTACCAAAGGGAGCGCAGAGCCATTTGTGTAAACTGGTGCCAAAGAAGTCACAATTGAGGTCGGAAATTTTAAAATCTAAGTGACCAAAAGTATGAGCACCATCTACCACGGACAGAATTTCATTCTTCTTTGCTATGTCGCAGAGTTCCTTTACCGGCATAATGTGTCCAGTCCAATTGATCATGTGTGTGATATGAAATACTTTGGTCCTAGGACTTATGGCTGCGGTAAATTGTTGGATGACCTCTTCATCCGTATTAATAGGCATGTCAAAGTCCAACCATTTGAGTACAATACCGTCTCGTCGCTCCCGCTGCTTCCAAGCATTAATCATATTAGGATAATCGTATTTGGTTAGAACTACCTCATCACCAGCTTTTAAGTCCAAGCCGAAGATTACAGTATTAATAGCTTCAGTCGTATTTCTGTTGATGGCAATTTCATCTGGACTAACACCGCCTAGCGCAGCAAGTTTGGCGCGCAACGGTTCTCTACCTTGGTCTAGAATTCTCCACATATAATAGGACGGAGCTTCATTGGCATAGGTATAGTACCGATTAGCGGCATCTTGTACAACTTTAGGTTGAGGGCTCACACCGCCATTATTTAGGTTAATGATCGAAGTGGAAGTAGTGTAAGCTTGCTGTATTCTTGCCCATAAATCTTCGTCTTGTGCTGCGGCAGCAGGGTCTAGTTGTTGAAGACTTTGGAAGGCATCGGCAATATCCTCCGCAAGAGACTTTTTAAAAAGGGTGCTTAAAGAAAGCGTCCCTGCCGTCAGGAACGATTTACGAATAAAAGATCGTCGATTGTTCATTTGAGTCCATTTGAAGAATACTCAAATTAGGAAAAACAAAGGTCAGAATCTATTAAAAAGGATTTACTAGGCCATTCCTTTATCACGCATCTTTATAAACTCTACATAGCGTCGGCGAGTGGCGATGATAAAACCGATGATCATGATGATAGTACCTATCCACAATATATTGATATGTGGTTTTTCTACAATTTGAACGATAACCCAATCTTTCTGGGTGGTCTGAACAGCAATTTCAATGGTATCGTCATCTGGATTGATGTTTTCGAAGCGGACACGTGCTGCAATTTCTTGATTGAGCTCAAAAGGTCTACCTGGATCAATGTCGTAGTTTACAATAGCAAATATGGGCTGAATTAGGTGCTGGATTCCATTTTCGGCAAATACCACAATATTGGCTCTAACCGCAATATCGTTAGGCCCAAGGTCGGCAAACCTTATTCTTGGGATTCTTTCGAAACCTTGGTACTCTGCTACATAATCATTGATAAAAAAGCGCTGACCGATAGAGTCTAAACGAATAATTTCTTTTTCACTCCATTCTGTATATTCTTCTTCGAAATCATTTTGAAGTTGAACGAAAGTATATAAATCTCTATTCCATTGCTTTTCGATGGAAGGAGATTGCACTGGCCTTCCCATAGTCTCATTTTTTTGAATTCTCGGAAAACGCGTGAATTTCTTGCCAGATTCTAATGAAGTAAATTCTATTTCATGATAAGTGTTTTCTGGCGTTCTGAAGTATAAAGTGTCTTCAGGTTGAGCGTAAGTCTTTCCATCCACTACAATTGGCTTGACGGCTACTTTATAGTGTGGATCTTGAGTATCTCTAAGAAGAGATTTGTTGATATAACCTGGGACATCTTCTGAACGCATCCCTTCGTTCTTGTAGAGCAATTGATAACCAGCCCTCACTTTAGGATCGTTTAGAAAAAGGATGATGTTTTCGCTATTGTCTTTTTCCGTTAGGTCATCTGAAATCTGAGTGGTGTTTTGAGAAATAATTCTCGAATAACCTTCAGAAAACATAATGCCGATGAGCATCATTGCTATACCAATGTGTGCTACAGAACCCCCAGTTAGCTTATAGCTTTTACTTTTAAGTAGGCCAAGTAATATTTTACCGTTGGAAACAACCGAATAGGTACTTGCCACTAATAGTAAAATGTAAGTCGGTTCGAATATTTTTTGGATTGTAAAAATTGCCGCTGAAAGTATTAGTGATATCAGTATTGGCGCAGCCATAGCCGCTTTTAGCTTTTCTCGATCCATCTTCCTCCAATAGAAAAATTGACCCGTACCCGAAAGGATCGCTATACCCACTGCAAACCAAAGTTGCCATTGAGAATAAAACTCGATTTGATTGGCTGGTGGTGCTAATGAGGATATTCCCCCAAGGCCTTCAACGATTTTATTGATCACTGGGAACGACGTTGGTACAATAACCTGAAAAGACATCAAACAGAGTGTGAGTGCACCAATGAAAATCCAAAACTCTCTTGAGTAAGTGGTTGCTTCTTTTTCCGAAGTCGGAATCTCTTTCCATCTAATAATCGATAATGCTATACTCCCGATGATGAAGAAGAACATATAAATGAGTAACTGTCCAGACAAACCGAGATCGGTGAAGGAGTGAACTGAAGTATTGCCTAAGATACCACTTCGGGTGAGGAAGGTAGCATATAGAATCAACAAGAAAGTCGAAATTACCAGCACTATAGATGTCTTTAGTGCTGTTTCACTTTTCTTGTACACGATCATAGTGTGCATACTCGCAATTAAGACGAGCCATGGCACATAAACGGCATTTTCCACAGGGTCCCAGTTCCAATAACCGCCAAAATTTAGCGTTTCATAAGCCCAATAAGCACCCATGATTATTGCCGTACCGAGCACCACACCACCAAGGATTGTCCAAGGTAAAGCAGGCCTGATCCAATCAGTGAAATCCCTTCGCCAAAGGCCAGCCAAACAAAACGAGAATGGTACTAAGGTAAGCGCAAAGCCAAGGAATGTGAGTGGTGGATGGATAACCATCCAATAGTTCTGTAAAAGTGGATTTAGACCTGTGCCGTCTTCTGGTACGAAATTCGGGTTAATGAGAAACTCAATATCCGGCATTACATCTCTCATTAATATGAAAGGCGAACTACCCAGTTTAAAATCTCCAAAGACAACGCCTAAAATCATAGACGTTAGAAAGGCCTGAACTAACGAGAAAATCGTCATCACTGGTGCCTCCCATTTTTTATTCGTTCCGATTAGAACAAAGCCTAAAAGTGCATTCCAGAGTGTCCAAATCAAGAAACTTCCTTCCTGTCCTTCCCAAAAACACGCTATCATGTAATGAACCGCTAGGTTTACGGAAGAGTGACTCCAAGCGTAGTGGTACTCGAAATAGTGATTGTATATAATCAGAAACAGCACAACTACCGTAGCGATTACGGCCAACCCATGCGCTATAAATACTTTTCTACCGAAACTGACCCAAGGTGCTTTGCCGATTTCATTATTTACAGCGGCCTTGCCGTAGGCAAATGAGGCTAGGATTGAAGAGATAAAGGAAATAATCACAAAGAGGTGACCTGCGTTTCCTATTCCAAGATGTAAGGTTTGAGGTTCCGGATTCAATAGTTCTTTGTTTTATTTCAAGTAAAGAGCAATAGACTATCTGAAAATTTACTTCAGCGTTCTAGAGTGATGTTTCTTCGTATTTGGACGGGCATTTAAGCAATACCTTATCCGCCATGAATTGGTTGTTTCTATAAGCACCAATCACAACTACTTTATCAGATTCCAACAAGTCCGAAGGCATTGGGCTATTCAGGAATACGGATTGTTCTTTTTGATTGTCATCTACAAGAATAAACTCCACCGACAATCGGTCCTGGCTAGGTCTTACGCCAATAATTTCTCCCGCACTATTCTTTTTAAGTTCACCTACCACATGAATTGAGCTTGACTTTCCATTTTCAGAGAGTGCATAGGCCTCGTCGAAGGTCACATATGAACTTGCACTACTAGAGGTTGAGATGATTACCGCTATAGCAATGGCTATGACAACGATACCAATTAGACTAGACTTTTTCATGATCTTTCTCCTTTAGTTTACATGGGCAAAAGTAAGACACAAACGCCTAAGAATTAACCTTTTCCTTGAAAACCTCCTTCTCAATTTTGGATAGTTTTCGGTCTATTGAAATGGCATAAGCAGTAATGCCAATAAAGATGATCGTAATGACACCAACCACGACATAGATTTTTCCATTTTCGCGCATTTTGTCAGCCATATCTACATCCTTGTTCGTGTAGTCGTCATCCTTAATTTCATACTTCTCGCCTGTTTTCAGTTCACTGATGTCTTGAGCAAAAGCAGGCATGCTAAATGCCAAAAACAGCGCTAATATTACTTTCTTCATCTTAATCTTCTTCTGTTGCCTTTTCAATTCTTTTGTATCGTACTCTCAATTCAGCCAACCAAACGCCTATTAAAGTCCAACCGATTACGGCAGGGTACAAGACCATTTTTAACTTATCGTCTGAGTCGAAGAAATTTAGTGCGGGGTTACCACCATTACCAGGGTGTAGGGAGCTATCGGCCATTCTAGGTAGTATAAATAGTAGAGGGATCATGGCCGCAAAAGCAAAAATGCCCCAGATACTACTTATTCTAGCTCGCTGCTGTTCATCTTGAAGTGAGTTGCGAAGCACCAAATATGCCAGGTAAATCAATAAGCAGATAGCAGCACCATTTTGCTTAGGGTCACCGCTCCACCATTCAGACCAAGTAAATTTTGCCCACAACATGCCAGTTAACAGCCCTAGAATACAAAATAGTATACCTGCCTTGGCTAATTCTACTGATTTCATATCGAAGTCTATCTTGCCAGTACGGAGATATTTAACAGCGTAAACTACAGACCCGGTAAGCATTATGATCATGCCGAACCACATAGGTACGTGGAAATGTAGGTTACGAATGGTCTCATTCAAAATCGACAATCTTGGAACATCTAATAATAGCCCACTAATGATTGTGTACAAGACTAAGGCTACCGCTAATACTTTCCACCAGACTTTTTTCATAACAGACTTTTATGGCCCCTTTGATATGTAAAACGGGTTTCGCTGGACTATACCCAACCTGCCGTCATTTAGCTGCGCCAAAGATAAGGGAATAGCATATAAGATACAGCAATGATAATGGCATTTATGGCGACTAGTACCAACACTTGATTCATATATACCGATCTATCTATGCCATCCATAGCGCTTTTTGAGGTTTTTATAATCACCAAGAGCATGGGGATAATGGCTGGGAAACTCATAATAGCCATGAGCGATGTGCTATTAGGAGCCTTCGATGCAATACCCGATACCATGGTGAGTGCTGAGGCAAGCCCGATCGATCCAAGAACCATAATTAAGAGGTACATAGGCCAATCTTGAATAGGGTTGCCCATAACAATACTGTAAAAAAACAGGCCAATTATTGCCATTACGATCAATAGCAACGAATAATAGATCGTTTTAGAGATAATTATAGACTCTGCCTTGGCGATCGAATAGAAATACAATAGCCTTCCAGTTGATTCTTGAATGAAGCTCTTTGCTACAGCATTTGTTGCCGTAAACAAGAGGACTATCCAGAGCAAAGCGTTCCAAGTTGGTCCGTTTAAAGTCCCAGTTTTGAGACCAAAGCTCATGTAGCAAACAAAAATTGTTGAAGCTAAATAAAGGACAATGCCATTCAGCGCATACCGCTGCCTCCATTCCGATAAGAATTCTTTTTTAATGAGCGTGATTATTGCCGAGTCCTTCATTTTGGATGGTAAATATATTAGGTTTGATGATAACTTGATACCTAAATGATCGAATGGCAAATAGTAGATTAAGACACCTCGCTAAAGCAGTTACTTGGCGAATTGTCGGCACAATCGACACTATGCTCTTGGCATGGCTGATATCAGGTGACCCTGCAACCGGTTTGAAAATCGGCGCAGCAGAGATTGTTACCAAAATGATATTATACTATTTCCACGAAAGGATTTGGTATAAGGTCAACTTTGGAATTGATCGAATTCAAGAAAGAAGAAATAGACAGAGAGTTAAGCTCACGCCCTCTGAAAACATAGTCGAGCAGCACTTTAAAATTGATCAAACCCAAAGAGAGTCGTTAATGAAACAAAAACCTCTTTTGGTATGGTTTACAGGTCTTTCAGGTTCGGGTAAATCGACCATGGCTAATTTGCTTGAGGCGAAATTGTACTCAGAGAAAGTTAAAACTTACATTTTAGATGGCGACAACGTTAGAGGAGGTCTTTGTAAAGATTTGACTTTTACCGAAGAGGACCGTGTAGAAAATATCAGACGAATCGGGGAAGTGGCTAACTTATTTCTCGATGCTGGTGTAGTTGTACTATGTGCTTTTGTTTCTCCCTTTGCAAAGGATAGGGCATTGGTGAAGGAATTGGTAGGAGAAGATCGATTTGTTGAAGTTTTTGTGGATTGTCCGCTTGAAGTATGCGAACAACGTGACGTGAAAGGTTTGTATGAAAAGGCAAGGCAGGGCAAGATTAAAAACTTCACGGGAATAGATTCACCTTTTGAAAAGCCAACGAAACCTGATATTGTGTTAAAGACAAATGAAGTAGAAAGTGGTGAGCTCCTGAAAGAACTATTTGACTATGTTGAACCTAAAATTGTGTTAAAGGCGAATGTCGAGATATAATTTAACTCATTTAAAAGAGCTTGAATCAGAAGCAATTTATGTGATAAGAGAAGTCTTTGCACAGTTTGAGAAACCTGGTATTCTCTTTTCTGGTGGCAAAGATTCAATCGTAGTTACGCACCTTGCTAGAAAAGCTTTTTGGCCAGCTAGAGTGCCTTTTCCACTCGTACATATTGATACTGGGCATAATTTTCCAGAAACAATTGAGTTTAGAGATAATCTTGTCAATGAATTAAAAGTTGACCTTGTCGTCGCCTCAGTTCAGAAATCAATAGATCAAGGAAGAGTTCGAGAAGAATCAGGGAAAGATGCCTCTAGAAACTGGTTGCAGATTACCACCTTACTAGATGCGATAGAAGAAAATGGTTTTGATGCGTTGATGGGGGGTGCGCGTAGAGATGAAGAAAAGGCTCGTGCTAAAGAAAGGTTCTTTTCTCATCGCGATGATTTCGGTCAATGGGATCCCAAAAACCAACGACCTGAACTCTGGAACATATTCAATGGGAAGAAGAACTTCGGTGAGCATTTTCGAGTATTTCCAATCAGTAATTGGACTGAAATGGATGTTTGGCAGTATATTTTATCAGAGGGTATTGCCATACCGTCTCTCTATATTGCTCACCAGCGTGATGTTATCAGAAGAGGAGGTACTTGGCTACCAAATTCTGAGTTTATAACACTCAGAGAAGGTGAAGAAGTTGTAAATAAGAAGATCAGATTTAGAACTCTGGGTGACATAACCATTACAGGAGGCGATGAGTCGGATGCGGATACACTAGAGAAAATTGTAGCTGAAGTTGCTGCTGCCAGACAAACTGAAAGAGGAAACAGAGCGGACGATAAACGTTCAGAAACATCAATGGAAGACCGTAAAAAGGAGGGTTATTTTTAATGGATAATACTTATTTGAACATGGAACTTCTACGGTTTACAACTGCTGGAAGTGTAGATGACGGAAAAAGTACTTTGATTGGAAGGTTGCTTTATGATAGTAAGTCTATTTTCGAGGATCAATTAAGCCAAGTTGAGAACTCAAGTAAAAAACGGGGTTTAGATCATACGGATCTCGCATTATTGACTGATGGTCTACGCGATGAGCGAGAGCAAGGAATAACCATAGATGTAGCATATAGGTATTTTGCCACTCCTAAACGCAAGTTTATAATTGCCGATACACCAGGTCATATTCAGTATACCAGAAATATGGTTACTGGTGCATCTACTGCCAACCTAGCATTAATACTGATTGATGCACGCCGTGGAATTGTAGAACAGACTTGTCGACATAGTTTTATTGCTTCCCTACTTCAGATACCACATTTGATAGTCTGTATTAATAAGATGGACTTGGTTGATTATAGTGAGGAAGTATTTGAAAAAATAAAATCTGATTATGAATCATTTGCTTCAAAGCTCAATGTGCAAGACATTAAGTTTGTGCCTTTGAGCGCACTTCACGGTGATAATGTTGTCAATAAGTCCGAAAATATGGACTGGTATGAAGGAGCCACTTTACTCTTTAATTTAGAGAATACACATATTGCAAGTGATAGAAACCACATTGATTGTAGGTTCCCGATACAAACCGTAATCAGGCCAAAACAAGATGAATACCATGATTTTAGAGGATATGCAGGGCGTGTAGCTGGTGGTGTCTTGAAAAAAGGAGATGAAGTTGTGGCATTGCCCTCTGGCTTTTCCTCCAAAATTAAGGGTATCCATACGATGGACGGAGAGATAGATGAAGCCTTTTCACCAATGTCAGTAACGGTTACTTTAGAAGACGATATTGATTTGGGAAGGGGAGATATGATTGTTAGAAATAATAACAGGCCCGACACAAGTCAGGAAATTGATATTATGCTATGTTGGTTTAGCCAAGATAGCCCATTGCCAAGAACAAAGTTCACACTATTGCACGCCAACAATGAAGTGAAAGCAATGATTACTAAAATAGCTTATAAGCTTGATATCAATACTTTACATCGTAAAGTTGACGACCTTGAAATTGGAATGAATGATATCATGAGAGTGACTTTAAGAACAACAAAACCATTGTTAAAGGACGCTTATACAAAGAATAGGTTGACGGGTTCAGCTATTTTAGTCGATAATTCGACTAATGACACAGTTGGCGCTGGAATGATCATTTAATATGACAAAGGAGAAGTTAGATGAGTTATTGGAGACTGCTAAAGAAGCAAGTCTAATAGCAGGCAAAAAGATTCTAGAAATATATAATTCAGATGATTTTGAGGTTGAGCTCAAAGGGGATAATTCTCCTTTAACAAAAGCTGATATAGCGGCTCACGATATTATAGTTTCATTTTTAGAACCTACTAATCTGCCAATTTTAAGTGAAGAAGGTAGAGATATTCCTTACAATGAACGCAAGAACTGGAAGTACATTTGGATCGTCGATCCACTCGATGGTACCAAAGAGTTCATCAAGCGCAACGGCGAGTTTACTGTGAATATTGCTTTGATTCGTAATCAAGAGCCAATTTTAGGAGTGGTCTATGCACCCGTGCTTGATAAGTTGTATGCCGCTGCTGAAGGATTAGGTGGTACCTTAAAGACTAAGAAAGATATTAGCAGATTGAATCCAATCGATCAACTAGACTTAACGAAGCCCAAATTAAGGGTAGTAGCCTCCCGCTCACATTTGAATGAAGAAACACAAGCTTTTCTAGATAAATTGAATGAGCCTGAGATTGTAAGTATGGGTAGTTCATTAAAATTTATGGTAATTGCAGAAGGAAATGCGGATGTTTATCCGAGATTTGCCCCTACAATGGAATGGGATACTGCAGCAGCTCATGCTGTTTTAAATGAGCTAAATGGTAAAGTATTTGCTCAAGATGGAAAATCTTTAGAATACAATAAAAAAAACCTACTTAATCCTTATTTTCGCGCTGGATAATTTTTGAAAATGAATCAAGACAAAATTGCCATTATCGGCCTCGGCTATGTTGGACTACCTTTGGCGGTAGCTTTTGCTGAAAAATATGAAGTAATAGGGTTTGATATTAACAAGTCTAGAGTAGATGAGTTAAATGGCGGCCATGACCATACACTGGAGGTTGAAGATACTTTACTAAAAGCGGTTTTGGAGTCGAAAGGCACTGGATCCGGTTTAAAGAATAGCTCTGACGTAAGTGAAATTGAGAATTGCAATATCTTTATTGTTACAGTTCCGACTCCTGTTGATAAAGACAATAAACCCGATTTGACTCCGCTTATTGGTGCTAGCAAGATGATCGGCAAAATCCTGAAAAAGGATGATTTGGTTATTTACGAATCTACGGTTTACCCTGGTTGTACAGAGGAGGATTGTGTTCCCGAATTAGAATTGTCCTCAGGACTAAAATTTAACGAGGACTTCTATTGTGGATATTCTCCAGAAAGAATTAATCCTGGTGATAAGATTAATACCTTGGCTACAATCAAGAAGGTGACTTCTGGATCTACTCCAGAGATTGGCGAGCGGGTGGATGCACTTTACAGGACTATCATTACTGCGGGAACTCACCTTGCACCTTCCATGAAGGTTGCTGAAGCATCGAAAGCTATAGAAAACGCACAGAGAGACATCAATATATCTTTTGTCAATGAGTTAGCGTTGATGTTTGATAGAATGGGAATAGACACAACGGATGTTATTGAGGCTGCTGGGACCAAATGGAATTTTTTAAAATATAAGCCAGGACTCGTGGGTGGTCATTGTATTGGTGTTGATCCATATTACTTAAAGCAAAAATCTGAATCACTTGGTTACTTTCCGGCAGTTATTTCATCGGGAAGAAGAGTGAATGATGGTATGGGAGAATTCATTGGTACAAAAGTAATCAAACTGCTTATAGCTAAAGGCAAAAAAGTCAGTGGGAGCAAATGTCTAATGTTAGGTATTACGTTCAAGGAAAACTGTCCAGATATAAGAAATACCAGGGCGATTGATATTTATGGAGAATTAGTGCAATATGGTATTTCCGTTGACGTCTTTGACCCTTGGGCTAATGCTAAGGAAGTCGAGCACGAATTAGGAGTTTCTTTGACCAAAGAAATAGCGCTGTCTGATTATGATGCTATAATTCTTGCAGTAAGCCATAATGAATTTAGTGACTTGGATTATTCTTCTGTTCAAGGGAATGGTGGTGTCATATATGATGTCAAGGCGTTCTTGCCTAGAGAAATAGTTGACGGAAGACTTTAAATGAAAAAAATTCTTGTTACTGGAGCTGCGGGTTTTATTGGTTATCACCTCGTAAAAAATCTTTTGTCAAATGGCGAGACCGTGATTGGTCTAGATAGCCTCAATGACTATTATGATCCACACTTAAAATATGGAAGGCTTAGTGAATCTGGTATTCAAAAAGAGAATATAGTTTATAATGCATTAGTAAATAGCTCGAAACATACAAAATATTACTTTATTAAGCTGAAGTTAGAGGACCATGAGGGACTTAATAACTTGTTCAAGACACAATGTTTTACTCATGTTATCAATCTCGCAGCTCAAGCAGGAGTAAGGTATAGTATAGAAAACCCGAAGGCATATATAGACAGTAATATCGTTGGTTTTCTCAATGTTCTTGAGGCTTGTAGACAATTTAGTATAACACATCTTACTTATGCTAGTAGCTCCTCCGTTTATGGTTTAAACGAGCAGGTGCCTTTTCAGGTACAGCACAATGTCGATCACCCAATAAGTTTATACGCTGCGAGTAAAAAAAGTAATGAACTAATGGCTCACACCTATAGCCATTTGTTCAATCTTCCAACAACTGGTCTTAGGTTTTTCACTGTTTATGGTCCATGGGGGCGCCCTGATATGGCCTATTACTTGTTTACTGACGCGATTCTAAACGATAAGGCAATTAAGGTTTTCAACGATGGGCTTATGTCCAGGGATTTCACTTATATCGATGATATAGTTCATGGTATTGTAAGAGTTAATGATAATGCTCCGTTAGGCAACGAAAGTTGGACTGGAATGGCACCAAGCCCGGATAATTCTAAAGCGCCTTATCGCATTTATAATATCGGCAATAGTTCTCCAGTTAAACTGATGGATTTTATTGAAACGATAGAAACCCATCTTGGTAAAAAAGCAAAGAAGGATTTCATGCCAATGCAGCCAGGAGATGTTGTTTCAACTTATGCTGATACAAAAGAACTTGTAAATGACTTTGATTATAAACCCAATACGCCTTTGACTGATGGTATCAGAGAATTTGTCAATTGGTATAAAAAGTTTAATAATATCTAATTAGCAAGAAATGAAAGAAAAACTTCAAATGGTTGATTTAATCAGCCAATATGCTAAAATAAAGGATGAAATCCGAGTGGAGTTTGACAGGGTTCTGGATTCGGCCGCCTTTATCAATGGGCCATTAGTATATGAATTTCAATCAGCTTTAGAAGCTTATTTAGGTGTAAACCATGTGATTCCGTGCGCTAATGGCACGGATGCACTTCAGGTGATCATGATGGCTCATGATTTTCCAATAGGTTCTGAAGTAATAGTCCCATCTTATACTTATGTAGCTACGGTCGAAGTAATCGCACTTTTAGGGTTAAAACCAGTGTTTGTTGAGGTTTATCCCGATACTTTCAATATTGATATTGAGGATTTATCGTCAAAAATCTCCAATAAGACTGTTGCTATCGTTCCCGTACATCTTTATGGACAGTGTGCTAACATGGAGCCATTAATGGAATTGGCTAAGTTGAATAATCTCAAAGTGTTTGAGGATACAGCACAAGCCATAGGTGCAGACTATACTTTTAGAGATGGAAGAATTGCTAAGGCTGGAACAATTGGAGATGCAGGAGCTACTTCGTTCTTTCCTGCCAAAAACTTGGGCTGCTATGGTGACGGTGGTGCTATTTTCACAAATGATGATGTGCTAGCTGCTAGTATCAGAATGATTGTAAATCATGGCCAAAGTAAAAGATATTACCATGATTCGATTGGGGTAAATTCAAGGCTTGATTCATTACAGGCCGCTGTCCTTAAAGTAAAGCTTAAGTATTTAGACCAGTATAGTGATGCCAGGAGAGATGTGGCGAATAATTATGATAAAGCATTTGGTGAGTCAAATTTAATAGAAGTACCATTTCGGTCTGAATTTTCTACACATGTTTTTCACCAATATACTGTGAAACTTTCTAATAGTGTGGATAGAAAGGGCCTCAATACTTATTTAGCTCAGAACGGAATTCCTTCAATGATCTACTATCCAGTGCCAAATCATTTACAAAAGGCATATGGTTATTTTGGTTACAAAAAAGGAGATTTTCCAACAACTGAAGATCTCTGTTCTAAAGTGATTTCTTTCCCAATTCATACAGAAATGAGTAATGAACAGCAAGGCGTTATTATTAACGGAGTTCTTGAATACTTTAATAGATAGTTTAATTAAATAGTTGGCTACACATTCAGTCTTTATTTCAGTCAGATTTTTCCTTTATTAATTTGTAGTTAATAAATATCGAGTAATTTTGTTACTCGTTTGTAAGTCGCGTAGTATGTGACTGACCAGGCGAAGCTCCATCATGCTGGAAACGCTTATATCTTCCAAAACTCGAATTAAACTTTTATTAAGGTTGTTTTTGAACCCAGGTTCAAAAGCATATTTGAGAGGGCTTGCCGACGAATTCGGTGAAAGCACGAACGCAGTACGTTTAGAATTGAATCGTTTTGAAGAGGCAGGTATGCTTTCTTCAGAAAATATCGGAAATAAGAAATTCTTCAAGGCCAACGGTGAGTACCCACTTTTCGGAGAGATAAGAAAAATTTTACTGAAATATACAGGACTTCAAGATGTAATAGATGAAGTCATTGAAGAATTGGGGGATTTGAAAAAAGTTTATCTGACAGGCGACCTTGCAATGGGGAGAAATTCTGATGTTGTAAGTTTAATTTTGGTTGGTAATCCTGATAAAACCTATCTCTTACAGTTGATTAATAAAGTAGAGGAGCTAATACCTAAGAAGATACAATATTTGATTTATTCTAAGGATGAAGCTAAATCTTTGGATCTTGAAAATGAACGAACTCTAGTGTTGTGGAATGAACAATAACGCTCGATTATATTGGACTGCTTTCTACACGAAGCCAAGAAGCGAGAAAAAGACCACTGACCGTCTAGTTCAAGAAGGGTATGAAGTATACTGCCCTACTCGGACGGTTGTAAAGCAGTGGTCGGATAGGAAAAAAAAGATATCGGAACCAATTTTCACATCTTACATTTTCGCCAAGGTTAATGAGCAATTGAGGAATGAAATATTAGCTGACCAAGGAGTTATTTCGAGCGTTTTTTGGCTTGGAAAACCTGCTGTTATAAGAGATCAAGAGATTCTTGCTATCCAATCTTTTCTCAATGATTATCCATTGGCTAAAGTTAATTACGGAGATTTTGAATCTGGTAATAAGGTCGAAATTTCCTCTGGTCCTTTATCTGGCCAAAATGGTTTAGTACGTCGAATTAAAGGAGCCAAGGCGTATTTGACAATTGTAAGTCTTGGTATTGAAGTACAGGCCGAAATTAGTTTGGGGCATTTAAAAAAGGTTGGCTGACCAGCAATCAGATAAATACCGTAAACTCCTATATTTGTAAGTCACAAAAAAACGCTTTGCAATCAAGTTTAATATGAGAGTACCCCAACAACTTAATAGTCTTAACGGTCTCGTGAGAATTCTTTTGCTAACGACGTTTTTTTTAGTATCAACAGAAACTTTGTCAGCTCAAGGTCTTGGCGGAATAGATTTGAAATCAATACGTGTTGATGATTTGAGTGATGAGCAAATTCTTGGTTATATAAGACAAGCAGAAGAAAAAGGTTTAACTCAGTCTCAATTAGAAGACTTGGCTAGGCAGCGTGGAGTTTCTGAATCCGAAATTTCTAAATTGAGAAGAAGAATTGAGCGCCTCCGAGGAGGTTTGTCAATTGATCCTAGTACTTCGAGCAATAGTCGTAATCTAAGTAGAACGACTCAATTGGTTACTCAGGAAGATGTCTTTGGAGCACTTTCAGGGCAAGAATTGCCTGACCTAACTGAGAATCAAAAGAGAATTTTTGGGTTTGACTTGTTTCAGACTGAGAGCTTGACATTTGCACCAAATTTAAATTTGCCTACACCTGAAAATTATGTTCTAGGACCGCAAGATGTATTAATTGTTGATATGTGGGGAGCCACTCAACAATATTTAGAACTCGAATTGTCTTCAGAGGGAACCGTGAGACCTGAAAATTTGAGCCCGATTTATGTAAATGGCCTCACTATTGAGAAAGCATCAGAGAAAATAATTGCTAGGCTGAGTGAAGTCAATAGTGGATTGAAATCAGTAAATGGAGCACCTCCAAGTATTTTTTATCAAGTAAGTTTAGGAAATATTCGTACCATTAATGTAAACGTAGTTGGGGAGGTGGCTCGGCCAAGTCTTTATGCGCTTCCATCACTTGCTACTGTATATACGGCGCTTCATGCTGCTGGAGGACCCACTGAAAATGGTACTTTCCGTGATATTCGTTTAATCAGGGACAACAAGTTGGTGTCGAGTATAGATATCTATTCCTTTCTTACCGATGGTATCAGGTCGGGAGATCAGCATTTGAAAAATGGCGATGTAATCATCGTGAAGCCCTATAAAAGTAGAGTTGAAATGGAAGGTAAGATAAAACGGCCAGGACTATATGAGCTGAAGCAAGATGAACGGTTTGAAGATTTAATGAAATATACTGGAGGTTTTACCAGCGAGGCGTTCAAGGCCACTGTTACAGTAAAAAGAAACGGAGATAAAGAAAGGGAAATCATAGATGTAGATACCGAAGAATTTGAATCGTTTATGCCAAGAGATGGTGACTTGATTGAGGTTAGTGGGATCTTAGATCGTTTCTCAAATCGTGTTATTATTGACGGGGCTGTATTTAGGGAAGGTGAGTATCAGTTGACAGATGGTTTAACACTTAAACAATTGATTGATAAGGCTGGTGGTTTACGAGGTGATGCTTATTTACAAAGAGCTACTGTTTACAGAACAGGAGAGGATTTTTCTCAATCTACCTTGCCCTTCGATTTAGGCGCCCTTAATGATGGTAGTATACCTGATGTTCCACTGCTTCGAGAAGATGTAGTAAGGATAACCTCCATTTATGATCTCAGAGAGGAGTACTTAGTGCAAATTTCTGGAGAGGTTCAAGAGGAAGGAGTTTGGCCTTTCTTTAATCAAATGACGGTAAAGGATCTGATAGTTTTGGCTCAGGGTCTCAAGGAGTCAGCGTCTGGTGCATTAGTAGAAATATCAAGAAGAAATAAAAATAGTAGTTCTAATAGTACGGCAGAGATCATTCGCTTGTCAATTGACGAAGAGCTTTCAATTAAGGGAGAAGATGACGAAATGATTCTTGAACCTTTTGATCAAGTATATATAAGAAAATCTCCAGGATACACTGTTCAGCAGCAAGTAATGGTTGAGGGTGAGGTTGTGGCTCCTGGGTTATATACGATTAGTCGAAAGGATGAACGAATTTCGGATATTCTTGAACGAGCAGAAGGCCTAACGCAATACGGTGATGCCAAAGGAGCTATTTTGATAAGAAAAACTGAGTTTTCTGATGCTAAGTCAAACGACGAAATAAGCCAAGAATACCTTCAACAACTTAGACAAAAGGTACTTAATGACGAGACCGAATTAAAGAATATTAGTCAGGTACGACTAATCGAAAGACTTGACAAAATTGGTAATAAGGCAAGTGCAAATACAGACGATGATAGGGTAGGTAGCAAGTTTAAAAAGGAGTTAATTGAGGACATTACAGAACAAGACTCCTTAATTAAAAATATTGTTATTCAAGATAACGAGCCTGTTGCCATTGATTTGGATAGAATCCTACAGCAGCCAGGATCAAAGTTTGATCTAATTGTAAGGCCTGGTGATGTTATTTCAATCCCTGGAAAGCTAGAGACAGTCAGAGTGGCTGGCGAAGTTACCTCACCTCTTAATGTAAGGTTCGATAGCGAATACTCATTTAAAGATTACATTTTTCAGTCAGGTGGCTTTTTACAGACAGCTAAGAGAGGACGAAGTTATGTGCAATATCCTAATGGGGAACGCAAGGGTGTCAGAAGGTTCTTATTCTTCAAAAAATATCCTAAGATAGAGCCAGGATCCACAATCTTTGTCAGCAGAAAACCGGAGCGAAATGGAATGAGTGCACAAGCTTGGATTGGAATAGGTTCGGGCCTGGCAACAATTGGTTTAGTAGTAGTACAAGCAATTAGATTAACTAATAATAATTAATGGATCAAGGTAAGACAACCTCCTTCTTTGCGCATGAAACTACCGTAATTGATGACAATTGCAAGATTGGGTCTGGAACAAAAGTG
Source organism: Roseivirga misakiensis (assembly GCF_001747105.1). NCBI lineage: Bacteria > Pseudomonadati > Bacteroidota > Cytophagia > Cytophagales > Roseivirgaceae > Roseivirga > Roseivirga misakiensis. Next base: position 779,766 of record NZ_MDGQ01000003.1, on the reverse strand, counting down.
TGGCATTTCTCTCACATCATGTCTGATTGTATTATTGGAGAGGCCTGTAATATAGGTCAGAACGTAGTAGTGAGTCCAAAGGTGACTCTAGGTCGGAATGTAAAAGTTCAGAACAATGTGAGCATTTACACGGGAGTCATTTGTGAAGATGATGTCTTTTTGGGCCCGTCTATGGTTTTTACCAATGTTGTGAATCCAAGGAGCGGAGTGAATCGGAGGGGTCAATATTCTAAGACTGTGGTAAAAAAGGGAGCAACTATTGGTGCAAATGCAACAATAGTATGCGGACACGACATAGGAGAATACGCATTTATAGGAGCAGGTACGGTAGTGACTAAGGAAGTACTTGCTTATGCCTTGATCGTGGGCAATCCAGGAAGACAAATTGGCTGGATGAGTGAATTTGGTCACCGCTTAGAGTTTGACGAAAATAACGTTGCCAAATGCCCGGAATCAGGTACAGAATACTTTTTAAAGGATAATCAAGTCACCAAAATTCAATGAAGAACTTTGCCCTTATAGGAGCCGCAGGTTATATAGCTCCTCGACATCTCAAGGCCATAAAAGACACAGGCAATAACCTGATAGCTGCCCTTGACAAGTTTGATAGTGTGGGAATTATGGACTCCTATTTTCCCAATGCTGATTTCTTTGTCGAATTTGAAAGATTTGATAGACACATAGAAAAGCTTCGGTACGAAAAGGGAATTGATCTGGATTACACCAGTATTTGTACACCCAATTATCTGCATGACGCACACATAAGACAGGCCCTTCGAGTAGGGTCAGATGCCATTTGTGAAAAACCTCTGGTTTTAAACCCCTGGAACATTGATGCACTGAGTAAAATAGAGGAAAATACAGGTAGAAGAATTTGGAATATCTTGCAGCTCAGGGTACACCCGAGTATTGTAGCCCTTAAGAAGAAAATTGATGAGGGCCCGAAGGACAAAATATATGATATTGACCTGACTTACCTTACTTCAAGAGGGCACTGGTATTACACCTCGTGGAAAGGTGATATAGAGAAGTCTGGAGGAATTGCGACTAACATAGGAGTGCATTTTTATGATATGCTTACCTGGATTTTTGGAGACGTGAAGTCAAATCAGGTCCATATCCATTCTCATGACAGAGCGGCCGGATTTTTACAATTGGAGAAAGCAAATGTCAGGTGGTTTTTATCGATCAACGAGAATATGCTCCCGGCAAAGATCGCAGAAAAAGGGCAAAGAACTTACAGGTCCATTGCTATTGAAGGAGAGGAGCTTGAATTTAGTGGAGGTTTTACAGATTTGCACTGTGTCTCCTATGAGAATATTCTCGCAGGAAATGGCTTTGGTATTGAAGAAACTCACAATGCGATTAGCATTGTACATGATATACGCCACATAAAACCAATTGGAATAAAGGGAGATTATCACCCTATGGCCAAGGAAATGTTGTCAAAACACCCTTTTTCAACGCGATAAGTCGCTCTAAAAATGAGTGTACTTATTAGCTCTGAAAACGGGTATTATTAAAATTTTAGGACGTAGGTAACAAAAAATGGCTAATCAAACAGAAAGTAAAGATAACGGCATCTTGTTCAAGGATGTCTTTACGCTAATATGGTCTGGCAGAATGCTTATAATCAAAGTATTAAGTGTATTTCTTGTCTTAGGAGTTGTTTTTGCACTGACGAATCCGAATGAGTGGAAGGCAAAGTCAGTAATTCTTCCAGAGGCCCAATCCCAATCGCTGTTTTCTGGATCTTTGGGAGGCCTAGCCGGCCTGACGGGCGTAAGTCTTCCAGATGGTCAGAGCCCTGGTGATGTACCTACGCAGATTTATCCAAACATAGCAACCAATACACCATTCTTATTGGAGTTGATGGAGAACGAGTACTTCTTTAAGCGACTGGGCGAGAAAGTGACACTAGCCGCATATATTACCGAACACTCCAAATCATCTTTATTGGGTAAAGCAGCCAACTTACCCTCTCAAATAATAAAACTAATTGCAGGAGAAAATGACTCTCCAACACTAGTTGAGGAAGAGAAAGAAGAGGTAAAAATTTACACACTGAATTCAAAACAATACACCGCCCTAAAAGAACTGAGAAAACGTATCTCCGTTGGTGTGGATAAGAAAAACAAGATTGTTACCGTCTCTTTCCAAATGCAAGATCCTGTGGTAGCCAGTATGGTTACACAGGATGTGATTGACTTTCTGGCAGAGTATCTCACCGATTACAAAACGGCCAAAGATCAAAGAAGGCTTGTCTTTATTGGAGGTCAGGTGGCCGAAAAAAAGGAAGAGTTACTGAAAGCCCAGGCAGCTCTGGCTTCATTTAAAGATCAAAATCAAGGAATTATTACCAATCAGGCAAGATCTGAACTAGACAATCTGGAGACTGAATTTGACCTTGTGTTCAATGTCTATTCAAACCTGCAACAGCAGTATGAGGATGCCCGAATTGAGGTCAATGCCAAAACACCACCCTTCGCCATTATCGAGCCAGTTGTAATTCCAAACTCTAAAAGCTCTTTAAGAAAGAGTGTTGTGATGATTCTATTCGGATTTCTGGGCTTCATTGGAAGCGTAGGCTTCATTTTACTAAAAAATTACGGACCTTTTTCCTGATTTAACCTTGGAGAAGCAAGCAAAAATATTTGTTGCCGGCCATCGCGGAATGGTGGGCGGTGCTATTGTTAATCGATTGTCTGAACTTGGCTACGAAAATCTGATTGTCAGAACACGCCAGGAACTTAACCTGTTAGATCAGCACAGTGTTGAGCAGTTCTTTCTCAAAGAGAAGCCTGATTATGTGTTTATGGCAGCAGCTAAAGTTGGGGGCATTATGGCCAATAACACCTTCAGGGCTGATTTTCTGTATGAAAATGTAACACTTACTACCAACGTCATTCACTCAGCCTATGAGGCGGGCTGCAAAAAGCTATTATTTCTGGGCTCATCATGCATCTACCCTAAGTTTGCAGCGCAACCCATTCAGGAAGACTCGCTGCTGACAGGGGAGTTGGAACCCACTAATGAACCATATGCACTGGCAAAAATCATGGGAATCAAGCTATGTGAGACCTATCGTGATCAGTATGGTTGTGATTTCATCTCTGTAATGCCAACAAATCTTTATGGTAAAGGAGACAACTACAACTTGAAGACCTCGCACGTATTACCGGCCCTGATTCGTAAATTTCATGAAGCCAGAGCTGAAGGAAAGCCTCAGGTGGAGTTATGGGGCAGTGGATCACCTAAAAGAGAGTTTTTAAATGCGCAAGACCTAGCCGACGCCTGTATTTATATTATGAATAATTACAGTGACAGGGCCCGAGTAAATGTCGGAGTAGGAGAAGACCTTAGCATTAAAGAGCTGGCGGAAATGGTCAGGGATATTGTTGGTTACGAAGGCAATATTGTTTGGGACATAAGCAAGCCGGACGGTACGCCACGCAAGGTTTTGGATGTGAAAAGACTACATGCCATGGGTTGGAAAAATAAAATCGGATTGAGGGAAGGTATTCAGATGACATATGAGGACTTCCTTGAAAATATTGATAGTTACAGCATATGAAAAAAGCCTTAATTACAGGCATTACCGGTCAGGACGGTGCTTATTTGGCAGAATTCCTCCTTGAAAAAGGGTATGAAGTTCATGGTATAAAACGAAGATCTTCACTCTTCAATACCGACAGGATAGATCATCTTTATCAAGATCCGCATGACGAAGATCAGCGACTTTTTCTCCATTATGGTGATCTGACAGATTCAATGAATCTCACCAGAATCATTCAGGAGGTTCAGCCAGATGAGATATACAACCTTGCCGCTATGAGTCATGTCAAAGTAAGCTTTGATACTCCAGAATATACTGCCAATGCGGATGGCCTCGGTACTTTACGTATTCTCGAGGCGGTAAGACTGTTAGGCTTGGTAGAAAAAACCAAGATATATCAGGCATCTACTTCAGAATTATACGGCTTGGTTCAGGAGGTACCTCAGAGTGAAACCACGCCTTTTTACCCCAGGTCTCCATATGCAGTGGCTAAACTTTACGCCTACTGGATCACAGTAAACTATAGAGAAGCCTATCATATTCATGCTAGCAATGGTATTCTGTTCAACCACGAATCACCACTAAGAGGGGAGACCTTTGTGACCCGTAAAATTACTCGGGCTGTGGCCAAGATTGCATTAGGGCTTCAAAATCAGTTTTTCATAGGCAATCTTGATGCTCAAAGAGACTGGGGGCACGCAAAAGACTATGTTGAGGCTATGTGGCTCATTCTACAACAGGATACTCCTGACGACTACGTCATTGCTACGGGCATTACTACAAGAGTGCGTGACTTCATCATCAAGGCATTCGCCAGAGTGGGAATCCAACTGACCTTCGAGGGAACGGGTGTGGAAGAAAAAGCATATGTGGCAGCCATCGACACTGACGTATTTCCTGGTGATCCTAAAACGGTATCAGTTGGACAACTAGTGGTTTCTGTCGATCCCAAGTATTTCCGCCCTACAGAAGTGGAGTTGTTGATAGGAGATCCTTCAAAATCCAAAAAGGTATTGGGTTGGGAACCTAAATATGATCTTGAGGCGCTGATAAATGAAATGGTAGAGGCAGATCTTATGCTTTTCAGAAAAAACCTTGACCTTATCAAAGCAGGTCATGAGGTGCTGAATCAGGCCGAGTAAACAAGAAGAATCTATGAAAGTCTTGGTAACCGGAGGAGCCGGCTTTATAGGCTCTGCGCTGGTCAGATATCTAATTCAACATTCGGAACATACAGTGGTGAATGTAGATGCTTTGACCTATGCCGGTCACCTTGAATCACTGTCAGAAGTCAGTGATTCTGAAAGATATATTTTTGAAAAAGTAGATATCCGTGATGAAGTGGCGGTCAATGCAGTTTTCAACACGCATCGGCCTGATGCAGTGATGCACCTGGCGGCCGAATCTCACGTAGACCGTTCTATTGACAACTCTTCCGATTTTATCACCACCAATGTGGTAGGTACACATTGCTTACTTAAAGTGGCACAGGTCTACTTTAGCAACTTGTCAGGTGTTGCGAAAGAGAATTTTAGATTTCTTCATGTTTCTACTGACGAGGTTTTTGGCTCCCTAGGTACCACAGGCTTTTTTACAGAAGAAACACCTTACCACCCAAGATCTCCCTATTCATCTTCTAAAGCTTCTTCTGACCATCTGGCAAGAGCATGGTACTATACCTATGGATTACCTGTTGTCGTCTCCAATTGCTCCAATAACTATGGTCCGTATCAGTTTCCGGAAAAGCTAATACCAGTAGTGATTCTGAAGTCTTTGGGAGAAGAGTCTATTCCCGTATATGGGCAGGGTGATAACATAAGAGATTGGCTTTTTGTGAATGATCACGTCAAAGCTCTTTGGAAAATACTCTGTGAGGGAAGGCCTGGTGAAACCTATAACATCGGAGGTAATAACGAGAAAACCAATCTGGAGGTAGTGCTTAGTATCTGCGCTATCCTGGATGAGTTAAGACCTAAGCCAGAAGGTATCTTTTCTGATCAGATCTCCTTTGTGAAAGACCGACCGGGGCATGATTTTAGATATGCCATTGATTCAGCCAAGCTACAAAATGAATTAAACTGGAATCCTGATGAGACCTTTGAGTCAGGTATTAGGAAGACAGTGGAGTGGTATCTCTCAAATGAGGATTGGTGCCAGGCCGTAAGTCAGGGTAGTTATGACTTACAAAGACTAGGTCAGAAAGTATGATAGAGACTCTTCGACTAAAGACAGATATTCAATGAAAGGAATTATTCTTGCGGGAGGATCAGGCACCCGATTATATCCAGCTACAAAAGTGATATCAAAGCAGTTGTTGCCGATTTATGATAAACCCATGATTTATTATCCACTATCGGTTTTAATGCTTGCTGGCATCCGCGATATCCTGCTTATTTCTACACCGCATGACCTACCTCATTTTGAAAGAATGCTTGGAGACGGGAGTGGCCTGGGCATTTCTTTATCTTATGCTGAACAACCCAGTCCTGATGGTCTGGCCCAGGCATTTTTGATAGGAGAAGAGTTTATTGGCGATGATGACGTGTGTCTTGTGCTAGGAGACAATATTTTTTACGGAGCTGGTTTTCAGGAACTCCTTGCTTCTTCAGTCCAGCGAGTGGCTGAGCGGAAAGAGGCCGTTATTTTTGGTTATATAGTGGAAGATCCGGAAAGGTATGGTATCGCAGAAATTGATAGTAATGGAAGGGTCCTAAGCATAGAGGAAAAGCCCGAGAAGCCTAAATCCAACTATGGAGTTGTGGGACTTTATTTTTACCCAAATAGTGTGGTTCAGATTGCCAAAGGAGTAAAACCTTCGGATAGAGGAGAACTTGAAATTACTTCTGTCAATCAGGAGTACCTCAAGATGAATGCATTGACTATCCAAAAGATGAGCCGGGGAAATGCCTGGTTAGATACCGGTACACACGAATCTATGTCTGAAGCAATAGAATTTGTTAAAACTATTGAAAAAAGAACAAGTTTGAAGATAGCATGTATTGAAGAGGTAGCCTACCGCATGAAATACATTGATCTGGAACAGTTGAAAGAACTGGCCAATGAGCATGGTAAGAGCAGCTATGCGGTTTATCTCAATCGACTGATCAGCTCCTGATTTTGTTCATATGTCTTTTTTAAGACGCATCCCCATTCTTAATACACTCTTCTTTAACGCTGATCAGAGATCAGCCAAAGCGAGAATCAATATAGTTGGGTTGTTTGGCCTTCAGGGTCTCAATTCTCTCATTTCCTTCATACAAGTTCCGCTTGTACTAAACTATCTGGACGATGAGCGCTATGGAATTTGGATTACCTTATCAGTGATTCTCGGATGGTTCTCACTGTTCAATGTTGGTTTGGGCAATGGCCTAAGAAACCGATTAACTGAAGCCATTGCCAGAAACGATATTCAAAAAGCACGGATTTATGTGAGCACAACATATGTCACTTTGGGGCTTATATTTGCTGGTGTATTCCTGCTTTTTCTTGGGGCTAATTTTTTTCTGGACTGGGCCTCGATTTTGAATGCCTCAAGCTTTTTGAGCGAAGAATTGGGCAAACTGGCACTGACAGTTTTTTTCTTTCTGTGCGCCAAGTTTGTAGTTGGCCTTATTGAATCCATAGCTTACGCCAAACAAGAACCAGCCTTGGCCCAAGGCTTGAGTGTTACAGGTAGACTGTTGGCACTTTTGGGGATTTATTTACTACTCAATTTTGCAGAAAGTCGCTTGCTTTATCTGGGGGCAATTCTAGCGGGAGTTCCCGTTTTTATAAGCCTGACACTTTCTATCATAATATTCCGGACAAGGTATAAGCAACTTAGGCCTACGTTCATGCTTGTTCGTTTTTCGGAACTTGGGTTCTTAATGAATCTGGGGATCAAATTTTTTGTTGTTCAGATTGCTGCAATTGTTTTCTATCAGACCAATAACTTCATACTCACCCGTCTTTTTGGGCCAACTGAAGTAACCCCGTACAGTGTTGCTTTCCAGTATTTCAGCATTGCCACCTTGGGCTTTGCTATTATACTCTCACCTTATTGGAGCGCCATTACTGAGGCCTTTGTTAAAAATGAACTGGGATGGATTAAGAAGACCATCTCCAAGCTTAAGCTTACCTGGCTTTTGCTACTTCTGCTGATTGCCGGACTCTTTGTGTTCTCTGATCGGCTTATCCCACTATGGGTAGGAAAAGAACTGTTTATAGAAAAAGGACTGATCATCTCATTGGCGGTCTATGTTTCGCTAAACACTTTCAATAATATTTTCAATGCGTTCTTAAATGGTGTCGGCAAATTGGTGGTGCAGATGTATCGACTGACAATTATGACCATCCTATACATACCCTTGACATTGTTTTTCTGCGATAGATTTGGAATCTCAGGTATTATGTACTCCATGGTTATTTTTGAAATTGTGGGTGTGGTTGTCTATCAGATCCAGTACCAAAAAATCATGAATAGTACCGCCAAAGGTATTTGGAACAGATGAGAAATGTTCTAATCCTTAGTTCGCCTAATCCAACCAGGTCTGCCGGAATTGTTGCGCTAGACATAAAAAAGGCACTTGAGTCTAAGAATGATTTCAAAGTTGAGGTTATTGTTAAAGATACATATGACTCTGAAACACCAGGGGTAAAATCTTTCTACTCAAAGCTTTACGGACTAAATAAGAGAGTACAGAATAAGATCAAGAGAGAATTGGGCGTGGCGAATTCAATCAAAACGGATCCAGATTATTACGTATTGACTCCAGATGCCTCTAAACTCTCGTTAAAGACGAAGAAGATTCTCAAGTTAGGCAGCTTTCAGCCAGATATTATTGTAGCGACTTTCATTTACAATTTCATCTCTTTCAGGCATTTGTATGAGCTTCAGCAGAAGACTGGTGCATTGGTTATCCTATACATGATGGACATGGCAGCAGTCACCGGAGGTTGTCATTTTGCCTGGAATTGTGATGGTTACCTGAAGGCTTGCGGTAAATGCCCAGCTTATTACTCAGATACCGGCAATGATCTGTCAAGGGTAAACTGGGAATTCAAGAAGAAATATATCGACCAGATGAACATAGCGCTGGTGGCTGGTTCTGATGGCCTTGATCAGCAGACTCATCAGAGCAGTCTTTTCAAAGCAGTACCCAAATCGAAACTTCTATTGCCAATCGATGATGATGTGTTTAGGAAGAAGGATCATGGAGTTGCCAGAAAAGCATTAGGGCTTCCTGAAGAGAAGAAGCTGATACTTTTTGGAGCAGTTTCTACCTGGGAAAAACGAAAAGGACTCAAGGAGCTTGTTGATTGTCTTCATAAGCTCAAGGCAATGTTGACAAAGGATTCTCCTGAAGTCGAACTTTTGGTGGCAGGTAAGTCGCAGGAGGACTTCCTTAATAGTCTTCCCTTTAAATGCCATGCATTAGGTTTTATGAATCATCAAGGTCTGTCTCAGGCTTACAATGCCGCTGACGTATTGGTGAGTCCATCTATTGAAGATTCCGGTCCTATGATGATCAATCAGTCATTGATGACAGGAACACCTGTAGTTTCTTTTAATATAGGAGTAGGTCCGGATCTTATTGAAAACGGATCCACTGGATATATGGCGGATCTGCCAAACACCGATCAGATGGCCGAGGGAATCTTCAGAATTTTGCATAAAAGCGAAGCTGAATATGCTCAAATGTCTGAAGCCTGTAACAAGATGGCCTCTGAAAAAACCAATATGAATATTTTCCTAAAGAATTTTAAGGAGCTACTTTCAGCTCTTGAGTGACACTGGCAACCGCTTAAGACCAAGAAAACTATTTGCGATAATGAGTATGGAATTGGTTAAATGTACCGAGCAGTACTGGGAGTTTGTAAGGATTCTTAGGCAGGATCAGCGTGTTAAAGAAGGTTTTCTAGATGATATTACCATTACACCTGATATGCAAAAGGCTTATATGGCTGATCATTCCAAATTTTACAGAATTCTGCTTTTCGAGGGCCAGCCGGCCGGATATGTTGGTGTGATTGATAATGATATCAGGGTATGCACACATCCTGATTTTCAGGGAAAAGGTTGTGGAAAATTTATGATAGATGAAATCATGAAGATATTTCCCAAAGCCTATGCCAGAGTGAAAATTAGCAACGAGGCCAGTATAAGACTCTTTAAATCTGTGGGCTTTACAGAAAAGCTTATCGTGCTTGAAAGAAATTGATCCCATTCCGGGATTGCGCTAAAGGTTAATATTCCTAATGGACCGTACAGTTCTTAACACAGACCTACTTCTTGGCTCAGCCATTACTGAAGAGAATCCTTTCATTAGTACTGAAGAGACCCTTCATTGGTTACGAAAGCGGAATGCAGCCACTAAGGTCAATGTAAATAAAATCCCTTTCAGGGAAATGAAAGATTGGCATTTAGACGAGAAACAAGGTGCGCTGAGGCATTCCAGCGGCAGGTTCTTTTCAATAAGCGGTATTAATGTCAAGACCAATTGGGGTAAAGTAGAGGAATGGGAACAACCCGTAATTGATCAGCCCGAAGTAGGGTACTTGGGCATCATAACCAAAGAGATCAATGGAATACTTTATTTTCTTTTACAAGCTAAGATAGAGCCCGGCAATGTAAATAATGTTCAACTCTCTCCTACGCTACAGGCCACGAGAAGTAATTATTCTCAAGTGCATAAGGGTAGAAAGCCATTATACCTTGAATATTTTCAGCAGGTCAAGCGAGATCAGGTTATCCTTGATCAGCTTCAATCGGAACAAGGTGCCAGATTTTACAAAAAGAGAAATAGGAATATGATCATCAAGGCAGATGAGGATATCCCTGTAGAGGAAGATTTTATCTGGCTTACTTTAGGGCAAATCAAACGACTGCTGTGTTATGATAACGTGGTGAACATGGATACCCGTACCGTGATTTCAGCCATTTCATTTAGTGGTCATTTAAAGCCCGTATCAGAAATGAGAGTAGCTGCGGCTGGACAGATCGACTATGCTATGCTGGAAAGCCAGATCAATGGAGATGTAGCTCTCTATAAGGTCGATGAAATTATTACATGGTTGACTCAACTCAAATGCAATTTTGACCTCAATGTAAGGCCAATTTCACTTTTTGATATTAAGGGCTGGATTATAGAAGAGGATGTCATCCGGCAAGAGAACAATCTTTATTTCAATGTAATAGCCGCTCAGGTAGAAATCTCAAACCGGGAGGTCAGGTCTTGGCACCAGCCTTTGGTGGGGCCTATAGAACCAGGCATCATTGCATTTATTCATAAGCGAATCAACGGAGTATCACACTTTTTGGTGCAGGCCAAACTGGAGTGTGGAAACTTTGATATACTGGAAATGGCACCGACCGTTCAGTGTATTACAGGCAGTTATGCCAATTCAAAAGATGTGCCCTTTCTGGATTATATTCTCAATGCAGATAGTAGTCAGATACGTTATGATACGCTACAATCTGAAGAGGGGGGTCGATTTTACAGGGAACAGAATCGCAACCTGATCATAGAGGCCGATGATAATATGTCAGAAGAAGTCCCGGACAATTATATCTGGATGACTCTTCACCAAATGAGTATCTTCTTAAAATTTAACAATTATCTCAATATTCAGGCGAGGAGCCTGATTTCAACAATTCAATTTCTAAAGTGAGATGAGAATTCCATTCAATAAAGTATACGCAGCTAACAAAGAAGAGCAGTACGTATTAGAGGCACTTCGATCCGGAGCGCATTGTGGTAACCACTCTTTCTGTAATAGGGTCATTGACCTCATAAAAAATAAATATCAAGACCTGGGAGAGATTTACCTCACTCCTTCTTGTACTGCGGCACTTGAAATGGGAGCCGTGCTGGCCGATATTAGTCCAGGAGATGAGGTAATTTTACCCTCCTACACTTTCAGCTCTACTGTAAATGCGGTAATTCTATTTGGTGCAAAACCAGTGTTTTGTGAGGTAGATCCTGAGACAATGAACATTGATCCCAATAGGATTGAGGAGCTGATCACTGAAAAAACAAAGATGATCTTGCCAATCGATTATGCAGGGCTTTCTTGTGAGATTGACAAAATTATGGACATAGCCAATCGACATAACTTGATTGTTATGCAGGATTGTGCCCAGTCTTTTGGCTCTACCTACAAAGGTAAATCTTGTGGAAGTCAGGCTCATTTGGCAGCCTATAGTTTTCATGAAACCAAGAATTATAATGCCGGAGAAGGTGGTGGGCTTGTGGTCAATGTGAAAGAATGGGAAGAGCGGGCCTATTTTCTTCAAGAAAAAGGAACTGACCGCAGGTTAGTGTTGAATGGAGTGAAGAATAAGTACAGCTGGGTGGACAAAGGATCAAGCTATCTCTTATCAGATATTTTGGCAGCCGTACTCCTCGCACAATTGGAAAGTGAGGACGAGATCAGGGCTAAGCGGAGCAAATTAACAGAAGCCTATTTCAAGCTCTTTGATCAATACGTAAAAAGAGGAAAGGTCAGAGTCTTTCAACCAACAGCTGACCATGAACTTAATCATCACGCCTTCTGGGCAGTTTTTGATTCTGTGGAGAATAAGAATCATTTCATGCTCACCCTCAAAGAGAAAGGTATTTCTGCCTACATTGGCTATTTGCCACTTCACTCTTCACCCATGGGTATGAAGCTGGGCTACAGACCTGAGGATCTCCCCTTAACCGAAGAACTTGGAGACTTGATTTTAAGAATGCCATTTTATACTGATCTGGCTGAAAGCGGACTAGAGCAGTGTATGGCAGAAATGGAGAAGGTATTAACAGAGATGTATCCAAATTAAGAGATATGGGTTCTAGAATAAACTTTGGGATAATTGGAGGTTCTAGTTTTGCACAACGCTCAATGATTCCCGCAATTCAGGGTTTGAAGAACCACTTCAATCTCATCGGAATTGCGAGTAGGAGTGGACAGAAGGCAGAAGAGCTGAGCGAGAAGTTCAATGTTCCAGGCTTTGCTTCTTATGAGACCCTCTTGGAAACAGAAGGTCTCCAGGCCGTATATATTCCCCTTCCCAACTCACTGCATTTTGAATGGATTGAAAAGTGTCTGTTGAAAGGGTTACATGTTTTGGTTGAAAAATCACTTGCATGTTCGCCACAGGAAGTTGAAAGCTTAATAACCATCGCTGGTGAAAGGGGCTTGGCCCTAATGGAAAATTTCCAATTCAGGTTTCACAGTCAACTGGCCTATATCAAGAGTCTGGTGGCAGATGGCACCATTGGAGAGCTAAGATGTTTAAGAAGTTCTTTTGGTTTTCCACCCTTTAAAGATAAAGACAATATCAGATACAATGCCAGCCTTGGTGGAGGTGCATTGTTAGATGCAGGAGCCTACCCAATCAGAATTACTCAAGAGTTTTTGGGAACAGACTTGTTAGTAGAGGCTTCAAATATGAGTTTCGATGACGAACTCAAGGTAGATATCTGGGGAGGTGGCTATCTGAAACAGCGTTCGGGATCCCTATTCTCTGAAATAGCTTTTGGTTTTGATAATTACTACCAATGTAACATTGAGTTATGGGGAAGCAAAGGAAAGGTTTCTACGAATAGAATATTTACAGCCCCTATCGATTTTAAGCCGACAATCGTGCTTGAAACCAGTGATGGAACCAAAAGCATTATTTGGGAATCAGATAATGCCTATCAAAACATGTTGCAGTATTTTTACACGCTTGTAGCCGAAGAAGAGAAGAGGGAACGGGAAAATCTATCTAATAAAGTGCAGGCAAACCTAATTCAACAGCTTAGAGAAAAGGCTACATTAACAACTTAACGTAAGATATTGAGAGATTTTGTAAAAAAGTGGTCCAGAAAGTTAGGGTTTGAGATAGTACGCTATCCAAACGATCATTTATTAAGAAGGGTAAAGCTCTATAATCATTTCATGGTGGATTGCCTTATTGATATAGGTGCAAATCAAGGCCAGTTTGCTTCTTTGTCCCGTAAATTGGGTTTTAATGGACGTATTATTTCATTTGAACCAACCTCTTTTGCTTATCAGAGATTGAAAGCCAATAGTCAAAATGATCCCTCATGGGAATGTCTTAACCTGGGCGTTGGGGATAAAAATGAGAAGGCCTTCATCAATGTTTCGCAGAACTCAGTGAGTAGCTCCCTTCTTGATTTAGAAGACAGCCACAAAGAAGCAGCTCCTGCATCGACCTTTGAGTCAAGAGAGGAGATCGAGGTAAAGACTATTGACAGCCTTTTTCCTGAACTTGGACTGCAACAGCATAGGTCAATCATGTTGAAGCTTGATGTTCAGGGATTTGAAATGATGGTGCTAAAAGGTGCTGAGAACTCCTTGAAAGACATTGTGGGAATACAGCTTGAAATGTCATTGACAGAACTATACAAGGGTGAAAGCCTTTTTGATGATATGAATGCCTATATTGTTTCCAAAGGCTTTGACCTTTACTCTCTTGAACCAGGCTTTTATGACCCGGAGAGTGGAAGACTACTTCAGGTAGATGGTGTTTATTTCAAGAATCGGTGAGTATTCTAAAACCGATAATCTCGATTGAGTGAAGCTACGCGATGTCATATCGTCCATTTTGATCTTAGGCCTATTGGCCGTTACGGGATTTCCATTTTTCTATAGGTCATTAGAGTGGGTTATAGCTCTTTTTGCCATTTCTCTATTCTTCTTCATCTTGTTTAACGGAAAGGTCTATTGGAGTTTCCTCATCTTCTGTGTTTTAATGCTAGTGGTGGAGTTCCTTCAGGTTTTCCTGCATGGCGGAGGTGGAATTACCCTATTGGCAGGTACTCAACTGAGACTCTTTACAGCCTACTTTTGCATTTTCATTATTGGCGATCGTTTTGTCAAACAGTACGTCCGTTTGATGGCTTTTTTCACTTATGTGAGCTTCTTCTTTCTGATACTTTGGTTTTTTCCAGGAATACTAGAGGCAATCAGAGATGTAGCCTCAACTTACCTGCTTGATCCTTTCGATCCGGGGACTGGTTTTTATGCTGAAATCCCTTCTGTTTTCGTATTTGCCTTAGAAAAAACATTGTTCACTGATTTTCGGAACCCAGGACCATTTTGGGAACCTGGTGCCTTCTCGTTCTTTCTGAATATTGCCATTGCCCTTAATACACTTTGGAAAGGGAAATTTTTCTCAAGGCTCAATTGGGTCTTTATGATAGCCATCGTTACTACTCAGTCGACTGCAGGTCTGATAGCACTCTTTGTGCTCATACTTATTTATTACACCAGGAGCTTTCAACTATCCAATGCTTTTTTCCTGATACTCTTTGCCATAGCTGGTTTTTATGCGTATATGAACGTCAGTTTCATCGGTGAAAAGCTGGTAGAAGATATTGTTTTAGCTGAGGAAACCACTACCTCAAGATTTGGAAGTGCTTTGGCAGACATCAACGACTTTTCGAATAGTCCATGGATAGGATGGGGTAGAGGGGAGAGCCGATATGGCGGTGAACTCGTCTTGTCTTTTACAAAAGAGAATCATAGGAATAATGGGATTACGGGTTTTTTGGCCACTTATGGGATTCCTATGTTTCTGATTTACTTTTTTTATCTATTCAAGTCTATGCGCAAGGTCTGCGATTACTTTAAGGTGAAATCAAGGCATCTGGTATGGTTACCCTTTCTGGGGATTTTTGTCATGGGTTTTAGTCAGGGTGTGTTTACACGTCCGTTTTTCTATGCCTTGATTTTTATTTTCCCGATTCTACAATTGAATCAATTGTCTAAGGACGACAAAGAAGTTTCCTCAATTCCTAATTTATAATTCAGTTTGTCTGATATGATGAAAATCGCTGTTGTAATTCCTTCTTTTAACAGATGTGAATTGTTGCAACGACTGCTCTACCAGATTTATGAACAGTTGCCAGAAAAAGACTTTATAGTAGTGGTAAATGATGGAAGTAGTGATGGAACCTCATCCATGTTGGCCGAAACATTCCCACAAGCCATTGAAGTAATCGGGGACGGCAATTGGTGGTATACCAGATCTATTAACGAAGGAATAAAAAGAGCACTTGAAGAGGGCCCCAGTCATATACTAATGCTTAATGACGATATAGAGCTGGATGCACAATACTTTGAAAAGATGATTGATGGAGCTCAGAAACAGGACAAAGATACCATTATCGGCTCTTTGTCGGTTACCTATGAAGAGCCACATTTGTTGACTTTCTCAGGTGTCAAGGACTTTCAATGGTGGAGATACAGGTCGGTTGACTACCACCCTATTTTTCAACCAATTGACCTTGTAGACTTCAAAGGCCTGGTACCAAGTGTGATATTACCTGGAAGGGGTATGTTGATCCCGGTTTCAATTTTAGAGGAGATAGGGTTATTGAATGAGGATTATATTCAATATGGTTCTGATGACGAAATTTGTCTTAGGGCTCGTAAAAAAGGACATCCAGTCATGGTCAACTGGGAGGCGGTAGTCTACAGTCATCATCGTCTCACAGGATCAGGTTCTTCTTTTGTAAAAGAATCTCTTGGGAGTCATTTACGAAGTTATCTTAGCCCATACTCCCGTAATTATTGGCGTAAGTATGTTAAAAACATATTCACCTATGGAAACAAGCTGCTCTTTCCTTTAACGATGGCTATTGTGGTTTTAGGTAACCTGAAATCTTTTCTCAACTTTAGACTTAAAGACCATGAGTAATCTGGTTTTGGTTACGAATTCTAGCCCCAGACATATTTATTGGGCTAAAGCCTTGGCCTCAACTTTTTCTGGTGTCAGCATATGTATTGTCCGCCCTGAGAGGGTATCAAACAAGAAGAGGTTAAAGGATGGAATTAAGAAATTTGGATACTTATGGTTGATGCTCAAACTGATGAGCTCTTTTTATCATAAGTTTACCCGACATGGTTTTGCGAAGAGGCTGGCATATGTAGAGTCAGAGTCTTTCAAGAACCAATCGCTAGATACATTGCCCGATACCAGTGAAGTGTTTCATTCAACAGATGTTAATTCAGATGTGACCATTTCCTGGATTAATAATCGGAAACCCAAAGTAGTGTGTTTTCTAGGGGGAGATATCGCGAGAAAGAAATTCTTTGACAACGTTACGGCATTAGTGCTTAACTATCACAGTGGTTTGTCTCCACTTTTCAATGGTTCAAGTATTGCATTTCATTGTGTGGCGAAAGGCAGACCAAATCTATCTGGCGGAACACTTATGGTGATGAATGAGAGGATCGATGGGGGAAATATTTTGGCATATTACCTCCCTGAAATCTCGGAATCGGATAATGCAAGTACGCTTTTTTTGAAAGGTATACAGGGGAGTGTGGAGCTTTATATCGACTTTTTAAATTACTACTTGAAAAATTCCGAATATCATTCGCTTAAGCAAGAAAGAAGTTTAAACTATTTTGGATCCAATGATTGGACAATTTGGGAAGATATTCGACTAAAATGGTTTGAGGGTTCAAATAGAATGAGGATATATAAAAGACCAAAGAACATAATCAATGTATACGACAGGGCAATGAAACCAGATTTAAAAACTGTTTATGGCGAGCTTTTGTCCAATACTTTGTCGAGAATTTAGATTATGAGGATCATATATTTACACTTAGTAAGTGATTCTACTAGGCAGCATTTTCCTTCCGATAAAACATTAGACATTAAGGCTTTCAGGAAGACTCTAAAATTCTTAATGAAGGGGAATCAGTTTATTTCTATATCAGAAGCTCTAGAATGCCATAAATCGGGTACATCAACCAAAGGCAAAATAGTCTTAACTACAGATGATGGCTTTGTAGAGAATTATACTGTAATTGCGCCAATTGCAGAGGAGTTTGGAATCAAACCAACCCTGTTTTTAATTGAAGACTGTATAGATAATAAAAAGTTAATGTGGAGACATGGATTGTTTGTTTTGACGCAACATTTTGACAAACAGGTACTCAAGAACAAGGCTGAAAGTGTCCTACCTCATTTGAATAAATTCAATGATGCTGATGACTTGATGTCTTGGAGTCTTCGTGAATGGCAAATGAAGGAAAAAGATCTGAATATGGCCATTCTTTGGAATTCATTAATGCCGTGTAGTTTAGATGAATATCTTAGCGAAAACAAGCCATATTTGTCTACCAAGCAAGTGAATAAGTTAATTAATAAAGGATTTGATGTTGGGTGTCATACTCGAAGCCACCCTAGTTGTTCTAAACTAAACGAGGAAGAGATAGTCACAGAAATTCAAAAATCAGCTGTTTCATTGAAGGAAAAGTTCTCACTTAGTAATTCGTACTTTTCATTTCCGTTTCAAAGGGCCGAAAACGTCATGGATATTGTTTCAGATTTTTCGCCTAAAGTAGATGTAGCATTGGGAACCAAAGAATTACTCAACGCCTCAAAGCTAAATCCACTATTTTGGGAAAGAACAAGTATAGAATTTCGATATCCAAAATCTGTTCTGAATTTCTATTTGAATCCGCTTTTCTTGAGCGTTAAAAATTTATGAAATATTCGATTGTTTCTCCTGTTAAAAATGAGGAGTTATACGTAGAAAAGACAATTCTCTCAGTAGTTGCACAGACTCTTACTCCTACAGAATGGTTAATCGTTGATGATGGTTCAACCGATGATACCCTTGTAATTCTAAGGAAATATGAGGAAAAGTATGATTGGATAAGAGTTATCAGCAACCCTTCTCATGATGAGCAAAGGGCAGGTGGATCAAAAGTAATGAGGGCCTTTTACATTGGTTATGAGGCCCTGGCTAGCAGAGAAATTGATTTTATCGTAAAACTAGATGGTGATTTAGAATTACCTAAGGAGTATTTTCAGACTGTTGCAAACACATTCGATCAAAACCCTAAGGTTGGAATTTGTGGAGGTTACATTAAAAACAAAATTGGAGACAAACTCATTCAAGAGGGCGAGCTAGACTACCATGTTCGGGGTGCTTTTAAATCTGTTAGAATGAAATGTTTTCAGGAGATTGGCGGGTTTAAGGTAATTTGGAATTGGGATGGATTAGATTCTATGCAAGCAATGATGAATGGTTGGGAAACCAAAGTTTTTGATTTACCCGTGATCCACTATAGACCTACCAGTTCGGCATATAATCCTGTGAAATTTCATTTCAAAGATGGAAGGTATGCATACAGATTAAGAACTAGTTTTTTTTTAGCTTTCTTGCGCTTTATAGGAAGGTTAAAAAAAAGACCAATATTAGTACCTTCAATATTCTATATCCTCGGATATCATTATGCCTTATTGTCCAATGACAAGTATATTATTGATAAGGAACTAGGAGCATTTACAAATAAATTTCATACCAAACGGATATTGGATATCCTTTTTAGAAGATAATAAGTATGAGAGTCCTTTTTTACTTCGTTCACCCAGCGAAATTTCACCTTTTCAAAGCCACGGTTAACCATTTGAAGGCCGAAGGTCATCAGGTGGATATTCTGATCACAGGGAGAGATATACTGGAAGAACTTGTACAGAAAGAAGGTTGGGAGTACACTAAGATTTTTCCTAATGGAAGAAAAATGAAAGGCGTGCACATTTGGATCAGTGCCGGTGTGTATATGCTATTGACCATTTGGAAGCTTTTCTGGTTTACCTGGGGTAAGAAGTATAACCTCTTCGTAAGTGATGACCTTGTTACCTTTGTGGGGAGAATGAAAGGAATACCCTCATTTTTTGTTACAGATGATGATTTAAAGGGTGTTCCTGAGTCTGTTATTCTGGTAGCTTCAGCTAAATATGTATTCGCTCCGAATGTGTGCGATATGGGCAAGTACAACAGCAAGAAATTGGGTTATGACGGCTACAAATCTCTGGCCCATCTACACCCCAACCGATTTACTCCTGATTACACTAAAGTTCCTGATGAACTTAAGTCTACAGGAGAAGATTACTTTTTCATCAGAACTGTTTCGGCCACATCAACCCACGATGTGGGTAAAAGGGGGATCGGTGACGATTTGCTGAGAAAGATTGTGAAGGTTTTAGAACCACATGGTAGAGTGGTGTTGAATTCAGAGCGGGAAGTAGCACCTGATATGAAGAAGTATTTGCTCGATTTTGACAAAATGGATGTCGCACACATTTTTGCGTATGCCAAGGTTTTTATTTCAGACAGTACTACCATGTGTGCAGAGGCGGCAGTGCTCGGAGTACCAGCCTTAGAGTGTGATGATTGGTTCAATGATTTTAAACAATATGAGGAACTCTCAGGCAGATATAAACTCCTTCAGGGCTTTAGTCCGGATGACTTTGATGGTATCAAAGCAAAACTCGATGAGTTATTGAGTATGGAAGATCTTTCTTCAGAGTTTCAAAAGCGAAGAGAGCATCTTTTGAGTGAGAAAGATGATGTTTCAGCCTTTATTATCTGGCTTATAGAAAACTACCCGAATTGCATAAAAGAGTATTTTGATGACTCAGTTAAGGTATTAAAGCAGTTTAAGCAATGACCGACAAAACTTCGAGGATTTTACTGCTGGTTTATGTACTGGTGCAACTATTGATCTTTTATGCACTGTGGCCGACTCTTTCAGAATGGGAAAGCCATTGGTCTGATATTCTCATTTTTGAAGCCCTCTTTCTTCTCTCGACATGGCTGACTCAACCTTATAGAAAAGTAGCAGAACCTGATGCTATCTTGGATATTGGAGTGATTATCAGACATGCCGTGATCTGGGGAGGTCTTTTTATGTTAATAGAATTCTGGTTTTTGGCAAATAAGGTATATTTTCCTTACCTCGAAATCATAGGCCTTCTGAGTGGAAGCACAACTGTACTACTCATTGCAGTAAAACTGGTGAAGAAAACAGAACTCAAAGAAGCCATTAAGCCAGTAAAAAGGGCAAGGGTCAAATTGGAGTTTCAACTGACTCAGCAGATCAACCTGACAGATGTCGTGAAAGACCTGTCTATAGGAAAAAAAGATATAAAAAAGTCCCTTTCGGGTCGGGTAGTCAAGTTACCTGAAAATGGGTCAGAGGTGAAGGTGCTCCCTAAACCTGTGAAACATTATCTGAATATAAATGCCAAGCTTAAAGAACTGCATGAGCGGCTACCAGCTGGAGGCGTGGCCTTAATCAGCTATACCCCTGAAGATATCAGGGAGCAGAAGATTCTATCCATCAAACCTGGACTGCTATCAAAGTTACTATACATATTCTATCTGTTTTGGTTTCGGGCGCTGCCGAAAGTACCCTATTTGAGTCAGGTGTTGTTGTATGCTTCGGCAGGTCGCTGGAGAGCCATCTCAAGGACTGAAACTTGGGGCAGAATACTCTATACTGGTTTTGACATGGAGGAAGAACTAGACCTTGGCGATGGTAGATTCCTGATAGTAGCCAGAAAGCAGTTTGAGCCTATGACGGGAGTGAAACCATCTTTCTATCCCATTATACAGCTCAACCGGGTGGGTTTTCATGGCAAAACCATTAAGATTTTCAAGTTCAGGTCTATGTATCCTTATAGTGAGTTTCTACAGGAAAAGGTTTACGAAATGAATTCTCTGGATAACTCGGGAAAGTTTAAAGATGATTTCAGAATCACCCAGTATGGCAAGTATATCCGTAAATTCTGGTTAGACGAACTTCCCCAGATGGTGAACTGGCTTCGGGGTGATATTAAGATTGTGGGCATCAGAGCAATGAGTTTTCATTATTTCAGCTTGTACCCACAATGGTATAAGGATATTTACTACACGGTAAAACCAGGTTTTGTTTCTCCAATATTTGATGAAAATACAGCGAGCTTTGATGAGATTGTGAACATTGAAGGCGACTACTTAAAAAAATATAGAAAGAACGGTTTAAAGGCTGACGTGACCTTTTTCTTTGAGACCTTTTTTCAGATTATTGGAGGGGTCAGAAGCAAATAACATAACGCTAAACTCTTGATAAAATAAATAAGTCATGTGTGGAATTTTTGGGGTAATTGTAAGTGAAAAGGCTACCTACAGCAGTGATTTCCTAATTAAATCAGTGAAATCGCTGGCTAAGCTTTCGCAAAGAAGAGGTAAAGACTCTTCGGGTCTTTGCGCTTTCAATCAGCAAAATCACAAAATAGATGTACTGAAAGGGCCGGTGAGGATCAATGAGCTCCTGAAAAGACCGGAGGCCTCTCAACTGATTCAAAATGCCCTCGGCTCTAAGACGAGTGCTTGTAAATATGTTTATGGGCATTCCCGACTTGTGACCAACGGTACACAGCTGAATGACAATAACAATCAACCAGTGGCAAAAGATGGTGTTGTTGGGGTTCACAACGGTATTGTTACTAATGTGGACCAGCTATGGGAGAAGCATACTGATCTCACCAGAGAAAACGAGATCGATACGGAGGTAATGCTGGCATTGGTCAGAAAGTTTGCTGCGGAAGGTTCATTAGAAGAAGGTATTGTAAAGGCGGTGGGAGATGAAGTGTTTGGTACTGTAGCCACTGCTTTGGTCTTCGAAGATTACGATCGTTTCGTTTTGGCAACAAACAATGGATCACTTTATGTCATTACAAATAACAAGGACATCGTCTTTTTCGCTTCAGAAATTTACATTCTTAATGAATTTGAGAAAAAAGCTGATCTGTCGGTAATCTCTACACTCGAGAAAAAGCAAATACCAGCCAATACAGGAATGAGTGTGGCATTGGATACGTTTGGTATTACAGAATTTGATTTTGCATCCACTCCAAAGGAAAAAACGCCAAAGACTCAGGAAAAACGGGAGATTAATATTGCCACGGTTGCTTCCAATAAGGAGCAAATATCAACAGTGATGGACCTGAACCTGATTCACCTCAACCCTGAGGCTGAGGCACAAAAGGGGCTACTTATTTATCCGAGTGATAAGATAAAAGGGCTTAAGCGGTGTACTAAGTGCCTGTTGCCTGAAACATTTCCATACATCCTTTACGATCATGACGGAGTTTGTAATTATTGCAATAATTACGAAAATAAGAACCAACCGAGGCCCCTATCCGAGCTGATGACTTTGGTAGAGCCTTACAGAAGAACTGATGGTAAATCTGACGTTCTTTTACCATTCAGTGGAGGTAGAGATAGTACTTACGTACTGCATGTGGTCAAAGAAGAATTGGGGCTAAACCCTATCACTTATACCTATGACTGGGGAATGGTGACAGACCTTGCCCGCAGAAACGTAGCCAGAATATGCGGTAAGCTGGGTGTGGAGAATATCATTGTTGCTGCAGACATGCACTGGAAGCGAGAGAATATCAGAAAGAATATTGTGGCCTGGTTGAAAAAGCCGGCTCTTGGTATGATTCCACTGTTTATGGCTGGCGATAAGTTCTTCTTTTACTATGCTCATAAGATCAAGAAGCAACTGGGTATAGATCTTGAGATCTGGGGAGTTAATCATCTGGAGAATACCAATTTTAAGACGGGTTTTGCTGGACTCAGGCCTGAGTTTGACAAAAAGAGAATTTACTCGATTTCAATACAGAATCAGATGAAGCTATTTGGTTTTGTAGGAGCCAATATGTTAAAGAGCCCAGGATATTTCAATCAGTCCATACTTGATTCATTAGGTTCTTTTGCCTCGAGGTATATTACACCTAAGGCAGACTACTATCACTTGTTTGATTACGCTCAGTGGGATGAAAAGCACATCGAGGATACCATTATTAACAACTATGATTGGGAGAAGGCTGTAGATACTGATTCTACCTGGAGAATTGGAGACGGAACCGCTAGTTTTTACAATTATATCTACACACTAGTAGCCGGATTTAGTGAGAATGATACTTTCAGAAGTAATCAAATTAGAGAAGGTATGATTACCAGAGAAGAGGCCCTCGAAAAGATTTATGAAGAAAACAGGCCACGATATAATTCGATAAAGTGGTACCTGGATATAGTAGGTCTGGACTACGAATCTACGATCAAGACGATTAATCAAATCCCTAGGATGTTTTGACAGATTATCTGAGCTTCAATGTTGCGACCCTGAAACGACTACTCTTTTGTAGTCTGATTTTCTGTTTGATGGGCACAGAGCTTAGGGCTCAGGACGATAGTCCGTACTATCTCAATGGTGCTTTTGATGAATACATAGAGTATCTGATACACATGGAGAGAATTCAAATCACTCATCATTTAAATCAGCCTTTTACGGCCAAGGTACTCTATGATGCCATAAGTAAGGATAGCCTTTTAAAAGAAGAGTATATGGCAGGTTTGCTTCTCAAAGATCTTAAGAGATACTTGCCGGAAGAGACCACAAAAGGCAAGCTAATACTAGGGCTCGATGCTTCACCCAAGTTTCAGAACATTCGTGATAAAGCCAGTGGCGAGTTCAGCGCTACTCCCTCTGTGAGCTATAGTTACAAAAACATTCTGGCCTACAGTGCCTATACTGCCAACACGGAATACCTTAATGATACACTACTTTTTGGGTCTGTAGGAAAGCTGCTTAATGAAAATTTCGGACGCACATCCACCAGTTATCTCAGGTACGACAGCGATCATTTAAGGGTTTTTTACGGTCGACTTGATAGGAATTATGGTTTGATCAATACCTCCAGCCTCATTCGCTCAGATAATCCTTTCTCTTACGATCACTTTAGTTTTAGCTGGTTCAATAAACATTTCAAATACAGTTTCTCAGCAGCCAGACTAGATGATGTATTTGGCTTTGATTCTAGAGAAGAATCCCCTGTTTCGGACTGGAATAGAAGATTTTATAGTTTTCATAGGCTGGATTTATCCCTGTCTAACAGGTTTAAAATTGCCCTTACAGAGACTATCTTATATGGCGGAGAGAGACAACAAGTGGTACCGGCCTTCTTCAATCCTATGAATATCTTTTTTCTTTCTAAGGCCAGCGACCGTAGGGGTTTGGAAGAAGGAAACGCCAACGCTTTTGGATCAATAGAACTGTATTACAAGACAAAGAGAACCGCATTTTTTGCTCAGTTTCTTATCGATGATATGGATTTTACAAAGGCACTGCGCGAACAGTTTCCGGATAGAGTTGGGTTTTTATCCAGAGTCATATTTACCGATTTGGTTCCTAAATCTCAATTCAAAATCGGCTATGAGATCTTGAGTAATTGGACGTATAACTCCTTTTATACTTATGGTAACTATACTTTCAATGGAAGTAGCTTAGGATTTCCTGTCAACGGCTTTGAGGGGTTGACGGTGAATTTTGACTATTTCGGTTTAGATAAACTCTATTTATCGTTTGACCTATTTTTAAATCAACGCAGAGACCAGGACCTCGGAGTAGCATTTACAGGAGAGAAGTCAGAATTTCCTATTGGCATCGCACAAAAACTTAAAGAGCTTAGATTTAGAGCCAGATATCTTCCAAAAGTTAATCTTTCTTTTGACCTGCAGGTAGGGTATGAGTCGATAAGCAACTATCTTAATCAGGATAATAACAACGAGAATTTTTTCAATTTGACCCTTTCCGCTTCGTATAGTGGACTTTTAAGCGGACTATTGTGATAAAATGATCCTACAGAAAGTTATTTTTCTAATCAATAAGTGATGAGATTTGCCCGAAATTCAAATGGAATTGGACAGTATTATTGATTATGTCAATGGTCAAAACTTGTTCATAGAATGAACCTTATAAGTCTTTGAATTTTAGTGTGGTATAATTTTTTTTCATATTTGTGTCAAACATCAAACACAAAACTATGTCTGTAGACAACATTTATGGAGATGTAAAGTACGATCTTTTATTAGAGTCTTTGCCAAAGTGTGCCTTTGAACTCGTCAATGATTATATCCTGACTGAGGGCTCAAAAGACTACTATGCATTTGAAACCTCTTCAACCTTCAACATTAGAAATACTTTAAACAATAGAAAATGTGATGCTATTGTTAACCTTAAGCCTACGAATGATCTAGGTTATATTAATAAGTTCTTTGAATGTGTTAATACATCGCTGAAAACTGGGGGGCGTTTCTTTATCGTTGCTGAAATGGCACTTCAAAGAAAGCGAAGGATTCTCAAGAAGTACCCTTTTGGATTGAATTGGATGCTGTACTTCATGGACTTCGTATTTCATAGGGTGTTCCCGAAACTCGAACCAACGAGAAGGTTTTACTTTTTTATTAAGGGAAGCAGAAGTAGGGTCTTACATGAAATTGAAGTGTTAGGCAGGTTGTATTCTTGTGGTTTCGAGTTAGTAAAGAAAAGAAAAGCTAACGGCCTGACTTATATGGTATTGGAGAAGGTGAGTGAACCTACATATTCTATGGAGCCCACTTATGGTTTATTCATAAGACTTAATAGAGTTGGTAAAGGAGGAAAGAAAATCAAAGTAAGAAAGCTTCGTTCAATGTATGCTTATTCGGAGTTTATCCAGGAATACATATATCAAAACTATAGTTTGGCCGAGGGTGGTAAGCTTAAAAGAGACCCTAGGGTCTCCAAGGCGGGTAAGATTTTTCGAAAGTACTGGATTGATGAGTTGCCAATGATTTGGAACTTATTAAATGGTGATTTAAAGTTAGTGGGGGTAAGACCTTTAAGTCCACACTACTTGAGTCTTTATCCAGAAACAGCAGTAGAGGCACGGTTAAAGACAAAGCCGGGATTAGTTCCACCATTTTATTGTGACATGCCAAAGACTTTTGATGAGATTGTCGCATCAGAAATGAAGTATTTAGAAGCTTATAGAAAGAACCCTCTTGGTACGGATATCAGATACTTCTTTTTGGCAGTAAAAAATATTCTTTTCAAAGGAGCTCGAAGTCAATAAACTGATCTAGCGCTTTAAAGTCTCATCAATTTCGTGAAAAGGCGGCTACCCATTTTGTTGGTCTTTTCTTTTATCTTGCGTCTTATTCAAAAATTTACATTATAAATGGTGAGTCGTTTTCTGGTATTTGTTTTTCTGCAGCTCTTTCTGGTAGGTTTCAGTGACAATCTCCAAAGTCAAACATTACTTGATTTTACTGGGGTCAAATTGGAGAAACTCTCTGATCAGCGAATTCAGTCATTAATGAGACAAGCGACTGCCTTAGGCTATTCGGAGTCTGATCTTTTGGAATTGGCGCGACAGCAAGGATGGTCAAGTTCAGAGATAGATCAGTTTAGGCAGAGAATTGACAATGTCAAGACCTCAAGAATTTCAGAGGCATCATCTGATATTATTTCTGACTCTCGCCTAAGAGGAGCTTATTTTGACTCGCTCAACTCAAAGAGCAGGGTTATTTCCGATGTTTTTGGACTTGACTTTTTTGGAAACAAAAGCCCTTTTTTAAGCTTTGGTTCCTCTCAGAATTTACCAACGCCTGCCAATTATATTCTAGGTCCCGGAGACGAGCTTTTTATTGATATTTATGGTTCTTCAGAGCAGTACTATCAAGCCGAAATTAGCCCTGATGGGATAGTGCTTTTAGAGAATATTGGCCCTATTCATGTCTCCGGTTTAAGGATTGAAGAGGCAAAAAGGGTGCTCAAACAAAAACTATCAGGATTCTATAAGGAGTTGGTGGGCTCAAACCCAAAAAGTAGTTTGGGTGTAAGTCTTGGCTCAGCCCGATCAATATCGGTAAGCATAGCAGGTGAAGTTGAGGTACCCGGCACCTATAATTTGAGTGCTTTCTCTACAGTATTGAATGCCTTATACCTATCGGGTGGTGTAAGAGAGAATGGAACACTAAGAGAGATAAAGATTGTCAGAGGAGGAAAACTAACATCCACTATAGATCTATACCCATACCTTGTCGATGGCATGCTCTCTGATGAGGGTTGGCTGAAAGATGGTGATGTAGTGATCGTAGGTGTTTATACAAATAGGGTGAGTTTGGCAGGTGAAGTCAAACGAGCAGGGAGATTTGAATTGAAGGAGGGGGAAAATCTAGAAGACCTAATAAGATTTGGGGGAGGGTTCTCTGAATTCGCTTTGACGAAGCAAATATCGCTGACACGCAATCTAGAAGGAGAGAAGTTTGTTTCAGACATTTTCGCACAGCAGTTTCCTTTATTTGAGCCCAAACCAGGTGACATTTACAATATACCGAGGGTTTTAGACAGGTTTAGGAATAGGGTTCAAGTAAAAGGCGCAGTTTTCAGACCTGGTGACTATGCCATTGAAGATGGTTTGACAGTTACTCAACTTATTGATAAGGCTGCTGGTTTGAAAGGGGATGCCGTCTTTCAGCGCGCCTTGATTGTAAGAACTAAACCAGACCTGAGTACGGAGAACATTTCTTTTGATCTAGGTCAATTGATTGAAGGTAAGACCAGTGATATTACCTTGGAAAGAGAGGATGTGCTTCAGATATTCTCCATACACGATCTGGGTGAAGAGCAATATGTCGAAGTATCCGGAGAGGTGAACAACGGAGGAATTTTTGGGTTTTCGGATAATATGACCATAGAAGATTTGATTGCCCTGGCTGGTGGATTAAAATCTTCGGCCTCTTCTTCTCGCATAGAGATAACGCGAAGATTGGGAGATTCAGAAAGTGGAGCTATTTCTGAAGTGCTTGTCCGAGACATTCAAAATGACCTGAAGTTATCTGACTCCTCATTTGTTTTAATGCCTTATGATCATGTATTGGTCAGAAAAAACCCAAACTTCTTCACCCAACGATTTGTGGTTGTTGAAGGACAGGTGGAGTTCCCAGGGGATTATGCAATCAAAGACCAAAATGAGAGAATATCGAGTCTCTTGGAGAGGTCTGGAGGGGTTAATCAGTTTGCATTTGTGGAGGGCGCCAGCTTGTTGCGAAAAACAGAGTTTTATTCTGAGTCCTCGGACATTGAACTTCAGATTAATGACCTGCAAATGCTTCTAGAGAGGTTTGACGAAAACCCAGAATCGCTGACGGAATCTCAGTTGGCACAACTTGAGCGTATTAACGGAGAACTCGAAAAATTGAGTAACTCTGCCGAAGAGAATCAAAACCTTTCTTCATTTGCTAAACGCGAAAGGTTAAAGGAAATAGTAAAAAGGAATACTCTCTATGGCGAAGTAGAGCTGAAAGAATCTGAGGCAATAGGGATTGATCTCGAGAAAATTTTGGCTAACCCAGGGTCAAAGCATGACCTGATTCTTCAGGAGGGTGATGTATTGGTAATTCCAAAAGAAGCAGAAACGGTCAGGCTCAGAGGTAGAGTACTTTATCCGACAACAGTTCTTTTCGAAAAGGAAAGATCCTTGAGACACTTCATTGATAAGGCAGGAGGGTTTGACAACAGGGCTAAAAGACGAGGGACCTATGTGATTTATCCTAATGGAAGTGTTGCTCGAACCAAGGGATTCTTGTTCTTCAGAAATTATCCAAAAGTGACAGCCGGATCAGAAATTATAGTTCCAGCAAAGCCTCCGAAGATTCCAGTGACTCCTGGAGAGATCATTGGTATTACTAGCGGTTTGGCCACACTGGCTTTATTAGTCAGTCAAATAGATTTCTCCTCCTCAGGAAATTAATGGAAAAGAAAGATCAATATATAGATGAGAACAAAGTTTCTCCCCAGCAGGCCATTGAGAATATCTCAATGTGGCTATCAATGATATTGAGGAAGAAATGGTGGATTGTCATGGCCGCGGTGTTTTTGGCGGCATTATTATTTGGATATAATCAGCTCAAAAAGCTTAAATATTCGGCTTCAACGAGCTTTGTTTTGGAAACAGGTGCTTCTGACGGACTAGGACAGTTTTCGTCATTGGCAAATTTGGCCGGTATTAATTTGAATAGTACAGGTTCAGGGGCTGCCTTTCAAATAGACAATATTATAAAGTTGTATACTTCCTATCGAATGTTGTCAGAGACTTTGCTGACCGAGGCAGAGTTTAATGGGAAATCGACACTACTGATAGATCGGTATGCCGAAAATAAGGGACTTAGAAAGCGTTGGAATAAAGTAGAGGAATTGACAAGTATCGATTTCCATTTGCCAAGAGAGCAATTTACAATTGCTCATGATAGTTTGATTAAGGAGGTAATCAAGGAGCTGAATGAGGGTGGTTTGTCTGTGGATAAGCCCGATCGAAAAATGAGCATTTTGGTGGTGAATGTGGTCGATCATGATGAGCTCTTTGCAAAAGCATTTAATGAGGCTCTAGTACATAATGTCAACGAGTTTTATGCAAAGACAACTACCTCAAATTCGGGTGAAAATCTGCGCATTCTTCAATCACAGGCAGACAGTCTTAAACTACTTCTCGACAAGCTGATACTTGATTTTGCAAGACTTTCCGAAGAGAACCCCAACTTAAATCCACTGAGATTAAGTGAACAGGTGCCACTTCAGAAGACACAAGTGGATATTCAAATTACCACAGCCTCATACACAGAAATTATAAAAAACTTAGAAATTGCCAAGATTACACACAGAAACAATCAGCCTCTAGTCCAAATTATTGACTCGCCAATCCTGCCTCTGGATAACAACAAATGGACAACGTTCAGAACCTTGTTAGGAGGATTGTTTTTTGGTGGTCTTTTGATGATTCTTTATTTGTCTATTAAGCAGATAATAATGACGGCTCTCAAGGAATGAGATTTTATGCCGAGTAATTCCTCTCCTTTTTTATGGATTAAGAAGAGTCCTTTTCGAAACTTTACTTCTCTTTCCTTTATACAGGCCATTAACATTGGTATTGGTCTATTGGCCACTCCAATAATTTTCAGTGCTGTAGGTGAGCAGCAATATGGAATGATCAATTTGGCCTTGTCTATCATGATGTTATTGAATGTACTGATCGGTTTTGGCTTCCATCTCAGCGGCCCTCGAGAAATCGCCATTCTGTTATCAAAGGGGCAGCCACTGTCCAATATTTTTGCACAAATAATTTTTAGCAAGAGTCTCATTGCCCTTATCACTGTATCCCTTTTATTCTTCCTTTCTTTAGGGCTTGGCTTTTTTCCCAATTACAGATTAATATTACT
The DNA here is from genome assembly GCF_001747105.1 of Roseivirga misakiensis. NCBI lineage: Bacteria > Pseudomonadati > Bacteroidota > Cytophagia > Cytophagales > Roseivirgaceae > Roseivirga > Roseivirga misakiensis. Next base: position 749,343 of record NZ_MDGQ01000003.1, on the reverse strand, counting down.
TTTCTCGATTACGATTATTCTTGCAGAAGTCATTAACCCCCTTTGGTTTCTGATGGGAGCGGAACGAATGCGTATGCTCTCCATTGGCAATTTGGCCAGTCGCTTGATATATCTTCTTTTGGTATTCCTATTTGTAAAAGGTTTAGAAGATTCTTCTAAAGTCAATTTTCTCTTTGGGTTGACGGCCATGGTTGTCAACTTATTGTTGGTTTGGAAGATTGTTAAAGACTTTCGACTGACCTTCAGATTGCAATCAATTCATACAGTTTTTTCAACAATTTCTTCCAATACATATCTCTTTCTATCTTCTGTTGCCGGTCATTTTTCAGTACACAGTGCGATAATCATCTTAAGCAACCTTGTTTCAGATGCTGCCCTTGGTGTCTATAGTCTTGCCCAAAAAGTGCCGATTGTTCTCCGGATGATTCCGGTTTTAGTGACTCAATCTATTCTTGCGAAAGCCAGTGTATTTTATCAGGATGACCGTATTTCTTTTAATAGAATGGTTGGTGGGGCTTATCTATTGACTTTGCTTTTTACCCTCTTGACGAGTTTATCCTTATATTTTTTGTCAGATCAGGTAGTTTACTTTCTTTCTGCCGGTACCAATACCAATGCGGGAAAAGTTTTAGAAAAGTTGGCATTCATCCCTTTTTTGGCTGCTTTGAACGTTGGAAACATGACGATCATGTTGAGTGCCGGTTCGAAGAAATTGCTTTTTGACAGTACCTGGATATGCAGTACTGTTATGATGGTAGTGGGCTTTTTTGGGGCTTACTTGAGAGGAGTTGAAGGTATGGCCTACGCCTTGCTTTTTTCGGAATTATTCATATTCACGACTCAGGGAATCATGACTTTCCGAATGCTGAATACAGAGACCAAATCATTTTATAATTCACTTTTTAAAATTGCAAGGAGTGTTTTTGGAGATAAAGCATATGGAAGTGGTCGAAATACAGAATAAAGTGTTTCTCCTCCTTGTGGAATCTAAATAGGATGAGATATTTGTGATCAATCTGAGGAAATGAAAAAGAATATCATTATTACGGGTGTAGCCGGCCTTCTTGGGAGTAGACTTGCAGACTGGCTCATTGAGCACCATCTGGAGTATGAGATCGTTGGAATCGATGATTTAAGTGGAGGGTATAGAGAAAATGTTCCTGATCAGGTGGTCTTTTATGAATTGGATTGTAAAGACAAGACCCTGAATTCAATTTTCGAACAGCACAAACCGGAATATGTGTTTCATTTTGCCGCATATGCTGCAGAAGGACTATCACCGTTCATCAGAACCTTTAACTATCAAAACAACCTCATCGCCACGGCCAACATTATTAATGAGTGTATTCGCCATGATGTGAAGAGACTTGTATTCACGAGTTCTATGGCAGTGTATGGAAAAGGGACTCCGCCTTTTGATGAATCTGATCGCCCCAGCCCCATTGATCCTTACGGTATAGCAAAATATGCCTGTGAAATGGATATTCAGGTGGCGGGTGAACAGCATGGGCTTGACTGGTGTATCATTCGCCCACACAACGTATATGGTATTAAACAGAATATCTGGGATTCGTATCGTAATGTGCTGGGAATCTGGATGTTTCAGTATATATGTGGTCAGCCGATGAGTGTATTTGGTGATGGGTCACAGAAACGTGCTTTTAGCTTTATAGATGATTGTCTAAAACCTCTGTGGGCAGCCGCAGTGGAACCCAGAGCATCCAAGGAGATCATTAACTTAGGGTCAGGTGTTGAACATTCAATATTGCAGGCCAACGAAATTCTTCGCGAGGTCATAGGTGAGGGAGAAGTGGCATTTAGAGAACAAAGACATGAGGTGAAGAACGCACACCCTACATGGCAAAAATCAGTGGACATTCTGGCTTTCGAGGATAAAACCGACCTTAGAACAGGACTTAGTATTATGTGGGAATGGGCAAAGCGCCAGTCATATAGAGAAAAATTTGTGTGGGATCAATACGAGCTGGATCAAGGTATTTATGACTTCTGGAAAACAGGCAATTTAAAGAAGCCTAATCCCGCCTAAATCTGGAATTCACTACCATGGACCCATCTGTAGCCATTATCATCGTCAATTGGAACAGTGTCGATGTTACAAGACCATGTTTGGCTTCACTAAGAGGACTAGATTATCCTGCTTATAAAGTAATTGTAGTAGATAACGGGTCGACAGATGATTCAGACAAAATTCTGGAATCTGAATTTGAAGAAGTGGTATTTCTCCGTAATCAGGAGAATCTGGGCTTTACTGGTGGTAATAATCGGGGTATTACCTATGCCTTGGAAGAGAATTTCGATTTCACCATGCTACTCAACAATGACACGATCGTCACCCCTCCATTTCTTTCAAGATTAATTACCGCTTTCGGAAAAGATAGTTCACTAGGTGCAGTACAACCGAAGATTCTCTATAATCAGGAACGGGACGTAATTTGGAATGCCGGAGGTATTTTTAATAAGGTTTGGGCTATTACACGAACCCGAGGACAAGGGGAAAAAGATATGGGCCAGTATGATGAGGCGGGTGCCACCCCTTGGGTGACCGGCTGTTGCTTTTTAGTAAAAAGCAGTATTATCAAACAGATTGGTAGTCTTGACGACCGGTTTTTTATTTACTATGAAGATACGGATTGGTCATTCAGGATTACAAAAGCAGGTTATAGCCTTGGCTATGAACCCAGTGCGCAGATCTATCATGAGGTAGGAATGTCCAATAACAACAGGAAGAACTATGGAGAGGGAACCCTATCGCCCTTTACACATTATGTCACTGTAAGGAATCATATCTATATGATAAGAAAGCACCAAAAAGGAATTTATTTGGTGACCGCCTGGCTTTTTCAAGCATATAAAGTTTTTGTTAGGTTGGTTTATTTCTTTGTGAGCCGAAAACCTAAGAAATTTCAGGCTACCCTTAGAGGGCTGAGAGAAGGCATAAAAAACTAACGGCTCTTAATCGCGACTACCCTCTCACATTGCCCTTCAGAGTACACAACTTCCTGATTTCCGAATTTCTCTTTGATCAATTCCAAGCCTTCCGATCCTTTTCTGACATCGATGATGAGTTTACCCCCCGGTGCCAGCTTGTCGAAAACAGTATCAAGATAGGTGCTGACCGGATAATGATAGCCCCATGAAATTAGAGATACGACCAAGTCAAATGATACTGGGAATAATATCTCATTGTCATCAGTAGCTTCCTGCAGGTGGATATTGGATTTTGGTACCCCATTCTGCTCCAGGAACCCTCTCGAATATTCCATAGAGTTGTAGAAAGAACCAGATGGCTCATATCCATAGAATACTTCTTCTTGAATGCTTGTTTTGTCTATTAGATGGAGGTTCACTTCATGTTGGTAGGTCTGAGAAAGGAATAAGTCTATGCCCGCAATACCACAACCTATATCAAGAATATTGGAGGCAGTTGCAGGTAGATGCGGTTTAATTGAATTAAAATCACGCAAGATGTCATCAGTGTAACGCTTGGCGATTCTGGTAGGGCTCAATCTTGCGTTCAGATGAACCAATTTTTTAAAGGTAGAGCCGGCTTTGATCAGGCCAGCTTTCTCCAGCGTCTTTTTTGCCATACGGTCTATTGAAAGACCTCTGATGTAAGCAGTTCTCTGGTAGAGAATATAAGGGAAACAGGCAGGTGGTATATTAATGTTCATGTATTGCTAAATTTACATTTCGCAAATGACTTCAAAGATGCGACTAATCGTTGAACCTTCTACGCTGATAGTAAGGTAAATTGATCAAAAGATGAGATATTTTACATAATAGAAATTTCTAAGGTCAGTGGTACTCACGTTATTCGTCCTACAAATACTGGTTCTCACTTATGGTGTGGGTGTAATCTTATATTGTTTTAACAAAATTGTAGTTCAGGGAAAACCAGAGTATCTACTATTATTCTTTTGCCTTTTTGCTCCTGCCTACACTACCATCTTAAGTCTTGCCTACCAACTTTCGGGAACTCCTTTGCTGGTGGCCTTCTTTAAATATGCTAAGGAAGTGCTGACGCTTGGAGCATTGGCCGTATTCGTTTTCGGAAGGCGAAAGCCACTTGATTATGGTGTGCGCATGTATTCGCTCGATTATGCCATAATGGTCTTTTTGGCCTTAGCCCTGGTCTTCGCCCTGATGCCTATTGGCCCTTCTAGTTTTGTAAACAAAGCCGTTTACTTCAAAAACTTACTTTTGCTGGGCATCATGTATTTTTTGGGCAGAAACATAAAGCTCTCTTATGACTTTCAGAAAAAGATTTTTAATGCCATTCTGGCTACCCTTGTACTCGCATTTATTGTCACAGGCTTTGAAAAGTTGACAAATACTCATTTTCAGTCGATCATTGGGTATAGTGCCTACAATCAGGACATAATGGACATTGAACCAACTGGCAATTATGGTTTGCAATGGACCTTCGAGGCCGCAGGAGGAGTCAAGCGGTTCGCTGCCTTTTTTCATAGCCCTCTTGCACTTGCCTCTAGTATGTTGCTTACCTTGATTGTGGCATTCGCGCTATTTACATCCGTCAAGTATAGGCTGAATAAACTCAAGTATCTGCTCTTGATGTTGCTTGCCGTGATGTGCTTGATTTTCGCCTATTCCAGGGCAGCCATTGGGGGGATTTTTCTGGCTGGAGTGTTTCTGGCTTTTACTTTTGGTTACAGGAAGCTGATTTATACAGGCTTACTTAGCCTTTTAGTTTTTTGGTTGTATGTTGTTTTTCTAGCGCCCGAGGATGTTCGCTACTATGTGTTTGATACCATTAGTTTTTCAGACAGTTCAAGCCTGGGTCATATTGCTGAATGGATTGAAGGTATCGAGACTGCCACGCAAAATCCTCTGGGTTATGGTTTGGCCACTAGTGGCAATGTCGGGGGGGTTGATGAAGACCTTCAGGTAGGTGGTGAAAATCAGTACATTATCTTTGCTGTACAGTTAGGCATTCCAGGTCTAATCGTATACTTGTCTGTGATTTTTCTCACCATCTCAGTTAGTCTCAGAGCATATAGAATGTCTGATACCCGTCAGGATAAACTAATTCCCCTGATTACGGCTTCATTTAAGTTTGGTCTGCTATTTTTAATGATGTTTTCGAATACTGAAAACTATGGCAATATTTCTTATCTCATTTGGTGGTTTGCAGGGACATCCGTGGCGATCTACTCAACGGCAAAGTATGACTCTTCTTTAAAGTTTAAGTATGCTACCAACTGACTTGGTATTGCGTTGGTCTTCTGAAAAACCAGTTAACAACTTCGTTCAATGAGTCAAAAAGTAATCATTGATACTTTTTTTCAGCTTTATGCGGATACCGGCATCAGGACCTACACTGATTTACTTGTAAAGGCGGCAGTCGATGAAGGAGTAAGTGAAAATCACTATCAAAGTGTGCCGTCTATTCAGCTGGTAAATCGGACTAAGTTTTTCAGACATAATCCAAATAGGTTTAAACGTTGGTTATTTCAATTGCTTTATCTGTTCTGGAAGCAATTTGTACTGCCCATAATCACTTTGCTGAGGAGAGCGGACGTACTAATTTGCCCTGATTATGTGTCTCCCATGTGGAAACTCCCATGCCTTAAGATGCAAGTGATTCATTCACCATTCTTTTGGCAACACCCTGAGAACTATAGCAACCTTTGGCTCAAATACCAGAAATGGCTGATTAAGAAGGGATTTAGAGGCAGGTCATTAGGGCTTACTACGAGTCATTATGTAAAAAAGGCAATGGATGAGTATCTGGATCAACCTCTGGAAGTGGTGTATCAGCTGAGTAAACCATTGAGTATTTCGCCATCGGGCTCTCCATCCAGACTTACGCAAATGATCAAAGGCTCCGCATTCATATTACATGTGGGTTATTTTGATCAGCGCAAAAACCTGCCAATATTGGTTCGTGCGTTTGATATTCTTAGGAAGCACACGAATTACTCTGAATATAAATTGGTGTTAGCTGGTGGAAGAGGAATTGGCAAAAAGAATGATGCCTTTACTGAGGTTGAGGAATTGGTTGACGAGCTTGGACTAGCAGAACAGATAGTTCTGCCGGGTTTCGTTGATGAAGAGGAATTGGCCTGGCTCTATGCTGAGTCCAAACTCTATGTTTTTCCATCATACAATGAGGGTTTCGGTATCCCAATTCTGGAGGCCATGTCGGCTGATGTACCAGTAATCGTTTCAGACTGTGGTTCTCTGATGGAAATAGGCGATGATGCGGTAGTGTCATTTTCTACGTTCAATGCAGAAGACCTGGCTGGCAAAATGGAGCGTGTCTTGAGCGACAATATTCTAAATCATAACTTGGTGGAAAAGGGGAAGAAACGGCTTGGCCAGTTCACAAAAGAGAAGCTAATGAGCCGAATCGATAAACTAATAAAAGAAAATGCAGCCTAAGAATATCCTGGCACTTCATAGTTCTTCCGATTTGTATGGAGCTAGTAAGAGTTTTGTACGTAGCGTACTGGGCTGGAAGGCTGCAGGTCACCGGGTGATGGTTGTGATTTCCGAACCTGGCCCTTTGAGCGATCATCTTGTGGAAAATGGTATCGAAGTGGAGTTTATGTCATTGGGTATCATACGAAGGAAATACATGAACATTAGCGGGCTCTTCAACAGAGGAAGTCGAATGTACTCTGCCTTCTGGAAACTAAAGAAGCTTATTAAGAAAAACTCCATTGATGTGGTTTATTCCAATACTATTGGGGTTCTGATTGCGGGTTTTGTAGCAAAATATTTGGGTGTAAGACATATCTGGCATGTTCGGGAGATCACGCTTTCTCCAAAATGGTTTAAGTCTGCTATTGGCTTCCTGCTCAACAGACTCAGCAGTCTGGTCATTGTTGTCTCCGGACCAGTAAGAGACCATTGGGGCAACCAAGTCAGTAAAGAAAAGATTAAGCTCATATATAATGGTCTCAACCCTGATGGCTATGATGGAATCAATTACCCATTAAAGCGTGAGTTGGGCCTTGATGAGGACGTATTACTTCTGGGTATGGTGGCCCGAGTCAACTTTTGGAAAGGACATGTCTATTTTCTTGAGATTTTCAATATTCTCAGGCAGGAATTTCCCCAACTACATGCCGTAATGGTGGGAGACGCCTATCCAGGTTACGAATATATTTATGATGAGATCAATAAGTTCGTCTCTGAAAATGATTTGACCACCAATGTACATGATCTGGGCTATCGAACAGACATCAATAAAATTCTGTCCGGCCTCGACCTTTTTGTTTTGCCTTCTATTTTACCCGACCCATTACCTAATACGGTGCTTGAGGGAATGGCTTCCTCTTTAGCAGTATGTGGTACAGCACATGGTGGTGCTTTAGAGATGATCGAAGCAGGGGTTACCGGGGAACACATACCTTGGGACAATGCTTCTGATGCAGCCGCCAAAATAGCTGTGATTTTAAGAGATGAAGCGTTGAGAACGGAAATGGGTCAGGCAGGACGGCAGCGTGTGCTGGATATGTTTACCGTAGAGGCCTATCAAAGTGAGATGGTGAAAGTATTAGAGGACTAACTCGTTTTTTCACACACCAGGGTAACGGTGAATCGAATTGGGCATTTGCCCTTTACTTTGATCCTCCTGAAGAGCCATAACCAGAATTTACTGTTTTCCATAGCCACAAAAGGAGAGGGTGATACCCTTACATTTTTCAGTAAACCATACTTTAATTTTGGTATAGGTAAGACCGTCTTGATGTTGTCAAATCCTTGTCTTCGCAATACGCTGATAATATCTGTATAAGTCGATTCGTTGACATGGCCTCCATTGGCCTCTACCTTACCTGAGTAAGTGAAGTCAATAATACGTGTGATGTCAGATGGGCCAAAAAGACGGTTGGGCAAAATGATAATCAGCTTACCTTTTGCATTGAGCAGTTCATTCACGGATTTCAGATAAACTTCAAAATCTTCAGGTACCAAGTGTTCTATGACATTATCAGAAATAACAGTGTCAAAGTTTTCTTTCATTCTGAAGCTAACTACATCTCCCGCAATAAACTCCACCCCTTCAATGGGAGCCTCGGGTCTGTAAACATCTACTCCCACCAGACGCTTTTCGGGGTAACGCTGGTGAATATTTTTTAAAAACGAGCCGTTTCCACAGCCAAGGTCTATGACAGAGCCAACCTTTATCTCTTTGTTAAACATGGCAACCATATGCGCCTTATCTACCAGATGACTTTTCTTGTCCTTTTTGCCTTTTGCATAGAGGGGTAAAATCTGGTTGTAGAGTTCATTATAAAGCCCCTTCCTTTTCACTGCGGAGGTCTCTTCCAACAAGAGCTTGTGATAGTGAGACTCTATAGAATAAGCGTCTAAAAGGGTCTGTTTATCATAACCCGTGAGATTGGCATATTCATCCAGAAAAGGGAAATCCTCTATTTTCATTTTAGCAATTTCTTCTCCTGCAAATAAAGCCAATGATTTGCTATGTTTGCATGGCCTGAGGCAAATAGTCTATTTCATTGCCAAGGTTTGTTCCGTTAATTGAATGAGTAAATGAGAGTAGCGATCATTGGAGTGAAGGGATACCCCATCGTCTACGGTGGCTTTGACACTTTTGTAAGAGAGTTGGCAGAAAGACTGGTCAAAAGGGGAGTAGATGTCACCATCTATTGCCACAGCGCTTTGTTCAAGGAGAAACCAAGACGGGTAAACGGAATTGACCTGGTTTATATGCCAGCTATTGAGTCTAAATCCCTGAGCCAAATCACACACTCTTTTTTCTCCTTTATTCATGCGAGTGCAGGCAAATCCGATTTACTACTCGTAGTCAATTCGGCCAATGGTCCTTTCGGAATTCTTCCCAAAGTCGCTGGCAAACCTACAGTGATCAATGTGGATGGTTTGGAATGGGAAAGGCCTAAGTGGAAAGGCTTTGGAGCAAAATACTTTTATTGGGCATCTAAGATGGCGACTCGTTTTTACGATCAATTAGTGAATGATGCAGAAGCGATGAGAGAGGTTTATCTGGAACTATTCAATCGCGACAGTGAAGTGATCGCATATGGTTCAACACCAGAGTATTCTCAACGGCCAGAGATGATTGAACAATGGGGTCTAAAAAAAGATGACTATTACGTGATTGTTGGTCGGCTCATCCCAGATAATAATAGTGATCTGATTATTGAAGGTTTTCTTAAGTCCCATTCTCAACGTAAACTGGTAATTGTGGGAGATGTAACTTACAAGGATGAGTATGCTTCCAGAATCAAAAAGATGTCTGAAACGGAGGAGCGTCTTGTATTCACAGGCTTTGTCAAAGATCGCCAGACATTGGCAGAACTATTTCTGAATTCCTATTGCTACTTTCATGGACACGAATATGGGGGTACCAACCCTACTATTTTACAGGCACTTGGATCGGGATGTGCTATTCTGGCACTGGGGACGGTTTTCAACAAAGAAGTACTACAAGATGGTCGCTATGGGATCCTATTTGAGAAGCAACAACAAGCGGTGACCGAACTGGTCAACAGAGTGGAAGCTGAACCTGAGACAGTAACCGATCTGAAGTCAAAGGCTAGAGAGGGCTTGGGTCAACGCTATGATTGGGAACATATTACTGACCGCTACATTGAGGTCTTTGAAAACTTGTTGAAATCAAAGGGAAAGACTTGAACAATAAACTTCCAAACCTAGATGCTTTGAGGCTTTTTTTGGCCATGTCAGTAGTGATTTATCACATCAATGACTTGCTGCCCAAATTTGGTTTGGCTTCATCCTATAACCTCGATTTTCTTTTTAAGGGCCCTCTGGCTGTCAATTACTTTTTTTCACTTAGTGGATTTCTGATAATCCGATTGCTTTGGAAAGAGAAAACCACCTTTGGGCAGATCAACATTGGCAATTTTTATATGAGGAGGATTCTAAGAATTCTTCCTCTCTACTTTATTGTATTGCTTGTTGGCATTCTGGCCTACGAATGGATTATGCCATCGCTGATTCCAGAAATATCTATCGAACGGAGTTATAGCTTCGGTGACCTTATATTTCATTACTTATTTATGTTGCCAAATGTCTTTAAGGCTGAATTTCCTGAGGTAGGTCCGATACTTGATGTGCTTTGGTCCATTGGCATTGAAGAACAGTTCTATTTGTTCATTCCCTTAATTCTGTTTCTTGGCACCAGCCGATGGATTCGTCCTACTTTGTTGCTTTCACTAGTTGTTGTGATTAGCTGCTTCTGGTATTTCAGCAAAATGGACTTCTACTATATGTATTACTTCTATTTTCTTTTTAGTGGCTTGCTGGCCATTCTCCTCGAATCTGGCAAGCTTAAGCAAGTTTTTGGCAATAAGGCCTTTCAGCTACTTGTGCTTTTACTATTCCTTTTGAATTTTACGACCAGCCTCTTTGAAATAGATGACTACTTTCTACGCCATATGGTAAGGATGGTGTTGTCTGGTTTTCTGGTGGCTACTTTGAGTACAAACCCTCTCTTTAAGATCAATAACAAGTATGTCAATCATCTGGGTAAAGTATCTTATGGTATTTATATGTACCATATGATTATTATTTCGGCAGTCGTGGTGGTCTTGTCCAAACTGAACGTAGAATTGAACCTCTTTGGACTACTTGCTTTTTATGCAGTTTGTTGCACGTTAGTTTTTGGTGTGGCCACCTTGTCATATCACTTTGTAGAAAAGAGATTCTTGGGACTGAAGAAAGCCTTTCGTCATGAGCCTGGTTCGCCTTTGGACTGAGGAGATTCCAGGTTGTGGGCAGTAAATGACTTGGACATCCAAAGGAACTTTTCCCTATAAAGAATCGATCCAGGGAAAAGCTTTGACATCTCCGATTTTGACATCAGTCTGATTTCATCGATATATTGTCTGGCAAAACTCGCATTCCATTTTTTAAGACGGCTAACTTTAGTCTTTGTAAGAATGAAGTACTGCAACTTTTTCGGCAAGAACTGAAAGAACGGAAGTAAATAATGTGGCTCCATGAAGAAATATCGATTAGGAGTCTGAATGAAATGTTTTATTCCCACTCTTTGGCATTCTTTTGCCATCTTGATCTGGTTTTCAAAGCTATGAAGGTGCTCGATTACAGAATTGGAAAAAACCAGGTCGAATGAGTTCTCTGCATATTCACTTAGGTCTGTGGCATCTCCACGAACACTTGAAAAGTTATCATATTTCAGGTCTGAAGCCTCTAAATTCAAAAGGGTTATCTGAACATCCTTACGCTGATGAAATTGGTTGAGCACCCAGAATGACTCCTTACCGCCAACATCCAATATCCGAATCGGGTCGGACTCTACCGAAGAAAGAAGCTTTAGAAAATAGCGAAATCTCTTCTGCCGGAACTTACTGCCAAGTGAATTCTTATTTTCCGAAATTGCGAATAGGTTCTTTACACCCATAGATCAGAGAAAGTAAGCAAGGTTCCAAAAAACATATAGATTTCCTCTGATGGCTGAATTCCTGGTAAAAGGCCTTAGGGGGTCAATTATGGAGTTTTGCCATTGATAATTAAATGAACGGACATATTGAAGGTTTGCATTTATCAAGAGCTTACCCTTTTGCCAATTGATCTTTGTTCCTAAACTTAAATCTACCCAATTGTGATTATTGGTATTTTCAGAAATTCCTTGAGCCCTTCTAGAAGGTAAATTGTCCTCTTCAAAAGTTATTATAGCAAAGTCTCTGTTATTGATAGTTCTTTCGAAGAACAAACCAACTTGTTTAAGGCCCCGAGTCCAAGCCATATTAAAGTACTGGTATGTGGAACCCGGTCCTATCCCCGCACCGATAACCTCTCCATAATGGGTATATCCGTCTCTGACAAAGCTATGTACATACCAGGAAGCCTCGGAGCGGAGTTGTCCTGTACCACTCCTTGAGATATCTGAAACTTCAAGTTCCGTAACAATTTTAGACTCATTGTCGGGCAGATCAAAGATTTTGGTAAGTCCTGCGGTATAAGCCCAAGAATGGTTTGGCGAAAGAAAAAAGTCTCTAAGATCAATCGAGTGATCATTTTTACCAATTTCGAAGTAAAACTCGGTATTCGCTTTAAACCAATTCCACTTTAAGTAGACTGAAGCAACTTCATCACGCTCTTCTTCATTAATCCTACCTGGATCCTTTACTTTGAAAAAGTTGTCAATAAAGGGAACATAATCAATGAAGTCATTGATAGTGCCACTGTTGATGGTCACATTCCTTTGAAAACCAAGGTAAAGCCCATTTATCCATTTTGGTTGATAGGTCAAATGCAATGCTGATATATAGCGCCAATCCGATGCCTTGGGAATATAGGTGGTAGGTCTCACACCTGTGATAGCATGTACGGGAGGAGTTATTCCAGAATTATCTAACCTACCTCCTAGTAAATGAAATTCTAGCTTGCCAATTTTAATGTCAATAGGTCTGTTTGAAAAAATACTCAACTGTGGAATACCCCTCGCATTATTGCTTTGGAGAAGAGAATTTCTAATACCCGGCCCTTTCCATTGATTGTTTGAACTGAGGCCGAATGTTACCTTTTTCCAATCAACGAAAATACCAGATTGACCGGCAAAGAATTTAGTATAGTTGCCTTCACCATACCTTTCAGGGAGGTCCGTAACGTTGTGGTAAAACTGGTAGTAAAAGTTGTAAGCATTTTCTGACAACGACTGACTTAAGGTCTCGAAGGAAGAGTTTTGGGCATACAGAAATTCTGGTCTTAATTCTACTCTGAGGAATTTCCATTTAAGCAAAACTCCGGTAGATATTAATGTCTGTAGTCCTTTTGACCTTATCATAAGGCCATTGTTTCTACCATATGGGTGGTGGCTGTTAAATTCTGTCCTGAGCTGTAATGGGAAAAGGCTGATCTCTAGCTTTTGTCTTTTCTTGCTAAAAATTCCTCCTGACTTGCCAAGAGTTCCTTGAAATTCATGGAATAGACTATCATTGAAATACAAGTTAGGTCTATGGACAAACGATGACGCGGTGGCGAACTCACCCTGAATATGACTTCGCCTGGCATAATCCTCTAAGACTGGAAATCCAATGGGCAAGGTCTGCGCATTGACTGATAGGCAGCCAAACAAAAGCATGAGAATGCTCAGGTAAAGATGACTTGCTATTGATGTCCTTAATCGCATAGCAACCAAGTTAGTTTAAGGGACAAGTGAGCATTGTTTACATCCTTGCCACCGATGTAATAAGGTTGACCTTCAAATTGTGTCAGCTGCCACTGATAATTGAATGATCGTATCCAATTAAACTGAGAGGATATTAGAATTGGTCCTTTCTGCAAGTCTAGATTGATTCCAAGGTTCAGATCAACCCAAAACCTTCTGTTATCTTGAGACGGACCAAATGTGTAATAGAAGTAGTCGTTGTTGTGAACGACTCGTTCTACATTCAGACTTAGTGATTTCAATCCCTTGAAAATTGACAATTGAATGAATTGTGAATTGCTTCCTGGTCCGATGGCTGCTCCTAGCACTTCTCCTCTATTCGTATAACCCTGTCTCACTTCTCCATCCAAATACCAACTATTTGCCTGAACTATAGAACTGAAAGGATATTGTTGAAGAGAGGTTAATTCAGCTGAAATTTCAAGGAGAGGCCATTTTTCCCATCTGGTTTTAATGTACTTGGAAAATCCAAAGGTCACAGCATTAGGATTGTCTATAGAAGAGAATAACCTTCTGAGGTTCCAAGACTGATCTTTCAAGCCATATTCAGCATAGATTTCTCCCATGGCCTTGGGAAGTGCCAATCGAAAGAAGAAGGAAGAGTGGTTTTGAGGTAAACTGAAAAAGTCAATCTGGTTTCCTCCTGAAAATACGTTCCGAAATATGGCTAGATATGGATTACCCTCATGACTCCTTTCCAAGTAGCGATAGGTGGTTTGGGAGTATCCTAGCCATAAGCCCTTCAACCATTTAGGTTTGTAGTTGATAGTAAAACCACTAATGGCTCTGTCATCTTCATTTTTTGGAATAAAGCTCAGGTTGTTTAAATAGGTTCTTGATACTTGAGGCGGGTCAAAGCCAGATGAAGAAAGACGACCCATTATCAAGGTCCCTTCAAAATCACCAATAATCGTTTCGATCGGTTTGGAAGTCATTAATCTTAAGTGAGGAAAACCCCGAGCATTGTTGCTCATTATTAAACTGTTCCGTCTGCCTGGCCCCCACCACAAGTTTTCGGTAGAAAAGGCTAACGACATATGATCGTAAGTGAACTTTAGATACGATTGACCAGGCAAAAGTTCAGATATGCTTGGTTGGCCAAATCTCTCTGGAGTATCAATCCTATTCCACCATAAAAACCGTCTATGCCATACAATTTCTGCATGGTCATCGGCAAAGCCATCAAAACTGGGGTTTTGGGCTATGAGGAATTCTGGCTTTATCTGTAGTTCTACGTATTTGGATTTTCCGTAAATCCCGAATGAGAAGATGGACTGTTGACCTTTTGCTGAAATAAGGCTTCCTTGATTATATGTGTGAGGGCGATGACTGGTGGTTTTAGTGTAAGTTTCAGGTGCTAGAATGCCAAGTTTGATGATTCCTCCAAGATTTAAACTAGGGCGGGCTAAGCCACTCAGTTCGTTCATTTGAGTCTTATTTTCACCTAATACAGATTGTAGGAGAATAGGTCTTGCCATCAAGGAATTAGATTGAAAAGCAGTTGAGTCAGAAATAAGAGTTCTTCTTACAAAGTTTTCGACAATGGCCGAATTAACACTTATGTGTTGGCTCATCGCGTTCCAAGATGTGAGGATCAAGCAGAAAAATGCGATCAAGGAAAATCTTAAACCCGCCATTTAATTTAAAACAGAGATTCTAAGGTTATCGAGTGACCAACTCTCGTCACAAACCGGATTAGCCACATTGGTCTGAACCAACCGATCATAGAAATCCAAAAAGATAACTTGATCGCTGCTTCTAAAGCCTTTCTCTATATGGTAGATTGTTGTTCCAGTGGGTGAGCCAGCCAAATGACATAGCCCTCTGGTTTCCGTGTCAGACATGAACCTGGGACTATGGATGAATGGGAACTCATCAGGAAATGACTGCTCATAACAGAGACTGCTTACACATGGGCTATTTGAGAAAGAGGTCTCAAACTTGAATGCTGGATTTGATTTGTGAAGAAGCGCATTCAATTGTAATGTCCATAAATCTGGACCATTCGGACTAATTGAGTTTCCATCCCAAGAGTCATGAATATATAGATCAAACGATATCAACATATATCTGTGTTCTGGTACGCTGGAGAGGTGTAGACTAAAGCCACCACCATTATAGTTACCTAACATTTGCTCTCCGTTGAAAACATGTTGAACCGCCCCAGTGAGTTCTCCCGTCAGGGTACCTTCAAAATCATTAAAATATATGACTGTTTCTTTTTCAATTTTTCGTTCGCAAGATAATAATGTAAATATATATATATATAGCAGGATAATATTGATCCTCATATGATTCTTTAAGTTTAGTGATACTAACAATAATCGAAAAACTAAAGATAATGAAGGGTATGGAAATTTATGTTGTGTACCCTAAAAATTATCTCAAGGGAGGTAGATCACAATTTTGGAAGATAAATGAGCTTGTGAATGATGAAAAACTACTGGGTAGCTTTTAGACACAAGCATATAATCATTTTTAATGAAACAATTTGTAACATCCAACTGTGCTTGAGTTTTGCCAATGTAGTTTTGATACTCTTTAGCGAAATCTTCCTTATCTGTTTATTCAGGGTAGTCAGTTGTAATAAACAAATGATAAACTGGATTAGTGCTTAATGTTTCGTATAATTCGGAACGAATGAAATAATTCGATGAGGAAAAGATTTGACCAGTTATTTCCCTTTTTATTCCTTTTTTCGGAATTGATTGTGCTATGTGTATGTTTTGTTATGATCTTTCATCTAAAAAAAGATCATTGGGGTGATTTTGGGACTTTCATTAATCACTTATTTGTAGGAAACATAATTTGGCTGATAATTGGCCTAGCGACCAGAAGTTTCAAGTCTAAAAGACAGAGCACTTATTCAGAAACACTAAAAAGTAGTCTCTACAATAGCTTCATATTCATTTCAGTTTTCTTCTTCACACTCTTCATTTTAAGGATTGATACTTACTCAAGGAATGTCATAATTGTTCTTATTTCATCGATTTTTCTTTCGAATACCTTGTTAAGACTCACCATTCATGCCACTCTTGCGCGTTATCGTGAGCTCGGTTACAATTTTAGGAGGGCTGTCATCATTGGCTTTGATGAGCTTGGAGTTCGACTATTTTCATTACTGAAACGTAAGAAGAGCTATGGTATTCGCTGTGAAGGCTTTTATTCCAATGATAAGGTTAATGGTTCAAATGAGGAAATTCTGGGAACACTGGATGATTTTTTCAAATCAGACTTAGACAATCTGGATTATATCTACGTGAGTGAGAAAGTTTCGCGCTATAAAATCAATAGGATTGTTGATTTGGCAGACTCCAGACTCATTAAAGTTAAGCTAATACCATCCGTGGATTTAGACTCTCTGAAGATATTCAGCTTTAGAAAGTATGAAGGTATGCCGATTGTCGATATCAATGATCTACCTTTAGATTCTTTGGTGAATCGTGTAGTCAAGAGGGCCTTTGATATTGTTTTTTCCACCATCGTCATAGTGACGATAATAAGCTGGTTATTTCCAATTGTTGCACTTATTATTAAAATCGAATCACGCGGGCCTGTTGTCTTTAAACAGGAGAGGAATGGGAAAAATAACAAGACCTTTTGGTGCTACAAATTCAGATCGATGATTTTAAATAATGAGGCTGATTCAAAATGGGCGTCTAAAAACGATTCACGAGTTACCCGTTTTGGGATGTTTCTTCGGAAAACCAGTCTAGACGAATTCCCCCAATTTTTTAATGTTATCAAGGGTGACATGTCTATAGTAGGACCTCGACCTCATGCAATTGCAATGAATGAATCTTACCAGAATCGCGTTCAAAAGTTCCTTCAAAGACATTCTTCAAAGCCAGGAGTTACTGGTTTGGCACAGGCAAAAGGATATAGAGGTGAAATTGAGTGTTTTTATCAGATGAGTTCAAGAGTAAGATTGGATCGCTTCTATCTCCAAAATTGGTCTTTCTTCTTAGATGTGAAAATTATTTTTCAAACAATAATTTCAGTGGTTAAAGATAGAGGGAATGCCTATTAAGCTCTGTTTCTCTTTACCGAGGCATCTTAGGGTGTGATATTTTATTAGTAAAATTGTCCTTGATGTTTTTTTGTATTTTAATATGTTTTCGATAGATCAATGGAAATCAACAGTATTAAGAGCCTTATTGCTGACTTGTCTGGCCTTAAAGTTATCAACTAGTCAGGCATTATCACAAGTTAGTTCAGACTCTCTAAGTCTCTCGGTCGGAACGGGCTTCTATTTTTCTGGTGACAACGCGTTTTTGCCGCACTACATTCAATTCGGTAGTTATGGAGAGGTAGATGCAACCGATGTTTTGTTCGTAAAAGGGGATGCTTTTTATCAAAATAAATTATCCAAATCATTCGATATAAGCTTAGGTGTGTCTTTCCGAAATGACGTACTCTCTTCGGCCTATTTTAGAGCGAAGTACAGAAATTGGAGATTAGAAATAGGCAGAGTTCAGAGAGAGGTAGGGGGAACGTCCAGCGGGCTTGGTACTGGCTCATTGGCAATTAGTAATAATGCCACCCCAGTGCCTATGTTGATTTTAGGCAATGATGATTACTTTAGTGTTCCATTTACGCATGATTATTTTAAGTTAAAGGGAAATCTCGCTCATGGATGGCTTGAAAGTGCCAGATATATATCCAAAGCCCAACTACACTATAAGTCTTTCCATGCCCAAGTTGATTTGAGTAGAGAACTTGGCTTAAAAGTTTCTTCAGGCATAATACATTTCGCTCAATTTGGAGGATATGATCCGAATGGTGTTAAGCAACCAAGTTCTTTTGATGACTATTTAAAAGTATTTCTTGGTGAGGGCATACCTAACCCCGATGGGACAATGGCCGGGGAGAGCAATGCTGTTGGTAACCACCTTGGTATCACCGAAATCACCCTGGAGAAAGAATTTGGTAGTCACAATTTGACGTTGAATTATCAAAAACCCTTTGAAGATGAAGGCGGAATCCAATACATAAGTTTGACGGATTATATGATCAGTTTGAATTGGGAGCTTCCAGCAAAAGATATAGGAATCAGACGAGTTCAATTGGAAATGGTACAGTCTAAATGGCAAGGAGGACCTGGTATACCAGATCCTACGAGAAATATTCAGACAATTGAAGACAATCAAGGCTATGATTTTGGACAAAGGGATGATTATTACAATAACTATTTATACAGATCAGGCTGGACTTATAATGGAATGGTTATTGGAAACCCACTGTTTCTCACTTATGCAAGAACTTTGAACTTTTTCGAAGTGTATTCCAACCATGGGGTGGCCATAGCAAATAACAGACTATGGGCCCTTAATTTGGGAGTGAGTGGAGCTTTGACAAAATCGATAGACCTTAAGTGGTTGTTTACTTATTCAAGGAATTTCGGTTCATATGCTGGCTTGTATGATGGCCGTTTTTCGTGGAACGGAATATTGAGTGATCCAGATTTTGACTATCCGTTCAGACCAGAACAAACACAGTTTTATAGTGTGATCGAACTAGGAATTAAAAACATTGGCCCAACTCAACGTGGTATTTTGAATATCAAAATTGCCCAAGACTTTGGAGACATGTATGACCTCTTTGGATTAGAATTGAGTTATAACCACCGAATATATTGATAAAGGCTAATTACCTTTTCTGAAGATGCTTGACAGATCTACTCTGTACTGACATTGAAAACCGAAATTTTTACCTAACCAATTGCTCCAGTCGTATTCTCCTCGAATACCAAAGGAGCCATGAATTGTCGGTATTGAAAGATAGATAATGGCAGACCTGACGTCTAAACCTGGTTCTATTGATTCGTAACGAGTCCCAGCGTTTTTAAACTTTCTGTAAGTTATACTGTAAGACAAGCCCTTCAAGTTTCCGCCAATAGATACATTCAGCCCATTGACCATATTTTTTACTCTTGACCTAAAATCATCTGAATCAGGATGAATAAGTAGAAAAACAGGGTTGCCAATAACATTATCCAAATATGTCCAACCGCTTTGGTAAGTGTTGTTGTTCAAGAAGTTATCCGGCTCAAGGAATGATAATCCATCATCACTAACTTTATCTGCGTCTTGATCATTAGTTCTAATGATTTCTATGACCACCTTGTTGATTAGTCCATTGTTTTTGAAATCAATGGAAGCTCCCATGAGTCCATCTCTCCAATTGAAGGGTGTTAGACCGGATTTATCCTCCCATAAAAACTGCCAATAACTTGAGAGAAAAAAGTGCCGAAATTCATGTGTACCTCGCAAGTCATAACTTCCAAGGTGATTCCCTAAAGCATTATTTTGATCACTTAGATTAGCATCGGATCCACCTGAAGAACCCATCAAAATGCGTAGATAGTTTTTAATACCAGTAGGTTGAGATGATTCGTTAGTAGCATTTGCTCCACCCCATTGTGCATTATGGTTTAAGCCCCCAATTATGGATAAGCGACTATTAAAAGCCTTAACCCTGAGGTACAGGTACTTTTGATGAAGAAAAGCTCCACTTTGGAACCTGTTCTGCTCAAACCAACCATGGGCTAAATAGGCTTGAAATGATAGATGATTGCCAAACAGAGGGCTTCTTTGCCACCCATTTGTTGAAATAGATACCTTTGGGATCGGGCTGGCATTATTTCCATATACTAAGTTTCCAATGGAGAGGGTACTGTCATTAAGTCCAAAGAACTCTTCATCATATCCCCCCCTTATTCTAATTAATTTTGATTCTATACTCAAGTTTGCTTGAATAATCCTGCCATCAATCCGTTCACGGATATTTAACAATGATTCCAACTCCCATTTTAGTGCAATATTTTTTATGGGTTGATAGTTGCCGTTATAATGAAGTATTTGATAAACGGAATTGGCCGAGCCCTGCTTGAAACGCTGGGAATTGTTTCCTCTTACCCAAAAGGGCAATTCACTTTTAGCGCTTATAAGCACACCACTTTCTATATTTAGGCTGTGAGTGACGGAATTGATACTGTCATGTACAGTTTCTTGAGCATAAATACTTGAATACCCAATAATCAATATTATAATAAGCCTAAACTTGACCATATGCATTAGACTATCTTAACGGTAAAAAGGTTGTAAGGCTACTTAATAAAAGAAGAAAAGTTTTTATGCTCTGTCTTGTTAAGCCTGTCTTTTGGAAGGGATTTGAAATAGTCGTAGGTTATTTTTAAACCTTTTGATCTATCTACTTTAGGCGACCAGCCTAAAACCTCATTTGCTTTAGTAATATCTGGCTGTCTTTGCATAGGATCATCTTTCGGAAGATCCATGTAAATAACTTTCTGTTGAGTTCCAGTTAACTTTATGATTTCTTCAGCAAATTGAGAAATGGTGATTTCGTCAGGATTTCCAATATTAATTGGGTAAGCGTAATCGGACATGAGTAGTTGAAATATACCCTCAACCTGATCATCAACATAGCAAAAAGACCTGGTCTGGCTACCATCACCGAAAATAGTTAAGTCCTCTCCGCGGAGCGCTTGTCCAATAAAGGCAGGTAGTACCCGGCCGTCATTTAATCGCATTCTTGGCCCATAAGTATTAAAAATTCTCACTATCCTAGTTTCTAGGTTGTGATAGGTATGGTAGGCCATTGTAATAGCTTCCTGAAAACGCTTTGCTTCATCATAAACACCTCTCGGACCCACTGGATTTACATTTCCATAGTATTCCTCAACTTGTGGGTGTACCAAGGGGTCTCCATAGACTTCGGAAGTAGAGGCAATAAGCATCCGGGCATTTTTAGCTCTTGCTAAGCCTAACAAATTGTGCGTGCCTAAAGAACCTACTTTTAAGGTTTGAATGGGTATTTTTAAATAATCTATCGGGCTAGCGGGAGAAGCGAAATGTAGAATATAATCTAGATCGCCAGCTATATGAACGAACGAAGAGACGTCATGATGATGAAACTCAAAGTTTTCAAGTGGCATCAAGTGTTCAATATTATCTAAACTTCCCGTGATGAGGTTATCCATTCCGATAACATGAAAGCCCTCTTTTATAAAACGATCAGAAAGGTGAGAACCCAAGAATCCTGCAGCCCCTGTAATTAGAACTCTCTTTTTCATTGCTCTTGACTTAAGCCGATACCGTAGTAAACATAACCCAGTTCTTTAACTTCAGCAGGGTCATAAATATTACGACCATCGAAAATAACTTTGTTTTTAAGAAGTTTGCTTACAACAGTGAAGTTAGGTACTCTAAACTCGGGCCATTCTGTAACTAAAAGAAGTGCATCAGCGTCAACCAAAGCCTCATACTCATCCTTACAGTAAGTAATTGTGTCATGCAGATCTCTTTTCGCTTCTTCCATTGCTACTGGATCAAAAGCCTTAATCTCTGCCCCTAATTCAATGAGTTGATTTATGATCACTATGGATGGGGCTTCCCTCATATCGTCTGTTTTAGGTTTGAAGGATAACCCCCAAACAGCAAAAGTCATCCCCGTTAGATTGTCACCGAAATGCTTTTTGACTTTGTTGACTAAAACAGATTTTTGATGTTCGTTAACATCTTCGACAGACTTAAGAACCCTCATAGGGTATCCATTTTCTTCGGCTGTTTTTATAAGGGCTTTTACATCTTTCGGAAAACAAGAGCCACCATAGCCAACTCCAGGATAAATGAACTTGGTACCTATTCTTGAGTCACTACCGATTCCGCGTCTAACCATATTTACATCAGCGCCCATTATTTCGCAGAGATTCGCAATGTCATTCATGAAACTAATTTTAGTTGCTAGCATGGAATTAGCTGCGTATTTAGTCATTTCGGCAGATGGGACATCCATGAAAATAGTCGGGTGTCCATTAAGAAGAAATGGCTTATACAATTTCTCCATAATCTTTTTCGCGCGGTCAGTTTCTACTCCAACGACTATTCTGTCTGGCTTAAGGAAATCTTGGATTGCCGCTCCCTCTTTAAGAAATTCTGGATTTGAGGCCACGTCGAATGCTAACTCGGATTTTCTTTTCTCAAGTGCTTTATTTACTGTGTTCTTGACCTTGCGAGCAGTGCCTACTGGTACTGTACTCTTAGTAACTACTACTATGTAATCGTTCATATGTTGGCCGACTTCATCAGCAACTGCTAGAACATATTTCAAATCCGCACTACCATCCTCTCCCGGAGGAGTTCCAACTGCTATAAAAACAGCTTCTGAGCCTTGAATACTATCTTTGAGGCTGGTAGAAAAGTGTAGTCTGCCCTTTTCAACATTTCTCAGTACCATGGTTTCTAGACCAGGTTCATATATTGGCATGATGCCCTCCTTAAGGCCGTCGATCTTTTTTTGATCAATATCAACACACGTAACGTCTATACCTACTTCAGAAAAACATGTACCTGTAACAAGGCCTACATATCCAGTTCCAACGATTGTAATTTTCATAATGTTAAAGTTTGATACAAATGTATCCTGTGTGATTTCTTATTAATTATTGATCGTTCAAAGTTAACATTCATTCGTTAACTGACAGAATCTGTCGATGAGTTGTTGGCTAATTTTTGCTGCCACTTCCATGAGTCACTCATCGCTTGTTCGAGAGAATACTGGGTTTGCCACTTGAGAAGTCTTTTAGACTTATCCACCTGTGCGTAAATCTTTTCTACATCTCCCGGACGCCTTGGGCCTATTTTGAAGTTAAGTTTTTCTTTACTTGTTTCTTCAAAAGCCTTAATGACTTCTAAAACAGTATTGCCACTTCCAGTACCAACGTTTATCACATCAAAGTTTAAGTCATACTCCGTTTCAAGATACTCTATAGACCTCACGTGTGCATCGGCTAAATCCATGACATGTATATAGTCACGTATGCAAGTACCGTCTTGTGTATTATAATCGCCCCCGAATACAGTCAGTGATTCACGCAAACCCGCAGCTGTTTGGGTAATGAAGGGAACAAGATTATTTGGAACTCCAAGTGGAAGTTCTCCTATTTCAGCGGATGGATGAGCACCGATTGGATTGAAATATCTTAATGCGATTGCTTTTAAGTCTATTCCAGAATTGATCGTATCTTCTAATATTTCCTCACCAATTTGTTTTGTATTGCCATATGGCGAATTGGCTGGTTTTTTTGGCGTCTCTTCTGTTACTGGTAAACTATCGGGTTGGCCATAAACTGTACAGGAAGAAGAGAAAATGAGATTCTTAACTTTATACTCTTGAACCACTTCAAGTATGGACACAAGACCCGAGACATTGTTTTTATAATAGTAAAGAGGTTTATCAACCGATTCTCCGACTGCCTTCTTTGCGGCGAAATGAATGACCCCGTCAATTTTCTGACTACTGAAAACCTCCTTCAGCAACTTTTGATCAAGGATATCACCTTCGTAAACTTTGAATGATTTACCAGTAATGTTCTTTATGCCCTCAAGAACCGAATGCCGTGAGTTGGAAAAGTCGTCCATTATGATGGGATTGTATCCGTGCTCATGAAGTTTTACTACAACATGGGATCCTATATACCCAGCTCCGCCAGTAACGAGAATATTTTTCATACGACTCAAAAATAGGAGTATAGGCTCATTTAATCCCTAACTACTGTTATTTTTGTTGCTTAATAAGGGAGTTATTTATGGCCGACCAGTTTAAGTCTATTTCAGAAGAGATTAATTCATTTAAAGTAAGTAATGCCGATGACCTAGAATCATATAGATTGAGGTTTATAGGTAGGAAGAATATAATTGGCGATCTCTTTTCTCAAATGAGGGATGTGCCCAATGATCAGAAAAAGGCATTCGGACAAAAGGTCAATGAATTAAAGAACTTAGCACAAAGCAAATTTCAAGAACTTATTGAGTCGTTAAATTCTGATAATGTTAGAGACGAGTCACATGCCGACCTGACACTACCATCTGCTAAGTCATCTTTTGGATCTATTCACCCGCTAACGGCGACTCGTCAGCGATTCATTCAAATTTTTGAACGGATTGGATTCAATGTTTCTTCTGGTCCTGAAATAGAAGATGATTGGCATAATTTCACAGCGCTTAATTTCCCTGAAAACCATCCGGCAAGAGAAATGCAGGATACCTTCTTCATAGAAAAAGACCCTGATATTGCCTTAAGAACTCACACTTCTAGTGTGCAAATCAGAGTTTTAGAAAACGAAGAACCACCTATTCGTACTTTATCACCAGGAAGAGTATTTAGGAACGAAGCAATTTCGGCGAGGGCACACTGTGTGTTCCACCAAATGGAGGGACTTTACGTGGATAAAGGAGTCTCCTTCTCTGATTTAAAACAGACGCTTTACCATTTTGCTAAAGAGATGTTTTCTAAAAAGACACAGATTCGATTTAGGCCTTCTTATTTTCCTTTTACTGAACCAAGTGCAGAAATTGATATATCATGTCAAATTTGCCATGGCGAAGGATGCAATATCTGCAAATATACAGGTTGGGTTGAAATTGGAGGTGCTGGAATGGTAGATCCAAATGTACTTGAAAACTGCAATATTGATTCATCAATATATTCTGGTTTTGCATTTGGGATGGGGATTGAAAGGATAACCATGTTGAGATATGGTGTTAAAGATCTCAGGCTTTTTACCGAAAATGATGTTCGTTTCCTTAAGCAGTTTAATTCCTTATGATGGCTTTTACCGATATTTCTTCAATAGCAATTGTTGGCGCCGGAACAATGGGACAAGGAATTGCTCAGATTAGTGCATTTGCCGGATATGATGTGGTTCTATATGACCTCAATGGAGATGTTCTGAAAAAGGCTGAAGCGATAATAGCATCAAACCTAACTAAGGGAATTGAAAGAGGTAAGTTAACTAATGAGCAAAAAGAGGAAACACTGAATAGAATTTCTTTCTCCGTAGATGAAAACTCTCTTGTTGCTGATTTAGTGATTGAAGCTATTGTAGAGAAGTTAGACGTAAAGCGAAAGCTTTTCCAAAGACTTGAGGAACTCAATAAAGAAGAGACAATTTTGGCGACAAATACCTCTTCTATTCCTATTACTAGAATAGCAGCGAGTCTAAATCATCCGGAACGTTTTGTAGGTATGCACTTTTTCAACCCAGCGCAT
Source organism: Roseivirga misakiensis (assembly GCF_001747105.1). Taxonomy (NCBI): domain Bacteria; kingdom Pseudomonadati; phylum Bacteroidota; class Cytophagia; order Cytophagales; family Roseivirgaceae; genus Roseivirga; species Roseivirga misakiensis. The sequence continues at coordinate 724,088 of NZ_MDGQ01000003.1, read as the reverse complement.
ATTATGAAGTTGGTGGAAGTTATATCTGGAGCCGCTACAAGTTTAGCTGTGGCAAATACTGTCTATGAACTTGCGAAGAAACTTGGTAAAGTTCCGGTAATGGCTAAAGATGCCCCTGGTTTTATTGTGAATCGTGTGGCGAGACATTTCTATGTAGAGGGCCTAAGAGTCCTTGAAGAAGATGTTTGTGATGTGGAAGGAATAGATCGGTTAGTGGAAAGCTCTGGTTTTAAGATGGGGCCTTTCCGTTTGATGGATTTGATCGGCGTTGATACGAATTACTCTGTCACAGAGTCCATGTTTAATGCTTTTCATCAAGACTCTAAATTTAGGCCATCACGAATTCAGCAGCAGAAGGTAGACGCTGGTCATCACGGTAGAAAGAGTAAAAAAGGATTCTATAACTACGATTAAAGCAGTTTTTCTATAAGTTTATCGATAGTAATACCTTCAGCTTCAGCTTTGAAGTTTCTGACAATTCTGTGTCTTAAAATAGGTTTGGCAACTGCTTGAACATCCTCAATATCTGGGGAGTATTTGCCGCTGATTAAGGCATGGCATTTTGCTGCAATTACTAAGCTTTGAGAAGCTCGCGGACCAGCACCCCACTCCACATATTCCTTGGTAATTTCAGGGGCCGCATCACTGGCAACTCTTGTCTTGTGGACTAATCCAACCGCGTATTCCACCACATTATCAGAAACAGGAACTCTTCTTACCAATTGTTGATAATCGATGACCTCTTTTGCATCTAAAACGTGAGCAACCTCATTTTTCACTTCTGAAGTAGTGTTCTTTACAATATCAACTTCTGCCTGAAATGAAGGGTAAGTAAGTGTTATATTAAACAGGAAACGGTCTAATTGGGCCTCGGGTAAGGGGTAAGTTCCTTCTTGCTCAATCGGGTTTTGTGTTGCCAATACGAAGAATGGTTTATCTAGATCGAAATGTTGTCCGGCGACTGTTACCGAATATTCTTGCATCGATTCTAAAAGGGCTGCCTGCGTTTTAGGGGGCGTACGGTTAATCTCATCAGCCAGGATAATGTTGGCAAAGATTGGTCCTTTGATGAATTTAAAATTACGATCCTTATCAATAGTTTCTGCTCCAAGGATGTCTGATGGCATCAAATCTGGAGTAAACTGAATTCTTTTGAAGCTCAAATCGAGCGCTTGCGATATGGTTTGAATGAGTAATGTCTTCGCGAGTCCTGGTACTCCAACTAATAAGCTATGGCCTTGGCAGAAAATGGATGTCAACAAGAGGTTCACTACCTCATCTTGACCTATTATAACTTTGGAAACTTCTGCTTTTAACTTTTTGAAATCTTCAAAGAACTTGTCGGCTAGTGCGACATCAGATGTAGAATCACTCATTATTTATTATTTGTTGATAATGCCACAGCGATCATATTCAGGATCAATGTCAAGATAAACCTCTTTCATCTTTTCTTGAAGATATTCGGCACGTTTCTGGGCTTTTTTCATTTGGGTGGTAGCCGCTTTTAGCTTTTCGTAATCGTCTTTTAAGTTAGCCCTATGAGGAGCATATCTCTTTTTGCGGAAGATTATTCTTGAAACTTGAGCGTCTTGTCCAACCTGTATTTTTTCTGGCATTGAGATTTCACCGTCTTTCAGTTTATCAATTTCAAAGAATAAATCTGGGTCTAGACTCCCCGCCGATATTCTAATCGAACCAAATTGATCGGTATAAAAACCACCATTAATCTTAGTACTGTTGTCGTCTGAATAAAGTTTCGCTGCCTCTTCGAAAGTTATACTATCGGCCAAAATTTGTTTTCTAAGGTCTTTCAGAAACTCATCGGCATCGAGAATATCTTGAGCGTTTGGCTTCGGTGTTTTTAGAATATGACGCGTTTGAAATTCATTTCCACGTTTTTCTACCAATTGAATAATGTGGATACCAAAGTCCGATTCAACGGGCATCGAAATTTCACCCGGTTTCAAGGCTAAAGCGCCTGCTTCGTATGCGGGGTCTAGCGCTCCACGAGCCATAAACCCTAGGTTTCCACCATTTTGTCCTGATGGGCCCTCAGAGTTAAATGTGGCTAGAATCTCGAAGCTTTCACCATTAAGTGCCTTGTTTCTAAGCGCAATGAGCTCTTTTCTAACCTTTTCCTTCTCTTCTTCACTTACTTCTGGCTCTTTTATAATGACTCCAACTTCATATTCTACAGGGTATAAAGGAAGACTATCCTTAGGGAATCTTTGGAAAAATTTTCGGACCTCTTTTGGTGTTACCACAACATCTTTTAGAATATTGCTTTCCTGCATTTCCATTCGTACTTGATCCTCGATAGTAGGTTTTAGCTCGTTCAGAATCTGATCTAAAGTCTTTCCGTAGTTTTGGAGTATAGCCTCTTCTGAGCCAAAGCGCTGAATAATTGACTGACCTCTACTTTGCATTTCATAATCCAATCTGGCAGGTTCAACAAACGTGGAATCAATATCGGCCATGATAAGGAGCACTCTACCTTCAACGAAGTTTTGGAGCAGTGCGCATCTAGCATCTCCTTGAAAATTCTGTGCATCAGGACTTGTTAAAAATTGAATGTAAGCCGATTCTAACTCACTCTTCAAAATGATCTTGTCATCAACTTTAGCAATAATTTTATCCACTACTTCACCTTCCTGTGCCAAAACAGTAAATGGTGTAAGAAGCAAGATGATTAAAGCTGTTTTAACGATAAATCTTGTAGTCTTCATTTTCCTTTGCACGTTCATAAATATCATTCTCCAAACTTTTAGCCAAGGCTACCTTCCTCTTATTGATTATTATATCCTTGATCTCTTCCTGCACAAACTCTAATGGCGATGCTTCCTTAGAAATTTTATACTCGTCAATTTTGAGTAGGTAAAGGTAGGTAGAATCCGCCTCTTCTACATACCTGTTTCTTCTAAGAAATTGAACCTTGTTAGAAATGGTCGAAAAGGGTGAGTTTTTAATAATATCATCAAGTTTCAACCAAACCGAATCTTCTAGCGAGTAGTTGTCTGCGAACTGGAAAGCGTATGATCTTAACGACTCTATGTCTTGTGGTCGATTTGATTTGAGCCACCTTCTGATGTCATTTTTCTTAGGGGCATCTTTATTTACTTTTAGAAAACGCCCTCTCAAAATATTTTGCCTCAAAGTGAAATTGTCCTTGTTTTCTTCATAATAGGCATTGATTTCATCCTCGGTCACCAGTGTGTCTAAGGAGTTTTGGACAATCAATTTTTGGTACTCATAAGCAATTAAGGCATATCTGTAATCAGAGGCTTTACGATCGATTTCTGACTGATCTATTCGGACATTATTTGCAGCTTCTTTGACAAGCAGCTCCTTTTTAATCCAGTTTTTTACAAATAGTTCTGTTATCCTCAGGCTGTCTTTTTCGGTTGCGTTCGGCGAAACCAAGGAAGAGATATCAGATTTATAAAGGTAAGCATTGCCCACATTAGCGACTATGTTTCGGCCATTAGCGGTCCCACTCTCATTCGACTTAGATAAATAGTCGCAGGAGGTTATGAATAGTGAAAATGCTAATATCGTAAACGGCTTGTAATTCAATTCGTGCTAATACTCTTTAACGCTTTTTTATAAATCTTAATGTCTGCTCTTTCTCTAAGCGATTGAATCCATTGTTCATCCAAGTAATCCTGATAATCAGAGATTACTAAACCTTTAATTTCCTCGAACTTATAGGTTCCAGCAGGTATAAATTCTTCGACCAAATAATGTTCACCAGTCGCTGAATTGTATACCCATGAGCCAGATTTTACTCCAACTGGCTCGAAATTAGGTATTTCGGATACCTTAATTGTTCTTTTTACAATTTTTAACAGCGATCGTTTTGAGCGCCCCAAATGCTCATCAGCAATTTGTTTTAGATCGCTTTTATTCTTTGACTTTTTTTGAATTTTAATGAGTTGATCCAAGCTTTTTTCATCCAATCCCGAAACTGCTTGAACGTGAAGCCTTACACCTACCGCATAGTTTTGAATATTACTTTCGTAGAAATTTCGATTCTGTATAGAATCAGTTATCGCTTTATTCCAGACTTCATTTTGCATAATTTCAAAAAGTAAAAGCCCTTCCTCGTATTCCTTCAATAAAAATCCATACTCTGGGTATTTCTGTGTGGCGATAGAGTCTTCATAACCGATAATAACCTGTTCTTCATAATCCTGATAAAAAGATTCTAAAACAATTGGGTCCAGAGCGATATTTCTTGAGGGTAAAAAATTTATAAAGCCTTGTGCTAAAACATTCTTCGCGCCGATCGTAAACAGTGTTTCAGAGCCCAACTTTTGGATCTTTTCTAGGTTTTTGTTTGAAAGGGCGTTGACTAGCTCATTATAGGTTTGCTCGGCCTTTTGATAACGATTTTCGTTTTTAAGCTTTTTGAATAGTGTTTCGTGATCAAGACTTTTTTTACCTGACTTCTCTATTACTCGGGTTATTTCTGACTTAATTAAAGAAAGCGGAGGTATCTCCTGTTGACCATCAAGTTTTACGATATGCCAACCGAAACTGGTCTTCTGCGGTGCTGAAAAGTCACCGATTTTATCCAAGGAGTAGGCAATATCCATAAAATCATCTGGTAATTGCTTTATTCTGGCCAAAGGGAGTTCACCACCCTTCATTTTTGTGTTATTGTCTTGAGAATAGAGTCTTGCCATCGTATTCCAATCCGCTCCATTTTTTAATGAATCATAAATGCTGGCAGCTGATTTTTTGGCTTCATCATCATTCTGAATCTTGTTGTTAAAGAAGATGTGCGACGTTTTAAGCTTACCTTTCGACTTTCTCTTTCGGTTTACATAAATAATGTGGTAGCCAAATCTCGTTTTAGCTATTGTCGATACTTGATCCACAGGGGTAGAATAGGCCACATCTTCAAACGGGCCGACCATATCCATAGCTGTAAACCAGCCAAGATTACCTCCTTGAAGAGCAGAACCGTCTTTTGAATACTGCCTTGCTAGTTCTTCAAATGTATTTTTACTATCAGCAGCTACTCTGAGGCTATCTATGAGCATATAAGCTTTTAGAGTATCTTCTGGGGTAGCTTCAGGGGCCAAGGGGATCAAAATATGAGAGGCATCAATTTCAGTATGCATTCTCTTGTAAATTTCATTCACCAGTGAGTCTTCATCGACTTTACTCACCAAATAAGGCTTTGGGATTTGCGAAACATAGCCCTGCAACTCAGTTTTTAATGCTGCAAGCGTATCATAACCTTGTCGGCGAGCTTCTAAAACCTTGAGTTTAAAATCGATGTAGCGATTTAAATAAGCACTTAAGGAGTCATAAGATAAGTTTTCGCCAGAGCTATTAGTTTTTTCAAAAGCATAGAGCAATTCTCCTGAAGAAATTTCGACTTGGTTTACTGTAGCCAGAACTACATCTTTAGACTGGAAGCCGAGGGTTTGACTTATGCTTATGAGGCACAATAAAAATGAGCAAAAAACTCTCATTGTTACTATGGGTTGGTAAAAGCTACTTTTTTGTAGAGAGCGAGTGTATTCTTAGACGGGCTTGTTTTGAATTGGATATCGTCCATGATTTTCTTAACCAGCATAATGCCAATTCCTCCTTTATTCTTTCTTCTGATAAGGTCTTCTAAAGAAGGCGTTTCATAACTCATAATGTCAAAAGCATTTCCATGATCGATAATTTTAAACCAAATACCGTCGGCTTTGAAATCAATCAAAAGTTTTACTTTACTCTCATCATCGGTAGGGTGCCCGTGAATGATAATATTGGCACAAACCTCATCCACAGCTAGCACCATCATATTGACTTCAATATCAGATACATGATGCTTATTTAGCACATCAGTCACAAACTGACGCATTTGCCTCAATTTATTCTTGCTACTCGGTATGTCGAAACTATATGCCATTGAACACAGAAACTGCTTCTTCCTTATTCTCTTTAATTGTCAAAAGTTGGTCTAATCCTAAGATGCCAAAAACTTTAAACACCTTTTCGGATAGCCCGAACAACACGAAGTGGATTGATTTTTCTGATATCTCCTCAATGTAGGACATAAAAACACCTAAACCTGCGGAAGAGATATAGTTAAGTTTGGTACAGTCGACAAGTAAATGTTTGTTCTCTTGGTCAATAGCATCTCTAATGGCCTTGTCCAAATGAATTGAAGAACTTGCGTCTGCTTCTCCTTCTACGCAGATAATTAGATAATTGTTTTCCGTCTCTGTTTTTATATCAATCATAGTCTTAATCTCTTCTACGATAATTAGTTAAACTTGATCACCAACATGGTATAATCATCATCTAGGTCTTTGCCGCCACAGAACTCGTAGAGCTTGCTGATAAAGACTTTTTGAATCATAGTTGGATCGTAATGCGCATTTTGATTTAATAAGTTTTTCATACGATCGTAACCAAACTCGTCATGATCGGCATTCGATGCTTCCGAAATTCCATCGGTATACAATACGATGATATCATCTTTGCCGAAAGACATTTTATTCACCTGAATAAAGTTTTTGTAAGTCGAGTTACGAATAATTCCAAGGCCTAGTCCCTTGTTTTCCAGGAACCTGGTCTCTTTCTTTTTCTTTTCATAGTATAAAGTAGGGCAGTGTCCAGCTCTTGAAAACTCGATAGTCCTTTCTTGTGTATCAATTATAAAGTAGGTCAGTGTGATAAAGGAAGTTCTCTCTAAACACTTGCTCAAGGCGGTATTGGCATGGAATAGAAATTCTTCCGCCGAAAGATCTAGCTGAACTAGGCTTTGGAAGATTCCTTTCATTTGCGACATGTGAAAAGCCGCCGAGGTTCCTTTTCCTGACACGTCACCAATGACTATGACAAACCTATGTTCGCTCAGTTGATAGGTGTCATAGTAATCACCTCCAACTTCGGCCGCAGCTTCAGTGAATGCATGAATAGAAAATGCGCTGTCGTGATCTAACTTTTTTGGAAGAAGGGCCCTTTGAACACTTTTGGCAATGTTTAACTCTTCCTTATATCTTTCATTTAATAGGGCATCACCCATTAACCTGAAGTTTTCTATCGATACACTCGCCTGACTTGCAAAAGTGTTAATGATAGAAATCATCTCTTTATTGAAGCTGTCTGATACTTCATTGAGCAGGTACATAAATCCTTTTACCTCATTTTGAATAATGAGAGGCACTACGAAAACAGATTTATAATTAGATTTTTTGAGGTTGACCAATACTCTATCCGAATCAGAATTTACTGCCAGAGGGTTTTTTATAACCGTTCTATTCTTGCTGGTAAGAATTTGCTCTTTTACCCTATTAAGATTTTCTCGGCTGATATGCTTGGAAATAATTTTAGACTCGGCGTTATCCAAGGTGACTTCGATCCAACCTGCATCTGCATAAACGGCGTTCATGGATGAGTTAAGTAATACATCGAAGATTTGGTCCTCGTTTTCTCCTTGTTGGATCGACTGACTTAACCGTTGAAAGTTAATGGCTTCTTCCATTTTCTTTTCAAAAACCGAAGATGTCGGTAGGTTGAAGAGTATCACCAGAACAGAAAACACACTATAAAAGAGTAAGAAGGTAAAGACTACGATGATGAATAAATTATCGATCGTATTGAGTCGTTCTAGTGCATCGTTAGAAGCTACATAGAGGTAATTAAAGAAATAGAATATGTAAATGGTAATGAGTAGAATGATTAGAACACTCTTCCATTTTTGCTTGAAGTTGAGGTAAGCAACCCATTTCAAATTCCCTGATAGAATGATTGCCATGACAGCCATAATGGCAAATAGCACTTGAAAAAGTACGTTGTTCTGAAGGGTGAATTCTGTCAGGTTAAAGAATATAGAAATCAGAAGTACTGATTCGAAAATATTCCAGTAAACGACTAAACTTCTCGATTTCTGATAGAGTATTAACTTCTTCCAAACGGTTAAAGTACTAATCAGGAAAACTGAGATTAAAGCTCTATTTGTATTGAAAAGGAGTAGGTTCAAAAACTCGTTTTCACCCAACTTACTATCAGCTATTTCGGAATTGAATAGCATAATTGATAGCGAGATTACCGTAGTGACGAGTCCGATGGCAAATACACGCCATAAAAGATCTACAAAGCCCCCGCTTTCTACGGAAAGGATTTTAAAACGATAATAAACTATAATGAAGATGTAGAATAAGTCTTCAAGAAGGATTGGAATGTACTTTGAAATCTCTAAGTCAAGAGAGCTCTTTGCCGCCAACACCTCTAAAATTTGTATAAGCGTAGCAATGACCCACATCAAAACGGCCATTGTCATGCTTGCACGCATGTAGAACTTCGGTGTAAAATGGATTTTCAAAGACATAAATTCTTCCGAAGCTACAAAATAAGGTATTGGTTGATTCTATAAAACGAAGAGTTTTAAATAATCATTGTTCAAGATAGTCCAATTCCAAGCTCCTTTAACTGGTTTTCGTCTACCGGAGATGGCGAATCTATCATTACATCTCTTCCAGAAGTGTTTTTAGGAAATGCTATGTAGTCTCTGATGGTTTCAGAACCTCCGAACATCGCGCATAGTCGGTCAAAGCCAAAGGCGATACCACCATGTGGAGGGGCACCATACTCAAATGCATCCATAAGGAAACCAAACTGAGCTTTTGCCTCTTCATCAGTAAAACCTAGGTGTTTGAACATGAGTTTTTGCATCTCCTTATCGTGAATTCTTATAGAACCGCCGCCAATTTCCACTCCGTTGATCACCATATCATAAGCATTCGCCCTTACTTCTCCAGGTTCGGCATCTAGCTTTTCTATGTCTTCTAATAAAGGAGATGTGAAAGGGTGGTGCATGGCGTGGTACCGTTCGGTTTCCTCATCCCATTCTAACAATGGAAAGTCAACTACCCACAGCGGACTGAACTCATTTGGGTTTCTTAAACCAAGAGCATCGCCCATGTATAATCTTAGTTCGTTCATTTGCTTACGAACGGTGTTCTTGTCGCCCGACAGCACAAGCACTAAGTCTCCAGCTTCAGCATTTGCTTTTGCTGCCCATCCTTTTAAATCATCTTGGCTATAAAATTTATCGACAGATGACTTATAGGAGCCATCGGCATTACATTTCATATAAACCATGCCTTTTGCACCAATCTGAGGCCTTCTTACAAAGTCCGTAAGTGCATCTAGTTGCTTGCGAGTATAGTCAGCGCAACCTTTGGCACAAATACCGACGACCAATTCAGCTTGGTCAAAAACATTGAATCCTTTTTGTTGGGTTTGTTCATTTAGGTTGATGAACTCCATTCCGAATCTAACGTCTGGTTTATCACTACCATACTTTTCCATGGCGTCGGCATAAGTCATGTGCGGGAATTTATCCAATTCAACCCCTTTTATTGTTTTGAAAAGGTGTCGAGTCATTCCCTCGAAGACACCTAAAACATCGTCTCGATTTACGAATGACATCTCGCAATCTATTTGGGTAAATTCAGGTTGCCGATCTGCTCTCAAATCTTCATCTCTAAAACATTTGACTATTTGAAAGTATCGGTCAAACCCAGAAACCATCAATAGCTGTTTGAAAGTCTGAGGAGACTGAGGTAGAGCATAAAATTGACCTTGATTTATCCTAGATGGCACCACAAAGTCACGCGCTCCTTCTGGAGTGGATTTGATTAAGACGGGTGTTTCTACCTCAATAAACTCAAGATCGGCAAGATAATTTCTCACTGCGATCGCGAGTTTACTTCTTACTTCGAGTTTACTTCTTACCTCGTTTCTTCTTAAGTCGAGGTATCTATATTTCATTCTTAAATCTTCTCCACCATCGGTGTCGTCTTCTATAATAAATGGGGGAGTTTTAGCAGCATTTAAAATTTCTAATGCCGTAACTTCTAATTCTATTTCGCCTGTAGGGAGTTTGTCATTTTTAGAATATCGCTCTACTACTAATCCTTTTGCCTGTACAACAAATTCCCGCCCTAGTTTTCTAGCTGTTTCAAGAACTTTGGCATCACTTTTACTTTCGTCGAAAGTCAGTTGTGTTATGCCATAGCGATCTCGTAAGTCAATCCACAAAAGGCCACCTTTATCACGTGAGCGTTGCACCCATCCACTTAGGACGACTTCCGTACCTACATGCGCTTTTCTTAATTCTCCACAAGTATGTGATCTTAACATTTCTACAGCTTTTAAAAATGAGTGGCAAATTTAGTAATTGTTTTAGCAATTGGGTTTAATATTACATTGAAAACAGAAGCTAAAATGAAGCTGAGTGTACACAAAGACGAGTATTTTATGGGGGAAGCGCTCAAGCAGGCTGAACTCGCTGCTCGAGAAGGAGAAGTTCCTGTCGGTGCTGTAGTAGTGGCTGAAAAGCGGATAATTGCTAGAGCTCACAATCAAACAGAAATGCTCACCGATGTAACAGCGCATGCAGAAATGCTGGCGATTACTTCGGCATTTAACGCAATAGGAGCAAAGTATTTAAATGAGTGTACGCTTTATGTAACTTTAGAACCTTGTGTGATGTGTGCAGGGGCACTTTATTGGGCTCAACTAGGTAAATTAGTTTACGGAGCAGCAGATGAGAAGCGAGGTTTTAGCCGGCACGATAAAAATTTGCTTCATCCCAGAACAGAAATGACTTCTGGATTGTTAAAAGAAAACAGTGAAAAGCTATTGAAAGAGTTTTTTGCAAGACTTAGATAGAATTACAATTTTTAGATAAAATAAATCAAATCAATTATGGCATTCGAACTACCTCAACTTCCATACGCAACAGACGCTTTGGAACCGCATATTGACGCAAGAACAATGGAGATTCATCATGGTAAGCACCATGCTGGATATACAAATAATTTAAATAATGCTATCGCTGGAACTGAAATGGAAAGCAAGAGCATTGAAGAGCTTTTGGCTGATCACAGCGATAACGGTGCAGTTAGAAATAACGGTGGTGGTTTCTATAACCATAGCCTTTTTTGGTCTGTTATGTCTCCAAATGGAGGAGGAGAACCTTCTGGAGATTTGGCCAATGCGATTAATGAGGCTTGTGGCTCTTTTGAAGGATTTAAAGATGCTTTTGCGAAAGCTGCGGCTACAAGATTTGGTTCTGGTTGGGCATGGCTTTGTGTTCACTCAGGCGGTAAGGTAGAAGTATGCTCTACACCAAATCAAGATAACTCTTTAATGCCTAATGTGGGCTGTGGTGGAACTCCGATTTTGGGCTTAGATGTTTGGGAGCACGCTTATTACCTGAACTATCAAAACAGAAGACCTGACTACATCAACGCGTTTTTCAACGTGATCAATTGGGATGAAGTAAGTCGAAGATACGCCGCAGGCAAATAGAAAAATCTAGATTTCAACAATAAAAAGGCTAACTCGTAAGAGTTGGCCTTTTTATTTAAGAAGCCTTCTTCATCATTTCAGAGATTTCTTCTGGTGTTTTACTTTTTGACATGCTCTCTCCATGTTGACTGATATCTAGGCCTAATTCCTCAGAAACTTCGTTGACTCTCATAGGAATAATCAGATCAGTGATTTTAAATAATGCATAAGATGCACCGAAAGTATAACCACCAACTAAGAATACAGCGGCCATGTGCTTCCAAAATGTTGAAGGGTCCCCATAGATTAGTCCTACATCCTTAGCAAATACACCTGTTAAAATCATGCCGACTATACCTCCTACGCCGTGGCATGGAAAAACGTCTAGTGTATCGTCTATGCCTGTCTTGTTTTTGTAATACACTACAATATTTGAGATAATCGCTCCTGCAACACCTATAAATACACTTTGGCCTGTTGTTACGAAGCCAGCAGCTGGCGTTATGGCGACCAGCCCAACGACTGCCCCAATAGCTGCCCCAAGTCCGGATATTTTTCTTCCCATTAAGGCATCGTACATTACCCATGCGAGCATGGCGGCAGCTGAAGCTACAGTAGTGGTAGCAAATGCTAAGGCGGCATCAGAATTTGCGCCAAGTGCCGAACCGGCATTAAACCCAAACCAACCGAACCATAAAAGTCCAGTGCCTAACAGTACAAAAGGGATGTTGGCAGGCTTATGAAGTCTGCCATGATTTTTTCTTCTTCCTAAAATTATTGCCGCAGCTATGGCCGCAAAACCAGCTGACATGTGTACAACCGTTCCTCCAGCGAAGTCTAAAACTCCCCAAGTTCTTAGAAAGCCTTCTGGATGCCACGTCATATGGGCGAGTGGACTATAAACTACAATACTAAACAACACGATGAATAACATAAAACTTGAGAATCTGACACGTTCAGCAAAGCTACCCGTAATTAATGCTGGGGTAATCACTGCAAACTTCATTTGGAAAAGGGCAAAAAGAATGAATGGGATTGTGGGCGAAAGATCCGCTTGAGTGCTACCACCAACACCCTTAAAGAATGCATAAGTCCTTGGGTCTCCAATAAAACCTCCGATAGAATCACCAAAGGCTAAACTGAATCCACCAAGTACCCACACAAGTGTAATCACCCCCATACATATAAAGCTTTGTAGCATGGTAGAAATGATGTTTTTTCTACTTACCATTCCACCATAAAAGAACGAAAGGCCTGGAGTCATCAGTAAGACGAGCGCAGTCGCTGCTAACATCCACGCAGTATCTCCGGCGTCTATATTTGTTTCAGGCACAATGGACTCACCTGATGAAAAATCTAATAAACAAACACATGCCACTATAATGAGTAGGGCAAATCCAGGAATCCATTCTTTTCTCATTTCTGTAAATTTAGTCAGATTAGGCTCAAAAATGAACCTTAAATACTTTAGATACAGTAAATTAATGAATTATAGGTCTCGGAACGAGGTTAAAAATTAAAAATTACATGAAATCGTTTGAAATCATCGATTTCCTACTTTTTGGTTTTGAGTAATTCTTTCAACTCAGTTAGCTCATCACGTAACTTGGCGGCTTCCATAAAGTCTAACTCACGCGCGGCTTTTTCCATAGATTTTTGAGTCTTTTGTATCATCTTCTCAAGCGCATTTTTATCCATATAAGCTACCACTGGATCCGCTGCAATTGAATGTTCTTCGCTTTCAACATAATAGGATTTGTGACCTTTCTTGGAATCTGCGATTCCTGTTTGACTCATAATAGCCTCTTTCGACTTTTTCACAGTAGTCGGAGTAATACCGTGTTTTTCATTATAGGCCATTTGTATGCTTCTACGTCTATTGGTCTCATCTATGGCTTGCTGCATAGAATCCGTCGTCACATCTGCATACATAATTACGTGTCCGTTCTCATTTCTCGCAGCACGACCAATTGTTTGGATTAGGGATCGTTGATTCCTGAGAAATCCCTCTTTGTCTGCATCTAAAATGGCCACCAAAGAGACTTCAGGTAAATCTAGGCCTTCTCTTAATAGGTTAACGCCTACAAGCACATCAAAAATTCCCAAACGCAGTTCTCTCAATATTTCAACCCGATCAAGTGAACTAACTTCTGAATGAATGTATCTTACTTTAATATTTGCCCGCTCTAAATATTTCGTCAACTCTTCGGACATCCGTTTTGTGAGTGTGGTTATGAGAACCCGTTCTTCTTTTTTAACCCTAATATCGATCTCTTCTAACAGATCGTCTATTTGATTGATGGACGGTCGCACCTCTATTTTTGGATCCAATAAGCCCGTAGGACGGATAATCTGCTCCACAACCTCACCTTCAGTACGGGTCAGTTCATAGTCGGCAGGGGTAGCGCTAACATAGATTACTTGATTTGTCAATGCTTCAAATTCGTCGAACTTAAGGGGTCTATTGTCAAGTGCCGAAGGCAGCCTGAATCCGTATTCCACAAGGTTTTCTTTCCTAGACCGATCGCCACCCCACATAGCACGAACTTGCGAAACAGTCACGTGGCTCTCATCAATAATAAGGAGGTAATCATCAGGAAAATAGTCTAAAAGGCAGAATGGTCTTTGTCCTTTTTGTCGCCTATCGAAATACCGCGAATAGTTTTCAACACCAGAACAGTAGCCTAGTTCTCTCATCATTTCTAGGTCGAATTCTGTACGCTCTTTCAAGCGTTTGGCTTCCAAGAATCTTCGATCATCTTCGAACTGAGTTACGCGTTCGACCATGTCGTCTTGGATTTCCTTTATGGCCGTTTGGAGCACATCCTTTCCCGTAACGAAAAGATTGGCTGGGAAAATAGTAATGATTTTTTCGTCCGAGATTTTCTTTCCAGTCGATGGATCGATCATTTGGATCGATTCTATCTCATCTCCCCAGAAATAAATACGATAGGCAAAATCGCCATAAGCAATGTATATATCGACGGTATCTCCTTTTACTCGGAAATTTCCTCGTTTAAATTCTGCTTCGGTACGGCTATAAAGTATATCGACAAGGGCAAAAAGTAGCTGGTTTCTAGGAACGATATCACCCACTTGAAGTCTAACCACATTTTTTCCGAACTCATCTGGGTTACCAATACCGTAGATACATGAAACTGAGGCAATCACGATTACATCTCTTCTACCGGTTAAAAGGGAAGAGGTGGCACTCAATCGTAACTTTTCGATTTCTTCGTTAATCGAAAGGTCCTTTTCTATATAAAGATTGCTGTTGGGAATAAATGCTTCAGGTTGATAATAATCGTAATAGGAGATGAAGTATTCTACAGCATTTTCTGGGAAAAAGGTCTTGAACTCTCCATATAACTGAGCAGCCAATGTCTTATTATGGCACAGAACTAACGCTGGTCTTTGCGACTGTTGCACCACGTTAGCCATGGTAAAAGTCTTGCCCGACCCGGTGGCACCCAAGAGTACTTGTGCAGGTTCTCCGGCTGCTAAACCTTTCACTAAGCCTTCAATTGCTTTTGGTTGGTCACCCGTAGGTTCAAAGTCGGAGGTTAGTTTGAAGTCCATGGAATAAAACTAATAGTAAGTAAGCACTAGAGAAAGCTAAACTTGCGCTTATTTATTCCAGAGCTCCCAAGATTTTTCGGCTTGGCCGTGAAGCATTTCTAAACCATTTTTCACCCAACACTTCGCTTCAATTCCTTTTTGCATAAATGCTGTCTTCAAAGGGTTGTAGACTAAATCGTAAAGAAAGTGATTCTCGGTTAGTCTGTCATATGCAATTTCTGGTAGCTCATCAATATTCGGTGACATACCTAACGGTGTGGTGTTGACGATTAAATGTGCTTCACTGATTAGTTCAGGTGATTCGACCAGTGCTGTATAAGTCAAGCAATCTGGATGCGATTTTCGAGAAACCAACTGGTAATCTATGCCTAAATCTTCTAAGACCACTTTTACCGCTTTTGATGCCCCACCAGTTCCTAGAATTAGTGCTTTTTCAGGCGTCGGATTAGCCCCAAAAAATTTAGTTAGTGAGTCCTGAAAGCCATAATAGTCACTATTGTAGCCTATTCTTTTCTTGTCTACAATTTTTATGGTGTTGACTGCCCCGATTTTCTGGGCATGTGGATCGATTTCATCCAAATAAGGGAATACCGCTTCTTTATACGGAATTGTCACATTAAGACCGACCAGTTCTGGGTTATCCTGAATGAGTTGGTCCAACTCGCCGATCGATTTGAGTGGGTAAAGATCATAGACTGAATTCTCTATACCTTCTTGAAGAAACTTATCGGTAAAGTACTTTTTAGAAAAGGAATGACTTAATGGGTAACCGATCAATCCAAACTTTCGCATGTTAGTCTTTGGTTAACCAAGTTCCCAATCGTTCAATAAAAAGAACAATGAAGAATCCAGCTGCGGCAAAACCTATAGCTTCAATAAAGTGTGGTTCAATACCAGTTTTAGCTAAATATTCATTGGGTAAAATATTAACCTCGTAAAGTGGCTTAATTTCACCGTGACGATCGGTATATGTTTCAATAGTTTCTTTCCAAGGCCAGACTTTATTTAAAGCGCCAATCATAAATCCGCTTAAAACACCGATGGTTATATTGTGATACTTCTTGAATAACCAACTGATCACTCGGGCAAAACTTAAAATTCCTACCAGGCAACCAGCCATAAAGATTAAGATATCTACAATACTTCGCTCTTTCAGAGCGCTCATCATGTACTCATACTTACCGAAAAGCAGCACGATAAATGACCCTGAGATACCCGGTAAGATCATGGCACAAATGGCTACAGCACCAACTATGAATAGAAACCAAGGTGAATCTGGTGTTTCAGATGGTACGGCGGATGTAATGACATAGGCAATTACAGCACCGATAAATATGGCAATAAAGACACCAACGTTCCATTGTTTTATCTCTCTTAGCACCATTAAGGCTGATATGACGATCAGACCAAAAAAGAAAGACCACAACTGAATCGGGTAGTTTTCCAGTAAGAAAGTTATCAGTTTGGATAGTGATAAAAAACTAGTCACAATTCCAGCAAAAAGGACTAAAAGGAATGTCCCGTTTATGTGCTCCCAAAGGGCTTTGATTTCGAACTTTTTAAGCAGATTCAAAGCAGTGAGGTCCACACTCTTGATGGAGTCTAGAAGCTTTTCATAAATACCTGTAATGAATGCGATAGTCCCCCCCGATACGCCAGGAACTACATCGGCACCACCCATGGCAATTCCTTTCAGGAATAGGACAAAGTAACTGACGAGTCGACTCATTTATTTGTTCATATCAAGGAAATGACTGAAAGTATCTCCTCTAAGCCCTAATCGAATGGTCTCCAATGGAATCAAATCTGCTGGAGCGATATTTCCAAGGTTTACATTGGCCCCCATTAACTTGATAAAATAAACCTGTTGTGTCTTTTGAGGTGCTTCCCAAATGATCTTCTCATAAGGGATTTTTGTCAATATTTCTTGAACTAGACCAGATCTAACTTCGCCAGTAGATCTAAAAAGACCAACATTGCCGCTTTCTCTAGCTTCACCGATCACTTTCCAAGCACCAGCATCTAATTCTTTCTGCATTAATTCGATCCACTGATAAGGAGGAATGATTTTTTCCTCATCCTTTGAACCAACTTCTGAAAGTACTGTAACCTGTTCTTTCAGTTTCTGGATGTAACCACACTTTTCGTCATGGTCCATTTCTATAGACCCATCTGAAACTTCGGCAAACGGTACTTTATATTTATCAAGAAGCTTACGGTAATCGTCGAATTGATTTCTTACTATAAACGCTTCGAAAAGTGTTCCGCCGAAATAGTATGGAATGTTTGCATTTCTGTACACCTCCAGTTTTTCCTCAAGGTTTGGTGTTACATAAGAGGTGGCCCATCCAAGTTTTACTATATCCACGTAATCTTGGCTTGCGCTTAAAAAGTCTTCAGCCTGGCGAACACTTAGTCCTTTGTCCATGGCCATTGTAAAACCTTTATCACGAGGTTTTTGCGTCCTTTCGGGCACATTCTTCAGAAAATAATGCATTTATTCTTTGTCTCTATACTGGTCAATGATCTTATAAAGTGCTTTTTGGGTTTCTATTTTTGGAAAGAATTCAAAGAGCACTTCGTGATTTTCAAAATTCAAAATTAATGCATTTTCCAGATAAGTAAAGGCCTCTTTGTAAAGGCCGGCGTTGATTTGATAAACTACCATGCGATAAAGCAGGTCAGATTCGTCAGGAGATTCGTCTAAAGCCCTTTCTATCAGCTCAATAGCTTTTTGATGTTCTCCTTGGTCATGGTAAATAAATGACCAATCGAGCCAAATTTCATTATTGTTGGGTTCTAATAGTGCCGCCTCTTGATACGCTTCGGCAGCGGAGACGATATTTCCGATATGATACTCAGCATCGGCTACTGAAATCCAATAATTGGCGTTTTCTGGATCAAGTTTTAGTGCTTTATTCAGAAAATGTATCGCTTCGTAATATTTGTCTTGAGCTGCCAGACAACAACCAATGCCATACCATGCATCTTCATAAAACTGGTCTAGCTTAGAAGCCTTTCTATAATATTTGATCGCATATTCATACGAACCTTGTTTTTCATAAGAAGCACCAATACAGCAATAAACTTCAGATGAGGGCCCTTCATTGGTTAAGGTGTTCTTGTATGCCTCCATCGCATCGCTAAACCTTTCAAGGTTCATGTAAGAATTACCTAGATTGAACCAGGCAGAGGCAAAGGTATCGTCGATTACCAATGCGTAGTCGTAGGCTTTTACCGCCTCCTCAAACTTTTCGAGCTTATTATAAACGATCCCAAGGTTGTACCATGCATAAGCCGAGTACGGATCTTTATCGATAAAGGCTTTGTAATAGGAAACGCTATCTTCCAATTTGCCTGTTACGTCAAGGCAGTAGGCTAATTCGTAGAGTGCGCTTTCATGATTGATATTTATTTCAATAGACTGCTTGTAATAATCAATGGCTTCTTGATATCGACCATTGGTTTGATAGGTGAGTCCTACATTATAATAAACCTCTGATTTATCTTCGGCTAGGTCTAAGGTGCTCAGCAATACTTCAATGGCTTTGTCAAATTCTCCAATAATAGAGAGAATATTGCCCTTTACAGTGAGTAATTCAGGATCGTTGGGATGAAGGTTTTCAGCATTCTCAATCACCTTTAACGCTTCCTCAAATTGTTCTTTTCCTAAATAGCATTGTGCGGATAACATGCTGATTTCCATACTAAATGGATACTGCTCTAGTGCTATAATTGAAGCTTTCAAGCCACGGCCGAACTTCAAACGATCTAAATAGTACTGAATAATCGTTTCGTATTCCGCTGCGTCGAAAAAATTGAAAGTTTGGTTTTTGAGTTGTTCCTCGAATTTATTGATCAGCCCACGTTCCTCTTCTCTACTCGGATAGTCTTCCTGCATCGATGTTAATTGGTTTATTCAAAATACTTAAAACCTATCTTTAAAACCACTCTGTCTTTGTAAAAAGTGTTGAAGTGCTTAAAATAATATTTAGCCCTTAGAGATTGTTGTTTGCTTTGAGCTCTTTAACCGTCCATTCGATACTTTCATCTAATGACTTGAATTCAAAGTTTAACGCTTCTTTGATCTTTTCATTTTTGAAATGAAATTGAGCTCTTGATAAGATGGCAGTGTCTTTCGTAATCATAGCCTCTTTACCAGTAATTCTCGATCTGACAAACTCTAAAGCTACCGCTACCTTTAGCATCCATGGTTTTACTTGTTTGCTTGGTGCTTTCTTTCCAAATGCCTTCGCAATTTTTCCGAAAAAGGACTTATAGTCTATAGTATCTGCGTTTAGAATGAATCTTTCGTCGTGTATATCGGAGTCCAAAAGTTTTACCACGATCTCAGATACATCTCTTACATCTACATAGTTAACGGTACCTTCTGGGTGAAATTTCTTTTCATCATAAGCATAATTAAAGACGGATGTGCTCCCGCCCGCACCCCAAAGCCCAGGGCCTAAAACGATCGACGGATTGACGATTTTTACTTGCAACCCTTCTTGTGCTCCGCGCCAAACTTCTAACTCTTGATAGTATTTAGATCGGGCATAAATGGAGTCAAATTCTCCTTCTTCCCATCTATTATTTTCATCTAAATATTTCTCTCCAGCTTTTCTTCCAATAGCGGCAACAGAGCTGATATGAAGAAATTTTTGCACTCCACATTTGAGTGATGCATTCACGATATCCGCAGTGCCCAATACATTGGTGTGGTACATTTTGTCTTCCCAGCGCTTGTCAAAGGAAATGATCGCCGCGGCATGAATTACCCCATCTATATCTGAAAGTGCTTCTTCAAGAAATACGGTATCGTTCATATCACCAATTACCCATTCTATTTTGTCCGCAATATCTTCCAAGAGCGTCATTTTGCTAGTATTTCTTTTAACCGCTCTTATTTCGTGGCCTTCTGCTAGCAGTTGTCTACAAATGAAGCTGCCCAATAGGCCTGTTGCACCTGTTATAAAAACTTTCATCAATCGCTACTTAATTTGATTACAGGGAGTTATTTAATAAGTCTAAATCCAATAACCTCTTCCAATGTTTGGTCATTGTTGCTTCTTTTAAAAGATCAATATGCCTCATGTGATGACAATCAGTTCCTACTAAACGAGGAATCTTCATATCGATTAGTTTTTCAGCAAATTTTTGAATCGGTTTGGAGTAGCACCCAGTGAGTGCCACAGCATTAAGCTGAAAAATAATATCTCGGTCGATCAACTCTTCTAGAAGCACCTTATCTTCAATAAGATAAAGGTACCGTTCTGGGTGTGCAAAAACCATTTTATAGCCCTTCATAGTAAGTTGAAATGAGGCCTCTTTTAATTGAGGTGGAGGGCTGATAAATGAGGTCTCTACTAATACATGATTACCGCTGAACGTCATAAGTTTTTCTCCAGAGTCAAGTTTTTCCATAAAGGATTCGTCTAAGAAATACTCCGTAGCGGCCTCTATTTCAATGTTAAGGCCCTCTTTTTGTACAGCGGTTTTAACCTTTTCTAACCCAGAGTAGATAATTTCTGGTGTATTATCGTAGGAGCCCACCATTGTATGTGGTGTTGTGATAACCTTTTGGTAGCCCAAATGCTCCATTTCTTTAAGAATGGTAAGACATTCGTCCATATTTTGAACACCATCATCAATTCCAGGGATGAGATGGGAGTGAATATCTACTTTTAGACCTCCTAAATCTGGTTTGGTGGCTTTGTTACTTTTTAAGAATGAAAATATGCTCAAAATGAGGGGTGCTCTGAATATGTAGCAAAGTTAGGCAAATCTTGATCTTTTTCTGATACGATTGGGTTTTCAACCTGCCAGTCGATATTCAACAGAGGATCATTCCAGAGAATTCCTCCTTCAGACGCTTTGTCATAATAGCTGGAACATTTGTAGGTAAAGATGCTATCCTCTAGCGCTAAGAATCCATGAGCAAAGCCTGCAGGTATAAGAAACATGTTATGTTTTTTGGCATCTAAAATCACGCGATGGTGTTGACCATAAGTCTTTGAATCTTTCCGAATATCCAATGCAACATCTAGAACTCTTCCAGCCGTTACCCTCACTAGTTTTGCTTGAGCAGAAGGATTCTTTTGAAAATGTAGTCCGCGTAAGGTGCCCTTTACAGAAAATGACTGGTTGTCTTGAATAAATTCTTCTTTGATACCCAAACGCTCGGAAAAATCCTTTCGAAAAGACTCAAAAAAATAGCCTCTTTCATCTCCAAAAACGATTGGTTCCAATTCAAATAAACCTTCAAACCCTGTTTCTATTACCTTCATAGCTTACTGTATATGCAGACCAAAGATTGAGACTTTTTTTCAAAACTCCATTCCTTTTGGTCAACCAACGGAAATAAGCGTTGAATTTCCTAAATCCTTCGTTTAATTGTAATTTCGGCACTTTATTTATGGGAGG
Source organism: Roseivirga misakiensis (assembly GCF_001747105.1). Taxonomy (NCBI): domain Bacteria; kingdom Pseudomonadati; phylum Bacteroidota; class Cytophagia; order Cytophagales; family Roseivirgaceae; genus Roseivirga; species Roseivirga misakiensis. The sequence continues at coordinate 702,779 of NZ_MDGQ01000003.1, read as the reverse complement.
ATTCGAGACTAAATCTTACGAGAAATATACCGCTGTGTTGGTGGCACTAATTAACCAACAGCAGCCAGAGCAACGTGTGCTAGAATATTTAGATGAGTTATCATTTCTGGCCAGCACATTGGATTTAGACGTGGTAAAGTCTTTCACCCAAAGGTTAGAAAAGCCTGATAAGAGATCTTTTGTTGGGAAGGGTAAGCTCGAAGAAATTCAGACCTACATCAAGTATGAAGGCGTTGACGTAATCATTTTTGACGATGACCTTTCGCCATCTCAATTGCGGAACTTGGAGAAAGTACTGAATGTCAAGATATATGACCGAAGTTTATTGATCCTAGACATATTCTTAAGCAGGGCTCAAACAGCACAGGCAAAAACACAAGTGGAGCTAGCGCGATCAACTTACCTTTTACCTAGACTTACTCGAATGTGGACTCACCTGGAGCGACAAAGAGGAGGTACTGCAACTAGGGGAGGAGCCGGTGAGAAAGAAATTGAGACAGATAGACGGATGATTCGCAATGAAATCACTGTTTTGAAGAAAAAGCTGGAGAAGATTGAGAAACAAAATGCCGTACAGCGAAAGTCCAGACATAATGTAGTGAGAGTGGCTTTGGTGGGCTATACCAATGTCGGTAAGTCTACCATCATGCGTATGATGACCAAAGCAGATGTCTTAGCGGAAGATAAATTGTTTGCTACAGTTGACTCGACGGTCAGAAAAGTAGTACTAGATACCATTCCGTTTTTGCTGTCGGATACGGTTGGTTTTATTAGAAAACTTCCCACTCACTTGATAGAGTCGTTCAAGTCTACTTTGGCTGAGGTGGTAGAAGCTGATGTGCTACTTCATGTCGTAGATGTTTCACATCCGTATTTTGAGGACCAAATGGCTGTCGTGAATGAAACCTTGGCTGACATTGGAGCAAAGGATAAACCTACAATTCTTGTATTCAATAAAATAGACCAGATCAAGTCATTGGATGATGATGTGTCTGAAGAAATGGACAATCCTCCCCCGACACTTGAAGAATTAAAGAATACATATTTGGGAAAAGGTTCAGAGGCGTCAGTATTCATGTCTGCCACACGCAAAGAAAATATTGATGAGTTCAAAGCCGTTTTGATGAAGAAGGTTAAAAAAAGGTACTACACCATCTTCCCAAATTACTTGAAGGATTCTCATTATTAATTACCTTTAAATTCCTTTTGGATTATTCTTGGCCTCGTAGTTCAATGGATAGAATAGAAGTTTCCTAAACTTTAGATCTAGGTTCGATTCCTAGCGAGGCTACTTTTACCAATAATTAACAAGAACTAACAAGCTTTAAAATGCTGATAATCAGTAGTTTTATTTGTGTTTAGTCCTGTTTGTTATCTTGTCAAAACCTGATAGTACCCGTAACTTGTTGACCAAATTGTTTTACAGTTATGGGAGTTACATTCAAACCAGTTCACAACCGAACTAACGCCAAGAACAAGAGTGGTTTATATTCTATTCATATCCGTGTTACTGTAGATCGTGAGACCAGATACTTCGACCCGGATCTACCTAAACTGCCTTTGAAGTATTGGTCTGGGAAAGAGAATAAATGGGTAAAGGATTCTCACCATCAGCACTATATGTTTAACACTGCTTTGATGGATCGATTGCGGGAGCTGCAAGAGTATCAAAATAATTTGATGTTCATGAACCGGCCAGTGACGTTTGACAAATTGAAGACTTTCTTTGAAAGGAAGGGCGATAAGAATTCATTTAATGATTACGTAGTGCATTATATCAAAACTGCCAGATTTGTTTCCTTGAATACCCGAAAGAAGTTTATCACCTTCCAAAAGCATCTTGATAATTTCAACCCTAAAATTAGGTTCAATCATTTAGAGGAATCACTAATTCTTGAATTCAGAGACTTTTTATTGTCTAAGGGACATTCGGGATCTACGGTTGATAAATACTTTAGCCCCTTTAAGAAGATAGTTAGAGACGCCCTAAAGCATGATTATCTTATGCGTGACCCTTTCTTTGAAGTGAAGCTGGAAATATCATTAGCTCCAGCAAAACGAACGGCGTTGAATACTGAAGAGCTTACAGCCTGGTATAACTTAAAATTACCTGAAGACAAACAACATTTGGTTAAACATCGAGACGTTTTCTCTTTTCAGTGCAGGTCTGGTTTGTATTATAACGATGTGAAACAATTGAGCCCTGATCAAGTCATTGAAACTGAAGCCGGACTGATGATTGAAAGCAACCGGTTCAAGAATAACAACAAGTTTATAATCCCTATCTATAAACTTCCATATGGGATAGCGATACTGAAACAGTATATGGATATGGGTAATAACCCAATTTTCCCAACTATAGAGGAACCTGCTTATAATCGGGCTCTTAAAGAGATTGCTGCTTTGGCCGGTATTGATAAGAATATTACCAATAAAGTGGGTAGGCATACTTTTACCGATCTGATGATCTCCAAAGGATTTCCACGACAATTCGTTTCAAAAATGCTGGGCCATAAAAAGGAACAAACCACTCAGATTTATTATGAAATGAACGCCTATCATATGGCTGGAGGGTTAAGTAGTTTTGAAGATATAGAGTTCTAATTTTTTGAAAAACATCATGATTCTTAATTGCTGATATTGTGCGATTCGATATGAATATGAAATGAACAATTACCACATGGTAGATAGGCCTAATGATTTTGGTGATGTGCTTTTTTGATTAATTATTAAGAAAAACGTTGTTGTAAACTATCTTGCATCATGGCTCACGAAAAGAAAGCTACAGTAAATCATTTTTTAAACACAAGACTTAAGCCTAAGATCATTGAAAAGGATGGTCAAACTAAGGAAGTATATCCGATATATGTTAAAGTAAGGTTCGGTAAAAGCCAAACTCAATACAAAAGTCTATTCTGGTTATTTCAGTTTAATACAGTTGATCAACTAGAAAACTTAATGCGCTATAGAGATACTGAAATAGAAAACGATAATGTTTATTGGTCAGAACTTGATTACAAAAAAAGGTTTAAAGAGGGAGGTGATTTAAATTATTTATTACAATCTGAGAAAGACTTCGTCAAATCAATCACCAAGCTGACTGTTGAACTCTTTAGTATTGATTTTGACTTAAGTAATCTTGTTAAGAGCCTTTCACGATTTCTAATTCCTGTACAAGAGATAATGCATTACCACTATCAGGAAGAATTGATTAATGCATTGAATGCCAACAGGCAGAATGATTTGACTGAAATATTACGTTGGGATATCAAGTATTGGGATTTGTTTGGGTTTCTAGAGAATATTTTTCCTAAAGAGGGAGATGTAGGCCAAATTTTATCCGGTTTAAAAGAATCCCATAATCTTTGCGTATACCTTAATCAGCTACTTGAGGATAGACTTTTGTGGTCATTTCAATGGAATCAGAGCCTCTTTAGTCAGAATGACTTAGAAGAAAAGCTAAAACATGGAATTGAGCTAGGTTATTACACTAAAAAGGCACTTCACAAATTTCATGCAGCTATTTTAGCTGGCCAGTCTAGTAGAATTTTAGATAAAATGTATGGTTAATAACAAAAATTAAACCACACAAATAAATTAATAATGTGGTTTATTTTGTTTTTTAAACCACAAATATATATGTTTGCTACTGTTAAGGAAGCGTTGTGTTAACGCTTAACTATAAACAGTAAAGAACATGAGTAAACATAATTCAAACCTCAATCTTCAAATTATTCCAGAGGAACAATTCAATTCCAGAATTGATAAAATAGAAGGGACTCTCAGTGAACTTTTAGAATTCGTAAAGCATATAAACAAAGCAAGCGTAATTCCTAATATGTTGACATCGGATCAAGTTATGGAAGCCTTGAATATCAAACGGTGGAAATTTGATCAACTCATTGCCGATGGTGAATTGGAGTATATCAGGAAGGGGAGAAAAATATACGTTCCTGAAGCTTCAATCAAGCAATATTTCGGAATTAAATAAAAAAGCAAAGCCTGCCAGCTTTGCCTAATCATTTATAAAATAGTTCATTATGAAAACTAAATTAGACAAATTATTCGATAATTTCAACGGCGTTTTTTGGAAAACACTAAAAGTAGACAGTGATGCAGCGCATGACGCTTACTGGAAGTTTAAAGCCGAAGTACTAAAATTCATTGGTCAAAGCCGAGCAGAATTGAAGGAGAAAGATGCTATCATTCACAACCAAATGAATGAAATAATTAATCAAAAGTTAGAAGTCTTTTTGTATAAATCATTGCTTAGAGAGCAACGTGAAAAACTGGATAGATCTGACAGAGAGTTTGAAGGTTTTGATAAGTATACTTTCGAGCAAAATGATGTAGATGTCTATAACAACGCGCCTTTTTCTTTTAGTATTGAAGAGTTTAGGAGGCACGCTCTACTACATGGAGGAGCTGACACGGAAGATGCAGATGGACTAATTTGGAAGTACACTAATTTCCATCTTATCTCAAAAAGAGCAGATGGATCTTATGTCAAGCTTTTGGATCGAATTCCCAGAGACCTGAACGAAATTGAATTCATTAAGAGTAGAATTTCAATTTGAAGCCTAGGGGCACACAGCCCCTTTTTTTAATCAACACATCTTATGATTGATCGCCTGCTTTTAGAGAGTACAGTACTTGGTATGGCTTTGGAAAAAAAGTTTGGTAGGGTAAATCACATTCTATCCACTAAGAACTTTTCAGTGAATCGAGAGTATAATCACCAAGCAATATGGAAGGCAATGGAGCAACTCTATCCAACAGAGCCTATTGATACCATATCAGTTGCGAGCTTTTTATTGAAAAAGGGAGAGCGGACATATCACCGCTATCTTTCAAGCCTGACAAATTTCGTAGTAAGTGACAATATTGAGTATTACTCTTTACAACTTTTAGAGTTAGACATAAGAGAGAAGTTATCCAGTGTCTTGTCAATTGAGGAAGCTAAAGCTATTAGTGAACAAGACTTTCAAGTTGGTTCGCTGTTTAAGTCAATGGGTCAAATGGTTCGTGATTATGATCGAGACCTTTTTGATCTCACCGATTCAATAAGAAATTACTTGGAGCGGCATTTCGAATCAAAAATTCCTACAAGTGTAGTTGATCTATTAAATTCTTTACCCGAGAAGATTCGTGAGATAAAAAGCGCAAATAAACTGAGGTGTCTGCTTAGAGAATTATGTAACCTGGAGATCCCAAGTGATCAGAGGGTCGGCTCACTGATAACAGAACTAAATCAAACAGTTGATCATTTAAATCGAGCATTAGATGAATAATCAGGACCTTCCAGATTTTGAACAATTCCTCTCCGAGAATAGAAAGTTAGCTACAGCTAGTGAAGACGAATTGAGAGAGGAGCTAGAATCCCGAAATCTTAAAAAACCTTTTCCGCTCCATGTTTTTAATGATAAAATCAAGCCTTACTTAGATGCCCTTCACAAGGAATATGATCTTCCAAGATCTTATATAGGCTTAGGGCTGTTATGTGCTTACAGCACTGCAATTGGTACTGGGTATCATGTTGAAATTCAAAAAATTGGTAAAATTTTCTTGCCAATTTGGGCATGTCTAGAAGGTATTAGTTCGTCAGGGAAATCACTTGTTATGAATCAAGTCTTCAAGCCGCATTTAGATAGGCAAAAGGAATATGATGATGCCTGGAAAACAGAAAATCTAGATTCAGAAAGTTCTGAGGCAGATACTCCCGACTTAAAGCAGTTAATCTACCGAGACTCTCATGTTCAGACACTAATACGATATGTTATGCCATCAAACCCAAAGGGAATTCTCAAGGATGCAGATGAAATTTTGGAGTGGATTAACGGGATGAATCAACTTTCAAGAAAAGAAGGTACAGATGAACAATTCTGGATGTCAGCTTGGAATTGTAAGGCCTATACTGCCATAAGAGCTCGAAATCAAAAATTTCATCTTTCAAGACCCTTTGTTAACGTTTTTGGAGGTATTCAACCTTCTGTTCTCCATAAGATATTCAAGAATGATAGAGATAAGACTGGGTTCGTCTTTCGGTTACTCTTTGCGGTTCCTGAGGTGATTAAAATTGCAGAGGTTAACCTTGAATTTGATATGCCTGAAGAGTTTGAATCAATTCATAAATCTTCAATTAATCGTTTACTTGATGAATTAGAGGTTGGTTCTGATGTTGATGAGTACAGTAAGAAAGTTAAACTCTCCAGTTCAGCTGTAAGGATTTACAGTCAATGGTCTAGGAACAAACAGAGAATGGTCAATAGGCTTCAAGACTCTTCTGACAAAGAAATACAAGCGGGCATTCATGGGAAGATTAAGGAGTATTGTCTTCGCTTCAGTGCATTACTTCACCTTGCAGATATAAGCTACACACCAGGTTTAAGGTTTGGTGTATTAGAGGAGGTTGAGGGCTCAACAATGGAAAGGGCAATCGAATTGTCAGAATACTTCTTTGAAAGCGCAATTAATGTTAGTGAGAGGGTTTCCAATTCAGTTACTGCTCCTGTTGATGTGTTGAGGTTCGCCAGCTATTCTAAGGCTGGTTTCAGCTTTCAAAAAATCGGTGACCTTGAGTTCAGCAAAAATTCATCAACTGCTGCTTCACGAAAAAAATTGGCAGAGAGAACGATTAAAAAGATGATAAAAGACTATCCAAAGATTTTTAATGCAGTTACAAAATGATGTCCCGATCTAAGGACTTTTTTATATTGTAACTGACTGATAATCAATAGTATAATGAATATAAATTCGGGACATAAATGGGACATTGATATTTATATCTATTTGATAATCAATGTTATAAAGACTTTAAAAACGGGACACTTTTTGTCCCGGAAGCGCGACAAAAAGTGTCCCAATCGATATGCCTTTAAGCACTTGATAATAAGGCGTTTGGATATTGAAATGTCCCATTTATGTCCCGATAATATTAATCGTAATATGCTTGTTATCAATTGTTTATGGGTCAAAAATAGATTTTGTGACGGGACATTATACCTGAGTTGTAGGTTTACCAATCCATTATACTATAAATGAAACCTCTTGACCCTCAGCTTAGGGGTTTCCAGCCCCAGAGAATAGGCAGTGATCATCTAAGTGATCCAGAACTTCATAAAGTCACCAATAAATCTCAATTGGCTGAATATTATGGTTGGTCACTCAATAAGCTACGCCAAGAACTTAAAGAGATTCAGACTGAACTGAACTTTAATTTATTGAAAAAGCGAACCTTCACGACAGGCCAAATTATGAGGATAGCTGATCAATTGGGTGTTCCCAATGACTTTTACAATCGTAATTCACATTAATTCATCTTATTTCCTGATAATTCACGGTAACTCAATTTCAAGCTTCCACCACCACTTACCTTGTTCCGACATTAAAAAAATTAAAGTATGAAAGAACAATTTAATGCAAAACAAAGGGCTATCGAGCTCTTTGATGAAGGTTGGGACAATAAGACTGTTGCTAATCAATTGGGGTTAGAGGAATCCTTGTCGGAAGTATGGTACTATGAGTACAACATAGAAAAAGGGCTGGGAGAGTTACAAGACGATCCAGAGCTAGCTAAAGGTTTACTTGATGCAATTAAGGAATTCAATGGATTAAAAAGAGAGGAGTTAGACCTTTTTAAAAGGGAAAAGGAAGAATCTGAACTCAAGGAAAAGAGATCGCTCCTTATCACATTCAAAAAACTCTTGACCTTTCTTAAGAACCATAGTCAAGGTTTCAAGTGGCAATATGGAGAAGTGATTCTTTACATTAAGAAACTTAAAACTTTATTATCAAGATCAGAAGCTATTTGTCAACATGATTCAGAAGTCTTCCAAAAACTGTTTATCTGGAATCGCATTGAGGGTTTGATTGAGCACTTAGAGCAATTGGTTCTTGACAAAGAAGAAGGAGATACCATCAAATTGAACTTTGATGAAAACGATGTGCTATATATAGAAGAGGCTTTGGAGATCAATGAGTTCGATCAAGAGATTGATGAGGAGCAAGTGGAGGAAGAAAGCCTCGATGGTATATTAGAGGAGGAGTTTTCTCCAAAAAAATATTGAACCATGTATCCAGTTGATCAAAATCATGCTGATCAGGGGCTAGGGCTAGCTCCTGAGTGGATAACCGGAGGCTTCAGCACGATCACCAACCTGATTGGAGGTAGTCAGGCTAAGAAGCAGGCAGAGAGGGATAGGAATAACCTTCTTTTACAACAACAAATAGTAGGTCAGAATAATGAAGCGGCTTTTAAACTTGAGCAATTAAAGTTTCAGAACCTGGCTGCACAAAATCAAATGAAAAATTCACAGATGAATGTTAATACTAAATATGAAGGCACCAATACAAGTTTAATTGTAGGTGGCGTTTTGCTCCTGGCAGTCGGTACGGCAGTCGCGGTAGGCTTGAGTAAGCCTAAAGAGAAGTCCTTAAATGGATTATTGGAGACATTGGAATAAAGGGATTCTATTCTTATGTTATCTAAGCCGTTGTCAAGACAACGGCTTTTTTGTTTTATCATTATCAAGTTTATTTGATTGTTCCTTTCTTAAGGAGCATAAGTGTGAAGCTAAATAATACATTAATAATGACGATCTACCTATTGTGTTTTCCGTTTGCTTCTAGCCTCTAGGGATAACTAACGCTAGGAAAGATCTGTTTGACTTCCGTTTGAAAGAACCGTGGTTACGTGAATTCCTGAATGTTCTATATAGTCGTTCTACCAATTAAAACGATGAAAGTACCAACAAATAACCGGTGAAAGGGAGAGGGTTCACCATTGAAAGCAATGGCTTTATTATCTAATTCCGTTTGGGTGTTTTGTTACGGTTTGCTTTTAGCGTGTAGAGCATTGCAAAAGATATGTATACGGCGTTCGTTTTCCGTTTAGTTTGCGTTTGCAACAACCGTTTTTTCGTGAATGGCTGACTATTCCATTCGCTCTAGGTAGCCATTTACTGGTTATTATGCTGAAGGCACCGTTGATTCACCGATGAATGGTAGAGAGTTTACCATTGAAAGCAATGGCTCTTTGTTATACTAGTTTTTCGCCAAGTTCGGACTACATTATTTTAAAACTTGGTGGCGTTTCTAATAATCGTAAAGCAAAGCTAATCCATCCGTAAAGTTATCTTGGATCCTTACCCCTGCTAGTTAGTCTTTACCTTCACTAGTGTGTGGATCTTCATCAGAATAGTCAGGACGTTTGTCCGTGAGTTGATTTAGATCCACTCCAAATAGCAAGTTTGCTTCGTTATTATCTTGTAAGAAATGTGTGGGCCCGCCTTTCAGGAGAAACATCAAGCGTATCATTTTCTCCAAGTTATCAATCTTTTTAGATAAGGCTTCTTCCGTATGCAATTCTGTTTCAGCCATGTTCTTATGAACTTGGCTATACCGTTCAGTAATTTCAGCCTTTAACTTTTCATTTTCTAGTGTAGGTTTTTGGGCCTTTGCTTTCACAAAATCTACGCCCAATGCAAGGATTTCTTTTGTTATAGCCGGGCTCGCACTGTTATTGGAGACTTTTGCCACAATGTCTTGTACAATAGTCTCAAGTCGCTTTGAAAGGCTATGCCAAAGTGCCTCATTTTTACCTGTAATATCAAACTGGATAAACTCCTTTTTCTCAGAACCTCCCATTTCTACTCGTCCATAACAGGTTGTTCAACAATTTGACTGGAAGTGACTCTTCCTTCTCTAATGATTAACGCATCTCCGCCAATGGATTGATAGATTTTGTTAAGCGTATGAATCAATTCTAAAGTTTCATCTCTGGAAACCAATTCTGGATCTATTGTCAATGTCAAGTTTTTGTCACCAGACGGAAAAGATGAAGCAGGTATTATATTTCTCATAATAAAATTACCTAAATCCCTATTGAGATGAGGTGAAGTTTGAATAATACCATTGGATTTCATCATTATATTGGTCCTTGATATTTCCACAGCCCGTTTATTTCTTAGTTCAGAAGGATAAAATTCTGAAGGGTTAGTTTTAACATTTTCTTCACTAAAAGGGATTATGAACGTGCCTCTTTCTCTTCGTAAAATCAATGAAGTTGCAACAGGATCTAATGTTTGAGAAGATATATAGACTAATAATTTGCTCTGTAGTGCAGAAGAGTCTAGAGGAACGGTAAGCCCCTCCATCTTAAATAAAAACTCGTCTTTATGATTAACATCAGCACGTAAGTCGGTTAATATTGATGCTATATAGTCTATTATTTTCTTACGGCTTTCCTCAACAATATTTGAATCTATGGCTACTAATACTTTATATATTTCGACAAAATTCATTTAGTTATATTGATTTTCAATTTTGATTTATGGTTTTTCCTATTGTGAATATACAAAACTGATCGATTTTATTTTGAATTATTATTACTCACTACTTTTCTGCTTGAACTTTTTATGGCCTGACATCAGAATCTTCATATTGTGTTGCGCATTCTTTCCAGTGATTGAGATTGTAGAATATACTGAAGTTTACTTCCTGTTTGAATGAACCATTCTTACATAAATTCTTGAATGTTCTACATACTCGTTTTACCAATTAAAACGATGAAAGTACCAACAAATAACCGGTGAAAGGGAGAGGGTTCACCATTGAAAGCAATGGCTTTAATATCTAATTCTGTTTGGGTGTTTGGTTACCGTTTGCTTTTAGCGTGTAGAGCATTACAAAAAATATGGATACTCGTTCGTTTTCCGTTTAGTTTGCGTTTGCAACAACAGTTTTTTCGTGAATACCTTACTATTCTATTCGCTCTAGGTAGCCATTTACTGGATATTATGCTGAAGGCACAGTTGATTCACCGATGAATGGGAGAGAGTTTACCATTGAAAGCATTGATTTTATTGTCTAATACTTTATAGGCGTTTGGTTACCGTTTGCTTTTACGTTTAGAGGATTGAAAACGCCATGTATACGGCGTTCGCTTTCCGTTTAGTTTGCGTTTGCAATAATTTTTTTTGTGAATGCCTGACTATTCCATTGGCTCTATGTAGTCATTTACTGGCTTTTACGCTGAAAGTACCGTTAATTCATCGATGAATAGTATAGGGTTCACCATTGAAATCACAGACTTTATTGCCTAATTATATATTGGGGTTGAGCTTGAGTTTGCTTTTAGTGTTTGAGGATAGCGAACGCCAATTATGTTGCGTTTGCAATGCTAATTCTTGGGTTCTTGAACATCATAAACAATAGACAGATCCTCTGATTCTAATATTTATTGATCATACTGTGAAATAATTTATAGATTCTCATCCGTTATATGCTTTTTACCGCACCTAAGCCGCACCAGAGTTACCCTGAAATCATCTAAAAACCAAGGTTTAACATACTGTAACCTTCTAATTGTGTTTAAAGGCTCCAATTGAAACTTCTTGATTTTTTCAAGGCCATTAGTTGACTTATGACAAGAGTTGAAAATTACTATGTAAAAGGAGCTAGAAAGCTAATGCCTTGATTTGATAGGATATCCTTGAACCTTTTATCTGGGGATACAACTACATATGTGCCTGGTCGGTAGTTTCTGTAAAGATTTAATTGACGCATTAGCTCTCCGGCCGATGGTATTTTGGTTTTTACTTCTACATAGATAGTCTCTGTTGATAGATCGGTTGCCCACTGGGGTATTGAGTAATTTGATATGTCAAATTGATCATTCCGATTGTAAGGTATTCCATTTATCCAAATGTCCTGATAGCTGTACGTGATTGCCATGTCAATAAATCCAATAGTGAACTTTTTAGAGTTGTGGCCTAGCTGATCAATGGCTTTCTCCCATTCTATTTTTTGTATTTGGAAAGGTTTTCTCTCAAGTTGTTCCTTTAAGCCATTCCACTTTTTTAATTCCCCAAGTAACTCATAGTCTGCTTCCGTTCGTTTTTTAGAGCTCATACGCTTTTCGAGTTCGGGAATACAATCTTTTAACTGTTGTTTGGTCTGTCTTATTAGTAGATCCAGATATCCGTCAGACCAGGGGGTGTAGAATAATCGGTTAATAGCAGAATGTGCGTTTTCTTGAAGCCATATCATGATTTCATCATGGCTACTCGTCTTTAAGTCTTTATCAAAGAATCCGAGCTGTTGAATAAGGGTTCTAGCTTTTGGTTCGGCCATCGTTCGCGAATGTGTTCGGTTATGTTCGGGAGGACGTACGCTAAGATTATGCCAATTCAATCGGCTGCTACTTTAGACCATTATGACCTTCATAAATGATCATATTTGAGTGGTCGTCTGCACACGATTTTTAAGAATGTGTCTTTGAGTCTCTATGTTAGAACAGATGAGGCACTTTCTTTAAAGTCAACTCTTTTAATACCGAAGTAATCTGCCAGCACATAAAGAGTACTTAGTGGAAGTATTTCCATATCCTTTAGACCTACTAAATGTTTGGAATAAGCCAATGATTCGAGATCGACCGCTTGCTGAAACAAGGATTTTGAAATTTCGGGCCTCAGTAAAAAGTCAGCAAGATCTTTGACAGGTATATCTTTTAGACTTTGGTCAAGCCACTTTCGTGTCCCTGTATCTCCTTTAGAAATCTTTAAAGTCAATTCCATAAAGTCTTTTCCTTTTGTTCCATATCTAAGCCCATTAATTAGCCTTTGACTTTTTTCCTCTTTGTCAAGAAAAGGCAGATTCTTCAAAATGAAGTCGACTATTATCAGAAAGTGTGAAGTGATTGCATAGGATAGTCTCAATGCTTTTTCTCGCTCACTTGGATTATGAACCACTTGCTCTAAAAAGTATTTAATGTCATTGAGGCATTGAATACATCCAGAAAAATTGAGTTTGGATAAAAGGCGACTTTTTGAATTTTGATATCTTCTATTCCAGTTGTCAGGTTGTTTGATTTCTGATTGATTATTGGTCAGCTTCAGAAATTCTTCCTCAGTAAACCGAGTTGGGTCAAGTTTGAGTCTCTGTATAAAAGAGCCATCTAAAACTCCAACTTGATGTAGTTCTCCAAAATCTTTGATATCACGACTTCTATCATTAGTTGCGACTATACAGTCGTCAGCACCCAAGATTTCCTTCATTCCAAGGGTCCATAAAATTCTTTGTAAAGCTTTTGGAGATGCACCCCTCTTTGAATCAACAATAATTCGTTTTCTTTCCAATACACTTGGACGATTGTAAAGCCATAGATCAACATCGGTTACATTTTTTTCTTTAAACCAAAAAATACATCCTCTAACGACGTAATAACCAATCTCCTGAAAATAACTTCTTAGAAGTTCCTCAGTCTTATATCCTTTATTTAGTGATTTATCAGTCATAAGTTCTTAGTGCTTCAATCATATCGTCAATGACTCTTCGGTCCGGTCCTTTTCTTAATTTTGTTCTGGCTATTTCTGGTTCTGTATATGCAGTCACACTTGAGCCGAAGAACTTTGAAATTGCTGTTTCGTAAGCCTCACCTTTCTCTAGTACAGATTTGGCAATTCTACCCACCTCTTTTTTCAAAAGTACCATAGAAAAGTGAGTTTGACTTGTCTGTGTTATCTTCACAACACCTTTAGATTCGAGATACTTGTAATCCTGTCCTATTGCAGGGGCAGGTCCAACTGAATGACCATCAATAAGTCTCTGTAAAAGTGCTCCGATCATTGTAATCCTTCCCCTCTTGTCTGAACTAATCTTCATTCCGTAAGTAAGAGACGAAACAAGGGCTTTTGCATGATCCAGGGCGTCATCTTCAAATGGGTCACCGAACATTGAGAATGCTGATGGTCTTGTTAAAAACTCAACCTTCTCGCTACTGTTACTTACTGCGTTAATGTCAAACATTCCGACACTCTGTACTTTTTGAACGAGAATTTTCCCACAAATTTCGATTGCTTTGTGTAAGGAAACACAACCCTCTTTGTCCAATAGATGATTTATTTCTAATATTTTTTTACTCTCGTTAGTTGATAATGAACTTAAAACAGCATCTGTCTTCTTAATATCTTCTCTTCTGAAAAGATTTCCATTGAAAATAACCTTGTTTTGAGGATCAAGAGATTCTGCATCTATCAAGCCAATCGACTCTCCTTCAATAAACAGCCTGCTTACTTGTTTCTTATCTATCTTGAAGGTGTCACCAATTTTCTCTTGAAGTAGGGCTTCTTTCATGGGAGTTTCAGACACTAGGTCACTCATCGCTATGGATGCAGATTGATAGTTGTCAGCTCCCAACTCAGACTCGAAGACATCTGCAGCCACATTTAACATGCTTTCATTAGTAACCCCTAAGACAGCAATATCTCCGGATTGACTTCTTTTTATGTAACCAAGATTCTCGAACTTTTCTAAATAGAATGGAAGTTCGACTTTGGTTTGAACATTTGAGAGTTTGGAAATAATATGAACTTTGTCCTTTGATACGACCGTTTCGTTATCCTGTGATAGGGCCGATAACAAGATTCCAGCTTTCCCTCCAATTAGGACATCTTCAAAATTTCCAACACCTTCAGCTTGTTGAATTTTTTTTGCATGGTGTATGAGCCATGCACCTTTCTTTTTTCTCTCCATTGTGTGTATTATCAGCTGAACTAAGTTATGAACTTACGATGAATTTTGCTGTTTGAGGTAACATCAAGACTCTTTTCCTAACAGGAACCTAAATGAAAAGACTGACTCTTTGCAGGAATTCTGTCTAATTGCGAAAAACCAAGTTGGATTTCTTTTTCAACCTAGGACCGAAAAGATACATTGATGCACATTGACCTATGGTTTATTTTCAATCTTAGTATTGATAGCCATACTCATGGATATGCAAGGTTAGCTGTATTCATGCTTTTGAACTTTTTAGGGGTTGAGACCTTCTTCGCGCTTAACCATCCAATGAATTTGGTCAACTTTGGCCATATATGATCTAACAGATTTTGCTAAGTCGCTGAGGTTTCCATCATCCAGATATCTGATAGTTAGTTCATCACTGACTTTCAACAGAATTCGGTATGCCTGATTTACTCTGGATTTGAGAAGTTCACATCGCTCATCACTCATAAGGTTATCCTCTTCCTCAATCAATAGCCTGTCTATAATAAACTCCTCTTTGGTCAAGACAAATTGGCTTCCAGTTTCGTACATGGGTCTGAAGCCTAACTTAGTTGCGACACTTTTAGAGTTTTGATGGTTTACAGGCCCAATTCCTTCACTGATAGATATTCTTTGCTCTTCTCTTTCCAGAAATAAATAAGGCAGAATGGTCACTCTAAGTGCATTTGTTAAATACCCCTTTTTGCGGTATTCTTTGAGCATGTACCAATGGAGATCTGTACCCATATCCAAAATGGCGCCTACATAAATGTCTTTTTCATTTTTAATAAAGAAAAAATGGTGTCGATCAAAGTTCGCAACAACACCATCACCTGGATTGTTTGGCCATACAATTCCTTCGTCCACCGTAGAGCTTATTTGACGTGTAAAGATCAAATCTTGATTCTTTTTCTCATTTAGCCAGGATATATACTTCTTAATCTCCTTATTTCTCATAACTCGAACCCTCTGTTGAATTTATGAAGTGATTCGGTTCATGGAAAACTTTCCTGTACATATCAAATCATTATTGCATATTTCCTTTTAGATTTCGGAAAGACAGCTGATACTGCCCTGTTTCAAGAATAAAGACCATGAGAACGGTTACCTGTTATGATTTATTTCAAAAGGGATCACTCGCTAGCGTACTTTATTTTTGAGTTGATTTAAACTAAGAAATGAGCACATAAATGGACGTAAATATTTCAAAAGCAGCAGATCTTTTCTTCCCAAACCCATCTCTTGAGTTGGTGTATTTTGAAGCTATTGCCAATGCAATGGATGCCGGGAGTACTAAAATAGACTTAAAGATTAAGGCAAATGACTTGCAGGACATAAATCAGTTTTCCGTAGAAATAAGTGACAATGGTGAAGGTTTTAGGGAAGATAATTTTAACAAGTTCAAAAAACTACTCGAAACGGAGGAGAAAGACCATAAAGGTGTTGGTCGTTTAGTATTTTTGAAGTACTTCAGCACTATAGATGTTGAGAGCTACTATGATGGAAAGAAAAGATCATTCAGGTTTGACCGCTCTTTCGATGGGGACTCTCAAATCGAAAAGACCGCTGAGACGCAGTCAGGTTCGGTATTGAAATTCTCAGGTTATAAGAAGGATAAAATCAAGGCATACAACTACCTGAGACCTCTAGCCTTAAAAAGGTCTATTTTGCTACATTTTTTCCCTTTACTATATCAAAAGAAACTAGCCAATAAAGAACTTGTAATTTCTATTTCGCTTGAAACCACTTCACCCAAACCAGGTTATCATTATATCCCAGATTTTCAGTCGATCAAATTGAGCGATTTGCCTACTCTTCAAGTGAGTTCATTTCATGATAACACTCTTTCATTGATAGATGAGTTTCATTTGTACTATTCGATAGAAAAAAAGGAGCAAATAGCTGAAGAAAGCATGAGTATTATTGCAGTCTGCGTGGACAACAGAACTGTAGAAATGAAAATACCGGGAGGGGATTCCTTGCCGGAAGGATACGAGCTTATCTTTTTGTTAATTTCTGATTACCTCACTGGTAGAGTAGATCCATCCAGGCAACAACTTGACTTGCCTGAGTTCACCATAAAACAATTAAAAAATGTTTTTAAAAAGCATGTAGGCGATCTATTGAAAGAGCATATTCCTGAGATTTCAGAGAGAAATGAGCAACTTAAGAGTAGCCTAGAAAGTAAGTACCCACATCTATTTGGGTATTTCAAAGATGAGTCCATAGGTATAGCTGATAAAGCAATGAGTCTAGAGGCAGCTCAAATGCGTTTTTTTCAAGATCAGAAGAAGATACTTGAAGCGACCCACCTTGATGATGAGCAGTATGAAAAATCTCTTGAGGTATCCTCACGGCTTCTTATGGAGTATATTCTTTATCGAGATTTTTCTTTAAAACGTCTGAAAGAAGCAACTGCGAGTGCAAATGAAGATGACATACATGATGTTATCATTCCCAAAGGCAGTTATGATCATAATGATGGTGATATAGAAACATTTTTTAAGAATAACATTTGGGTCTTTGATGACAAGTTTATGACATACTCCTCTGTATTAAGTGAAAGACGAATGGATGAGTTGTTAAGGGAAATTGCAGGGAATGAAGGTAATGTCAATTCGGATGGGACACGTCCAGATATTGCAATTATATTTTCGGATAACCCTGAGGAGGCTGAGAAGGTTGACGTAGTTATTATTGAGCTTAAGAAACAGGGAATTAATTTAGCCAAACAAGAGGAGGTAGTGAGTCAATTGAAGCAACGTGCTCGGGTTCTGAATGACAAGTATGCAGATAAAATCCAAAGAATTTGGTATTATGGGATAGCTGAGATTGATACCGAGTTTGAGAGGTCATTGCTTGAGGATGGATATATTCCTTTGTACTCAAAAGGGAAAATGCTTTACGGAGAAGAGTTTATTATTCCGGATATCGATAACAGATTTAATAAAATCCCAATCAAACTATTCGTTCTTAACTATGATGCTCTCATTAGTGATGCAGAAGCGAGAAATTCGTCTTTTATGCAGTTGTTAAAAAAGAGGATTGCCGAATAATACTGCGAAAACCTTAGTAATTATAACCTATTCGACTTACTGTTTCTAACTGAAAGTCGCTCAGAGTTAAGTTTGCTAATTATTTTGCGAAGTGTTCTTAATATCGAATTCTTCTATTTCCTTTCTTAAAAAAGTCAAATCAAGCTTTTCAATATTGTATTGATCCAAATGCATCCTGAACAGCATTTTTGATGTATTGGAATTCGAGTTGTCATTTTTTGCGGATTTGAGAATTTCAGACATTGTCGCCTTGCCACTTTTGACTATCTCGACTATTCTATCCCATGAATTCAAATCGACGATAAATACATTCTCAGGTGGAACGGACGAGTTTTCTCCTTTATCGTTATAGTTCTCTTTCGTTATTCTATGAAGTTCTATGAAGTGGCTCCAGAAGAGCTCCTTATAGGTTAAAATTATACCCCATTTTTCTTTCGAGTTATTTAATTGGCTTGCTACAGTTAAAATTTGCTCAAAATATGCTTTTAGGATTGATGATTTCAAAGAGTTATATAGGAGTTCATCAGTGGGGTTTACAAATGAGTAAGCTTGAAGCTCTGTTGCTTTGCATTCAATTAGAATATTCTCTTCTTCAACATAAAAATCAACAAGTTTGGATTGTGGCTGGAGGATTTTCTTGATATCTGATTCTGTCTTGTATAAGGCCTGCATTTCTCTTAATCCAAGCTCGACATACTTTTCAAGCCTATCACCAAATTCCGTAGTGAACTTTTCGTCATTAGCCTTCAGAAAGTCATAGATATAATAATTTGCAGTATGATAGAACACAGACTTATCTACAAGATGGGTTTCCCCTCGATACCACATGAATGGGAACATTGTGAAAAATGACATCTCCATGGTTTGCAAATCCTCATTTCGAATTTTGTGCTTGAAGCCCGAAATACTTTTTTCTGCGTTGGATGGGCATAGGGTCAATAAATTTAGAAAGTGTTTCACCTTGTTCCTATCAGTAATTTCTGCAACTAACTGTAAAAAGTGATCTTCTAATTTCCCATCAAAGTATAATTGCTTATCCCCTAGTTTCTCAATATTGATATAAATGAATATTATCTGTTCGATGAATAGAAAATCGCGAACTGAGAGTCCAGTCTTTTGCTTAAACGATTTGTCAATGTCGTATTTGCCCGTGATACTTACAAAAAGCTTTAATTGAGTCGCAAGAATCTCTGTATAGACTGTTTTCTGGAGGTAGAACTGTTGATTGTAGAGGATTTGAAAGGCCTTGTGTATTTGTTTACTTTTCAAAAAGCTTGAAACGTGCTGCGTATTAAAGTCTTGTACTTTGTTAAAAAGCCTTGAAAATTTCTCAGGTGTGAGCTTCTTACTTGGATAGTTCTGGCCGCCATATATAATGGTCCACTTCATTAAAGTGAAGACAAACCAAACAGGAAAAACTTCTTTTTTCTTCTGTTCGAGTAGGTTGAGACAAAAACCTAGCATTTCGTCTTTGGAGTACTCACGAACCCTGTTCTTAATGTATTTAAAAGTAATTGAATGGTCTCTCATAATGAACTACCTCTTATGGGGTATCGAGAAAGATACCTTGATGTTTGTTCCCACAGTGTTTGCCTAGGAATATAACAAGTAATTATGTCTACAACAGTTTAACCCGACCGTCGAAGCTACTTATTCTTAATAGGAGTATGATTTTGGAAATGATCATGATGAAATGCGTCTTAGTTCATTTTTTCTTTTTCTGGATACGGCTATTATTTTCCTAGACCATTAAGGGGTTTCTTCAAGACTGTTTACCTGTATGTTTTACAGATCACTTGTAAGTGTAAGGGAATCAAAGAAGTAGGAATTCCTAGCGAGGCTACTAACTTATTGTCTTTTCCTCTGCAATATTCTTTTAGATTGTTCTAGATAAAGAAAGCGTACTTTCATAGTAAGAGAAACTTCTGAACCTAACACACAAGTGGTTGAGAATAACTTGGTAAGCTCGTTTTGTATTACTACTTTTGTGTTTCAAAATGCAATAATATGTATGTAAAATACATATGGTGCTTTAACCTCAACCTGACCAATTTATTATTTAAGTATAGGGTATAGCCTATTATATCTTGTAGTATTATCCCATTGGGTTAGAGGTTTTGATAAAACAGTTAAAAGCATATTGGAATAGAAATATCAACTTATTTTGGTTGAAAGATCTTCTATGCTTAATTGTTAACAAAAAAATGAATATCGGCCTTCTTTCAATGGCCTCGTCTAGAGTATGGCGTAATTCACTATTCCTATTTATCCTATTCCTATCTTCTTTTTCTCTAGATGCACAAAATCCTGATATATTCTATTACGTATCTGACGGTAACAATCGTTTATATTCTATTAATAGAAGTACTGGGGCTGTTGTAGATATTGGGCCAACCGCCAGCAATATTGAGGCATTGGCTTATTTTCCCATTCCCGGTCAACAGACTTTGTATGCCGCAAACGGTGGTACGTTTGGGTCAGTCAATACGTCTACTGGCGCATTTACAACAATTGGAGATATTGATGGAGGAGGTACTGCGAATGGCTCAGATGGAGCACAGTCTTTGAATGATGTGGATGGTTTGATGCTCGATGGTCAGTCATTAGTCCTATGGGCTGTTCAACGAAGGAGTGGAGATCCAGATTTATTATTTCAGATTAATAGGACTACTGGACAGTTTGTAGCTGACGCATTCGGTACAGGGGTAGACTACTTAGAAATCACGGGTCCTGGAATTAATGTAGACGTAGATGATTTAGCTATAGACCCTACAACAGGAGAGATTTACGGTAATACGAATAGTGGCGGTACTGGCGATCAACTATTCAGGGTGAACAGCGCTACGGGGGTCTTTGAAATTATTTCAACATTAAGTGAAAATGATATTGAAGGTTTATCGTTCAGCAATGATGGTCGACTTTATGGATCAGATGGAGGTTCAGAAAACAGATTAGGCGAGATTGATATTGCAACAGGAGTCTTTTCAAATTTCCAAACCTTTACAGGAGCTTCGGATGTCGAATCTTTGGCAGCTCTAGTAGCGGACGCGAACTTAATCTCGGGAACAGTATTCGATGATACGGACAGAAATGGTTTAAATGACGATGGGGCAGGTGGTATCGAAGGAGTAACTGTTTATTTGTATTTAGATCAAAACAATGACGGTCAGATTGATCCAGAGGATTCAAGAATTCAATCTACAGTGACAGATGTTAATGGTGATTATGAGTTTTATTATGTCACCACAGGTACTTTACTTATGTCAACTGACCCAGCAACTTGGGATGCGGGAGGAACTACAAGAGCCATAACGACTGATAACTTAGAAACTGCCGTTTTTACCGATGGGGTGAACTTTGGAGAATCTGACACTGACAATGACTTTGGGCTAAACGACTTTATACCCGCTGAAGATTGTGATGGTGATGGCTTACCAGATTTCTTTGAAGGAACAATTGATTCTGATGGTGATGGTATACAAGACCAATGCGATCTGGATTCAGATAATGACGGTATACGAGACGATATAGAAGGGGCAGATGATTTCGACGATGATGGTATTCCAAATTATTTAGACAGAGACTCGGATGATGATGGAATACCTGATGCTGTCGAAGCCAATAGAGGAGTAATAAGAGCGGAATTTGTGTCTGCCGATGGTAATCTCACGGGAGCTGTTGGTACCAATGGTATTGTTGACACTATTGAGGGAGTCGCTGATGATGGGGTACTACCTGATCCTTTTAATTCAGACGCAGACATTTACCCAGATTATCTAGACCTAGACTCCGACAATGATGGTATTTTAGATATTAGGGAAGGAGGTATTTCAACAGACGTGGATGGAGATGGTCAAATAGATAATCCCGTAGATGCAAATAATAATGGCTATGCCGATTCGCTAGAAGTTCCTGGGTTTTCATTACCAAATACCGATGAATCTACTTATGAGACTCCAAATGGATTAACCCTACTACCCAATTACATTGATATAGATTCAGATGCCGATGGAATTGACGACACTAGAGAAGGACAAAGTACTTCTGGTTATGGTTTCCCGAGCATTATTACTGACGTTGATGAAGATGGTATCATCGATTTTTGGGATGTTTCCTCAGGCCTAAATCCGATAATACCATTTGATAATGATTTTGACGGCACACCAGATTATATTGATATAAATTCCGATAATGATACTGAAAGCGACTTCATAGAAGGGAATGACGCTGATTTTAACGGAGTAGCTGATGAGGACAATTCTGGCGTGGATGCTAATGAGAATGGTTTGGATGATGTCTTTGACCCCGGTTGTGTAGTTGCAGGAGCTTCTACGGATTTTTCACTATCCGATCACGCAGAAGAAGACAATACAGACGGATCAATAGATCTTGGAAGCAGTGACCTTGAATTAGTAGACGAATCTAATAATCAAACTGTTGGCATCCGTTTTACCAATGTTACTATTGACCAAGGAGCTTCTATAGCCGCCGCTACGGTTCAGTTCCAGACGGATGAAACTTCAACTGGTGCCCTCACCATAACCATTGAGGGTCAACTTAGCGATAATGCTGCTGCCTTTACCACTGCGACTAATAATGTTTCTAGCCGTACGCGAACAATGGCTTCTGAAAGTTGGAGTCCTGCAGATTGGAATACAGTTGGCGAAGCTGGTAGCGATCAGAGAACTGTCGATATTTCTTCTATTATTCAAGAAATTGTGGGTCAACCAGGTTGGTCAAACGGTAATTCTCTTGTTTTGATCTTTACGGGACCATCTGGCACAAGGACAGCCGAAGATGATCCTACCATACTTTCAATCTCTCTTGCAGGCGGACCTGCACTTGTCTGTTCATCCAACGTAAGCCTTCCAGATGAGGATTCTGATGGAGAATTTGACTTTAGAGAAACTGATGGAGAAACTGATTCTGATTTTGATGGGATTCCAGATAGTATTGATATCGATGACGACAATGATGGAATTACAGACATCGATGAAGGTGGACCTTGCACTCCTTCTTTAGAAGTTGATGTATCGTTATCAGGTACAGGTACTTATACCGTAGTTGGTGATGGTCAGGTAACAATTTCTATTAATGGTGGAGATGGTGGAGGAGGATCCGCTACTGCTGGTGGCTCAGGTGCTACCATTACGAATGCAGTATTTAATGTATCAGATGGTGATGTGATTCGCTACGTAGTAGGGGCTGGTAGTTCAGGTACCGGTTCGAATTCGGCAGGAGGTGCAGGTAGTTCGGGTTTATTCATTAATAACACGCTGATGATGGTTGTTGGTGGTGGAGCCGGTGGCGATAATAGTGGTGGAGCCGTTGGTTTAGGAGCAAATTCAGGAACTGCAGGTGATACAGGTACAGGAACTGGCCCCGGAGCCGGTGGTACTTCTGGATCTGGTGGCGGTGCGTCATCAACTGCTGGTGGTGGCGGTGGTGGTGGCGGTATCAACGCTGCTGGAACGTCGAATGGAAGTGGAGCGACAGGCGGTGCTGCTGCTGATTTGACACCTGGAGACGGTGTTACATTAGTGGCTGGAGGAACACCTTTAGGTGGTGGCTCGACAGCTGGAGGAGCTGGTTTCACTGGCGGCGGCGGTGGGGCGGATGGTTCTTGGTCAGGTGGTGGCGGCGGCTATTCTGGAGGCGGTGCAGCGGGCGACGCAGGTAGTGCCGGCGGTGGCGGTTCCTTCTTGAATACTGCTGATCCAGCTTATGTCTCAGGGTCAGTTACGGCTGGTACAGATGGTGGAGGTGGTGCCGCTGGTGCCGCTGGATCAGATGGTTTCTTAACTATTTCTTTTACTTGTTCAGCGGCTGATGTTGATACTGATGGGGATGGCATTGTCGACAGATTAGACTTGGACTCAGACAACGATGGAATATTGGACATTACAGAAGCTGGTGGTGGTAGTTTTGATGCAGATAATGATGGACGAGTAGACAATTATATAGAAGGAAATGGTCCCGATGGGTTGGCAAGTGTTTTTGAACCACTTAGTGGCAATAGTTCAAATTTACCAAACCTAGATACTGATAATGATGGTCTAAAAGACTTCAGAGATTTAGATTCTGATAATGACGGTCTTTTCGATATTCTAGAAGCCGGCGGATTAGATTTAGATACCGATGGTCGAGTAGATGATGATACTGACGGTGATAATGATGGTATTGCCGATGATTTCGATATCAACAATAGTGGTAGTCCTTTAAGTGATCCAGATTCTGATAGCGATGGCTTCCCCAATAGAGTAGATATTGACAGTGACGGTGACGGTATTATCGATATTATAGAATCTCAAGCAAGTACGTCATCTCCAATATTACCTACAGGAAATGATAATGACAATGATGGTATTGACGACGAGTTCGATGATGATGATGGAGGAACACCAACGGTACCTGTTGATACAGATGGAGATGGCACACCTGATTACCTAGACTTAAATTCTGATAATGATGGATTAGTAGATGCAGTAGAAGGTTGGGATACCAATGGAGACTCATCACCAAACACCACGGCTTCTGGTGATGATACTGACAATGACGGGTTGGATGATAGTTACGATAATGTTGTCGGTCCGAATAGTACGACTAATGTCTATGATACCCCTGGAGGAACTGATAGTTCCGATGACTACCCTAACCAAACCACTAGCGGTACGGCTGAAAGAGATTGGCGTGAAGAAAATATTATAGATACCGATCTCGATGGCATCCCTGATTCAGACGATATTGATGATGATAATGACGGTATTCTAGATATCTTCGAGGCTAATTGTGCCTCTACTCCTTCAAGCCTTACCAATAGTTTGAACTATCAGTTTTTCGATGGAACATTTACGCCAACTGTTGAAAATATTCCTAACAGCAGTGCCCTTGGGTCTGGCACAGTTACAGATTTTCTTGTCAACGACCTTCAGGCATTATTAGATCCAGGAGATGCGGATACTTATGGGATAAGGTATTATGGTTTTATAGAAATTTCCACAAGCGAAACATATACTTTCTTTACTTCAAGCGACGATGGTTCTAAGCTCTTTGTCAATGGTACCGAAGTGGTCAATAACGATGGGGATCATGGGGACATAGAGGCTTCAGGTGCCATAGCATTAACTCCAGGAATCTACGGCTTTGAGGTACTCTTTTATGAAAATATTGTAGGGGCTAGCCTCACTGTTTCTTATGAATCTGCTACAATAGCTAAAACAGCTATTCCTTTTTCTGTATTAACTGCCGAGGCAGATTGCGATACCGACGGTGATGGTATTGTGGATAGGTTGGATCTGGACTCAGACAACGATGGGATTTTTGATATAGCTGAAGCAGGAGGAACGGATGTTGATCAAGATGGACGAGTTGATGATGATACAGATACTGATCTTGACGGTTGGGCTGATACTTTCGATAGTGATAATGGTGGAACAGCACTTACCGATGCAGATACAGATGGTGATGGTTTTAATGATAGAATCGATATTGATAGCGATGGAGATGGCATAGTCGATGTGATTGAATCCCAAGCGACCACAGGTACACCTATTGTTCCAATTGGAGTAGATTCTGATCAAGATGGTATAGATGATGCTTTTGACATAAATTGCGCTCCTTGCGGTGGTACCACTGGCGTGCCAACGGTACCGGTCAATACAGATGGAGCCTTTGCATTTTCTGATACAACTCCCGACCATTTGGACACCGATTCTGATAATGACGGATTAAATGATATCATTGAAGGTTGGGATACCGATGGTAATTTTGCGCCTAATGTGGTACCACTAGGAACCGATGCTGATGCTGATGGTTTGGATGACGCTTTTGATAATGTGGCTGGGTTAAATTCCACCACCAATGTCAGCAATAATCAATCTGCCAATTCATTTCCAGATGTTACCACTTCCGATAAAACAAGCGAAAGAGATTGGAGAGAAATTAACAATGTTACCTGTGCTCCTGGCGAGGTCGATACTAATCTTATGTTATGGTTGAGAGCAGATGAAGGAGGTACAAACTGGCTTGACCAATCCAATAATTTTGTCTCTTTAATTCGGACAGGTACCGCCACCGTTGGTTCGATGAACTTTAACCCTACCAATGTTTTTAATGGAAGTACTTTTTACACTTCGGACCTAAGTATAAATGCAAGTACTAACCCAGATCTCGCGGTGATCACTGTTTACAGACCAAGTGCAGATGATGCTGGTGCCGTTTGGGGAGAAAATGATGGTAGCTTCGACAGGTACCAGCAAGACGTATCTGGAGAGAATAACGCAGTCAGTAATGGAACTGGGGTAGAAAGTGATATTGCAGGCCTTTTCTCTAATGGAAGTACGACTATTTCAAGCGTTATTTTTAATGAGGATGCAAGTAGCGGATCTGAGGTTTTCGTTAATGGAGAAAGCTTCTTGAATTTCACCGCTGACCACGGTTCAGAATCCTCAAACAACTTTCAAATAGGTGCAATTGGTACCGGAACGAATCAATTTAATGGAGAAATAGCTGAGGTAATAGTTTATAATCAATTGTTGAGTACGCCAAACGACAGACAGAAGATTGAGAGCTATTTAGCCTTAAAATATGGTATTACGCTATCCGATGACACCGATGGTGATGGTAATGCACAAGAAGGAATTGAAGGCGATTATTTATTGTCAGATGGGACAACTGCTTGGGATGCATCCGACTTTTCTAACTTCCAAAATAATATAGCGGGAATTGTTCGTGATGACGAAAGTTGTTTAGTCCAACTCCAGTCTAAAAGTGAAAATTCAGATGCCATTGTTACTATCGGTCTAGACGACAACGATGATGGTTTAGAGTCAAGCAACGCATTGAACGAAAGTGCTTTTGGAACAGACTTATCGGCACTGGTTTGGGGACATGATGGAGCCGCTCTATATGATATCAATAACCAAGAATTTGATAACTCGCAAGTAAGAACTAGGCTCAATAGAGAATGGAGAGTTCGCGAGACTGGTACCATCGGAACGGTCAATATTATTTTTGATGTCGGTAATTTGTTGGGGCCAGAAGGTGTTGGAACTAATGATGAATCAGAGATTCTCTTGTTAGTGGATGCCGATGGAGACTTCAGCGAAGGTGCCATTACTGTATCTCAGTCGTTCGAAGTCAACGATGATGGAGAAGTCATTTTTCAAGTAGATTTATCCAATGGTGTCTTTTTCACCTTAGGCTCTGGTGAGTTGGGTGCTTTACCAATCACATTGCTGTCATTTGCTGCAAGTTTGAATGATGATCAGGTCGACATTAACTGGTCAACTTCTGCAGAAATTAATAATGGTTCATTCCGAGTAGAAAGGTCTACGGATGGTATAAATTTCATCATCATTCAAACTATTGCTGGAGCAGGAAATTCCAATGTAATCAACGAGTACTCAATTGTTGATCCTAACCCTGCTGATGGCTTAAACTTCTATAGACTAGTGGATATTGATTTTAATGGAATCGAAAATCTATCAGAAATAGTATCTGTGAGATATACCAAAGAATACTCTATTCCAAAACTTTATCCTAATCCAGCACAACCAGGCCGTGATGTATTTATTGATATACAAGAAGAATTAGAACCAAGTTTGGTCAGGTTATATAACGTGAGCGGTAAACAAGAAAGCGCGCTAATAATCTTGACACCAAAAGGCCTTAAGATAAATACATCGAAGCTGGTTAAAGGGATTTATGTTGTAGTTGTTCCCGTGGAGGGTCAATTGGTTCGATTCAAGTTATTGGTAACAGATTAGCCAAAGCTCACCCTCGATTCTGAATACAGGTGATAAATGGCCACAACCGAGCGGATGTCATTTGTTTGCCCGTAGTACTCAAGGCCGCTTGTTTCAATAGCGGCTCTATCTCGGACATATTCAGGATAGTAATTTTGATCTTGATCGTCCCAGACCACCAACATAAACTCTGAATTCAATTTGCTGGATCGGCCTGCCTCAAGCCACTCGTCAAAAACGTCCTCGTCTAAGGACTTTCTGTAATCAGGACCATCAAACATGAAAAGAGTGTTTAGTTGACACTGATAACACTTACTTGGAAAACAAGGACTGCATTGGCAGGAACATTAGTAGTACCTAATCTGCCATAAGCCAGTTCCGAAGGAATTCTAATAAACCCACTATCACCTGGTTCAAAATAGGAAAGGGCCATTAAGAACCCTTTGATATAAGGCCCACCAATGAGTTGAACATTAATTGGCTCTTTTCTACGGAAAGAACTATCTACCTCCTTACCACTCATGGTGTAAGTGGCATAGTTAAGCATCATGTTTTTACGACCATTTATAGGCTGATAGATCTGTTTACCCTTCGTTTTGTAATAAGAGAGACCATCTCGGACCAAAAACCATTTCATATCGGCAAACTGCTTACTTCTAAGCTTTTCAACCGCTTTTTCAGGGTTAAAATCTTTTAAAAGCTTCCCATCTTCGTCCCATTCTTTTACTTGAATTAAAATACCACGCTTGTCATACTTCTCTTCTTTCTGAATTTGGCCACTTTCATACCAAAACTCGTGTTTGCCAGTTTTACGCCCTTTTTTGATCTTGCCCTGATACTTTTTTGCCCCACTTTCATAACGTTCGGTAATTTTCTGCGCATGAACGTTGATACTTCCAGTAGCTAAAAAAACGAGTACAAGTGTAGAGTAGATGAATGCTTTCATATGCTTATTTAACGCCTTAAAACTAATAAGTTTCTACCAAATTCTGATAATTCCACAAACGGAGCATTTCAAGAATTAACTACCATGTCATAAACTTTTTCTACCTTTGGCTCACGCAAGGGTTTTCTAAGTCAAGTTGATTTAGAAATTAAAAGGGAATCAGGTGTAAGTCCTGAACAGTCCCAGCTGCTGTAAACCCATTTTTAAGGTTTACTGAAATTTGCCACTGTCAGTGAATATTACTGTCGGGAAGGCTCAGTAAAACCGGGGAAGTCAGAAGACCTGCCTTTGTTTTTAAGAATTAACACGCTTTCTGAGGAAAAGCCAGCGTTATGAAAAGAAACAAAAACGAGATTACCCATCTCAGGGCGGATAATACCCTGACGTGGCTTCCAGTCTTAATACTAGCTTTTTTAGTAAGCTGTACTTCCCCAAAAAGTAATAGTGATTTAGCTAGTGATTTCGATCCCCAAAAAGACTATTTCCCAGTAAAAACTTCGATTGACTATGCGATCGGTTTCGATATTGTCTATCATAAACATTGGAAGGAACTCCAAATGTTTAGGCATTACAACGACTTTATCGATACAGTAAAGTTTGCTTTAGTCCAACGCGACACACCAGCACCCGATGGTTTTGCTAAGGAACGAATTGTTAATATTCCTGCCCAAGGTCTTGGGTCATTATCTACCACTCACTTGGGTATGTTTGACCTGTTAGATGCTTTCGATCAATTAAAAGGAGTTGAAACTGCTCAATACATCAGTAATAGTCGAGTAAAAAGCCTTGTTGAGACAGGCGAGATCACAGAATTGTCTCCCGCAGGTATGCTCAATACAGAATTAACCGTGTCATTGGGTATTGATGCACTCCTTGGTGTAGGCTACCCTAATTCTCAAAATGAAGCTTACCAAGAACTAGAAAATACTGGGGTGCCAGTACTACTCAATGCCGATTGGCAAGAGAAAGACCTTTTGGGTCGGGCGGAATGGATCAAGTTACTCGCGGTACTATTGAATAAAGAAGCACTAGTCAATGAACAGTTTGCCGATATGGTGAGCGAGTATGAAGCGGTTCTTCAAATTGTTAATAGTAATGTTCAAAAAGGGCCATCTACCATTACTGGAATTGCACAAGGCGACTCTTGGTTTGTGTCGGGGGGTAAAAGTTTTGCCTATCACATTTTAGACCTAGCCAAAGTGAATTACCCATGGGCGGGCGATCAGTCTACGGGAAGTCTCAAATTAGACTTCGAGACGGTTTACCTAGAAGGACTTAAATCTGATTTTTGGTTGGTGCCAGGTGCCGTTAAGACGCTCGATGAAATTCTCCAAGCGGATGCACGATATGCCGATTTCAAGGCTTTTAAGAATAGGACCATATACAATATCTATGGCCGATATACTGAGGGTGGCGGAAATGATTACTACGAATCAGCAGTGGTAAAACCGCATATTGTCCTGAAAGACAACATCAAAATTTTTCATCCGGATCTCTTACCCGATCACGAGCTAGTCTACTACAACCGCCTCAAATAACCCATTTGAATCGACCTGAAACCATAATGAACAGCCCTAAAAACGGGGGGGTAAAGTGGCAGTTAATGATCATTCTGATCATAGTTGTTGTGCTATTGATTCTGCTTGATTTAGGCTTGGGTTCAGTGAGAATACCAACCAGTGAAGTAGCTAGAATTCTGCTGGGCCAACCGACAGAAAATGAAGCTTGGCAGGCAATTATTCTCAAAATTCGATTGCCAAGAACCATTACCGCCATACTGGCTGGCGCGGCGTTATCCGTTGGAGGATTACAAATGCAAACCCTCTTTAGAAACCCTTTAGCAGGACCCTCAGTTTTGGGAATTACTGCGGGAGCAAGTTTGGGTGTAGCGGCCGTTATGTTAGCCGCTGGTACCGCAACCACAGCCTTTACGGTCAGACAATTGGGCTTGGGTGGAAGCTGGCTCATCATACTTGCGGCGACCGTGGGCGCAGCGCTCGTACTTTTGGCAATTCTGGCCATATCCTACAAAATCAGGGATAATGTAGTGATGCTGATCGTAGGGATTATGGTGGCCAATATTACCATCGCGATTGTAAGTATTTGGCAGTATTTCAGTGACCCTGAACAAATTCAAGAATATATTTTCTGGACTTTTGGTAGCCTTGGGGGCGTTACTGCCGATCAACTATCCATTCTGAGTATCATCGTTGTATTCGGAATTTTCATGACCTTTTTATTGTCGAAGACACTCAACGCCCTTCTACTAGGTGAGGATTATGCCCAGAGTATGGGGTTGAATATTAGGCGGTCGAGAATTGGGGTGATACTTGTGACGAGTATACTTGCAGGTTCTATTACAGGTTTTTGCGGGCCGATCGGCTTCGTGGGCATCGCGGTACCGCACTTGACCAGAAGCTTTCTCAATACTTCCGATCACAAAGTTTTGATACCAAGTTGTGTATTAGTCGGTGCTATTCTGATGCTATTCTGTGACATTATTTCGCAAGTCCCCGGTAGTAACACTGTACTTCCAGTCAATGCCATTACGGCTATGATCGGCTCGCCCATAGTCATATGGATCATTGTGAAACGAAGGAATCTTAAGTCTTCTTTTTGATGGATATCGGCAAGACTATATTGAAAGCAAGTACGCTAACCATCGGTTACAAGGATAAACAAGTCCTTTTCAACTTAAGCCTAGAATTAAATCAGGGCCAATTAACATGCCTACTTGGGCCAAATGGAGCTGGTAAATCGACATTAATAAGAACGCTAACCGGAATCCAGAAACCACTTTCTGG
Organism: Roseivirga misakiensis; assembly: GCF_001747105.1. Lineage (NCBI taxonomy): Bacteria > Pseudomonadati > Bacteroidota > Cytophagia > Cytophagales > Roseivirgaceae > Roseivirga > Roseivirga misakiensis. The sequence goes on along the minus strand of NZ_MDGQ01000003.1, from coordinate 671,686 downwards.
TACAATTGAACTAAACGGTAAAAATTTACAGTCTTATAACCAAAAGCAGATTGCGCATCAACTCAGTTTGGTACTAACCGATCGGATGGCAACAGGAAACCTGACCGTTTATGCTTTGGTTTCTCTCGGTAGATTTCCCTATACAGGTTGGTTAGGAACACTCAATGAAGAGGATCAAAAACTCATTCAATGGTCGCTGAAAGTAACAGGGACGGCTGAATTTACTAACCGACATATCGGTGAATTGAGCGATGGTGAAAAACAGAAAGTGATGATTGCCAGAGCGCTGGTTCAAGATACCGACATCATTATTCTCGACGAGCCTACCGCCCATTTAGATTCACCGAACCGCATCGAGATCTTCCATTTGTTAAGAGAACTCACGCTGAAAACGGGTAAAACTATACTCATTTCCACACACGAAATAGATATGGCCATAGAGCATAGTGACAACATGTGGTTGGCCATGCCTGGTCAATCCATTTCGACTGGGTTACCAGAAGACTTAATACTAAATAAGTCTCTCGAAAACGCCTTCGGATCCGAAAAACTGTCATTTGACTATTTGAAAGGAAGGTTCAGACGAAATGAGGAGGAGCTAACCAACGAGTTTTCGATTACGGGGAGCCCTATTTATACAAAGTGGACCAAAAGTGCTCTGGAAAGAGCTTTTCCGAACGGTTTAAGAGAAGTTGAGATTGAGATAATCAATCGAGATGATGCCCCTTGCTGGACATTAATGAAAGAAAATAAATCATTTATAACATTAGAATTACTGATTAACTACTTAAAAATAAACAATGATAAAAATTAGATTGAGGGGAGCAATACTTGGTGTATTGTTAGGTACCAGCCTTTTTTCTTATGCACAAGAGAAAAAGGATACAACAGATTTAGGAGCAGTTGTGGTAACGGGAACCCGTTTTGTAACGCCAATTGAAAAGTCTGGAAAGGTCATCTACAAACTGACTGCAGAAGACATTAGAAAAACACCTGGTGCTACAGTTGCAGAATTATTGAATCAATTGCCAGGCATTAATATAGATGGTGCTTTCGGTACACCGGGAACGAACTTAGACTATAATTTAAGAGGAGGTAGAAATAGGCAAACACTAATTCTAGTGGATGGGCTTCCGATCAACGATCCATCATCTATAGCAAACGATTATGACCTTAGGTTATTAAATAGTGCTTCAGTGGAATACATAGAGGTACTAAAAGGAGGAGCAAGCACACTTTATGGTACTGGTGCAGCAGCCGGTGTGATTAACATAAAGCTGAAAGAGGGAACTTCAGCTAAACCTGAAGTGACACTCACGCAAACCGTTGGTTCTTTTGAAACGGGAAATACCAACCTAGATGTCAATGGAAGAAGCGATAAACTGAGTTATTTGGCAGGAGCAGCTTTTTCAACCAGTGAAGGCTTTTCGGCGGCGGAAGATACAGACCCTACCCAGACTTTTGGCGATGACGGATTTGAGCGCTATTCCGGTAGAACAAAACTTACATATGACTTTACGGAAAGCTTTAAACTTGGTGCTAATCTATCATATGATCGGGTGAGATCAGATTATGATGGTGGTGCTTTTTTCGACGCCGATAACACATTTAGCATTACACAAGTGAGTTACGGTTTGCAACCACAATACAACTACGAAGGTGGTCGAGCACAGCTAAAACTGAACTTTAATAGAGTAAAAAGAGAGTTTATGTCCGCCTTTCCGTCCAGTGCCTTAGGGAAAAACCTTCAAGCGGATTTTACGAACGAGTTTTTCTTTAACGATAAGATTAAAGCGATTGCAGGTATCCAATATCAGCGGTTTCAATTTCAAAACGGAGCAGAAGAACCAAAAGCTACCAACTTTGATCCTTACCTAAACCTTTCAGCTGATTTATCAGATGCATTTACTTTAAACGCTGGAGTCAGGTTGAATAATCATAGTGAGTATGGAAACAACTTTGTTTACAATTTGAACCCATCTTACCTATTCGAATTAAGTGAGAATGATAAGTTGAAGCTATTTGGCTCCTATTCTACAGCATTTGTGGCGCCGAGCCTTTTTCAGCTATTCGCATCAGGTTTCGGAAATACTAATTTGGACGCCGAAGAGACACAATCAATTGAATTCGGTGCTTCACTCTACTTAGGCGACAAGCTTACGTTAAATGTGGAATACTTTGATCGAACAGAAGAAAATGCGATTGAATTTGTCTCCCAATTCGATGGAATGGGGAATTTTATCGGCGGTGGATATCAAAATGTTAATGGTGAAAGACAAATCGATGGAATTGAGACCGATTTGGACTGGAATGTGACAGAAGATTTAAATGTCCAGCTTCACTATGCTAGCTACCAATTTGGAGATGAAACTCAATTTTATAGAATTCCAGATATTAAATACGGGTTGAATGTGGGGTACACCATCGCGAAGAATACGAATGTTAGATTGAAATATACGCACTTTGGAGAAAGAACGGCAGCCATATTCTCAGCGCCATTTTTAGTGTCACTGGATAGTTATAATCTTGTTGATTTGTCGATTTCTCATGAACTAAATGATGGTCGAGTGGTGCTTTCTGGTGCAGTAAATAACCTATTTGATGAAGATTTTGTAGGGGTTTATGGATTTGCAACTAGACCAGCTAATGTCACTTTCGGTGTATCCCTTAAGTTGTAATTGAAAGAGCAGCACAACATAACAAATAGCGGTTCTTTTCTTTGCTCTTGGAGTGGAGGAAAGGACAGCTATTTAGCCTACTGCAAGGCCATTGAATTAGGCTTATCACCTCGTTTATTATTCAATGTGCTGAATGAGTTTGGAGAAAACTCAAGGTCGCACGGTATACCAAAAGATATACTATATGCGCAAGCAGCTTGCCTGAAGCTTCCGATGGAATTCATCGCTTCAACTTGGACGGATTATGAGACCAAGTTTATTACCAGACTGAAAGAACTCAAAGCTGAATACGACATTGATCATGCAGTTTTTGGGGATATTGATATCGCCTCACATCGCGCATGGGAGGAGAAGGTCTCCGAAGCAGCTTCGCTAAAACCAATCCTTCCTTTGTGGCGGCAAGAAAGACTTTCGCTGGTTTACGAAATGTTAGAAATGGGTATTGAAGCTATGGTTGTCTCATGTCAGACGCATCTCGCATCCAGTATTTTAGGTAAAGTCATCAACCGTGATTTGGTAACAGAATTTCAGCGATTGGGCATCGATGAATGTGGAGAGAATGGAGAGTATCATACCTTGGTACTTGACGGCCCTCAACACGTAAGACCATTGAATATCCAAACAGGTCATTTTATTCAACATGAACACTATTCATTCATAGCCTTAGAACTATGATGATCTACTTTATCACAGGAGGTCAACGATCCGGAAAATCAAGTTATGCTCAACGGTTAGCTCTAGAGTTGTCGGATAGCCCTGTTTATCTGGCTACTTCACGGCATTGGGATAATGACTATGAAAAAAGGACTGATAGACATAAAGCCGATCGTGATGAACGTTGGACCAATATCGAGGAAGAAAAGCTGATAAGACCATTGTGATGGTATCAGGATTACTTTTAACGTGAAAACAAGAAAGTGAAGAAACAGGCAATTTTTAATTGGAGTGG